>CAVAKZ010000007.1:63682-73018 GCA_963589425.1 Parabacteroides distasonis | reverse complement strand
TAGCGGATGCCTAGAGGGAAGAGGTTTTGATGAGCCCGGAGATCATGGTTTTGTGGTCCTTGATATTGATGAGGAAAATCATACATTTACCAGAAGCTTTGTGCCCCATGCCAAGCGAAAGATTTATCATGAGACTCTGGATATTTCCGGGGCAGAAGACACTCTTTCTGTTATGAAAATGCTAGAGACCTTTCTTCGAGATCTGAATTGCCCGGAAGGAAGCATTGGAGAATTTATCTTAACAGGAGATATTGATCTAGACGTAACCATAGATGAGGATCTAATACAATCCCATTTTAAAGATGACTTTTATTTGCTGAAGATTAAGAGTAAGTACTCTATTAAAGTTGATTACAGCAGTTTTGAAAAAGACCAATCCCTGAAGGGAGAGTTTGTTCGGTCTGTAAAAAATGATCCTTCTTTAACAGAAGAAGAAAAAGAAAAAGTCATAAAATATGGTTTGGATGCATTAATGGGAAAGGAGCTTGTGTAAATGCGATTAATAAATTTACAAATTGAGAATTTTGGAATCTTGTCCCATTATCAGTATGAATTTGAAAATGGCCTTAATGTAATAAAGGCAGAAAATGGCTTTGGGAAAACAACCCTGGGTGCCTTTATTAAAGTCATGTTTTATGGCTTTGAAAATGAGGGCAAGCTGCGAGCAAAAAGAGAACGTTTAAAGTATATGCCCTGGCAGGGGGGAACTTACGGTGGATCTATCCGCTTTGAACATGGGGGCAAAGAATATAAGATGACCCGCAGCTTTGGAGAGGACAAAAAGAAAGACATCTTTGAATTAATAGATGCTCTTACGAAGCTGGAATCTAAAGATTTTGAATCAGAAAGCATAGGAGAGACAATTTTTGGTATTAATGGAGAGTCCTTTGCCAGAACCCTCTTTATTTCTCAAAATGAATACAGTCATTCGTCTTTTACCGATATTGACGCAAAGATTGGAAATTTGGTAGAGGCAGCGGATGATCTGAACGATCACGATCAGGCTATCAAATTGTTAGAAAAACAAAAAGATGAGATCGGAACCTACAGAAGGGGTGCCTTAAAAGAGTTAAAAACAGAACTTGATGATCTGAAAAGTAAAGTTCTTGGAAAGCAAGGAATCGAGAGGTCTATGAAAGATACAGAATCTGAAATTACAGCTTGTAATCAAGAGATTTTGGAACTGAAAAAAGAGGAAGGCTTCATACAGGAACAAATGGAGCAAGTGGCCCAAAGACAGGATTATCAAAGGAACAAGAAAGTATATGAAACCCTTCTCGCATCTTATGAGGATAGCAAAGAAAAGTATTTACAAGAAAAAAAATATTTTCCGGGAGCGATTCCAAGCCAGGGGGATTTAAATGCTATAATGGAAGAAGCCAGAAAACTAAAATCACTAAATACCAAGATGGAGGATTACTCCCTCGGGGAGGATGCTTCTAAGGCCTTGGGGCAATTAGAAGACCAATATGCAGGCATGGATTTTGGAGAGGAAGATAAGGAGAATATTCAAGGCCTTGTAAATTTTTGGTGCAAAGAACGAGAAGAGATTAAAAATCGGATTCAGCAGAGAAGTTTATCCAAAATAGAACTGGAACAGCTGCAGGAAGAGGAGGGACGATTTAAGGACCATCCTGTAAATACAAAGGAAAATCAGGCCTTGGTTAGCCTTTGGAGACAACATGAAGCTATAAAAAGTAAGCTGGAAGCCGGAAAAAATGAAAGCTCCAAAACTGAAAATACAAAAGGCAATAAAAATATCCTATTATTAGGAATCATTGCGGCAGCTGTAGGAATTTCTTGGTTCATTGCCCTACCGCATGTAAAGATTCTAGGTGTTTTCCTGTTTATTCTTGGAATAGCAATGGCATTTAGGGGAGTATTGAAGGGGAATTCGAAGGAAGATCCAGCCTCAGCTTACGATCCTAGTTGCCGCTTGGAAGAAATAGAAAAAAAGATTCAGGATTATTTCCTGACCTATCAAATGAATTATGATCCGGACACAGTGGAGTACAATCTTCGCAGTATTTTGAGTCAATATGAAAGTTACAGAAACTTAAGTGAGAGAAGAGATCAGGCGGTCTCTGCCAATATGACAGATGGAAGACGGATTTCCTATATGGAAGCCCAGGTGAAGGCTCTTCTGGAAAAGTATCATTTTGAGTATAAGGAAGCCAACGTACTTTTAGATTTAAATCAAATCCTTCAGGATTTTAAAACTTTAGAATCCTATAGAAATACAAGAAATCAATATAAGCAGGCCAAGAAAGAATACGAAGAGTCTATGAAAAAGATTACTTCCTTCTTTGAAGTATATGAGTTTTCCTTTTCTGCGGGTTTTGAGCGGTCCTTGGATGAAATGAAAGAACATCTGTCCCTCTATCAGGTTCGCAGGAATTCCTATATAGAAAGCAAAGACAAAAAGGAAGATTTTGAAAGACAACACGAAGATTATAGGCAACTTTTAGTAGCTACAGAAGAAATAGAAGAGGATTCCTTGACGAAACTGGCAGGAGAGCATAAGAAAATCAATGAGGAGATTACGGTTCTTACAAAACAGAGAATGACCAGTGATAAACGGTTAAATGACCTAAATGACAGCTATAATGAAATTTGTGAATGTGAGGAAAGAATCCTTGTTTTAAAAGAAGAAAAAGAAGCTTGTCTGGAGAAGAAAAAAATTCTTGAAAAAGCAATGGACCATTTGGAAGCTGCAAAAAATCAATTAAATGCCAGATATGCGGCTCCTATAGAAAATGCTTTAAAAGAATATTTCAAACAGTTAGCCAAAGATTCGGATATTACTATTGATATTGATGCCAAAAGACAGGTTCTTATTAAGGAAAAGGGGGCCAGTCGCTCAGAAGAGAGTATGAGTTTGGGCTATAAAGATTTAATTGAATTGTGTTACCGGCTGGCCTTGGCCAAAGCCATGTATCCGGAGGAGTCTTCGCTTCTGATTCTGGATGATCCTTTCAGCAATCTGGATGAAGAAAAGCTGGAAAAAGGAATGGAGTTAATAAAGAAAATTAGCGAAGACAATCAGGTGCTGTATTTTACCTGTCATAGCAGCAGAGCACTTGTTTTTTGAAAAAATAAAAAGTATTAGCCACTATGGGAAAGGGTTTCGTATAAAAGAGCAGGAAGGATGAAAAGCCAATGAAGATCGTAGAATTAAATAAAGAAAACTTAATAGAGTGGGCAGGATCGATTCCGGAAGAAATATTTGTAAAGTTGATGATAGGAAATCCTCGTTATTGCGGAGCAGGGGTCACATTTATGGATCAAGTGGCAGGAGCTGTGTGTTGGGAGGAAAATCAATCCGTATGGAAACTTCAAAGCATTTATATTTTCCCGGAGCATCGTAGATTGGGACTGGGAAGTGAACTTATGGATTACCTGTTTGGACGGATGGAGGAAGCCGCTTGCAGCAAATTAGTGGTAAATTATGAAGATGATGGTGAGCAGATCACATTGCAGCCCTTTCTAACCTACAATGGATTTGATGTAGAACATCTGGAGATGGATCTTGGCCGAAGCAATCTGCAGACCATATCGGATAGGTTGAAACCTTTTCGATTAGCAAAAAAACTTGGGAATTATTCCAGGATCAGCGAATTAAAAGGGCTGGAAAAAGCTATCTGTGAGCAGTGGATGTTCAAAAAATTAGGGGAACATGTGGAAGATTATGCCGCTAGGAAACCTTTCAGTTATGTGATCATAAACAAGATGAAGGTGGCAGGCATGTTGCTTCTAAAAGAACAAGAAGGCCTAATCAGTGTAGATTACTTCAAGGTGAAGGAACATTCAGCAACAAGAGCCTTGCCCCTATTGGTAGCAGCCATGGAAGATTTAAGCAAACAATATCCTATGGACACTGAGGTGGAAATGGTACTTACCAACGAAAAGGCGGTAAATTTATATCTTAGAATTGCCGGTGAAAATATAGAAAAGACTAATGAGTGTGTGGGAGTATTTTATAGAGAATAGGAAAGGAAGATGAAATAAGATGGGTGGATTTGGAACTTCTTTTAAAGAAAAAAATAAGAATAAAGATAGTTTTATGAATTCTTTTCTGGAGATGAGTAAAGAAGACCTAGAGCTAGAGCAAAATAATAATTTTGTGGAGGTAAAAAAAGGAGTAGGTGCTTTTGGTGATTTTGAGGAACTTGAAAATATAGAAGAAGAGGAGGAAGCCGAGGAATTACTGAATGAGCAAAAAGAACAAATCGTAATAGACTACAGAGAAAAAGTGGTAGACATGAAGGATACTGCTAAAATGTCTGAGAAGAAGACGGTTTTTGGCAAGGCATATTCAGAAAAAACAAGAAAGAAAAATGCAGCCATTGATCGATCTAAGATGTTAACAGACAAGGCGACTTCTCTTACCTATTCTGCTCATCAACATATAAATAAGATTAATCAACAATATGACTTAAAGTGGCTTGAAGAAGAGCAGAAGAAGGAGGATGCAAAGATCGAGAAAGACGAAAAGAAAAAGACGGAGAGAAGGGATTTAAAAGCAGAACTAAAAGCCAAAGCCTTACAGGATCTTATGGAGGCAAGAGGAACTATCTTACATGAAAAAGCCTTTGAAAGAGCCATGCTTATAGATAAATTTGACAATTATTATTCTTTGGTCAAAAGTTTCGAGTTCTTAGATGGGGAAACAGATCCTATGGCCCAGGTGTTCAAAGATACTATAGAAGAGTTAAGACCATTTATTAGATTGTTAAAGACCCGATTGACTGTTTTTGTAGAACAAAACAGAGTTCGCTTAGATGGATCCGTTTTAGGGGAGAAAGACCAACCGGCGGTTATGCTCCAGAAGGATCTGGATGCTTGGAAAGACCTATTTCATTCAAAAGATGATCAGCAGATCAATGATGAAGACCGTCTGAAAAACAGAGCGAAAAAAGAAGAAAAGGGACTTGCTCAAGCCCAACCTTACGGAAAGAATGCAAGAATTACAAGAGAAGAAGCTATGAATACAGATTCTGATTTAAGATCTCAGAAAAAGAGGGACCAACTTCGAGATATGAATCTGAAATTATATGATCTTGGACAGCAAGAGCTGGCGAAAACCGTTAATGAATATGTAGTTGGAACCCGCTATGCTGTAGGATATACAGAAGAGCGTGAGAGACTTATGAAGGCCATGAAGGCTGTGGATAAGGCTGCTAAGAAACAGCTAGAGGGACCGGCTGCCGAGATCCTTCGGGATATGCAGAAGTATTTTAAAGAAATGACCGATGGTACTTTGAAAATTCCTGATGGTGCTCAGATTATAGAGTGTTCGGATTCCAAAATGGAAAACGAAGGAAAAAATAAGGGAATGAAAAGAAATGCCATCATTACGAAGAGCACCTATTGGTCAAATCAAACAGATACTCCTTTGTTTGCTCATGAACCGGTGGTTAATGATTTGAAACAGAGAATGGTCTCCAATTGCTTTATGATGGCGGGAACAGCAGGTGTGATCAATGCAGACCCGGCTCTTATTAAAAGCTGTCTGAAAGATATGGGGGATGGTACGGTAGTAGTAAGACTGTATGATGTGGATAATGCGAAAGAGGGTGAACCACTAAAACCTGTTTACATTCGTGTGAAGAAAACTGTGCCAAGACTTATAACCGGTGGAGCAGACGCCTTGTCAGCAGGAACCCTGTGGATGCAAATGATTGAAAAGGCCTTTGCCTTTTATGGAAGAAAGATCGATGGTAAACAGGTACGGGGTTATCGATCCTTGTGGTATGGAGTTGGCTCCGATTATATTCAACAGTTATTAGGCGTGAAGGCTTGTGACTGTAAGCAACAAAATTGGGGTCTTCGAAAAAAGAGAGAGAAGGAGCAATTCTTTGACGAACTGAAAGCTATGAAAACAAGTAAGAAGGTTTATAGTACAGGTTCTTTAGACAAACCTGGTAAAGGAATTCAATCCGGACATGCCTATACCATTTTAGGTGCGGAGGAGATCAACGGAGTTAAATATGTGAAAATGCGTAACCCATACAGTAATCATTCCTTACAGTACAATAAAAAAGGAAAGAGAAGCCAGACCGGAAGCTCAGTTATTACCTTTGCCAATGGTTCTGATGAGACATACGGTCAGTTTGTAATCAAATATGAGGATTTCCTTAAGGAATTCACAACCATTTATGTTACAGACCTTAGCCAACTGTCACAGCAAAATCAGAATCAAGATCAGAATCAAGACCAGGAATAGAAGTGTAGGGAAGACGGTGAAAAGTCAAAGAAAGTCAAGGCGAAAAAGACGCCTTGACTTTTTTATAACAAGCGTATAAAATGTGCCTGTATTGTTAAGTGTCTTGTCACATCCTAAGACAGATGGCACATGGAGGACAAAGATGAAAAAAGACCTCTTATTGGTCATTGATATGCAAAATGTATATGGAGAAGGCGGTCAGTGGTATTGTCCCGGAGTTCAAAGGGCAGGAGAGAAGATTAAAGAAATTCTTGAAAAAGATCCGGAGAATCTAGATGTGATTTTTACTGCATTTGTAGCAGCAAAAGATCCTAAGGGAGTTTGGGCAGACTACAACCGAGAGAATGATCAGGTCAACCGGGATGCCCATGCCAATGAGATTATGGACCTGTTTTTGGATGACTTAAAAAAATATCCCCTATATGAGAAATCCACCTATTCATCCCTTAGCATTCCTGAGGTTTTGGAGGCGGCTGAAGGGGCAGGTCGAGTCGTCTTAACAGGCGTGGTAGCAGAATGCTGCGTTTTGGCAACTGCCATGGCACTTATAGACCAGGGAAGCTATGTGGTTTATCTGACAGATGCCTGTGCCGGGATCAATGGGGACACAGAAGGAGCAGTGGAGTCTGTTCTTGAAGGACTAGAGCCTCTCCACGTTAAACGGATGACTACCCAGGAATATTTGCAAGACAAGCTTTAAAGAAGGAGAATGAGGAGAATGAGGAATGTTTTTAAAACAAAATTAACGGCAGCAACTATCGTGTTGATTCCTGCCTGTATTGGAATTAATTATCTAGGCAAATTTTTTGCATCATTATTAAAATTGCCTCTGTGGTTGGACTCTATCGGAACTTGTATCGGGGCCTGCCTTGGAGGCCCCATTATCGGAGCTATCTGTGGAGCCCTAAATAACCTGATTTATGGCCTTACAACAGGGGATAATATTACCTTGGTTTATGCACTTACCAGTCTCTTTATCGGACTTGTAGTGGGTGTTATGGCCAGACTTGGATTTATGGACTCTATTGGCAAGTGTATTTTAACTGCAGTTGGAGGGGGCCTTGCAGCAGTTGTGGTCTCAACCCCTTTGAATATTATCTTCTGGGGAGGAATGACCGGTAATGCCTGGGGAGATGCAATCTTTGCATTTGCTCAGGTGTCAGGGATATCTAGAAATCTAGGATCTCTGCTCGATGAAGTAGTTGTGGATGTACCGGACAAATTAATTACTATGCTTATTGTATATGTAATTCTTCAGGGACTTCCAAAGAAACTTACTGCACTTTACGATGTGAATGCGAAAGTGGAGCGGTTAGATTAAGAAAAGGATGGTAGCTTATGAGTAGTATCAGCTTGTACGAAGACAGAGGAAGCTATTTAAATAAAATGCATCCCTATACCAAATTATTATATATACTGGCGGCAATCTGCATACCATTAATTGGGGGAAAGCTATGGCTTTTCCCTATCCTTATTTTATGCAGTTTGCTGCTTTTAGCCTCCGGAGGAATCATAAAAAGGGCTCTTCCGCTGATTGGCTTCTCCTTCACCTTGATTATTGTAATCTTTTTAATCCAGACTTTTTTGTATCATGGAAATGAACATATTCTTGTGAAGATTGGTGGTGTCAATATTTATAAAGAAGGCTTTTTCTATGCCGCAAGAATTGGTCTGAATATTTTAAATATGCTTTTGGCTTTTGCGGTTTTTGTATTAACTACTTCCATACCGGAGCTGGTGGATGAGTTGGAAAAAAATGGCTTTTCTCCTAAATTTGGCTATATTGTGGTATCTGTATTTCAGATTTTACCCCAGATGATGGCCTCTAAGGACACTATTGCAGATGCCCAGAGGAGCCGCGGTATGGAGACAGAGGGAAATTTTTTTACCAGAGCAAAGGCCTTTATTCCTTTGATTTCTCCGGTGGTAACAAGCTCTCTTATTAACACCAGAGAACGAGCCATTGCCTTAGAGGTACGGGGATTTGGAAGAAAAAATAAAAAGACCTTTTTAGAGGATAGAAAGAAACACAAAGGAGATCGCCTGATCGGTGCTTTTTTGGTGCTTATGATTGTCCTTACTATAGTGGCCAGGGTGGCATTCTAGCAGGGGAAAGAAAATCACGGAGAGTTGACAGATGGACATAATTAAAATCGAACATTTAAAATATAAATACCCAAATACAGAGGCTCTGGCCTTAGATAACATATCCCTCACCATAAAGAAGGGAGAATTTATCGGCATTGTTGGAGCAAACGGTGCGGGAAAAAGTAGCCTGACCCAGGCTATTATAGGACTAGTGCCAAACTTTTATAATGGGGCTTACGGGGGAAAAGTTTTTGTAAATGACACTCTAGTAGAAAGCTGCCCGGTGGAGGAAATGTGTGAGCAGGTGGGCCTGATTTTCCAGAATCCTTTTAATCAATTATCAGGAGCCAAGGATACGGTATATGGGGAAGTGGCCTATGGTCTTCAGAATCTAGGGGTGCCCAGAGATGAGATGAAGAGGCGCATTGAGACTACTTTAAAGGATTTAGATATCTGGCAGTACAGAGCCAGAAATCCTTTTGACCTATCAGGAGGACAAATGCAGCGAGTGGCTATTGCCAGTATTTTGGTTATGCAGCCTCAGGTTATTATTTTAGATGAGCCTACCTCCCAACTTGATCCCCAGGGGACAGAGGAAGTCTTTAGGGTGGTGGACAAGTTGCGACAAAGTGGTGTGACCATCATTATGGTGGAGCAAAAGCTTGAAAAAATGGCAAAGTACTGTCATCGAATTCTTTTGATGCATCAAGGAAAGGTGGTAGATTTTGATAGGCCGGAAAAGATCTTTTCAAGAGCGGATCTGGCAGATATAGGGGTGCAGCCCCCTGCTTATACCAGGATTTCCAAAGAGTTTCATTTGGAAAACAAGGATGGGACCTACCCTGCAACCCTGGAAGCTACCCTTAGACTATTTGAAGAACAGCAAAGTGATCTTTTGAAAGAAAAACTCTTGGAAGCTTTGAATAAACCGGGAAAAAATCCATGTAGATTTCAGGGAAAAGATATCTTTAAAGTGAAAAATCTAAGCTTCTCTTATAAAAAAGATGTGCCTATTTTTCGGG
>CAVAKZ010000007.1:0-63672 GCA_963589425.1 Parabacteroides distasonis | reverse complement strand
GAGTCTTTCTTTGGATGGCCGAACCACAGCCATCATCGGCCAAAACGGTGCGGGAAAAACCACCTTGGTTCGTCTTTTAAAAGGTCTTTTAAAACCCTTGGGAGGAGAAATCTATTTTGGTGAGGAAGACATTTCTAAAAAAACCGTAGCCATGTTAGCAGACAAGGTAGGCTATGTATTTCAGAATCCTGACGATCAAATTTTTAAACACAAGGTCTTAGAGGAAGTAATGTATGGCCCTTTGAATATTGGCATGTCAGAAGATGTGGCAAAAGAGAAGGCCCTGGCAGCCATGGAGCTTATGGGGCTTTTCGGAAAAGAGGAGGACAACCCCTATGATCTAGACCTTCATCAACGGAAAATGACAGCTATTGCATCGGTGGTAGCTATGGATACGGACGTGATTATTTTAGATGAGCCTACCATTGCCCAGGATTATGCAGGCCGCTGTCGCATTGGAAATATGATTAAGGAGCTTTCTGAAAAGGGGAAGCTTGTGATTGCCATTCTTCATGATATGGACTTTGTAGATGAATATTTTGAACGGGTGATTGTAATGGCTCATGGGGAAATTTTGGCAGATGGAAGTGCCAGGGATGTTTTTTCAAAAGACCAGATTTTAGAGAAGGCGAGATTACAGAAACCTTGTTACATGGAACTAATATGGGAAGTGAGAGGAAGCATTTATGTCGGGGAAAGAACGTAGAGAGAGAATGCTAAAGATCCTTAGACAGTGCCAAAATCCGGTGTCCGGTAAAGACCTGGCTAAGGATTTGGGAGTAAGCAGACAGGTAGTGGTTCAGGACATTGCTCTTTTAAGAGCTCAGAATTTGGAAATTACCGCTACCAATACAGGCTATGTTTTGGAAAAAGCCAAAGAAGAGTTGGCAAAAAATACCAGAGTGTTTAAGGTGTCTCATTCCAGTGAGGAGACCAGGGAAGAACTGGAGATTATTGTAAATTATGGAGGCCTGGTGGAGGATGTCTTCATCAACCACAGGGTATATGGAGTCCTTAAAGGGGATCTTCATATTGCAAATCATGAGGATATAGAAAAATTTATGGAAGAGCTAAAGAGCGGCAAGTCCAGCCTTCTTATGAATGTAACATCAGGTTATCACTATCATACCGTGTCGGCACCTACAAAGATCTTGCTGGATCTTATTCAGGAAAAGCTTCAGGAGCGAGGATTTTTAGCAAAACTTCAAGATTATGAACCCATAAATTTTTGGAGATAAAGCCTTGGGAATATAAAGTCTTAGACCCTATAAGACAGAGGAATTAGATATGTTGGAAAAAAATAAAGTCAAAATACTGGGGACAGGAGTTGCTACTTTGGATATTTATCCAAATCAGAAGCGTATGTATCCGGGAGGAAATGAATATAATATTGCCTGTAATGCAGCTTCCCTTGGAGCAGAGGCAGGATTTCTAGGGGTTTTTGCCAATGACCAGGCAGGAGAGATTTTAGAAGATACCCTCAATAAACTGGGAGTGGATGTTTCTTTTTCCCATCATGAGGAGGGGGCTAGCGGCTACAGTTTGGTAGAATTAAAGGAAGACGGAGACAGGGTTTTTTTAATGTGGAACAAGGAGGGGGTTACAGATCTTTACCCCATCAGCTTCACAGAAGAAGAAATTTCTTATGTGAAGCAGTATGATGTGATCTGCATGGGAAGGCTCTGCTGTGTGGATCTGACCCACATTAAAAGGCTGGCAAGGGACCATGATGTGACAATCTGCTATGATTTTCATGCGGCATTTTCTGAAGAAGTTATAAGAGAAATCGCCCCCTACATTAGCTATGGATTTTTCTCTTGTTGGCATTTAAAAGAAGAAGAGATAAAAAAATACTTGAAGTTAACCGTAGACCTTGGCTGTAAGATTGCAGTAGGAACCAGAGGAAATGAGGCGGTGATCGCCTACGACGGAAATAGATTTTACAAGCAGGATACCATGGATATAGAGGCTACAGATACTTTGGGAGCAGGGGATTCCTATATTGCAGCCTTTCTGGCCCGGTACTTAGCATACGAAAAACAAGAAGAGACCCAAGGAAGGTTTGAAAGGGGACAGGCATTGCAGGAGGCCCTGGCCCTGGCTGCCAAGCATGCCGCAAAGGTGATCCAAATGGATGGAAGCATTGGTGTGGGATTTGACTTTGATCCTCCCACCTTAAAGGACCTGGTAAATGGAATTCAGTAAAAATACACAAGCCCTATATAGAAAACTAGTGCTTGACACCACGTAATTGGCTGGAGTAGAATATCCACAGTATAAGAGAAAGCGTTGAGGAGAAGAGTAGATTTGCCCCACAACCCAAGAGAGAAGCTCATTTGCTGAGAGAGCTTTGTTGGAGGACATTTTGAAGACCACCTCCGAGCGGCCCTAATCAGGCACGGTGATTCCGTTATCATCACAAAGTAAGAGGTTTTCATGGAAAGCAAGCAGGGTGGAACCGCGGGAAGGATCCCGTCCCTGGAGGAGTGTTTTTGTGGAAGCTTCATGAAAGTGATTAGCAAGGCATTCCATAGGCGGATGCCTTTTTTGTTGCAAAAACTTGGCAAATGCAAACACTATAGCAAATCTGTGTTTTGCGATTCCGGAATTTATGAAAATAAAAAGGAGAGACGGATTATGAAGATAACATTAAAAGATGGCTCATCAAAAGAATATGCAGAAGCAATGTCAGTCATTGACATTGCAAAAGATATCAGTGAAGGACTTGCAAGAGTAGCTACTGCAGGAGAGGTAGACGGAGAAGTAGTTGACCTTCGTACACTTGTGGACAAGGACTGTGAGCTAAACATCCTTACATTCAATGATGAGAAGGGACAGGGCGCTTTCCGTCACACAGCATCTCACATTATGGCACAGGCTATTAAGAGATTGTATCCGGAGACAAAGCTTGCCATCGGACCTTCCATAGCAGATGGATTCTATTATGATGTAGATAGAGAAACTCCATTTGTTGCAGATGATCTTGAGAAGATCGAAGCAGAGATGAAGAAGATCGTAAAAGAGAATTTAGAGATTAAGCAGTATACCATGCCTAGAGATGAGGCCCTTGCCTTTTTTAAGGAGAAGGAGGAACCATACAAGGTAGAGTTAATTGAGGATCTTCCGGAGGGAGAGACCATTAGCTTTTATTCTCAGGGAGAATTTACAGACCTTTGTGCAGGCCCTCACCTTATGACTACAAAGCCGGTAAAAGCATTTAAGCTTACCAGCCTTGCAGGAGCTTACTGGAGAGGCAGCGAGAAGAATAAGATGCTTCAGAGAATCTATGGAACTGCATTCCCTAAGAAAGCAGACCTGGATGATTATCTGACCATGCTTGAGGAAGCAAAGAAACGTGACCATAGAAAATTAGGAAAAGAACTAGGCCTCTTTATGATGCGTGAGGAGGGACCGGGATTCCCCTTCTTCCTTCCAAACGGAATGGTTCTTAAGAATACCCTTTTGGATTACTGGAGACAGATCCATAGAAAAGCCGGTTATGTGGAGATTTCTTCCCCAATCATGTTAAGCCGCCATCTGTGGGAGACTTCCGGACACTGGGATCACTACAAAGAAAATATGTACACCACAGTTATTGACGATACCGATTTTGCTATTAAGCCAATGAACTGCCCAGGTGGAATTTTAGTTTACGAGTCAGAGCCCCGTTCTTACCGTGATCTTCCGATTCGTATGGGAGAGCTTGGCCTTGTTCACCGTCATGAGAAATCCGGACAGCTTCACGGACTGATGCGTGTGCGCTGCTTTACCCAGGATGATGCCCATATCTTCATGACACCGGACCAGGTAAAGGATGAGATCAAGGGTGTTGTACAGCTTATTGATCAGGTTTATGACCTCTTTGGATTCAAATATCATGTAGAGCTTTCTACCCGTCCGGAGGACAGTATGGGAAGCGATGAAGATTGGGAAATGGCTACAGATGCCCTTAGAAGTGCCCTGGAGGATATTGGACTTCCTTATGTTGTAAACGAAGGAGACGGTGCCTTCTACGGACCAAAGATCGACTTTCACTTGGAGGATTCTATCGGAAGAACCTGGCAGTGCGGAACCATTCAGTTAGACTTCCAGCTTCCACTTCGATTTAACTTAGAGTATACAGGGGCAGACGGAGAAAAGCATAGACCGATTATGATCCACCGTGTAGCCTTTGGATCTATTGAAAGATTTATCGGAATTTTAATCGAGCATTTTGCAGGAGCATTCCCAACATGGTTAGCTCCGGTACAGGTAAAGGTACTTCCACTTTCTGATAAATTTATGGGATATGGGGAGAAGGTGCTGGCAGCTCTTAATGAGGCCGGCATCCGTGCAGAAATCGATACCCGTGCAGAGAAGATCGGATATAAGATCCGCGAGGCTCAGATGAAGAAGGTTCCTTACATGTTAGTTGTAGGTGGTAAGGAAGAGGAAGAAGGAAAGGTATCTGTAAGAAGCAGAAAAGAAGGGGATGAAGGTCAGTGCACACTGGATGAATTCATTGCCAAGATTAAAGAAGAAATTGATACAAAAGCAAAATAGTTTTTAGTAAAGAAAGATAGTGAATAAAGTGACCTATAAAGAAGCAAGGGTATATTTGGAAGAAATGTCCAAATACGGAAGTGTACTTGGCTTAGATGCGATTCGAGGTTTGCTTAGTGAACTGGGGAACCCTCAGGATGATTTGAAGTTCATTCACATTGCAGGAACGAATGGAAAAGGATCTGTGCTTGCATACACTTCCACGATTTTAAGTAAAGCAGGATACAGGACCGGGCGATACGTTTCACCGGCTGTCATGGGATATCTGGAGAAAATTCAGGTAGATGGCCGATGGATCTCGGAAGAAGATTTCGCAAAGATCACTAGAGAGGTTCAAAAAGCGATTGCCAGCCTTAAGGAGTCGGGAGCATTAGTCCCGACCCTCTTTGAGGCAGAGACGGCCATCGCTTTTTTGTATTTCAAAAAAATGAATTGTGATCTGGTAGTTTTAGAGACAGGCCTTGGGGGAGCTCTTGATGCAAGCAATATCATAGACAATACCTTGTGTGCCGTATTTACCAATATTAGTCTGGATCACTTGGGAGTGATTGGAGATAGTCTGGAGGAAATTGCCAAAACAAAGGCAGGGATCATTAAGCCGGGATGCCAGCTGGTATCTGCCAGCCAGAAGGAGGAGGTGGCTAGGGTCCTTAGACAGCATTTTTCTGAGAGTTTAAAGGCCGAAGATAGAAAAAACCATGAAAATCCTTGTCTGGACAAGAGATATAGAGAAGTTGATATGAGTCAGTTACAGGTTCTGGGGGAAGATTATAAATCTATGACTCTAAACTATAAGACATTCAAAAATTTAAACAGCTCTCTTACCGGTTTTCACCAGAGAAAAAACCTAGCCACAGCCTTGGAGGTAATTTTGGCTCTTCGGGAAAGGGGATATGAGATTTCTGATGAGGCGGTTTCTTTGGGGGTGTCTGACACAAGATGGCCGGGAAGATACACCTGCCTTATGGAAGATCCGATCTTTATGATTGATGGTGCCCACAATGAGGATGCTGCTTACAGGCTGTCAGAGTCCTTGCGACATGACTTTTTTGACAGAAAAATAATTCTGATTCTGGGAGTTTTTAAGGACAAAGATTATGAAAGTATCACCTCAATTCTATGTCCTCTGGCAAGTCAGGTCTATACAGTGGACTTGCCTAATAAAGAGCGCAGCCTATCAAGTGAGGACCTGGCAAAATCGGTGAGCCGGTATTGCAGCCGGGTTAAGGCAGAAGGGTCTATTGGGGAAGCAGTGACAGAGGCAGTGAAGGAGGCAACAAAGCCGGAGACTTCTTCTGTTATTGTGGCCTGCGGTTCTTTGTCCTACTTAGGAATTGTCAAAGAGATAGTAGAAAATACGGAAAGAATAGATTCAAGGAGGATACCCCATGTTTGATCATGAGAAAATAGAGTCTGCCGTGCGTTTGCTTTTAGAAGGCATTGGCGAGGATGTAAACAGAGAAGGCCTGATAGAAACCCCGGATCGAATTGCCAGAATGTATGAAGAAATCTGCGGAGGCATGAAAGAGGATGCAGGCCTTCATTTATCCAAGACCTTTACCGTAGATAGTTCGGAGATGGTATTGGAAAAAGACATTACTTTTTATTCCATGTGTGAGCACCATCTTATGCCGTTTTACGGAAAGGCCCATATTGCCTATATTCCAAATGGCAAGGTAGTGGGACTAAGCAAGCTTGCCAGAACTGTGGAAGTATTTGCCAGAAGATTACAGCTTCAGGAACAACTTACCGGCCAGATTGCTGACGCCCTTATGGAACATATGGAACCAAAGGGGGCTATGGTAATGATCGAGGCAGAGCATATGTGTATGACCATGCGAGGCATCAAAAAGCCGGGAAGTCAGACAGTGACAGTGGCAAGAAGGGGAGTATTTGCAGAAGATCCTCTCCTGGAAGAGCGGTTTTTTCGGATGTTAGGGAAATAATGTCTTATGGCTTTGGAAAATTTGGAAAATAAGATAGATTTGAAAATAGACGAAATTGAGGAAATGCCCAGACTAAGAGAGGCACTGAACCACCCCCTTTATCAGAAACATTACCGTAAAATTCAGGAAGTGGAAAGAAATAGAGAATACTGCCATCACGATATGGAGCATTTTCTTGATGTGGCAAGAATTGCCTATATTCGAAACCTGGAGCTTCATTTGGGATATGAGAAGGAACTTATTTACCTGGTGGCCCTTCTCCATGATATTGGAAAGGACAGACAATATTTGGAGCAGGTTCCCCACGAGATTGCCGGTGAAGAAATTGCAGGGGCCATTCTTAGAGACATTAAACCTATTTGCTCAAAAGAGGAAATGACCTGGATCCTTCGGGCTATCAGGGGACATCGCAGAAAAAAGGAAAGCATGACGGAGGCAGAAAAGCTTTTTTATTGGAGTGATAAGCGGTCTAGAAAATGTTTTGCCTGTTCTGTGAAGGATAGTTGTAATTGGAAGTCGGAAGAAAAAAATATGGAGATAATAATATGATCATAGGAAATAAAAGTTTTGATACTCAAAATCAAACCTATATTATGGGAATTTTGAATGTAACACCCGATTCCTTTTCTGATGGAGGAAAATTTAACGGACTGGAGAAGGCCCTAGCCCATGCAAAACAGATGATAGATGAAGGGGTAGACATTATTGATGTGGGAGGAGAGTCCACCAGACCCGGACATAGCCAGATCAGTGATGAGGAGGAAATCCAAAGAGTAGTTCCTGTCATTAGAGCTTTAAAAGACCGCTATGATGTTCCTGTGTCTATTGATACTTATAAAAGTGCTGTGGCAAGAGCTGCCATAGAGGCAGGGGCAGACCTGGTAAATGATATCTGGGGCTTTAAATATGATCCTAAAATGGCTCCCTTGGTGGCAGAGACAGGGGTAGCCTGCTGCCTTATGCACAACAGGGAGAAGGCAGAGTATGAGGATTTCTTAAATGATTTCATGGAAGATATGAGAGAGTCTGTGAAGATTGCAAAGGAAGCTGGAGTGGCAGATGACAAGATTATTTTAGATCCCGGCGTTGGATTTGCAAAAAGTTATGAAATGAATCTTGAGATAATCGACCGTATGGAGATTATGCAAAAGCTTGCTTATCCAGTGCTTCTTGGAACCTCAAGAAAATCTGTGATCGGACTGACTTTGGATCTGCCGGTTACGGAAAGAGAAGAGGGAACCTTAGTTACCACTGTCTTTGGAGTGGCAAAGAAAGCTGCCTTTGTACGGGTTCATGATGTGGAGAAAAATAAGCGAGCCATTAAAATGACCAAGGCCATTTTGGAGGCTGGCTCCAAAGACTTTTAAAAAATATAGGGAAAGCGAAGGGAAGATAAGAAGTTGGATCAGATTAAAATCGAGGATTTGGAAGTATTTGCAAATCACGGAGTGTATCCGGAGGAAAATAGCCTGGGGCAAAAGTTTGTGATTTCGGCAGTCTTGTATACAGATACTAGAAGGGCAGGGCTTACAGATAATCTTGGTGTCTCCATTAATTATGGGGAGGTCAGTACCTTTATTACATCCTACCTGAAAGAGCATACTTTTAAGCTTATTGAGCGGGTGGCAGAAGGCCTGGCAGAAGAATTGCTCCTTAAGTATCAAAGCCTAGAGAAGATAGAAGTGGAAGTAAAGAAGCCATGGGCGCCTGTGGGCCTTCCCCTTCGCAGCTTAAGCGTGGCTATAGAAAGAAGCTGGCATACAGCTTATATTGCCCTAGGATCTAATATAGGAGACAGCAAACAGATTCTGCAGGATGCCATTGCCTCTTTGGACCAGCTGCCTAAGACTAAGGTGGAGAAGGTGTCTACCCTTATTTCTACAGCTCCCTATGGAGTGAAAGACCAACCAGATTTCTTAAATGGATGTTTGAAGTTATGCACCCTTATGTATCCAAGAGAACTTTTGGAGCAACTAAATCGAATTGAAAAAGAGGCAGGGAGGGAGCGGATCATTCACTGGGGACCAAGAACCCTGGATCTTGATATTATCTTCTACGATGATCTGGTTCTCCAAGAGGAAGACCTTTGTATTCCCCATGTGGAGATGCATAAGCGGGATTTCGTTTTAAGACCTCTAGAAGAAATTGCTCCCTACAAAAGACATCCGGTCTACGGGAAAACCGTCAGGGAGATGCTAGAAGATTTGGCATAAATAAAAATCAGCAATCGTAAAAAGATTGCTGATTTTTTATTATAGAAATATTTTTTAAAGTTTGTAGCGCTTTGTAAACGAAACAAAACTTTCTACACTGTTATTAAGATATTTATCTTTAGACCATACAAAACCGATTTCCTGTTGGATGGTGGGTACCACCGGAATTCCAATCAGGTCCGGCAGGTTCTTTAGGAGGGAGGAGTACAAAAATGCTCCTCCTAATTTTTCTTTTACAAATTGATGAATGGTAAATAGTTGGCTGGCGTGCATGATCACATTAGGGGTGACGCCGCTGGCCTTGAAATAATTCATCAAAGTCGTGTTCTGTACAGAGTCTGTATTATAGAGAATTACAGGCACATTTTCTAATTGTTTGGCAGTTAATTCCTGTTCTTTTGCCAGAGGGTGATCTGGTGCTGTTACAAAGACAATCTGGTCCGTTAAAAGCTTGTAGGAATTTAACTTATCAATATTATAAAAATCCATATTTACCATGGCAACGTCTAAGCTACCGTCCTGTACCAGGGAGGCTGCTTTTAAAGAAGCATATTCATAAAGCTCCACTGGAATATCCGGATATTTTTCCTGAAAGACCAAAAGAAGGTCTGGGAAAAATAGGGTGCTGAGAAGGGGAGGAATTCCAATCTTTAAAGGAGCAATCTTTTTGGCAAGATCTCCCATCTCTGAGGAGGTCTGATGAACCATCTCCAAAAGATTAGTGGCCTTTTGATAAAAGATTTCCCCTTCTTTTGTAAGGGTAATGTTACTCTTAGACCGAATTAGAAGATTTACAGAAAATTCCCGTTCTAATTCCTTGATGGCACTGGAGATGGCAGGCTGGGTCATATAGAGTTGGTTGGCAGCCTGGGTGATACTATGGCACCTGGCAACGGCACAAAAGTATTCTAATTGAGTGATTTTCATGGGAAAACCTCCTGAAAATTGGATTTTTATGCCTGTTTCTCATGGGGCAAGTAAAAAACAATGCAGTATATGATTGGCATATTCACTATAAAAAACCTTTAATTTTGAATTATTATATCACATATGTTGTGAAGTTTGCTAAAAAAAACAAATTTCATAAATTTTAGTTATGTATCTATCATTTTCATTAAATGTACAGTGGAAAATACACAGGCTATAATAAAGACAACATAAAGATCATACATCGGCCGAGAGATCACATGTAATAATGATAGTAAGTTAACAGGGGGAATTATTATGAGTGCATCAACCATTACACTTTTATTTCTTCTCTTTGCGGTAGTAATGTTCGTATTTGAAAAAATACCGCTGGGAGTAACGTCAATGATTGTCTGTATAGGCCTGGTGGTTACCGGTGTTCTAGATGTTGAGACAGCCTTTAAAGGATTCATCGACAGCAACGTTATCTTGTTTGTGGCAATGTTTATTGTTGGAGAGGCCTTGTTCGAAACCGGAATGGCAAATAAGATTGGTGGAATTATTACAAAATTTGCCAAAACCGAGAGAATGTTGATTATCGCTATTATGGTAATTGTAGGTTTTATGAGTGGTGTCTTATCCAACACAGGTACTGCGGCAATTTTGATTCCGGTGGTTATCGGAATCGCTGCTAAGTCAGGATACAAGCGTTCTAGACTTTTAATGCCTCTGGTATTTGCGGCAGCTATGGGAGGAAACCTTTCACTGATCGGTGCTCCCGGAAACCTGATTGCTCAGAGTGCCCTTCAGGAAATGGGCTTGAAATTTGGCTTCTTTGAATATGCTATTGTAGGATTACCGATTCTTGTAGTAGGAATTATTTTCTATGCTACCATTGGATACAAGCTTCTTCCATCCCACGATGTAATTGAGGATGATAGCTTTGATGTTAATCAGAACTTTGACGATGTTCCGGCTTGGAAGCAATGGTTATCTTTGATTATTTTAGTACTGACACTTTTGGCTATGATCTTTGAGGATAAGATTGGTATTAAACTTTGCATCTCCGGATGTGTGGGAGCCCTGGCCTTGATCCTTACAGGCGTTATTTCTGAGAAGGATGCCTTAAAATCTATTGACCTTAAAACAATTTTCCTTTTTGGAGGAACCCTTTCTTTGGCATCTGCCCTTCAAAATACAGGAGCCGGAGAGGAGATTGCTGAAAAAGTAATCGGAGCATTAGGAGAGAATCCGTCTCCTTATGTCCTTACCCTGGCAGTATTCCTACTGTGTGCAGTGTTAACAAACTTTATGTCCAATACAGCAACTACAGCCCTTATGGTTCCAATTTGTCTGTCCATTGCCCAGGGAATGGGAGCAGATCCAAGAGCCGTACTCATGGCCTGCGTCATCGGTGGTTCTTGTGCCTATGCAACACCAATTGGTATGCCAGCAAATACCATGGTTGTGGGAGCGGGAGGATATAGCTTCCTTGACTATACCAAGTCAGGACTTCCTCTGATTGTTATTGCAACGGTAGTAAGTATGATTATACTTCCAATAGCATTTCCATTCTTCCCATAAAGAGAGTGTGGATTAACTATACATTTTTATTAATTACTAAGACTAAGATGAAAAATTAGGAGGCGTTAGAAAAATGGCTAACAAAGAACAGCAAGTAGAACAGCTTACCAATTATATGGCGAATTTTGTGTCCTACATTGGAAAAGTATTACCAGATGATATTCGTGAGAAAATTGATGAGTTAGGAGCAAAAGAAGACAGTCCTTTATCAAAGGTTATCTATGAAACCATGAAGAGAAATCAGGTTTTGGCCAAAGAGTTAAATAGACCAAGCTGTCAGGATACCGGTGTTCTTCAGTTCTGGGTAAAATGTGGAACCAACTTCCCTTTGATCGGAGAATTAGAGCCACTCTTAAAAGAAGCAGTTGTAAAGGCAACTTTTGAAGCTCCTCTTCGTCACAACAGTGTAGAGACTTTTGATGAGTACAATACAGGAAAGAATGTTGGTAAGGGAACTCCTACTGTATTCTGGGATATTATTCCAGACAGCGATAAGTGCGAGATCTACGCATACATGGCAGGTGGCGGATGTACCCTTCCGGGAAAGGCAATGGTATTAATGCCAGGAGAGGGATACGAAGGCGTTACAAAATTTGTATTAGATGTAATGACATCTTACGGTATTAATGCATGTCCCCCTCTTTTAGTAGGTGTAGGTGTGGCAACTTCCGTTGAGACTGCAGCCCTTCTTTCTAAGAAAGCACTTATGAGACCATTAGGAAGTCACAACGAAAATGAGCGTGCTGCTTCTATGGAAAAATTATTAGAAGATGGAATCAACTCGATTGGCCTTGGACCTCAGGGAATGGGCGGAAAATATTCTGTTATGGGAGTTCATATTGAAAATACTGCAAGACATCCATCCGCAATTGGTGTGGCTGTAAATGTGGGATGCTGGTCTCACAGACGTGGTCATATTGTATTTGATAAGGATCTTAACTACACAATTACAACACATTCGGGGGTAACATTATAATGATTGAAGTAAAAGACGGAAAGAAAATTCTTACAACACCTATTTCAGCAGAAGACCTTAAAGATATCCATATTGGAGATATTATTTACTTAAACGGAAGCATGACCACCTGTCGTGACGTGGCTCACAGACGTTTGGTTGAAGAAGGAAGAGACCTTCCGGTAGACGTAAAAGATGCAGCAATTTTCCACGCAGGTCCGATTATTCGTCCTTTGGAAAATGATAAATTTGAGATGGTTTCTGTAGGACCAACAACTTCCATGCGTATGGAGAAATTTGAGTATGAGTTCGTAGAGAAATCCGGAGTTCGTGTAATTATTGGAAAAGGCGGTATGAAAGAAAATACCGAAAATGCATGTAAAGACTTTGGCGCAATTCACTGTGTATTCCCGGCAGGGAATGCAGTAGTGGCAGCTACAGAAGTAGAAGAAATCGTAGACGCTCAGTGGAGAGATCTTGGAATGCCTGAGACTTTGTGGCACTGTCGCGTGAAAGAGTTTGGACCTTTGATCGTATCTATCGATACAGAGGGAAGAAACCTCTTTGAGGAAAACAAGGTCATCTTCAATGAGAGAAAAGAAAAAGCTATTGAAGAGATCTGCAAGCATGTAAGTTTCATTAAATAACAGAATTATAATAAAGAAACTTTTGATAAAAATACTCCTTATACCCATTCATCAACCTAATATACACCTATGAAAAAGTCATTGCTACAAGGTTAGCAGTGGCTTTTTTCTATTGGAAATACGTAGGTTTGGCTTTTTGAAAATGACTCTCTTTATAACATGATAAAATTTTTTCAATAAGAAAGTTAGACGTGACAATTGACTTTGATGTGGCTATAATGTAGGGAAACGCAAGGAATATAGGAGGTATTTATTATGGATATGAATTGGAAAAAGACAGGAATATTTGCAGCAGGTGTAGCATTTGGAACCGCAGGAATCAAGCTTCTTACCAGCAAGGATGCTAAGAAACTTTATACAAATTGTACAGCAGCAGTTCTTAGAGCAAAAGATTGTGTTTTGAAGACAACCACAACTCTTCAAGAAAACTGTGAAGACATCTATGCAGAGGCAAAGCAGATCAATGAGGACAGAGTTGCTGACGAAGCTGAGTTTGAAGATGAAGATGTAATTGAAATTCCAGATGAATCCGAGGTGGAATAATCGTGAGATTCGTAATTAAAAGCGAAATCCGAGGAAGAGTGCGTATTCATTTCAAACAAAAGCGCATGACCTATGAAGAGGCAGATTTGCTTCAATATTATTTGGAGAATATAGAAGGGGTAAGTTTTGTAAAGGTTTACGAACGTACCTGTGATGCTGTTATTAGCTATAAAGAGGGCAGAGACAAGATTCTTCAGAAGCTTAAAGCATTTTACTATCAGGATGTAAGTGTCCCTACCGGATACTTAGAGAATTCTGGCAGAGCCATGAATGCAGAGTTTAAGGAAGAACTGATTAGCAAGGTTTTTTATCATTACCTAAGGAGGGCCTTACTTCCTGCTCCTTTGGCAGCAGCTTACTGCACGGCCATGTCGGTAAAGTATATATGGAAGGGCATTAAGACCCTGGTACAGGGGAAAATTGAAGTTCCGGTACTGGATGCCACAGCCATTGGGGTTTCCATTGTAAGAGGAGATTTTGCCACAGCAGGCTCTGTTATGTTCCTCTTAGGAATTGGAGAGCTTCTAGAAGAGTGGACCCACAAGAAGTCTGTGGGAGATTTGGCAAGGACCATGTCCTTGAATGTAGGTAAGGTTTGGTTAAAGACAAAGGATCAAGAAGTCCTTGTAGACATGCAGGAAATCCAGGCAGGAGACACCGTAGTAGTCCACGTGGGAAATATCGTTCCTTTTGATGGAAGCGTTGTGGATGGAGAGGCTATGATTAACCAGGCTTCTCTTACTGGGGAGTCGGTGCCGGTCCGCAAGGTTTTAGACAGCACCGTATATGCAGGCACTGTAGTGGAAGAAGGAGAACTTTCTATCCTGGTAAAGGAAGTGGGAGGATCTAGCCGCTACGAGAAGATTGCAACTATGATCGAAGAATCGGAGAAATTAAAATCCGGTGTGGAGAGTAGGGCAGAGCATCTGGCTGACAAGCTGGTGCCTTATAGTTTGGGAGGAACTGCTCTTACCTATCTGCTTACTAGAAATGTGACCAAGGCCCTTTCTATATTGATGGTAGATTTTTCTTGTGCATTAAAACTGGCCATGCCAATTTCTGTACTATCTGCCATCCGTGAGGCCAATACTCACAAAATTACGGTAAAGGGTGGTAAGTTCTTAGAGGCAGTATCTGAGGCAGATACCATTGTCTTTGACAAAACAGGGACCCTTACTAAGGCTGAGCCTACTGTGGCGAAGGTGGTTCCGTTTGTGGGAGAGGACAAGGATGAGCTTCTTCGAATTGCTGCTTGCATGGAAGAACATTTCCCTCATTCTATGGCCAAGGCCGTGGTAGACAAGGCAAGATGTAAGGGCTTAGACCACGAGGAGATGCACTCGAAGGTGGAATATATTGTGGCTCACGGTATTTCCACGACCATTGATGGAAGAAAAGCCATTATTGGAAGCTATCATTTTGTATTTGAAGATGAAAAGTGCAAGATTCCAGAAGGAATGGAGCAGAAGTTTGCAGACCTTCCGGAGGAGTATTCTCACCTCTATCTAGCCATTGAAAATCAGTTGGCAGCAGTCATCTGTATTGAAGATCCTCTTAGAGAGGAAGCAAGAGCAGTCATTCAGAAGCTAAAAGAAGCAGGTATTTCCAAGGTGGTTATGATGACAGGAGATAGCGACCGGACTGCTAAAGCAATTGCAGCTAAGGTTGGAGTAGATGAGTACTACTCTGAGGTGCTTCCAAAGGATAAGGCAGATTTTGTGAATAAAGAAAAAGCCCTAGGCCGTAAGGTAATTATGATCGGGGATGGAATCAACGATTCTCCGGCGCTTTCCGCGGCAGATGTAGGAATTGCCATTAGCGAGGGTGCAGAGCTTGCCAGAGAGATTGCAGACATTACCATCGGAGCTGAAAATCTCTATGAGCTATTAACCTTAAAGAAAATCAGTGATGGACTTATGAAGAGAATCCATAGCAATTATAGAAATATTGTAGGATTCAATGCTGGGCTCATTGCCTTAGGAGTGGGCGGCATCTTGCAGCCGACTACCTCAGCCTTGCTTCATAATACGTCTACATTATTGATTGGACTAAAAAGTATGCAGCCACTTCTTGAGGAAGAATAATGTTATATAAGATTACAGATGGTTCAGTAACTATGGGAGGGGAGCTTATCCTCTCCCATATTGATTTTGAGATTAAGGGAAATGAGAAAATTGCCATTGTTGGGAAGAATGGAGTGGGAAAGACCACTCTTCTTCGATTGATTGCCGGAGAACTTTCTTTAGACCGGGATGACAAACGACAGGGGCCGGGGATTTGGAAATCCAGATCCCTTACTTGGGGGATGCTTAGCCAGACCCAGGAGAAGGATAAGGAAAAGACGGTGGAAGCCTTGATTCTAGAGGGCTGTCAGGATAAAAATCCCTACTCCAAGGACCGTTATCTTTATGAAATGGAGTATGACCGCCTATTTACTGCCTTGGGATTTGCTAAGAAGGATAAGACAAAGAAGTTAGGGGATTTTTCAGGAGGAGAGCAAACCAAAATTTCCCTGATTCGTTTGTTTTTAATGAAGCCGGATGTTTTGCTTTTGGATGAGCCTACCAATCATTTGGACATACCCAGCACCCAGTGGTTGGAGACTTATATCAGAGACTATGAACATGCAGTGGTAGTGGTTTCTCATGACCGCTTTTTCTTGGATCAGGTGGTGGACCTAGTCTATGATCTGCAAGATAAGAAGCTAAAAAAATATGCGGGAAATTATACAGACTACAGAAAACAAAAGATTAAAGACCTAGATAAGGCCAAGAAAGCTTATGAAAGACAGGAACAGGAAGTGGAGCGCCTAAATGGCCTTATTGAACGCTTCAAAAATAAGCCTAAGAAGGCTGCCTTTGCCAGGTCCAAGAAGAAGCTTTTAGAGCGGATGGAGCTTATGGAACATCCGGGGGCAAATGAAGCCCATATCTTCACCGGAGATCTTGTACCGGACCATATGGGAAGTAAGTGGGTCTATGAGGCAGAGCACTTGAAATTAGGCTATGACAAGGTGCTTTTGGAACTTTCCCTGCGGATCAGAAGGGGGAAGAAAATCGGTATTATTGGGGACAACGGTGCCGGAAAATCTACCTTCTTACGGACAGTGGCAGGAGAAC
This sequence comes from Parabacteroides distasonis, assembly GCA_963589425.1. Lineage (GTDB taxonomy): Bacteria > Bacillota > Clostridia > Lachnospirales > Lachnospiraceae > CAKRJP01. The sequence continues at coordinate 47,217 of CAVAKZ010000007.1, read as the reverse complement.
TGTCCCCCCTGGATGGCAAATCCCAGCTGGGAAATCATATTCTTATGGGTTATTTTGACCAGCAATCTGCGACCCTTTCCTCTGAAAAAACAGTATATGAGCATTTCCATGACCTCTTCCCTTCTATGACGGAAAAAGAGGCAAGAAGTACTCTTGCGGCCTATTTATTTCCGGGAAGAGAAGCCCAGAAAATGGTAGATCAGCTGTCTGGAGGAGAGAAATCCAGGCTTCTTTTGGCGGAACTCCTTACCAGTAAGCCCAATCTTTTGGTGCTGGATGAACCTACCAATCATATGGACATACCGGCAAAGGAGACTTTGGAGTCGGCATTTAAAGCCTATAAAGGGACTCTGTTATTCGTGTCCCATGATCGCTTTTTTATAAAAGAAGTAGCAGATGCTATCCTGGTTTTTAAGGATCAAAAGGCCATGTATTATCCCTTCGGATATGATCATTATTTGAAACATTGCAGAGAAGAAAATGAAAATCTATCAGCCCTAGTCCAGGCAGAGGATCAGGCCTTAATCGCAGGTATGCGGGCAGTACCGGACAAGGAAAAACATAGATTAAGGGAAATTGGTACTGAAGAAGCTTACTTGGATTGGAGATTTTCTCAGGTAAGAGGCCCCTTAGAAGAAGCAGAAGACGAGCTGGCTTTTTGCTGGAAAAGACTTCAGGAATTAGAAAATGAACTAGAAGAAAAGGAACTTCAAAACTATGGAGAAGATCGCCTGCCAGGTTCGGCGAAAGAGAACCTGAAAACTAGTTATGAAGAAGCATTAAAAATCCTGCCTGCCCTGTGGGATATCTGGACTGAAAAATGTCTGGATTGGTGGGATGTTTACGCAGAACTTTTCCCGGAAGAAGAATAAAAAATGGGATCCCAGCCTGCTGGAATCCCATTTTTCTTATCCCTTATTATAACTGGATAAGAATTGTTTTGTACGTTCTTCTTTTGGATGTTCAAAGACTTGACTAGGATCTCCTTGCTCTAGGATATATCCGTCTTCCATAAAAATTACCTGACTGGATACGTCTTTAGCAAAGCCCATTTCATGAGTTACAATAATCATGGTGGTATTTTGATCTGCCAGCCCCTTCATAACCTTAAGGACCTCTCCTGTAAGTTCGGGATCCAAGGCGGAAGTTGGTTCGTCAAAACAAAGAATATCTGGTTTTAAGGCAAGAGCCCTGGCAATAGCCACTCGCTGGCACTGTCCACCAGAAAGCTGGTGGGGATAATTAGTCATTCGGTCTGCCAGTCCCATTTCCTTTAATAAGGCCTCAGCCTGTGCTTCGATTTCCTGATGAATCTCCTTTTTATTGGCATTGTAATCCGGCTGTTCTTTTGCAAGGAGTTCCTTAGCCAACATTACATTTTGAAGGGCTGTATACTGGGGAAAAAGATTAAAATTCTGAAAAACCAAACCAAAGTGCAATCTCTTTTTTCGGATTTCCTCCTCTTTGGTGGTGGCTGGGTCTGTGGCGTCTAAAAGGGTTTCTCCATTAACACGAATGACTCCTTTTTCCGGACGTTCCAGGAAATTCAAGCACCGAAGCAAGGTGGTTTTTCCGCTTCCGGAGGAACCGATAATGGAAAGCACCTGGCCCTTTTCTAAGGAGAAGCTAATGTCCTTAAGAACCTCTGTACGATCAAAGGATTTGCAAATGTGTTCTACCTCTAATATAGACATATTTTTCTCCTCCTATCTAAAATATTCCAATTTCTTTTCAATCTGACCCAGCACAATTGTAAGAAGGCCATTGAAGATCAGGTAATATACCGCTGTGAAAAAGAGAGGCCAGATGGCTCCGGAAATTCCCTGAGATCCCTTCATAAAGGCCTGACCTGCCCAAATAATTTCCTGAAGGGCAATAATGCGGGCCAGGGAGGTATCCTTTACCAAGGTGATGATCTCATTGGACATAGGTGGAACAATGCGCTTGATCATCTGCAGTAAGGTGATCTTAAAGAAAATCTGACGCTTTGTCATACCCAGCACCAAACCGGCTTCTTCCTGACCAACTGGAACCCCCTGGATTCCCCCACGGTAAATCTCGGAAAAGTAGCAGGAGTAGTTAAAAATAAAGGCTACAGCTGCCGCTAAAAATCTTCCGGATTCTCCCCCACCCCAGATGGGATTGTGGAGGACAAGTCCGGGAAAGTAATAAATAATCAAGAGCTGGATCATAAGAGGGGTTCCTCTTACAATCCACACAATCACCTTAGTAAAATAACTCAGGGGCTTAAATTTGGACATAGACCCAAAGGAAATGATCAGTCCAATGGGAAAGGCCCCGATTAAGGTGACAAAAAATAATTTTAAAGTTTGAAGAAATCCAATGTTTAAGGATTGAACAACTGTTGGAAATTGTTCCATGATTAGGCTCATTTTAAAATCCTGCTTTCTGTTTTATTGTTCAATCAGTGCTGCCTGTACACCATAGGTTTCAGCAATTTTCTGGATAGAGCCATCTGCGTAGCTGTCGCTTAAGAATTTATTTAACTCTTCGCAGATGTCAGAACCTTTACGGAAACCAACACCATATTCTTCGCTGTTTAAGCTGACAGTATAAGTAAGATCAGCATAACCTGTGCCTTCTCCTACCATGGCAGCTGCCATAAGAGAGTCGATTACTGCACCGTCAGAAGTTCCGGAAGCAACTTCCATAAGGGCATCTGCCTGAGATTTTACAGGAGTTACATCGATGCCAAGGTCTGTAAGAGCTGCCTCGCCTGCACTTCCAGACTCTGCTGCAAAAGACAAATCTTTAATGGAATCTTCATCCTGATAATCAGAAGCCTTATCAGAAGGAACAACAACTACCTGAGCGTTGTTGCAATATGCATTAGAGCATTCCATAGAGCTTGTAACTTCGTTGGTAAGAGTCATACCATTCCATACGCAGTCGATGGTCTTTCCATCCAACTCCATAATCTTGTTGTCCCAGTCAATTTCAACAAATTCTACATCTACACCTAATTCTGCTGCAAAGGCGGTAGCTAAATCTGCATCAAACCCAATCCAGTTGCCGTCATCATCCTTGTAATCCATAGGTTCGAAATCGGTAATACCAACCACAAGAGTACCCTTATCTTTTACATATTCAAGATCACTCTCATCAGAAGAAGCTGCTGTACTGGAATCTGCACTTGAGGAAGTAGAAGAGCTTGAACTTCCACAAGCTGTTGCAGAAACTACCATCATAGCTGCAAGCATAAGAACTACTAATCTTTTTTTCATAATTTAAAATCCTCCTAAAAACGTCGCTTTTCTAGACTTTATAATATTAGCAAGTTAGCATACTAAAGTCAATAAGAAAAGAGAGGGTGGGATAGGAGATTCCTTGGGAATTTCGGCAAAAAAATGGAGGTGCCGCAAAAATGGCACCCCCAAAGGCTCTTAGCTTTCGAATTATAAAGTTTTTCCTGTAAGCATCTCATAAGCTTGAAGATACTTATTAATAGTCTTTTCAACAATGTCCTCCGGCAAGGTCCAATCATTTCCCGGATGAGAGGTTAACCAATCTCTGGCAAACTGCTTATCGAAAGATGGCTGTCCGTGTCCCGGCTCATAGGTATCAGCAGGCCAGAAACGTGAGCTGTCCGGTGTCAGCATCTCATCACCGATGTAGAAGTTACCTTCCTCGTCGAAACCAAACTCAAATTTGGTATCTGCAATAATAATACCGCGGCTTAATGCGTAATTCGCACATTTCTTGTAAAGGGCGATGGTATAATCACGAAGCTTTGTAGCATACTCCTCACCTTTTCCAGGGAAGTATTTCTCCAGGTGGTCAATGCTCTGCTCAAAGGAAATGTTCTCGTCGTGATCTCCGATTTCCGCCTTGGTAGATGGGGTGTAGATTGGCTCAGGAAGCTTGTCTGACTCTTTCAGTCCTTCCGGAAGTTTAATTCCGCAAACAGTACCATCTTCTAGGTAGCTCTTCCAGCCGCTTCCTGTAATATATCCACGAACGATACACTCGATAGGAAGCATCTCTAATTTCTTACACATCATGCTGTTTCCGTCATACTGTGGCTGCTGGAAAAATTCCGGCATATCCTTTACATCTACGGAAATCATGTGGTTAGGAACAATATCTTCTGTTAAGTCGAACCAGAATTTAGACATCTGGGTCAAGACAGTTCCCTTCTTAGTAACTTGATTATTTAAAATTACATCGTAGCAACTGATACGGTCAGTAGCCACCATAATGAGGCTGTCGCCGTTGTCATAGATCTCACGTACCTTACCTTCTTTGATCGGTTTCAATTCATTCATGCTCATAATGATTATCCTTTCTACGAAATAATAATAGTATCAAAATATGGCGGTTGTTAATTAATCGCTCCTTATAATAGTATTAAGATTTATAAGAAAAAGCAATAGAAAATCAATAGAAAAATGGAATGTTGGGATAAAAATACACCTTTCTGCAAAAAACTTTCTGTGCTAAAATTGAAAAATGCGTGAAGAAAAAGCCGCATAAGGTAAAAACATAAGGGGAGCATTTACTATGAATAAAAAAGAAATCTTAGAGATCCGCAAACAATTCACACCGCAAAATTGCGCCATTACCCGAATTTGCGGATGCTATGTAGATCATGAAAAAGAAAAGAAAACAGAATTAAAAAAAGCTTTTCTTTCCCTTCCGGAGGAAGAAGCTTTTAAGTATTTTGATATTTTTAAAAAGACATTATCAGGAACTTTGGGGAAAAATGTGATTAATATGGAATTCCCACTAGAGCAGGAGGCCCCGGGAGGAACTCAGGAATTTTTATTAAAGTTACGAGATAGCAAATTACAGGACGATATGCTCTTGGAAGAATTCTATGACAAGGTTATTGAAAATTATGTATATGACGAGAACTACTACATTATATTAATACATGCAGCCTACGACGTGCCGGGAAAATCCACCGATGGAATGGAAATGTTTGATTCTTCCGATATTGTGTATGAGCATATTCTCTGCAGCATTTGCCCGGTAAATCTATCTAAGGCAGGTCTTAGCTATAATGCCATGACCAATAATATTGAAGACCGGATCAGAGACTGGCTGGTGGAGGCTCCGGCTAAGGGATTTTTGTTCCCGGCCTTTACAGACCGAAACAGTGACATTCATGGGGTGCTGTATTATACCAAGAAACCGGAGGAACTGCAGCCAGAATTTATTTCCAATGTACTAGGTTCAAGAGTTCCATTGACAGCAGGAGATCAAAAGTCTGGTTTCCAGACCATCATCAGCGATACCTTGGAAGAAGAGTGCAGCTTTGAACTGGTAAAAAATATTCACGACACCCTAAACGAAATGATTGAAGAAGCCAAGGATTCGCCGGATCCATTGGAACTGTGCAAGCCGGATGTAAAAAGACTTTTGTCAGAAAGTGGTGTGTCGGCAGAAAAGATGGAAGTCTTTGAGGAAGAATTTGAGGCAGTCATGGGAGAACAAAAAACGGTCTTGGCAACCAACATTGCCGATACCCGCAGCTTCCAGGTGAAGACAGCTGATGTAGTGGTAAAAGTAAATCCGGACCGGTCAGACCTAATTGAGACCAGGGAAATCGATGGGCGAAAATGCCTGGTGATTCCAATTGATGATCATTTGGAGGTAAATGGCATCGAAATCCACTGATTTTGTGCTTGATTTGTTGCATGATGCTAAGAGATGTGGGTGGGGTGGCCGCTTTTGGGAACGTTTTTGGTCACGGACGCATCATCCCCCCATTTAATGCTGTTTATGAATAGTTTGCTTTGGCATACTTATGATGCATGATTTTAGAGATCTTTTCTAAAACAACAAAGCCCGAAATCTTTGATTTCTCAAGATTTCGGGCTTTTTTTATGCGGAGAATGGGACTTGAACCCACACAGGATAAACTCCCACTAGAACCTGAATCTAGCGCGTCTGCCATTCCGCCATCTCCGCTGACAACGACTATCATAACACAGCAAAGATTGATTTGCAATTATTTTTTCCAAAATATAGTGTTTTCCCTGGATAGGGCAACAGGCATTTCTGATAAAACAGCAATCTGAAGCCTGGAAGATGCTATCATCTTCGTCATAAAAGTGTTACAATGAGACCAGCATAAAAAGAGATTACATAGAACTTTAATTATAGAGTTAATTATAGGTCTAATTATAGAGAAGACAGGAGCAAAATATGGCGAGTATTTTTGATATTCTAGGACCGGTGATGGTAGGTCCTTCTAGTTCCCATACAGCGGGAGCTGTTCGAATTGGATTGATTGGGCGAAAACTTTTTGGACGGCAGCCGGATCATGGAAAGATTTATTTGTCCGGATCTTTTGCGGCTACAGGGGCAGGACATGGAACGGACAAGGCACTGGTGGCCGGGCTTCTTGGAATGCAGCCGGATGACATGCGGATTCCGGATAGTTTTCGTTTGGCTAAGGAAGCGGGACTGGAATTTGATATTGAAAAGAAAGAAATCAGAGGGGCTCATCCAAATACTGTGCAGCTAGTCTTGGAGGCTGATGGTGCAGAGAGCCTGAATATTCAGGCCTGTTCTATCGGGGGCGGACGGATTCTGGTTAATCAAATCGATAATATTGATGTGAATTTCAATGCGGAGAGTAATACCCTGATTGTACACAATGAGGATAAACCGGGCCATGTGGCTCAGGTTACTGCAATTTTGCATCAGATTAATGTAAACATTGCAACCCTACAGCTTTTTCGAGATAAGAGGGGTGGCTATGCCGTTATGGTTATTGAGACAGACGAAGTGATTCCGGATATGGCTATTCAGTGGCTTCGGAGGCTGGAGGGAATTATCAAAGTAACCTTCTTTAATGTAAATGAAGGAATTGATGCCCAGTAGAGGAGGGAAGATATGTCATTTGGATCATTAGATGGAATTTGCGAAAGATGCAGGGAAATGAATCTTCCCATTTGGAAAGCCATCCAGCTTGAGGATTGTACAGAGCGGGCAGTTTCTGAGGCAGACTCTCTAGAGCAGATGAATTATATGTGGAAATCCATGGAAGATAGCGTGGATGCCTATGAGGCAGGACTTTCTTCTAATAGTGGATTGGTAGGTACCGAAGGTGGTCTTATGGAAGCCTACAACGAAAAAGGAGACACCCTTTGTGGTGCTTTTATGGGCAAGGTTATGGCTACAGCCTTAAAAATGGGGTGTAATAATGCCTGTATGAAGCGGATTGTGGCAGCACCTACAGCAGGAGCCTGTGGGGTAATGCCGGCAGTTCTGGTAACCTATCAGAGGGAGTATGAAATTCCGAAGGAGAAGATGGTGGAGGCTATGTATGTGGCAGCCGGCATTGGCCAGGTAATTGCACACAGAGCTTATATTGCAGGAGCTTCCGGCGGCTGCCAGGCAGAGATTGGTTCTGCGGCAGCTATGGCGGCTGGAGCAATCTGCTATCTTAAAGGCGGAGATAATCAGCAGATCTCCCATGCATGTGCCATGTCTTTAAAAAATCTTATGGGCTTGGTCTGTGATCCGGTAGGGGGATTGGTGGAAGTGCCCTGTGTAAAACGAAATGTCATAGGAGCCTTTGATGCTCTTTCGGCAGCAGATATGGCCTTGGCTGGAATTAAGAGTCAAATTCCCGTGGACCAGGTTATAGATGCTATGAGGGAAGTGGGAGATAAAATGGATGCAAGCCTGAAAGAGACAGGTGTTGGCGGTGTGGCAGGAAGTCCAAGAGCCTGTGAAATCGTAGAGGAACTTGGCATGTAATCATAGTTTTCATAAGAATGGGAATTCGTAGAAAGGGGAGATTAGGGAATGTATCAGCAGGAGATAGAGAAGTTACAGGAAATTATTGATGATAGTAAGAATATTGTCTTTTTCGGAGGGGCGGGGGTATCTACAGAGAGTGGGATCCCGGATTTTCGCAGCGCAGATGGTATTTATCATCAACAATACAAGTACTCTCCAGAACAGATTGTAAGCCACAGCTTCTTTGTGAGACAGACCGATACTTTTTATGAATTTTATAAGGAGAAAATGATCTTTCTCGATGCCAAACCAAACCCGGCTCATTTGAAGCTTGCGGAGCTTGAGGCGGCAGGAAAACTTTCGGCGGTAGTGACGCAAAATATTGACGGCCTTCATCAGGCGGCAGGAAGTAAAACAGTCTATGAGCTTCACGGAAGCATCATGCGTAATTACTGCCAGGAATGTCACAGATTTTATGATGCAAGTTATGTGAAATCTTCCAAAGGAATTCCTCGCTGTGCGTGTGGCGGTATTATTAAGCCGGACGTAGTGCTTTACGAGGAAGGGCTGGATTCAGAGGTGATCCAGAATAGTATCTCGGCCATCAGTAAGGCAGATACCTTGATTATCGGGGGAACCTCCCTGGTGGTATATCCTGCTGCCGGCTTTATCGACTATTTCAGAGGAAAACATTTGGTGGTGATTAATAAAAGTGCCACAGCAAGAGAAGTGGGAGCTGACCTTACTATTGCAGCCCCTATAGGGCAAATTCTTGGTGGAATTCGGGTTTCTTAAAAAGAGAAAAACCCTGGAATTTCCAGAAAAAATGAAACCTTAAGAGTTTGTGAAAATTCCTTGAACATCTTGACAAAATAAGGGCGTGTGACTATGATATTTGGTAGTTTATACGCCCTTTTATATTGCCTTACTATAGGAAAAGTCAAAGATAGAAGGTAGTTTTTGGGCCTTATATTTTGAAAGGCAATGAAGAAGAGGAGTAGGTATTTCTGACCTGACAGAGAGAGGAACGGGAGGTTGAGAGTTCCTTAAGGATACAGGGTGCTGAAGGTAGCTTTGGAGCTGGGTGGCTGAGAAGTCTTTGGGTAGAGTCTAAGGACAGGTAGGCGATCACGGAATCATTCACGTTATAGAATAAGAGGAGAGTATAGATTTATTCTATATAAATGAAGGTGGTACCGCGATGCTCGTCGCCCTTTATCATAAGGGGTGGCGTTTTTTGTTGCAAAAACCTAGTAAGCCAAGTTTGGCTTGACTGGGATGCAATTTGTGATGGGATCCCTTATGAAATACAAAGAAAAAAGATAGAGATTTATGAGGAGAAAATTATGAGTCAAAATTTGGAGACAACTTACAATCCCAAAGCCATTGAGGCAAAGCTTTATGACAAGTGGTGTGAGAATAAATATTTTCATGCAGAGGTAGATCGAAGCAGAAAACCATTTACCACTGTAATGCCGCCACCGAATATTACCGGTAAGCTTCATATGGGACATGCCCTAGACAACACCTTGCAGGATATTATTATTCGTTATAAGAGAATGCAGGGCTATAATGCCCTGTGGATTCCCGGAACCGACCACGCTGCTATTTCTACAGAGGTTAAAGTTACCAACCAGTTAAAGGAAGAAGGAATCGACAAGAAAGAATTAGGAAGAGAGAAATTCTTAGAGAGAACCTGGCAGTGGAAGGAAGAGTATGCAGGAACCATCGAGTCTCAGCTTAAGAAATTAGGTGTATCCTGTGACTGGGACAGAGAGCGTTTTACTATGGATGAGGGATGCTCTGAGGCGGTTTCTCAGGTATTTATCAACCTTCACGAAAAAGGATTCATCTATAAAGGTTCTCGTATCATTAACTGGTGTCCCGTTTGTAAGACTTCCTTGTCTGATGCGGAGGTTGAGCACGAAGAGCAGGATGGATTCTTCTGGCATATTAAGTATCCGGTAGTAGGCAGTGATGATTTCTTAGAGATCGCAACTACAAGACCAGAGACCCTTCTTGGAGATACTGCCATTGCAGTTCATCCGGAGGATGAGAGATATAAGGACATTGTTGGAAAAAATGTAATCCTTCCCTTGGTGGGAAGAGAGATTCCTGTTGTGGCAGATTACTATGTAGATAAAGAGTTTGGAACCGGTGCGGTAAAGATTACACCGGCCCACGATCCTAACGACTTCGAAGTTGGAAAGCGTCACAATCTTCCGGAAATTAACATTATGAACGACGATGCCACCATTAACTCCAATGGAGGTAAATATGAGGGTATGGATCGTTATGAGGCTCGTAAGCTTATTGTGAAAGAGCTTGAAGACCAGGGATATTTAGTAAAAATTGTTCCTCACTCTCATAATGTAGGAACCCATGACAGATGTAAGACAACTGTTGAACCTTTGATTAAGCAGCAGTGGTTTGTAAAAATGGAGGAACTGGCAAAGCCAGCCATTAATGCCATTAAGACCGGAGAACTTCGCTTTGTTCCGGAGAGATTTGACAAGATTTACCTTCACTGGTTAGAGAATATCCGTGATTGGTGTATTTCCAGACAGATTTGGTGGGGACACAGAATCCCGGCTTACTACTGTGATGACTGCGGTGAGATCGTAGTGGCAAAAGAGCTTCCTAAGAGGTGCCCGAAATGTGGATGCACCCACTTTACCCAGGATGAGGATACTTTGGATACCTGGTTTTCTTCTGCGCTGTGGCCATTTTCAACTTTAGGTTGGCCGAAAGAGACCGAAGATTTAGATTATTTCTATCCAACAGATGTATTGGTTACAGGATATGACATTATTTTCTTCTGGGTTATTCGTATGGTATTTTCCGGATATGCCCATACCGGTAAGTCCCCATTCCATACCGTATTTATCCATGGTTTGGTTCGTGATTCCCAGGGACGTAAGATGAGTAAATCCTTAGGAAATGGTATTGATCCTTTGGATATTATTGACCAGTATGGTGCAGATGCCCTTCGTATGACCTTGATTACAGGAAATGCTCCGGGAAATGACATGCGTTTCTACAATGAGAAGGTAGAGGCAAGCCGTAACTTTGCAAACAAGGTATGGAATGCTTCAAGATTTATTCTCATGAATATGGAAGGCAAGGAGATTGTTGCTCCTACAGATTTAAAAGACCGTCCGGCAGACCGTTGGATCCTTTCTAAGTGTAATCGCCTGGTAAAGGACGTTACAGAAAACATGGACAAGTTTGAGCTTGGTATTGCCCTTTCTAAGATTTATGATTTCATGTGGGATGAGTTCTGTGACTGGTACATTGAGTTGGCAAAATACCGGATCTATCACGCAGATGAGGATCCAGTAAGTGCTAATGATGCCCTTTGGACCTTAAGAGAAGTTCTTAAGACCTCCCTGAAGTTGCTTCATCCATATATGCCATTTGTTACAGAGGAAATTTATAGCAAGCTTGTTCCGGAAGAAGAGTCTCTTATGATGTCTCAGTGGCCGGTATATCGGGAGGCTTACGACTTCCCGGAAGAGGAGAGCATTGTAGATCATTATAAGGAAATTGTTCGTGGTGTAAGAAATGTCCGTGCAGAAATGAACGTTCCAAATTCCAGAAAGGCTACCATCTATGTGGTGACAGAGGATGCGAAACTTCAGGCTGGATTAGGACTTTTGAAAGAATCAGCTATGATGATGGCAGCTGCCAATGACTTTGTGATTCAGACTGATAAGTCTGGTATTGCAGAGGATGCGGTTTCTGTTGTAGTGGCAGATGCTACCGTATATGTACCTCTTGAGGAGTTGGTAGATTTTGCCCAGGAGGCAGAGCGTCTAAACAAAGAGGCTCAGAAACTAGAAAAGGAGATTGCTCGTGCAGAAGGTATGCTGAACAATGAGAAATTTGTCAGCAAGGCACCGGAAGCAAAGGTACAGGCTGAGCGGGATAAACTTGAAAAATACAGACAGATGTTAGATCAAGTAAATGAACGTCTTGCCGGTTTGAAGAACCGAGCATAATAAAATGAAAAAAATTCCTATTAAATTTAAGTTTAAACTGAAAAGACCCGATATAAAGGGTAAGATAGAAAAACTAAAGAATTTAAAAAAGGAGGACGTGGTTTGGTATTTTAAGAACCGCGCAGAACGTAGGAAACAGATCCTGGAAAAACGTAAGAACAGCGCTTTTGCTAAGAAGATGAGACCGGTTTATGCATTTATGAACCGGTTCTCTATCATTTTTCATGCCCTCTTAGCTTACGTCATTAACTTGGCAATCGAAGCTCTGTCAAGACATTCCTTGATTTTGGCCTGGAAGTATATGGTAGGGTCTCCTATGGTCTTCCTATATAATGCCTTCATGATATTTATAACATTTTCTATTGTATATTTATTCCGAAGGCGTGTATTTGTAAGGCTTTTGATCACCGTGCTCTGGATGGTGTTAGGAGTTGCCAATGGATATATGCTTTTAAAGCGTGTAACCCCCTTTAATGCCCAGGACCTTAAGGTGGCCTCGGATGCGGTGTCCCTCATTAACAATTACTTCAACAATTTTGAGCTGATCATGTTGGCAGTAGGTATTGGGGCGGTGATCGTCTTAACCATATCCATCTGGCGAAGAGGTGGTCAGTATGAAGGGAAAATGCACAGACTCTTAGCAGTGGCAGGAATTGTAGTCTGCGGTGTGGCTTATACCTTTGCAACCAATGCAGCTATTGACAAGCGAGTGGTTTCTACCTACTTTGGAAATATTGCCTTTGCCTATGAGGATTATGGTCTTCCCTATTGCTTTATGGCCAGTGTGTTTAATACCGGAATCGATCAACCAAATGGTTACAGCAAAGAAACCATGGAAGAAATCAGCAATAATGGTGAGATCACTAAGAGTGAAACCGGAAGATCAGAGGATGACCTGCCAAATATTATTGTGGTCCAGCTGGAGTCCTATTTTGATGTAGATGAGGCAGAGTTTTTTACTACCAACAAGGATGCCTGCCCAAATCTTCATGAAATGTATAAAAACTATTCCAGTGGATACTTTAAGGTGCCTTCTGTAGGAGCGGGAACAGCTAACACAGAGTTTGAGGTGCTGACAGGTATGAGCATGCGATTCTTTGGACCGGGAGAATATCCTTATAAGACAGTCCTTAAGAATCAAACCTGTGAAAGTGCAGCCACAGCCTTGGCTTCTTTAGGTTACGGAACCCACGGCCTACATAACAATGGCGGTAACTTCTACAGCAGGGCTAGAGTTTACAACAACATTGGCTTCGATAGCTTCACCAGCAAAGAGTTTATGAATATTCTTCAGACTACAGAAAATGGATGGGCTAAGGATGAGGTGCTGGTGAATCATATTATGGAGGCTATGGATACTACCGATGGTCAGGACTTTGTATTTACTGTCAGTGTCCAGGGCCATGGCGACTATCCGGAAGAACAGGTGATCGCAAATCCAAAGATCCAGGTGGAAGGCATTGAAGATGAGGCTCTCAAGAATAAATGGGAGTATTACGTAAACCAGGTTTATGAGATGGATCAGTTTGCCGGAGATCTTATTGAGGCAGTTAAGAAGAGAAATGAACCTACTGTGGTAGTATTCTACGGGGATCATTTGCCTACCATGGGTCTTACAGCAGAGGATTTAAAGAGCCGTTATCTTTACAATACCAATTATGTAATCTGGGATAATATAGGCCTGCAAAAAGAGGATAAGAATATTCCATCTTATCGAATTATGACAGAGGTATTTGAGCGTCTGGATATCCATTCCGGAACGGTATTTAACTATCATCAGGAGAGAGGAAGTACCAAGAATTACCTTTCGGACTTGGAGCTTCTCCAATATGATATTTTATATGGCAACCAGTATGTCTATGAGGACAGTGGAAAGTCGATTACCAAAGGACATATGGTTATGGGTATTAGAGATGTAAGCCTTTCTAAAATTGTAGCGAAGCTAAATAGCGGCTACAGTCTCTATGGAGAGAATTTTACTAAGCAAAGTAAGGTTTATGTAAATGGAGAGAAAGTGGACAGCAAGTTCCTAAACAATACCCGAATTGATATTTCGAATATTGAGCTGAAGGATGATGATGTGATCTGCGTAAAACAGATGGGATCCAGCAATACCACCTTTAGGCGTTCGGATTATTATGTATACCAGAAGGGAGACCTAATCTGCCAGGAGGGAACCGCTACCGATAAGACTAAGTCCTGGGTAGACCAGGAGAATGATGACTAAAATATGACTATATAGGAGTCAATGAATATGATGTCAGGATATAATGAGGCGATGGCTTATATTGAGGAGCTACCTAAATTTACCAAGAAACATCCGCTGCATCATACAAGAGAATTTTTAAGAAGACTTGGGGATCCTGCCATGGATAAGAAGATTATCCATGTGGCAGGCACCAATGGAAAAGGGTCTGTCTGTGCTTACCTTCAAGCAATTTTAATGCAGGAAGGAAGGCGGACAGGCTTCTTTACGTCTCCCCACCTAATTCGATTGAATGAGCGGATTAAAGTGAATAATGAAGAAATCTCTGATGAGCTTTTTGCGGACATTTTTAAAAAGGCAAGAAAAATAGCAGTAGAAATGGAAAAGGAAGGCTTAGGGCATCCTTCTTATTTTGAATTTTTGTTTGGCATGGCTATGTTGGCCTATGAGGCCTGGGATGTAGAATATATTATTCTGGAGACTGGTCTTGGCGGACGACTGGACTGTACCAATTGTCTGGAACATCCGACCCTTACTATTATTACATCTGTAAGCCTGGATCATACAGCAATTTTAGGGGATAGCTTAGAAAAGATTGCAGGAGAAAAAGCAGGAATTATTAAGAAAAAGGTTCCCCTCTTTTTTGATGGAAATAATCAGACTGTATCTGAAGTTATAGAAAAACAGGCAAAAAAAAGACAGGCACCATATTTTTCGGTGACAGAGGAGACTTGTTCCCTTGGGGAAGTTACAGGGAAATATATTGCATTTTCAAGAAGCAATGCGTATGATAAAAGTGTTAGCTACCAGGTGCCCTTCTGTGGATACTATCAAGTGATGAATGCAGAACTTGCTATTGAGGCTGCAGAGTTTTTGCTGGCTTCAGATAGGGAGATGGAAAAAGCACAGGAAAAGGAAGAATGGAAGAAAAGTCACGAAAAGGCATGGGCTAAGGCTATCGCTTCTATGAAATGGCCCGGAAGAATGGAATATGTGACAGATCATATAATAGTGGACGGAGCCCATAATCCCGGGGCTATTGAAGCCTTTGTAAAAAGTCTTTCCCTTTTACAGGAGAAAGAGGACCCGGTGATCCTATTTTCGGCAGTAAGGGACAAGGATTATGAGAAAATGATCAGCCTTCTGTGTAAGAATATCCAGGGGAAGGCTTTTGTGGTAACAGAGATTGAAGATGACAGAAAGGTTTCTGCACAAGTGCTGGCGGAAATTTTTAAGACCTATACAAGCAAGCCGGTGAGGTGCTGCCCGACTCTTGCTTCTGCCCTAAAGGCGGCGGAAGAAGAAAGAAGGGGAAGGGGACCGATTTACTGTCTTGGCTCACTGTATCTGGTGGGAATGATTAAGAAGTGTTTTGAAAAATAGATAGGAGGAAGAAACATGCTTAATTTTGAAGAAGAAGTAAAAAAATTCCAACCTAGTCTGGAAATTGAAGAAATAGAAGATGCCATTTATCAGGAGGATCTTTCAGATATGACAGATATCCTTAGAGAAGTTATTGAGCAGACCAAGTAACATAAAGAAGAGGATATCATATGGATTACGCAACAAAAGTGCTGTATCAGTCTAATGCCTGGTACAACGATGGCCTTAAAAAAGCAGGCATCCGAGATCTTACCGGAGCTACTGCTTCTTTGAAGAAGAGTTTACAATACAATAGAGACAATATTGCGGCTAGGAATCTTTTGGGATTGGTTTATTATGGCCGGGGGGAAATAGCAGAGGCCCTCAGAGAGTGGATTCTAAGCAAGAATTTTCAGTCCCATGATAATATTGCCAACTATTACATAAAAAAAGTAAAAGAAAACCCAACGGAGCTGGCCAAGATGAATCAGGCCATTAAGCGGTTTAATCAATCCCTAGATTACTGCATGCAGGGAAATGAAGATATGGCGATCTTGCAGTTGAAAAAAGCCATAGTAGAGCATCCTAATTTCGTAAAGGCTTATCAGCTTTTGACCTTGCTGTTTATTCATACGGGGCAGTTTTCCCAGGCAAGACAGACCATAAGGGCAGCTCATAAGCTGGATACCACGGACACTACCACCTTGCATTACATGCATGAACTGCGGGCACTTAGGAAGGCTCAGAATGTAAAGAGTAAGACCCAGGAGAGTAAGGCGAGACATACAGTTACCTACACCGTGGGAAATGATACGATTATCCAGCCTACAACCAATCGGCTGATGATGAATACCAGGCTTCACACCGTGGCAAATATCGGTATCGGTATCCTGGTGGGGGTGTCCCTTATGTGGTTTTTGATCATGCCGGCCCTTAATACTTCTACCCAGAATAAGAATGATAAACGTATTGTAGAATTCAGCGACCAGATCGCCAGTCAAAAATCCCAGATTAATGCCTTAAAAAAAGAGTTGGAAACCTACAGAAATAGCGAGGAGGAATCTGAAGATAGCCAGGCTACAGCAGATGAGATCAAGGAAAGCTATGAGACAGTTATTAATATGTACAATAACTTAAATAGCGGGGATATGAGTTACTCGGCCATGGCTGATGAACTTTTAAACGTAAAGGCAGATGCCTTGGGAACTCTGGGAAGGCAGCAATTTGAGACTTTGACCGGGACCATTTATCCGGATGTGTGCAGTGACCTCTATACAGAGGCGTTAGAGTGCTATACGGCAGGGAATTATGACACGGCCATTACAGATTTGGAAAAATTAAACAAAATGGATGGGGAGTATAATAGCGGAGCGGCTAAGCTTTTACTGGCTCAGTGCTATGAGAAAAATGGAAAAACTGACGAAGCTAAAAGCCTGTACCAGAAAATTGTAGAAGATTTTCCAAGTACTGAAGCGGCCACCAGTGCCCAAAATGCCCTGGATGGGAAGTCGGAAACGACTTCAGAAACAACTTCAGACACATCTTCAACTGATACTGAAGCAGGAGAAGATTCCGCAGCTGCAGCTACAGACCAAATGGGGGATGCTTTTGGAACTACAGGCACAGACCAAACCGGCAACGGCTTTGGGGCAGCAGGGATGGTGCAATAGAAAAATACAGGTTAGATTGTGAGTGGCATCTATGAATGAGATAGAGGCATATTATAATAAATTTAATGAAGAAAAAAGGCTAAACTCCAGGCACGGACAGGTGGAATATCGTGTTTCCATGAAGTACATTCATCAGTATCTGCAGGATATGGGAGAGGCTGAATATGTGAAAATTCTTGATATAGGAGCCGGAACCGGAAGATACTCCGTGAAACTAGCGGAAGAAGGCTATGATGTAACTGCAGTGGAGCTGGTGAAATACAATTTGGGTATTTTAAAGCAGAAGAACAGTAGGGTAAAGGCCATGCAGGGAAATGCCTTGAATTTAAAAAAGATTCAGGATAATCTCTTTGATCTGACCCTTTTGTTTGGCCCTATGTATCACCTTTTTAGCTATGAAGAAAAGCTTCAGGCTCTTAAAGAGGCGAGGCGGGTAACAAGGCCCGGAGGAATTATTTTGGTGGCCTACTGCATGAATGAATATGGGGTTATCAGCTATGCTTTTAAAGAGCGGCATATAAAGGAATGCATAGAAAAACAGAGGTTGACCAAAGATTTTCAGACCCTTTCGAAAAAAGAAGATTTGTATGATTATATGCGACTGGAGGATATTAAGAAGCTTTCCCAGGATGCAGATCTTGTTAGACTTAAAATCCTTTCTCCTGATGGGCCGGCTAATTATATGCGACCCTTTCTAAATCAATTAGATCAGGAAGAGTTTGAATATTTTGTGCAATATCAGATGGCTACCTGTGAGAGAGAAGATCTTCTGGGGGCAGGGGCTCACACGGTAGACATTTTAAGAAAACCCTAGTACTATAGGATTAAATGAAAAATGCAGAAAACTCCTAGGAAAGGAGTTTCTGCATTTTTGTTTTTTCTGCCAGCTCCCATTCATCCTGCCTGGACTTAAAAGTCTCATTGATCCAAGCTACTGCAGCGTCAAGGCCCTCCTGATCAAATGAAAAGATTTTTGAAAGCTTATCCTCATCAGGAGTTTGTTCAAAACACCAGGGTTCCGGGTAGATCCATACCCCTAAGCCGTCCTCAGAGGTCTTTAAATAATAGCGCATACCGTGGTGGGATCCGGAAAAAGGTTCTTTTTTTAAGGCTTTTGTGGTAAGGCCCATAGTTGCAATCATAAGCACTCTCCTTATTCTTCTATGACATGGATTTCCAGATAATCAAAATCGATAGCGTCTACAAAATTATCAGAGGTAAATCTTGTTTTGGCAAGACGTTTGAATTCATCGATATTTACATCCAGCCAAATGGGTTTGCTTAAATCAAATTCATAGCAAATTTGATCTAGGGCATTGAAAATTTTGTGGGTTCGAGTATCCTTGCTGTCATCTACAATAAGTGTATCTCGAAGCATTTTATTATTCTTAAATTCTTTTCCCCATAAACGAAACATAGGATCTCCTTTTTAAATTTAAATGTAAATATGGTTAATATATTGCAGAGCCTGGGATTTATATTGATTGGCTCTGAACCTGTATTATTGTAACATATTTATGCTCTTTTTAGAATCTATAGCTATACATTGTCCCTAAATGTTGTGTATAATAATGGGAAGAGGAATGAGAATGGCAAGTGAGGAAGCAAGATGAAAGATACTGGAAGAATACATTTATATTATGGAGATGGAAAGGGGAAAACCACAGCTGCAGTTGGACTGTGTGTTCGGGCAGCAGGCAGTGGCATGAAGGTCCTTGTATTTCAATTCTTGAAGAATAACCGTTCCAGCGAACGAAAAATCTTGGAAACCATTCCAGGTATCACCTGCCTCAACGGAAGAGAGCCGGTAAAGTTTGTTAGTAAGATGAATAGCGATGAGAAGGCAAAAATTAGGCATTATAATAATAAGGCCCTGGATGAGATTATTAAATTCTGTCCTCCTTTTGATGTTGTATTTTTGGACGAGGCCCTTTGCGCCATTGGGCTCGGAGTCCTTAGCGAGGAAAAACTTATAGGTTTTTTAAAACACAAACCTAGGGGGATGGAAGTGATTCTTACGGGACATACGATTACAGACAATCTTTTGGAGATGGCAGATTATGTTACACAGATGTCGAAGATCAAACACCCTTACGACCAGGGGAAGATGGCAAGAGAAGGCATCGAGTACTAAAGGAGTATTAGAAATATGATTAATGCAATGCACAATTACGAAGATTTAGATAGTTGGAAGACTATTATGTTTTTGTACAATGCAGCGTTGAAAGAAGTAGGAACGAAACTGGAAATTTTAAATGATGAATTTCAGCATGTGCATCAATATAATCCTATTGAGCATATTAAGACCAGGATCAAAAGTCCTGAGAGCATTGTAAAGAAGTTAAAACGTTACGGGCATGAGAGTTCGATTGAGAACATGGTAAAATATGTTAATGATATTGCAGGGGTTCGTCTGATCTGTTCTTTCACCTCAGATATTTATCGTCTGGCGGAGATGATCGGAAATCAGAGTGATCTTAAGGTCTTATCGATTAAGGATTATATTAAGAATCCCAAAGATAGTGGCTACAAAAGCTACCATATGTTGGTGTCTGTGCCTATTTTTCTATCAGATAGTTGTGTAAATACAAAAGTAGAGATTCAGATTCGAACCATTGCTATGGATTTTTGGGCCAGCCTGGAACATAAGATCTATTATAAGTTTGAGGGAAATGCCCCGGACTATATTAGCAGGGATCTTAGGGAGTGTGCGGAGATGGTATCTAGCTTGGATGAGAAGATGTTGTCTCTCAATAATGCGATCCAGGAATGTCTGGCCAATAAGCAGAAAGACACATAGATGATATCTATAAAAAAGATACATATATAGAAAAACTCGATTTGAGACTGTAAGTTCATAAGAATATAATGAGTAAAGAGAAAACGTTTCCCTGGTTCGGATATTTGATGATAGGATGTCTTTATAAGTGTAAGGCCAGTGAAACATGAAGAAAGGCGGAAGATCATGATTACAGTTAATGCAATGGGAGATAATTGTCCAATCCCGGTTATTAAGACAAAAAAAGCGATGCAGGCCCTTACCGGTCCGGAGACGATTGAGGTATTGGTAGATAATGAAGTATCTGTACAGAATGTTACAAAGATGGCTGAAAGTTTCGGTGGGCAGGTTCGTTCTGAAAAGCTTGGAGAAGCAGAATTTAAAGTAATTATTAGTATGCAGGGGGCTCCTTTGATAGAAGAAGATGCAGTATGTATCCCGGATGCAAAGGGGGACCTGGTAGTGGTAGTTTCCTCAGATCGCATGGGAAGTGGCAATGATGAACTGGGCCAGGTTCTGCTAAAAGGATTCATTTTTGCAATTACACAGCTGGATACCTTGCCAAAGACGATGTTATTTTACAACGGCGGTGTAACCCTGACGACAGAAGGAAGTCAGGTTCTTGAAGATTTGAAGTCTTTGGAAGCCCAGGGAGTAGAGATTATGTCTTGTGGTACCTGTCTAGATTATTATGGATTGAAGGACAAGTTGGTAGTGGGCAGTGTGACAAATATGTATAATATTGTTGAGACACAGGCAAAAGCTGCCAAAATCATCAAGCCTTAAAAGCTGCAGGAGAATAAAAGATGAAGTGCCAGGTCGATACTGATAATAACAGTGACCTGGCATATTTACGTTTGAAGGGGGGAGAATGATGAGCACAGATATTAAATTAACTAGCTATAGTAAGACATCGGGATGAGCTGCTAAGATAGGTCCTAAGACCCTTGCCCAAGTTTTGGGTAAGTTGCCAAAATTTTATGACGACAATCTACTTGTGGGGATTGAAACTTCAGATGATGCAGCAATCTACAAGGTTACGGATGATATAGCAATGATTCAGACTGTGGATTTCTTTACCCCTATTGTGGATGATCCCTATATGTTCGGACAGATTGCAGCAGCTAATGCCTTAAGCGATGTGTGGGCCATGGGAGGGGAACCTACAGTAGCACTGAACATCGTTGGCTTCCCTAACTGTCTGGATCCGGCAATTTTAGGAGATATTCTGGCTGGAGGAGCAGACAAGGTAAAGGAAGCGGGAGCTGTTTTGGTAGGAGGGCATTCTGTTCAGGATGATGAGCCTAAATATGGCTTGTGCGTTTCCGGCTTTGTGCATCCGGATAAGATTTTTAAAAATCATGGATGTAGGCCGGGAGATGCCCTGGTATTAACCAAACAGATTGGAAGCGGTATTATAAATACAGCCCTTAAGGGGGATTTTGCTTCTGAGACGTCTATTAAAGAAGCCCAGATGGTTATGGCATCTTTAAATAAAAAGGCGAAACATGTGGCAGAAAAATTTCATGTATCGGCCTGCACAGATATTACCGGATTTGGCCTTCTTGGCCACTGTGTGGAGATGGCAGAAGCCAGTGGAGTGACCTTTGAAATAGCCACAGATTCTGTGGAATATATGGCAGATGCTATGGAGTATGCAAAGATGGGCCTTGTTCCTGCAGGGACCTATAAAAATAGGGGATATTCCATAGACAAGGTGGAGGCAGAGGGGATTTCTGATGTATATTTAGATCTCTTATACGATCCCCAGACCTCTGGGGGACTCCTGCTTAGCGTGGCACCGGAAGATTTAAATGAAATGCTTCAAGACTTTCAGAAAATAGACATGGAGACGAAGGTTTCTGTTATCGGTACAGTGGCAGCAAAGAGTGATAAACTGATTCGTTTATATTAAATCAACCTCTCGGCCAAGCCTTTGCAGATGGCTGAAGGGTTACCTATCAGGGGGGATCCTTGATAGCAGCATAGATCAGGAGAAGTAAGATGGATAAAAACAAATGGTATCGAAACATACCGAAAGTAGATATTCTTTTGGAAGCTAAAGCTATTCAGGAAATGGTGGAACAGTATAGTAGGGAAGCTGTGATGGAGGCCATTCACATAGAATTAGATGCTTTGAGAAAATACATTTCATCTTGCGATGATGAAGCGCAGGTGAAAGAAGAGATTGGACGCTTAGAGAGCCATATTCAACTTAGGGTGGAAGCGATGCATACGCCTAATATGAAGCGGGTCTTTAATGGAACGGGAACTATTCTGCACACCAATCTTGGAAGAGCTCCCATTAGTAAGAAACATATGGAAAGCATCTACCAGCTGGCTACAGGTTACTCCAATCTGGAATATAATTTAAGAGAAGGATGCAGAGGAGAGCGGTATTCGCATTTTGAGGAGCTTCTTTGTAAGATTACCGGAGCGGAAGCAGCCATGGCAGTGAATAATAATGCAGCTGCAGTGATGTTAGTTTTGAGTTCTTTGGCCAAGGGAGGAGAAGTTGTCGTATCCCGAGGAGAATTGGTGGAGATTGGCGGAAAGTTTAGGATTCCCGATGTAATGGAGGCAAGCGGCGCCAGGCTTGTGGAGGTTGGAACCACCAACAAGACCCACTACGAAGACTATGCAGAGGCTATTGGGGAGGAGACAAGGGCTCTTTTAAAGGTCCACACCAGCAACTACCGGATTGTAGGATTTACAGAGAAGGTTGAAATGGATGAGCTTAAGGACCTGGCTAAAGAGCATGAGATTCCCCTGATTGAGGATCTGGGAAGCGGAGTCCTGATTGACCTTAGTAAGTACGGTCTGACCTATGAACCTACAGTGCAAGAGTCCCTTGCAAAAGGTGCAGATGTAGTATGTTTTAGCGGGGATAAACTCCTAGGTGGGCCTCAGGCTGGTATTATCATTGGTAAAAAGAAATATATTGACCAAATGAAGAAAAATCAGCTGACCCGTGCCCTTCGAATTGACAAATTTACAGCGGCAGCCCTGGAGCTGGTGCTGATGGAGTATCAGTCGGAAGAGCAGGCAATTAAGAATATTCCGGCTCTGGAAATGATCACAAGATCATTAGAGGAGATTAAAAAGGACGGTATCAGTTTTCTTCGACTATTAAGGAGGGGAGGACATTCGGCAAAAATTCAGCTGGTGCCTGTAGAATCTCAGATTGGCGGGGGTTCTCTTCCTTTGGAGCGCCTTCCCAGCTATGCAATAGAGATTATTCCGGAAAAAATACAGATTACAGACCTGGAGATGCGGCTAAGATCTCTGCCGATTCCGGTAATCGGAAGAACTGCAAAGGATCGAATTCTTCTTGATATGAGAACCCTGAGCAAGGATTACAAGATCCTGGCAGCAGAACTGAAAGAAATGGATGTCTTTGAGGAGAAATGTCTGATTAAGAGACGTTAGGAGAAACAGATGAAACATGTGATTATAGGAACAGCAGGTCATATTGATCACGGAAAGACCACTCTGATCAAGGCTTTGACAGGAAGAAATACTGACCGGTTAGAAGAAGAACAGCGCCGAGGGATCACTATTGATTTAGGCTTCACCTATTTTGACCTTCCGGGAGGAGGTAGAGCCGGTATTGTAGATGTGCCAGGGCATGAAAAATTTATCAATAATATGGTGGCCGGTGTTGTAGGGATGGATCTGGTGCTTCTGGTAATTGCAGCAGATGAAGGAATTATGCCACAGACAAGAGAGCATTTGGATATCTTAAGTCTTTTGGGAATTAAAAAAAGCATTATTGTTTTAAATAAATGTGATCTTGTGGATGAAGATTGGATAGAACTGGTGGAAGAGGAAATTCGGGAGGAATTGGCAGGCTCCTTTATGGAGCAGGCTCCTTTGGTGAAGGTTTCGGCGGCAACAGGAGCAGGAATCCAGGAGCTGATCCAGGTCATTGATAATATGGCCAGGGAGGAAGTGGAGGAGAAGGACATTAATACTATTCCCAGACTTCCCATAGACCGTGTATTTAGCCTGTCCGGTTTTGGTACCATAGTAACAGGAACCCTGGTGTCCGGAATAATTTCAAAGGAGGATGTGCTGGAAATGTATCCTGTGGGGAAAGAATGCAAAATCAGAAATATTCAGGTCCATGGAGAAGACAGGAAGGAATGTCTTGCAGGACAGCGCGTGGCCATTAATCTATCCAACATAAGGAAGAATGAAGTGAAAAGGGGCTGCGTGCTGGCTCCAGTTGATCGTATGAAAAATACAGATCTTCTAGATGTGAAGCTGGAGATTTTGGAGTCTTCTATGCGAGTATTAGCCAATCATGCAAGGCTGCATTTGTTTACCGGAACCAGTGAAATTTTGTGCAGGGCAGTGCTCTTGGACAAGGAGGAGCTTGGGCCTGGGGAAAGTGGTTTTGTGCAGCTTAGATTGGAAGAAAAAATAGCAGTCCGCAGAGGAGACCGTTTCGTTGTTCGTTTTTATTCCCCTATGGAGACCATTGGTGGCGGAGTGATTTTGGAACCAAATCCCAAAATCAAACGAAGGTTTCGAGAAGATGTTATTGAGGAATTAAAACGCAAAGAATCTGGAAGTGTCACAGATATTGTAGAGATGCATGTAAAAGAACATGGAGATAGCCTGATTACTTTAGCAGAGTTGGCCAAGCTTACGGCTCTTTCTATAGAAGAGATAGAGGAAGCTTCAAAAGACCTAAAAGAGGAAGGGCTGATCCTAGAGTTTGGACTGCGAAAAGATACTTATTTGTGGCATGGTGATGAGAGCAGAAAACGGTTGCGAGAAATTTTAGAGGCTTTAAAAGCCTATGAAGTTTCTCATCCCTACCGCTATGGTATGAAGAAGGCGCAGGTGCAGGTGACCTTCTTTAAAAAGACGAAACCGGCGGTTTTTGATAAGATAATAGACCATTATATTTCCGGTGGCGCAATGAAGCGGATAGATGAATTCTTATGTACGCCGGATTATGAAGTTCGAAAAGACGCTGTCTATGAAAAGGTTTCTGCAGGATATTTGCTGGCATGGAAGAGGGCGGGCTTTGATTTTGTCCGTTATTCGGAGATGGAACATCCAGGAGTGCCAGATGATGTGGCAGATGATATATTAAACATTTTGCTGGAAGAAAAGCAGGCAGTTAAGGTGTTTGACGAAATGTATACCTTGACGGAATATATGGAAGAAGCAAAAGATCGGATTAAAGATCATTTGTCAAAAGAACCGATAATTACTATTGCGCAGGTTCGTGACATGTTCGGCACCAGTAGAAAAAGTGCAAAACCTATTCTTGAATATATGGACAGCATAAAGGTGACAAAAAAGAATGGGTCAGAAAGTGAAAGGGTGGCATATTAATGAATTTAAAACAGTTAGAAGCCTTTGTGAAGGTGGCAGAGGAGAGTAGTTTTTCGAAAGCAGCAAAAGAGTTATACCTTACCCAGCCTACCGTCAGTGCACATATAACATCCCTGGAAAAAGAGTTTGAGACAAGATTATTTATTAGAAATACAAAGGAAGTAGACCTGTCAGAAGATGGGAAAATATTATATAAATATGCC
This sequence comes from Parabacteroides distasonis, assembly GCA_963589425.1. GTDB lineage: Bacteria > Bacillota > Clostridia > Lachnospirales > Lachnospiraceae > CAKRJP01. The sequence goes on along the minus strand of CAVAKZ010000007.1, from coordinate 21,928 downwards.
AAGCAGATTGTAGACCTAGAGCAGGAGATTGTTAACGTCTTTAGTGATAGGAGGGAGAGGCTTGCAGAAGAAAAAGGCTGTATTAGTATTGCGGCATCTACAATCCCTGCCCAGTACCTTCTTCCGGATATTTTGGCGCGATTTGCAGAAAAATGCCCGGGAGAGCAGTTTAATATAGTGGAATCTGATAGTGCAGGAGTAGTAGATATGATTGTGAACCATAAGGTGGATGTGGGCTTTGCCGGAACAGTACTGGAAAAGAAAAACTGTCAGTATATCCCCTTCTATAAAGATGAATTGGCAATTATCATGCCTAACACAGAGAAATATCAAAAGATCGCAGAAAATGCCTCTGAGGACCTGTCCTGGATATTGGAAGAAAAGTTCATCCTAAGGGAAGAGGGATCCGGCACTAAGAAAGAGATGGAAAAACAATTAAAAGATGCCGGCATTAATCCTAAAAAATTGCAGGTTATTGCCAATGTGGAAAACCAGGAGACGATAAAAAAGTCTGTTTCTCAAGGTCTTGGGATTTCCGTGCTTTCAAGGTTGGCTTCAAAAGAAGAAGTAAAGGCAGGAAAACTGCTGACATTGCCAATACTGGGGGCCGGGAAAGGCCGGGATATTAATGTGGTTTATAACAAGAATTATCAATTATCAAGAACAGCAAAAAAATTTATAAAAATCGTAGAAAATACTGCCTTTGGAGAAAAGGCGTAAAAATAGTGTGGAAAAGAGAAAAAAGACAAAAAAGGTAGGTAATCACGACTAGGTCGTCAATACCTACCTTTTTGCTTGTTTGCTAATAAATTTTAAGAAAGTTACACACCTCTTGCGAAAGTATCAAGTACGTGGGGCAGCAAACGATCGCTGTACTTTGTTAGAGAATAAGAACCCTCTAAAAGCGCCCAGTCGTATAAGATGGCCCGCTCGTACATGGCATAAATTTTCATAAGTTCTTGGGAGGTGCTGGTGGTCTTAAATTCACCGGATTTTAGTCCCTGGGAAATGATTTCATTTAATAATTTAAAATAAAAACGTCCACTGTCGGACAAGGATTTGTGGTCCTTTGTTATAAGTTGTGCCGAATACAGCGATGCAAGAAGGTTGATGTCTACACTGGTCTCAATCATATAAAAAAGTTCATGGTTGAGATATAAAAGCTTGTCATAGGCAGACATCTCCTGACTCATTTCGGCAGTCAGTTCTTCATATTTTTCATCGAAAAGATCAGATAAAGAATTAAGCAAGGCTTCCTTTCCCTTAAAATAATGATAAAAGGTCCCCTTTGATGTTTTCGATGCAGTTATAATATCCTCTACAGTTGTACCGTCATAACCTTTTTTATAGAAAAGATTCCATGCGGCCTTCACGATGCGTTGTTTGGTAGTTAAGCGCTTGCGGGGCATATGAATACATCCTTTCTATGTGCGTTTTGAAACCTATCCTACTTCAAAACCATATTTCAATGGATCGGTAGGATCAATCAGATAAGTTGCAGTTCCTGTTAGGTAGGCGCTTCCTGTAATCTGTGGAATAACAGCATCAAAGTCGGCAACCTTTGTAGTTTCTTTAATTACACCCTTAAATAGAGTGCCAATGAAACTTTCATAGATGAATTCTTCTCCGACCTCGATCTCTCCCCAGTGATGAAGGGTTGCAAGCTTAGCACTTGTACCTGTTCCGCAAGGAGACCGGTCTGCCATGGCATCTCCGAAAATAACTACGTTCCGCATAGTAGCCTTGTCTGGATTAGGAGTTGGTCCGTAAAATTCAACCAGATCAACAGTGTCAATATCAAGAAGAGGGTGCTTGACAGGGTGCTCTTTGTTAACTGCATCCAGAATCTTCATACCTAACTCTTGATATTTTACCACATTTTTCGGGCAAATTTCACCAATATTTAATTTTGTAGAATCTACAAGGGCAAAAAAGCTTCCGCCGAAGGAGATGGTGAGAGGAATCACCTGGCCGTCAACGGTAACGCTGATGTTCTCTTTGTAGACAAAAGCAGGAACATTTGTCAGAGTGACATGCTCTACTTTGCCGTCTTTTACCAGGGCTGTGGTGCGGATGAGTCCGGCAGGAGCTTCCAGAACAACTTGGTTCTCGCCCTCGTGGGCTTCTATTAATCCTGCTTCTAAGGCAACGGTTACAGAACCGATGGTGCAGTGACCGCACATGTTCAGGTATCCGCCGGTATCCATGAAGAGAACGCCGAAGTCGGCTTCTGGATTTACAGGCTCACATAAAAATGCTCCGAACATATCGTGATGGCCTCTTGGCTCAAACATGAGAGCAGTACGAAGATGATCGTAGTGGGACTCCATCCATTTCTTCTTCTCGATCATTGTGTTTCCTTGGGGTTCCGGGAATCCGTCGATAATTACACGACAGAACTCGCCGACGGTATGAGCGTCTACTGCATGGAGCTGATACTCGAAACGGCTTGTGTCAACATTTGCTTTTGGTTTCATTCTTTATCCCTCCTGGAAATATAATTTTATATAGACAATATCTATATATGTTCTAAGGAAAAAACTGAAAATTTAATAAAAAATTCTCAAATAAAGATAATTAATTAACAAATAGACCGGATTCTAGTATTTCGTTCAGTTTGTTTAATTAATTATGGCTAAAAAACTGTGAAAAGTCAACGATTTTTCACAATGTAAAAGGGGACCGTAAGGCTTGTGTTATTTAATAAAGTGTGCTATTGTTATGTTGATGTCAAAAAGTATGTGTTATGTCTATAACAGAGTATGGGAGTAGTTGGGTGACTGGTGTGCCTCCTGGTCTTCAAAACCAGAGTAGGGCGTTAGGAGCGTCCTGGGTGGGTTCGATTCCCACATGCTCTCGCCAAAAAAATGGATTGTTGCAGGAAGCTGACGATTTAAATTATAGATAACACCTATATGGTGAGAGGCATAAGAGGTCCATGAGCAAAAGTTAGGTTTCATAGTAGAAGCATTTTTTGTAAATGGATCTCTCAATAGTTATAAAGAAAATATTAAAAATAAAAAAGGAGAGAAGTGTCATGGGAAATGTACAAATTTTGTTGCGTCAGCATGTTGGTGCTCCATGCAAGCCCCTTGTAAGTGTTGGCGATCAAGTGAAAAAGGGAACTTTGATCGCTGAACCTACAGGCTTGGGGGCCAATATTTTCGCAAGTGTGTACGGTAAGGTGGTTGAGATTACCGATGATCGTATCGTGATCGAGGCAGCAGCTGAGCAACCGGATGAATTTATTCCGGTTACAGAATCTGTAGAAGGAATTACAGAGGAATCGTCAAAGTTAGATCTGGTGAAGGCGGCAGGCATCGTAGGTATGGGAGGTGCAGGCTTCCCTACCGGAGTAAAGCTCAACATTAATTTGGAAGAGACTCCTATGGGAGAACTGGATCCATCTATTAACCCGGAATTGCCGGCTGATTTTAAATTGGACTGTGGATATATTTTGGTGAATGCAGCAGAGTGTGAACCTGGACTGGAGCACAATACAAGACAGATTGAAGAGCAGAGTGACAAGTTGATTCGCGGTATCAAGTATGCTATGGAGATTACCCATGCCGGAAAATCTATCATTGCTATTAAGAAGAAACACCACAAGGCTATCAAGGTACTGCAGAAGGCATTGGAGAATGAGCCTGATATTTCCATGCATTTGATGGCTGATATCTATCCTATGGGAGAAGAACGTGCAGTAGTAAGAGAGTGCCTCGGTGTATTGCTTACAACTACCCAGCTTCCATCAGCGGCCAGATCAGTTGTTATTAATGTAGAGACAGTTTGCAAGATTGCTGAAGCAGTAGATGAGAAAAAGCCATGTATTAGTAAGAATATGACTGTTCGCGGACAGTTGAATGGTGGAAATGAAGCTCATGTATTCTTTGATGTGCCGGTAGGTGTCAGCGTTGGAGAGATGATCGAGAAGGCTGGCGGAATTAATGGCAAGTACGGTGAAATCATTATGGGAGGGGCCTTTACAGGAAAGTCCACCAGCTTAGATGCCCCTACAACTAAGACAACAGGTTCTGTGCTGGTTACTATTGAGTTCCCAGACCTTCATGGAGCATGCATGGGTATCTTGGTTTGTGCTTGTGGCGGAAGCGAAGATCGTATGCGGGAGATCGCAGAAAAGATGAACTCAAAGGTTGTATCTGTCTGTAGATGTAAGCAGGCAATTGAAAATAAACCAGGTGCACCTCTTAAGTGCTTAAGACCAGGTAATTGCCCGGGACAGGTTAAGAACAATATGCAGTTTAAGAAAGATAAGTGCGAATATATCTTGATCGGTAATTGTTCTGACTGCTCAAATACAGTTATGGCTTCTGGTCCTAAGATGGGACTTAAGGTATTCCATCAGACAGATCATGTAATGAGAACTATTGGACATCCTCTTTACAGAACATTGAAGGTGTCTAAGGAAGTAAGTCAGGAAATTGATTTTTAAATTTATTGTTTTGCTTTAATTTTGATTCAATTGATTGAAAAGGAGGAAATACATATGTCAATTACAGCTGAAACAGCGAAAGCTCATGCAAAGGATCCAGCAGTCTTATGCTGCAGAGCAGAGGCGGGTATTACCATTGAACCGGCAAACTTAGAGGATCCGGCAATTTTTGATGAATTAGTAGATTCAGGATTATTAAATCTTGATGGATGCTTGACTATCGAACAGATTCTTGGAGCAAAGCTTACAAAGACCTGTGATTCCCTTTGCCCGCTGACTGCAGATGTGGTAGACGGAATTAAAGAAGTGACAGAGGAAGCTGAGGAGGCTTCTGAGCCGGAAGAGGTGGTCGTTAAGGCACCTGAGGCAACTAATATGACAGTACAGACTGTAGGGGGAGTAATTAAAATCGATATCAAAGAAGGAAAGGATATCCATTTAGAAATCCCGGTGTAAATTATTTTTGTGGATAACATTGCCGGTTGATGAAAAGCCGGTAATGATAGCCAAAATAGCGCGAGGTCGCGCACAAGAAAACTAAGACAAGGAGGGAAAAGTATGTCAATTACAGCTGAAACAGCAAAAGCTCATGCTCATGATCCGGCAGTATTATGCTGCAGAGCAGAGGAAGGCATTACCATTGAAGCTTCCAATTTGGAAGATCCGGCCATTTTTGATGACTTGGTAGATTCGGGCCTTCTGAATCTGACAGGAGCATTGACAATTGAGCAGGTACTTGGAGCAAAGCTTACCAAGACGTGTGATTCTCTCTGCCCCTTAACAGCAGATGTAGTGGAAGGAGCAAAGGCAGCCAGCCTTCTGGAAACGAAAGATGAGGTTGAGGAAAAGGCAGAGGAAAAGGCGGAGGATACACCGGCAAGACCAGTATCTGAAGGACAGGTACAGGCAAGAGGCGGAGTCCTTAAAATCCACATTGGAGAGGGTAAGGATATTAATCTTGAAATTCCATTAGGTGGATTGTCAGGACAGACTGCAGCTTCACCGGCAGCCCTGCAGGCAGCAGTGACAGGCGGAAGTGTTGAGTCGGCCCCGCAGGAACCTAAACTGATTCGTTCATTGACCAGAAAGTATTTTAAGATCACAGAGGTTAAGAGAGGACCGGAGACTAAGATTGAAGGAACCACTCTTTACATCAGAGAGGGAATCGAAAAAGAATGTATCGATTCACAGAAACTGGTATATGATCTGAAAATCGACATTATCACACCAGAGCAGTATCATACTTATTCAGAGACTATCATGGATGTGCAGCCAATTGCAACAAAAGATGGCGAGGATGAGGTAGGAAGCGGTACGACAAGAGTTCTGGATGGCGTTGTTATGATGGTAACTGGTACAGATGCAAATGGAGTACAGATTGGTGAGTTTGGTTCTTCAGAAGGCTATCTGGATGAGAACATTATGTGGGGACGTCCGGGAGCACCTGAAAAGGGAGAAATCTTTATCAAGACTCAGGTGACAGTCAAGGAAGGAACCAACATGGAGAGACCTGGACCTTTGGCTGCTCATTCGGCAACAGATGTGATCACTCAGGAGATCCGTGAGGCCTTAAAGGAAGTTGATCTGTCAGAATCTGTAAGAGAAGAGACATTTGAACAGTACAGAAGACCTGGCAAGAAGAAAGTTGTAATCGTAAAAGAGATCATGGGGCAGGGTGCTATGCATGATAACCTGATTCTTCCGGTAGAGCCGGTAGGAGTTCTTGGTGCACGTCCTAATGTAGACCTTGGTAATGTTCCGATTTGTGTATCTCCATTGGAAGTTCTTGATGGATGTATCCACGCTTTGACCTGTATCGGACCAGCTTCTAAAGAGATGTCCAGACATTACTGGAGAGAGCCTTTGGTTCTTGAAGCCTTACATGATGAGGAAATCGACCTTTGTGGAGTTATCTTCGTAGGAAGCCCTCAGATCAATGCAGAGAAGTTCTATGTTTCTAAACGTGTTGGACAGATGTGCGAGATGTTAGACATTGATGGAGCCTTTGTTACAACAGAGGGATTTGGTAATAACCATATCGACTTTGCAAGTCACCATGAGCAGATCGGTATGAGAGGAATCCCGGTAGTCGGACTTTCTTTCTGTGCAATGCAGGGAGCCCTGGTAGTAGGTAACAAATACATGACTCATATGGTGGATAATAACAAGTCTGAGTCAGGTATCGAGAATGAGGTTCTTGCATGTAACACCCTTTGCCCAGAAGATGCTGTTCGTGCTGTGCAGATGTTAAAGAATGCTATGGCTGGAGAAGAAGTAAAGGGTGCAGAGAAGAAGTGGAATCCAAATGTAAAAGTTTCTAATATTGAAGCGATCGAAAGTGCGACAGGTAAGAAACTTGATTTGGTTAAGAATGAACAGTCCCTGCCAATGAGCCAGAAGCGTAAAGAAAAATACGACTAGAATCAAGGTGAAAATATATGGATATGAAATATGGCGAAAAGCTTATTAGAATGGAAGGGATCATCGTAGAGGTGATGGATGGTGCAGTTGCCATTGATTTGAAGGGCAGACTTGGCTATCTGAAAATTCCTATGCGAATGCTGATCACTGATTATCCTATAAAAGTGGGTCAGGAGGTTGCTTGGAACATGAGTTTTGTAGAGCAGCTTGGACCGGATGCCAATGAAAAATATGTAAGTAATCTTGAAATCTATAACAGACGCCAGGAAGAGATGCGTCAAAAGAACCAGAAATAATAAAGGAGGAAGACTTATGAGTTTGACAGTAGCAAAAGGCATGCAGTCAGAAATCTTCGTTCCGATTACTCCGCCGTCAGTATGGACACCGGTAACAAAAGAGTTAAAGGATATGTCCATTGCCCTTGCAACAGCAGCCGGCGTTCATAAAAAGACTCAGGAAAGATTTAATCTTGCAGGAGACTTTACTTGGAGAAAAATCGAGAACACAGTGCCGTCAAGTGAGTTAATGGTATCCCATGGTGGATATGATAACAGTGATGTAAACAAAGATATTAACTGTATGTTCCCAATTGATAGAATTCATGAATTAGCAGCAGAAGGATTTATTAGAGCTTGTGCACCTGTACATGCAGGTTTCATGGGTGGTGGTGGAAACCAGGAGAAGTTTAAACACGAAACTGGTCCGGCCATTGCAGAAATGTTTAAAGGTGAGGATGTTGACGCGGTTATCCTCACTGCTGGATGAGGTACTTGTCACCGCTCTGCAGTATTGGTGCAGAGAGCGATTGAAGCAGCTGGAATTCCTACAATTATTATTGCAGCGCTTCCACCGGTTGTTCGTCAGACCGGTACCCCTCGTGGAGTAGCTCCATTGGTACCTATGGGTGCTAATGCCGGTGCTCCTAATAATGTTGAACAGCAGACACAGATTGTAAAGGCAACACTGGAGCAGCTGGTACAGATCCAAACCCCAGGTAAGGTAGTGCCATTGCCATTTGAGTATGTTGCAAAGGTTTAATAAGGTCAACAGAGAATGACAAAGCCAGTTAGCCGGGAGGTCTTTAAAGACCTTCCGGCTTTTGCTATAATATAGGAAACTTTTTAAGGAAATGCATAAAATGCAGAGTGAAAGCGGACTATAAATATAGAAACGAGGTGGGAAAGTGGAGAAAGAAATAGATTTGAGAAAATTGGTGATCAAAGCATTTCATGTAAATCATGTAGAGTGGGGTCATGAGAATCGTGTGACTGCAGATGGATGCATGACGATAGGAAAAGAATCCTACCAAAGCTTGGCCCAAGGGGAAGACTGTATAGAGTCTGTAGATGTGAAAATTATTAAGCCAAATGAAAGAGATGTTTGGACCAATACCATTATGGATATTATTCCTATTTCTGTAAAAGTATTGGGAGTACTGGGGGAGGGAATTACCCATACTCTGACAGGGGTTTATGTTTTGCTGACGGGAGTAGATACAAAGGGAAAACAATGCCATGAGTTTGGGTCCTCGGAAGGAATTTTGAAAGACCAAATGCTTTCGGGAAAAGCAGGAACCCCCGGGGAGAATGATTATATTATCTCTTTTGATGTGGTCTTAAAAGAAGGAATGGGGCAAAAGCGAGAAGGCCCTACTGCGGCTCATAGCTTGTGCGACCAGTTTGTACAGGAATTTAGAAATCAATTAAAGAAATTTCATGGAAATGAATGTTCGGAGCGCCATGAATATCACGATGTGGTAAGGCCTGGGAAAAAGAAAGTACTGATTATTAAACAAGTTGCCGGACAGGGGGCCATGTACGATACCCATTTGTTTTCCAATGAACCTTCAGGAGTAGAAGGAGGAAAGTCTATCATTGATATGGGCAATATGCCGATTTTAGTTACGCCAAATGAATATCGGGACGGAATTATCCGGTCAATGCAGTAAAGGAGGAAGATGTATATGGGAATTGGACCATCAACAAAAGAAACGTCCTTGCATCATTTTAGAGATCCTCTTTTGGATGTGGTATCTTCTGATGAAGATTTTGACTTATTGGGAGTTATGCTGGTAGGGACACCGGATGATCAGAAGGATAAGATCCTTGTTGGAACCAGGGCGGCAGTTTGGGCCGAGGCTATGCGAGCGGATGGGGTTATTATATCTTCCGACGGTTGGGGCAATAGCAATGTGGATTATGCTAATACCTGCGAACAATTGGGGAAGAGAAATATCTGTGTCACAGGCCTGTGTTTTAGCGGAACTGTCGGACAGTTTGTGGTAACCAATGAATACATGGATGGCATCAGGGATATTAATAAGAATGCAGAAGGTCTGGAAACCAATGTTGTGGGAGAAAATGCAGTGGATGAATTGGATTGTAAAAAAGTAGCTGCCCTGTTGAAATTGAAAATGCGGGCCAAGGACCGGAAGGGGTAAGTATATAGAGCATATAGAAGATACAAAGGATCCATGGAGTTATTGTCTCCGTGGATCCTTTGGCATTAGTCAACTTATTAGCCTTATAAAAACTAGCTGGAAGCCTTACGAAACTTTAAATTCATAATAATAATAGAAGCGAGAACCAAAGCGATTCCAACAAGATTTCCAAAACCAATGGCCTCGTGGAAAACTAAGATTCCAACAATGGTTGCGGAGACAGTCTCAATAGAGGCGGCGATTGGAATTTTACTGGTTTCTTTTACCCTCTGGACTCCTGTGAAATAAATAGCATAGGCCAGAGCTGTTGGAATAATGGCATAGGCAATACCCATAAGGAGTAATTTGCTATCTAGAGGTTTTTGTGCAGAAGCCCAGGGTCTTAGCAAAATGCCTAAAAAAATGCTGGCAAATAAAAAGTTGTAGGTTGTTACCACAAGGGAGGAGGCCTGACCGGAAGTGTATTTTCCCAAGATGGCTCCCAGGGAATAGAAAAATCCGGCTGCAACGCCCCAGCATACGCCGATTACGCTAAAAGTAATGGCGTTAAAATGTCCGCCGGTAACAGTAAAGGCACAGCCGATAATATTTATTAGAAGGGCCAGGGCTTTTGTCTGTGTAATCTTTTCTTTAAATAGGAAGAAAGACATCACTGAGGTAAATAAAGGGGCTGTGTATAAAAGCACGGCTCCTAGAGAAGCACCGATATAGCCAATGGCTGTGTTGTAGGAAATGTTGAAGAATCCCTGGGTGAAGATTCCTAAGAGTATGCATGAGATCAAGGTTTGTTTGTTGATGCGAAAAGCCTTGGGACCTTCCTTTATTAAGGTAATAAGTGCCAGGATTACAAAGCCAAAGAAAACCCGCAGAAAACTGGTATATCCTGTAGAAGAGCCGGCGGCATCCATGTTCTTTACAAAAATGCTTACAGTACCCCAAAGGCATCCGGCAATAAAAATGTACAGGTAGTTTTTGAAATCAGACTTCATAAGCAGTTCCTCCGAGATTAGATAGTTTAGTTCCTTCTATATATAATACCCTATAAAAAGAAAAAACACGATATAAACAATTATATATCGTGTCCTTTCTTTTGGTATGTCATTGAGAGGTTTTTAGTTGCATCGCAGTTCATGATTATATACAAAGCTGGGGAATGCTCCTCCTTCGTAAGAGGTAGAGTATATAAAATGGAGTTTGCTGTTGTAAGATTGCTTTTGGGGGAAGCAATCGACAACGGTTTAACTGCAATCACAACCGATTGTAACTTAACAAAGAAAAGAAAAATGGCGGTCTCCCCGTAAAAGGAAACCGCCATTGGTTCGTTGCTTTATTAAGTTGCCACTAATATAGCACCAAAAAAAACTAGTGTCAACAAAAAAATGAAGAAAAATTCCAAGAAAATGTGTACTGAAAAAAGTACAATAAATCAAGAAAAAGCCTTGCAAAAATAAAATAAATCTTATATACTGAAAAAGCTGTGACATTGATAGCGTAGAAGCGTGAGGTTGCTGCCTTGTTTGGCAGGTTTTCCGTGGAGCGAATGTCAAGTTAGGAAACTGGCGACAAGTCACTGTACGAAACTACTATAACGGCCACTGAGATGTGGCAACAACGTGTGAGTCGATGTGGACACACACGGGAGAGTGTACAGTCACCACTTGTCGTACTGAAATGAAAAAGTACGAAAAGGAGGCGGCTATTTTTTATGGCAAGTCAAGTAATGAGAATCACACTGAAAGCGTATGATCACCAGTTGGTGGATGCATCCGCGAAGAAAATTGTAGAAACTGTAAAGAAAACTGGATCACAGGTGAGCGGACCTGTACCTCTTCCGACTAAGAAGGAAGTTGTTACAATCTTAAGAGCTGTTCACAAGTATAAAGATTCCAGAGAACAGTTTGAACAGAGAACTCATAAGAGACTCATCGATATCATCACACCAACCCAGAAGACAGTAGATGCACTCACAAGATTAGAGATGCCAGCTGGTGTATATATCGACATTAAGATGAAGAATAAGTAAGCAATCATAAGTTGCTGACTATTCAAGCTCTACGGAGCGCAATATTAAGTAAATGCAGTATTCCTACATTTAGGATGAACGCCTAGGCGTTCCGCTGTAAATCACAGGAGGTAAACATAATGAAGAAAGCTATCTTGGCTACAAAAGTCGGAATGACTCAGATCTTCAACGAAGATGGAACACTGACACCTGTAACTGTTCTTCAGGCTGGACCATGTTATGTAACACAGGTTAAGACTGTAGAGAATGATGGTTACGAAGCTGTTCAGGTTGGATTCGTTGACAAAAAGGACAAGATCATCAACAAGGACAAGAGCGGACAGAAAGAGATCGCTCATCGTCACGGTGTTACAAAGGCAGAGCAGGGACATTTTGCTAAGGCTGGTGTAACAGGAAAGAGATTTGTAAGAGAGTTCAAGCTTGAGAATGCAAGCGAGTACACACTAGGTCAGGAGATTAAGGTTGATGTATTCGAAGCAGGCGAGAAGATCGATGCTACAGCAATCTCAAAGGGTAAAGGATTCCAGGGTGCTATTAAGAGACATAATCAGCATAGAGGACCTATGACACACGGTTCTAAGTTCCATCGTCATCAGGGATCTAACGGTGCTGCTTCTGATCCAAGTAAGGTATTCAAAGGAAAGAAGATGCCTGGACACATGGGAAGCAAGAAGATCACAATTCAGAATCTTGAAGTTGTTCGCGTAGATGCAGAGAACAATCTTCTTCTGGTTAAGGGATCTGTACCGGGACCTAAGAAGTCTTTAGTTACTATTAAAGCAGCAGTTAAATCTAATTAGGCTTTGACGAAGGAAGGAGGACACTTAAGATGGCAAACGTATCCGTTTATAATATCGAAGGTAATGAAGTTGGAACAATCGATTTAAGCGATGCGGTATTTGGTGTTGAGGTAAACGAGCACTTAGTACACATGGCAGTTGTTAACCAGCTTGCAAATAAACGTCAGGGAACACAGAAAGCAAAGACTCGTTCCGAAGTATCTGGCGGAGGAAGAAAACCATGGAGACAGAAGGGAACAGGTCATGCAAGACAGGGTTCTACAAGAGCTCCACAGTGGACAGGCGGCGGAGTTGTATTCGCACCGGTACCGAGAGATTATTCATTCAAGATGAATAAGAAAGAGAAAAGAGCAGCTCTTAAATCTGTTCTTACAGCAAAGGTTGAAGAGAAGAAGTTCATCGTAATCGATGAGATCAACTTTGATGAAATTAAGACTAAGAATTTTGCAAATATTCTTAAGAACTTAAATGTAGATAAAGCATTGGTTGTATTAGAAGATGACAACAGGAATGCAGAGCTTTCAGCTAAGAACATTGCTGATGTAAAGACTGCAAAGACTAACACCATCAATGTATTTGATGTTCTGAAGTACAACACAGTAATCGCAACAAAGGCAGCTGTTGCAAGTATTGAGGAGGTGTACGCATAATGGCTAACGTTCAATATTATGATGTAATCCTTAAACCAGTTGTTACTGAGAAGACTATGGAGCTTATGGGAGATAAGAAGTATACATTTCTTGTACATCCTGAAGCAACAAAATCTCAGGTAAAGGAAGCTGTTGAGAAGATGTTCGAAGGAACAAAGGTAGCAAGCGTTAACACAATGAACTGCGACGGAAAGAAGAAGAGAGTTCGCGGAACATACAAGTTTGGTACAACAGCTAAGACTAAGAAAGCTATCGTACAGTTGACAGAAGATAGCAAGGATATCGAGATCTTCCAGGGTCTCTAAGATTTGGAGGAGCACTGAGGTGTGTTTTCGCACTAAGCTCGTGAAATACCTCGCTAAGTGCACCGAGGAAACACCATCAGTCCTAAGCTCGAGAGAACCTCGCTAAGTACTGAGGTGTGCTTTCACACTAAGCTCGTGAAAGACCTCGCTAAGTGCTCAATGCATACGGATTGAAACCGTGATAATAAACATTTGAAAGGAGAAATTCCATGGGAATTAAGACATACAACCCATATACGCCTTCCAGAAGACAGATGACTGGCTCTGATTTTGCAGAGATCACTAAGACAACTCCAGAGAAGTCTTTGTTAGCTCCAAAGAGCAGACAGGCAGGACGTAATAATCAAGGTAAAATTACAGTTAGACACCGCGGAGGCGGAGCTAAGAAGAAATATAGAATCGTAGATTTTAAGAGAAGAAAAGACGGAATTGCTGCTACAGTAATCGGCATCGAGTACGATCCAAACAGAACAGCAAATATCGCTCTTATCTGCTATGAAGATGGACAGAAGGCTTACATCCTTGCACCACAGGGATTGACAGACGGAATGAAGGTTATGAATGGACCGGATGCCGAGGTTAGAGTTGGTAACTGTTTGCCGCTTTCACAGATTCCAGTTGGTACTCAGGTACACAACATTGAGCTCCACCCAGGAAAGGGCGGACAGATGGTTCGTTCCGCTGGTAACAGTGCTCAGTTAATGGCTAAAGAAGGAAAGTATGCAACACTTCGTCTTCCTTCAGGAGAAATGAGAATGGTTCCGATCGAGTGCAGAGCTTCTATCGGAGTTGTTGGAAATGGTGATCACAACCTGATCAACATTGGTAAAGCAGGACGTAAACGTCACATGGGAATCAGACCTACAGTTCGTGGTTCTGTTATGAACCCGAATGACCATCCGCACGGTGGTGGTGAAGGTAAGACAGGAATCGGTCGTCCGGGTCCGTCAACACCTTGGGGTAAACCAGCACTGGGTCTTAAGACTCGTAAGAAGAACAAGTCTTCTAACAAGATGATTGTAAGAAGAAGAGATGGTAAAGCGATTAAATAATTAATTCGAGGAGGTTAGAACCTATGGCACGTTCAGTTAAAAAAGGACCATTTGCAGACGCAAGCCTGCTTAAGAAGGTAGACGCAATGAACGAAGCAGGAGACAAGTCTGTGATCAAGACATGGTCTCGCCGTTCAACAATCTTCCCAAGCATGATCGGACATACAATTGCAGTTCATGACGGAAGAAGACATGTACCTGTATATGTAACAGATGATATGGTAGGACACAAACTTGGTGAGTTCGTAGCTACCAGAACATATAGAGGACACGGAAAAGACGAGAAGAAATCAAGAGTTAGATAAATATACTGTGAAAGGAGGGTTCATCCATGGCTAAAGGACATAGATCCCAAATCAAGAGAGAGAGAAACGCGAACAAAGATACAAGACCTTCAGCTAAGTTATCTTATGCTAGAGTTTCTGTTCAGAAAGCATGCTATGTATTGGACGCTATCAGAGGTAAAGATGTAACAACAGCACTTGGAATTTTGGCTTATAATCCAAGATATGCTTCAAGTATTATAAAGAAATTATTAGAATCAGCAATCGCAAATGCTGAGAATAACAACGGTATGAGCGCCGAGAACCTTTATATTGCAGAGGCTTATGCAAATAAGGGACCAACAATGAAGAGAATCAGACCAAGAGCACAGGGTAGAGCTTACAGAATCGAGAAGAGAATGAGCCACATCACTTTAGTGCTTGACGAAAGATAAGGAGGACAATCATGGGACAGAAAGTTAATCCTCATGGCTTAAGAGTCGGCGTTATCAAAGACTGGGATTCCAAATGGTATGCAGAGAAGGATTTCGCAGATTGCTTAGTAGAAGATCATGAAATCAGAACATATCTCAAGAAGAGATTATACAGTGCTGGCGTTTCCAGAATGGAGATCGAGAGAGCATCTGATAGAGTTAAGATTACTATTTACACAGCTAAACCTGGTGTTGTTATCGGTAAAGGTGGAGCAGAGATCGAGAAGGTAAAAGGCGAGTTAAAGCAGTTTACTGACAAGAAGTTAATCGTTGATATCAAAGAAGTAAAGAGACCGGATAAGGATGCTCAGTTAGTAGCAGAGAATATTGCAGCTCAGCTTGAGAACCGTATTTCATTCAGACGTGCTATGAAATCTTGCATGTCCAGAACAATGAAGTCCGGAGCACTTGGAATCAAGACTTCTGTATCAGGAAGACTTGGTGGAGCTGATATGGCTCGTACAGAGTTCTACAGTGAGGGAACAATTCCTCTTCAGACATTGAGAGCAGATATTGATTACGGATTCGCTGAGGCAGACACAACTTATGGTAAAGTTGGTGTTAAAGTATGGATTTACAAAGGCGAAGTTCTTCCGGGAAAGACAACTAAGGAAGGAGATAAATAAGTCATGTTAATGCCAAAAAGAGTTAAACATCGTAAACAGTTCCGCGGTACTATGAAGGGAAAAGCACTTCGCGGAAATAAGATTACATATGGTGAGTATGGTATTGTTGCTACAGAGCCATGCTGGATTCGTTCCAATCAGATCGAGGCTGCCCGTATTGCTATGACACGTTATATCAAGCGTGGTGGTAAAGTTTGGATTAAGATTTTCCCAAATAAGCCTGTAACCCACAAGCCGTTGGAAGTTCGAATGGGTAAAGGTAAAGGTAACTTAGAGTACTGGGTAGCAGTTGTTAAGCCGGGACGCGTTATGTTCGAGCTTGCAGGAGTTCCGGAGGAAGTTGCAAGAGAGGCGTTACGTTTGGCTATGCATAAGTTACCATGTAAATGTAAGATCGTATCTCGTGCAGACTTAGAAGGCGGTGATAACAGTGAAAATTAATGCATTTGTAGAAGATTTAAAGACAAAATCAGCTGCAGAGCTGAACGAAGAATTAGTAGCTGCTAAAAAGGAACTCTTCAATTTGAGATTCCAAAACGCAACAAATCAGTTAGATAACACAAGCAGAATTAAAGAAGTAAGAAGAAATATTGCCAGAATTCAGACAGTAATCACTGAAAAGGCAGCTCAGTAGGAATCCGAAGAAAGGAGTTACGGACTGTGGAAAGAAATCTTAGAAAAACACGTGTTGGTAAGGTTATCAGCAATAAAATGGACAAGACCATAGTTGTTGCAGTAGAGAATCATGTAAAGCATCCTCTTTACAACAAGATCGTAAAGAAAACATACAAGTTAAAAGCACATGATGAAGCAAATGAGTGCAACATTGGTGATAAAGTAAAAGTTATGGAGACAAGACCTTTATCTAAGGATAAGAGATGGAGACTTGTTGAGATTATGGAGAAAGCAAAATAGTATAAGGAGGGAAACCTGCATGATACAGCAAGAAAGTAGACTGAAAGTAGCAGACAATACAGGTGCGAAAGAGTTACTGTGTATCCGTGTTCTTGGTGGATCAACCAGAAGATATGCAGCAATCGGTGATGTGATCGTTGCGACTGTTAAAGATGCAACACCAGGCGGCGTTGTTAAAAAAGGTGACGTTGTAAAGGCTGTAGTTGTTCGTACTGTAAACAGTACTCGTCGTAAAGATGGTTCATACATCCGTTTCGATGAAAATGCTGCTGTTATTATAAAAGACGATAAGACACCAAGAGGAACCCGTATCTTTGGACCAGTAGCAAGAGAGCTTCGTGATAAGCAGTTCATGAGAATTGTTTCTCTGGCTCCGGAAGTGCTGTAGGAGGTATTTGAGATGTCAATGTTAAAGATTAAAAAGGGTGATACTGTTAAGGTTATCGCCGGTAAAGATAAAGACAAAGAGGGCAAGGTTATTGCCGTTAACCCAAAAGAGGGTAAGGTTATCGTTGAGGGTGTAAACATGATGACTAAGCATACAAAACCAAGTATGGCTAATCAGAATGGTGGCATCATTCATCAGGAAGGACCAATCGATGTCTCTAACGTAATGTATGTACACAAAGGACAGGCTACCAGAGTGGGCATCAAGGTAGAAGGAGACAAGAAAGTACGTTTCGCTAAGAAGACTGGCGAAGTGATTGATTAATTTGAGGAAGGAGGTCCAAAGCTTTGAGTAGACTGAAAGAACAATACCAGAACGAGATCGTTAAGGCAATGATCGAAAAGTTTGGTTATAAAAATATTATGGAAGTACCTAAGCTTGACAAGATCGTTGTCAACATGGGTGTTGGTGAAGCAAAGGATAACGCTAAGTTGTTAGACGCTGCAATCGCCGATATGGAAAAGATTACTGGACAGAAAGCCGTAGTTTGTAGAGCAAAGAAGTCTGTTGCTAACTTCAAGTTAAGAGAAGGAATGGCAATCGGATGTAAGGTTACATTAAGAGGAGAGAAGATGTATGAGTTCGCTGATCGTCTGATCAACCTCGCTTTACCTCGTGTACGTGACTTTAGAGGTGTTAACCCTAATGCCTTCGACGGAAGAGGAAACTATGCTCTTGGAATTAAAGAGCAGATCATCTTCCCTGAGATCGAGTATGATAAGATCGATAAGGTAAGAGGTATGGACATTATCTTTGTAACAACTGCTAAGACAGATGAAGAGGCACGTGAGCTGCTTACACAGTTCAACATGCCATTTGCTAAGTAGGAGGTAAATTATGGCTAAGACATCAATGAAAGTAAAACAGCAGCGTAAAGCTAAGTTCTCTACTCAAGAGTACAGCCGTTGCAGAATTTGTGGTCGTCCTCATTCATATTTGAGAAAATATGGTATCTGCCGTGTTTGCTTCCGTGAACTGGCATACAAGGGACAGATTCCAGGAGTAAAGAAGGCAAGCTGGTAGGCACTGAAAATGCCAAAAGATAAATAGAATCTCATCAAAAGAGGAGGAAACAATTCATGACAATGAGTGATCCAATTGCAGATATGCTTACAAGAATCCGTAATGCAAATACTGCTAAACATGATACAGTAGATGTACCATCATCAAAGATGAAACTTGCAATTGCTAACATTTTGTTAGATGAAGGATATATTGAGAAGTATGATCTTGAAGAGGACGGAGTATTCAAGACTCTTCACATCACATTAAAGTATGGTGCAGACAAAAACGAGAAGGTTATTACAGGTCTTAAGAGAATCTCTAAGCCGGGTCTTCGTGTATATGCAGCAAGCAACGAAGTACCAAGCGTTTTAGGTGGACTTGGAACAGCTATTCTCTCTACAAACAAGGGAGTAATCACTGACAAAGAAGCTAGAAAGCTTGGCGTTGGTGGAGAAGTTCTTTGCTATATTTGGTAGGCACTGAACACTGAATGCAACTGAAAACAGAATGAGCGTTTGAGACTCATTCCGAGAATTTAAGTTTTAGGAGGAAATGGATATGTCACGTATCGGAAGACATCCAGTAGCAATTCCTGCAGGCGTTACTGTAGAAGTTGCAGAAAAAAACAAAGTGACTGTAAAAGGTCCTAAGGGAACTCTTGAGAGAGAACTCCCAACAGAAATGGAAATTAAAGTAGAAGACGCTGAGGTTGTTGTTACAAGACCTAATGATTTAAAGAAGATGAAATCTTTACACGGTCTTACAAGAACATTGATCAACAACATGGTAATCGGTGTTACAGAAGGATATGAGAAAGTTCTGGAAGTTAACGGTGTTGGTTACAGAGCTGCTAAATCCGGAAATAAATTAACATTAAATCTTGGATACTCTCACCCAGTAGAGATGATTGATCCTGAAGGCGTTGAGACAGTAGTTGAAGGCCAGAACAAGATCATCGTTAAGGGTATTGACAAAGAAAAAGTTGGCCAGTACGCAGCTGAGATCAGAGACAAGAGAAGACCGGAGCCATATAAGGGCAAGGGTATCAAGTATGCTGATGAAGTTATTAGACGTAAAGTTGGTAAGACTGGTAAGAAATAAGTAAGGAGAGTGTGAAGATGGTTAGCAAGAAAAGTAGAAGCGAAGTTCGCGTTAAAAAGCACAGAAGATTACGCAACCGTTTAAGTGGAACACCTGAGTGTCCACGTTTGGCTGTGTTCAGAAGTAATAATCATATGTATGCTCAAATTATTGACGATACAGTTGGAAATACCTTGGTTTCAGCATCAACCCTTCAGAAAGATGTTAAGGCTGAGCTTGAAAAGACTAACAACGTTGATGCAGCAGCATACTTAGGAAAAGTTATTGCTGAGAAGGCAATTGAGAAAGGTATTAAAGAAGTCGTATTTGATAGAGGCGGATTTATTTACCAGGGAAAAGTTCAGGCATTAGCAGACGCAGCTAGAGAAGCTGGGTTGAATTTCTAGAAGGAGGAGCACACATGAGACAGGAACGTATTGATGCTAGTCAGTTAGAATTAGAAGAAAAAGTAGTATCAATTAAGCGTGTAACCAAAGTTGTTAAAGGTGGCCGTAATATGAGATTCACAGCTTTAGTAGTTGTTGGAGATGGTCAGGGACATGTTGGTGCAGGTTTAGGAAAGGCTACTGAGATTCCGGAAGCAATCCGTAAAGGAAAAGAAGATGCTGCTAAGAATCTTATCAAGGTAGCTTTAGATGAGAACGAAAGTATTACACATGATTTCATCGGTAAATTCGGTGGAGCTTCAGTTTTGCTGAAGAAGGCACCGGAAGGTACCGGAGTTATCGCCGGTGGTCCGGCTCGTGCCGTTATCGAGATGGCAGGAATCAAGAACATTCGTACAAAATCTCTTGGTTCAAACAACAAGCAGAACGTAGTACTTGCAACAATCGAGGGATTACGTCAGATCAAGACTCCGGAGCAGGTAGCTAAGCTTCGTGGTAAGTCTGTAGAAGAAATCTTAGGCTAAGGAGGTAGAGAAGAATGGCAGATTTAAAAGTAACATTAGTAAAATCACCAATTGGCGCTGTACCGAAGCATAAGAGAACTGTTGAAGCTTTAGGATTAAAGAAAGTAAACAAAACAGTTGTACTTCCGGACAATGCAGCAACCAGAGGAATGATCAAACAGGTTGAGTACATGTTGAAAGTTGAAGAAGCATAATATCATATAAGGAGGTGTCACAATGGATTTATCAAACTTAAGACCTGCTGATGGAGCAAAACAGAGCGATAATTTCAGAAGAGGTCGTGGACACGGTTCTGGAAATGGTAAGACCGCTGGTAAGGGACACAAGGGTCAGAAAGCTCGTTCTGGAGCAACAAGACCAGGTTTCGAAGGTGGACAGATGCCATTATATAGAAGAATTCCTAAGAGAGGATTTACAAACAGAAATACTAAGACTATCGTTGGTATTAACGTAAGTGCTCTTGAAGTGTTCGATAATGATGCAGTAGTTTCAGTAGAGACTTTGATCCAGCAGGGAATCGTAAAGAATCCTAAGGATGGAGTTAAGATTCTTGGAAACGGAGAATTGACAAAGAAACTTACTGTTCAGGCAAATGCATTTAGTGCAAGTGCTGTAGCCAAGATTGAGGCTTTAGGTGGAAAAGCAGAGGTGATCTAATGTTAGAAACGCTCCGTCGAGCATTTCAGACAAAAGATATCAGAAAGAAAATCTTATACACATTTTTTATGCTGATCGTTATTCGTGTAGGATCGCAGCTTCCTACACCGGGAGTAAATAGTGAGTATATTCAGAATTTCTTTGCACAGAATACTGGGGAAGCGTTTAATTTATTTAACGCTTTCACCGGTGGATCTTTTGAACAGATGTCTGTATTTGCTCTAAGTATTACACCATACATCACATCATCTATTATCGTGCAGCTTCTTACTATTGCTATACCGCAGTTGGAAGAGATGCAAAAAGATGGTGAGGACGGAAGAAAGAAGATCGTTGCAATTACCAGATACCTGACGGTTGGACTTGCTCTGTTTGAGTCCGGAGCTATGGCTATCGGATTTGGTCGTCAGGGACTGTTAACAGATTATAACTTTGTTAATTGTGCAATTGTTATTCTTACACTTACAGCCGGTTCTGCATTTCTTATGTGGATCGGTGAGAGAATCACTGAGAATGGTGTAGGAAATGGTATCTCTGTGGTATTGGTAATTAATATTATTTCACGAATTCCAAGTGATTTATATTCTTTATATCAGCAGTTTATGCAAGGAAAATCTCTTGCTTCGGCAGGATTAGCAGCCCTTATTATTTTGGCGATCATCGTTGCCTTAGTAGTATTTGTAATTATCCTCCAGGATGGTGAGAGAAGAATTGCAGTACAATATTCACAGAAGGTGGTTGGAAGAAGAAGTTATGGCGGACAGTCAAGCAGCATTCCTCTAAAGGTTAATACTGCCGGAGTTATCCCGATTATCTTCGCTTCTTCATTAATGCAGTTCCCGGTAATCATTGCTTCCTTTATGGGCAAAGGTAATGGTACAGGAATTGGCAGCGAGATTTTAAAAGGATTGAGCCAGAGTAACTGGTGTGATCCTGATAATATTAAATATTCATGGGGATTGGTGGTTTACATCATCTTGACAGTATTCTTCGCATATTTCTATACTTCAATTACTTTCAATCCATTAGAGATTGCAAATAATATGAAGAAGAGCGGAGGATTTATCCCTGGTATCAGACCTGGTAGACCTACAACAGAGTATCTGACAAAGATTTTAAATTACATTATCTTTATTGGTGCTTGCGGTCTAATTTTGATTCAGATTGTTCCTATTCTCTTTAATGGTTGGCTTGGAGCCAGTGTTTCCTTTGGTGGAACCTCATTGATCATTATTGTCAGTGTTGTATTAGAGACCTTGAAACAGATTGAATCACAGATGCTGGTACGTAATTATAGAGGATTTTTGAATAGTTAAGATTTTGACTCGCGGGAAGATTTTTTTCGCGAGTTAAAATGCTATAAGG
>CAVAKZ010000006.1:0-75702 GCA_963589425.1 Parabacteroides distasonis | reverse complement strand
TTAATTATTTATACTCCCCTCAAAAGACCGATGGCTCCCCCATCGGTCTTTTATTATTTTTCTCTAAACTCCTCGTCCTAGAAATCTACTTTTCAACCGCTTCTACCACTGTCTGGTGATCAGCTGAATCAGCAAGATAATGATCAATATAGGAATAATAATGGGCGCTAAAACACTGATGATTCCTCCGATAATGGCAATAATGAGAACCAAAACAGCAATAATTCCCCCAACAAATAAAATCAGACTCCATTTACTTAGAGGCTTATTAGCGTTTGAAGCATTTCCCATAGAATCATATCCCGAACCATATCCTGAACCATAAGAATCTTCAGATCTGTAAGCACCAGAGCTTCCAGCTTCATAGCCACTCATCCGGGAACCTGTGCTTTTATTTCCCTCTACATCAATAATATTCCGGGCGATAGCCCAGGGATCTCCTAACTCCTCTAGGACTTCTTTCTCGCTTCTTCCTTTCGCCACTTCATCAGAGATATACTGACTGTAATACCTTACATGTCCCTGTACTATCGGAGCACTGAGATCATTTCCCAGGGCTTTCCCCAATTTTTCCAGAAATTCTATCTTGTTCATTTAGCTTCTCCTTATCTATACCCTTGTCTTTGGCATCAGAAACTGGCCAAACACCTCTCACCAATATAGCTAGGATTCTTTATTATTATAGTAAAAAAGAACCTCAGACCTAGAATATCACACATACGTGTCCATTCCAAGTCCAAGGCCCTTAATATTTTTGTGTTAAATCATATCTAAAAGATTAAATTTCAAAAAGCGGTATTCTTTTATTAAACCTCGAAAATCAAATCTCCGTAAGATGGCATTGGCCAATCTTTCTTGTCGATGATCATTTCCAATTTATCTACCGGTGCACGAAGGGCATCCATTGCCGGAACTACCTCGAAATGATAGAATCTTGCCTGCTCCTCGCCTTCATCCATAGCTGCAGCCTTGTCTGTGATCTCCTTCAAAGCTTCCAAAGCCTTCTTTGTCTCAACAAGAAGATCAGATACCTCCTTCAAGATGTCACTCTGAACTACCGGCTCTACTCCAGCTTCCTTTACAGAAAGTACGGTGTCTGCCAATGTCTTTGTGCTCTTCATAATAGCAGGAACAATCTGCTTGCTTGCCATATCGATCATGGTGCGAGCTTCAATGTTGATTGCCTTTGCATAGCTTTCAAACTTAATCTCTGCACGAGACTCAAGCTCAGCCTTAGTGAATACGCCAAATTTCTCAAACATAGCAATATTCTCTTCTTTAACAAGAGAAGGAATTGCCTCAACCATAGACTTGATGTTTGGAAGTCCGCGTTTCTCAGCCTCAGCAACCCACTCGTCAGAATATCCATTTCCGTTAAATACGATTCTCTGATGCTCTGTGAAGGTCTTCTTAATATATTCCTGAGCAGCAGCGTCAAAGTCCTCTGCTCCCTCAAGAGCGTCACAAGCCTCTGCAAAAGCTTCTGCTACGATGGTATTCAGTACAACGTTCGGTCCTGCAATAGAATCTCTAGATCCTACCATACGGAACTCGAACTTATTTCCTGTAAAGGCAAATGGAGATGTTCTGTTACGATCTGTTGCATCCTTATTTACATCCGGCAATGTACTTACACCAGTCTCCAGCTTTCCACCCTTTAAGCTGTGGGTTGCAGATCCTGTATTAATAAGCTGAAGCATAACATCCTCTAACTGCTCTCCAAGGAAGATAGAGATGATAGCCGGTGGTGCCTCATTTGCTCCAAGTCTGTGATCATTTCCCGGATCAGCTGCTGACTCACGAAGAAGATCTGCATGAGTGTCAACTGCCTTCAAGATACAAGCCAGTACCAAAAGGAACTGTGTATTCTCGTGTGGCTTCTTACCTGGATCTAAGAGGTTCATTCCATCATCTGTAGTAATGGACCAGTTGTTGTGCTTACCAGATCCATTTACTCCTGCAAATGGTTTCTCGTGAAGCAAGCACTTCATTCCATGCTGGCATGCAACTCTCTTTAAGGTCTGCATTACCAAGTGGTTGTGGTCTACAGCCACATTAGCCTCAGCATAAATAGGAGCAAGTTCGTGCTGCGCTGGAGCAACCTCGTTGTGCTGGGTCTTAGCTGTAACGCCAACCTTCCAAAGTTCCTCATTTACATCCTTCATGAAGGCTGCAATTCTCTGGCGGATAGTTCCAAAGTAATGATCATCTAATTCCTGTCCCTTCGGTGGCATAGCTCCGAAAAGAGTACGTCCTGTGTAGATTAAATCCTTTCTCTGCATGAACTTCTCAGCATCTACCAAGAAATATTCCTGTTCCGGTCCTACAGAAGGAGTTACCTTCTTAGCTGTTGTATTTCCAAAAAGCTTGAGCAGTCTAAGAGACTCTTTGTTGATTGCTTCCATTGAGCGAAGAAGCGGAGTCTTCTGATCCAATGCTTCTCCTGTGTAGGAACAAAATGCTGTAGGAATGCAAAGGGTAGCTCCTGCTGCATCATGTCTTACAAATGCCGGTGAAGTACAATCCCAAGCTGTATATCCTCTGGCTTCAAATGTTGCACGAAGTCCTCCGGACGGGAAAGATGAAGCATCCGGCTCACCTTTAATAAGTTCCTTACCCGAGAAACTCATAAGCACCTTACCATTTGGCAATGGTGAAGAAATGAAAGAGTCATGTTTTTCTGCTGTAACTCCTGTCAAAGGCTGGAACCAGTGAGTATAGTGAGTTGCTCCCTTCTCGATGGCCCATTCTTTCATCTCATGTGCAATAACATCTGCTGTTGCCAGATCCAGATCCTTGCCTTCTTCGATGGTTTTCTTAAGATCTTTGTAAACTTTCTTCGGGAGGCGTTCCTGCATAACTGCATCGTTGAATACGTCTTCGCCAAAAATTGCTGATACATTAATCGCTTCGCTCATTATATGCTGCTCCTTTTCTGAATATTGATTCAATTTTGTCTCTCATTATAGCATAAGACTTGTGTAATGATAACTGTAAAAATCACAGTATGTATAAAAGAACAAAAAAGGCGTCTCCACCCCTTATAGAGTGGGAACGCCTTTGTCCTTCTTTATGCCCGTTAGTATAACGCAATCGATTTAAAAAGGCAAGTATAAAATAAAAACCTTTTGTGAATCTACTAACAATTAAGCTTTTCCGTTACTTCCAAGAACGTTAGTAATCTTGTGAGCAACCATATCCTTAACAGCCTGACGAGCTGGTTTCAGATACTGACGAGGATCAAAGTGATCTGGGTGCTCTGCAAAGTACTTACGGATATTTCCTGTCATAGCAAGACGGATATCAGAGTCGATATTGATCTTACATACTGACATTGTTGCTGCACGACGAAGTTCATCTTCTGGAATACCAATAGCATCTGGCATATTTCCGCCATACTGGTTAACCATCTTAACGAATTCCTGTGGAACTGAAGATGATCCGTGAAGTACGATTGGGAATCCAGGAAGTCTCTTTGTGCACTCCTCAAGTACATCAAAACGAAGCGGAGGTGGAACTAAGATTCCATCTGCATTTCTTGTACACTGAGCAGCTGTAAATTTATATGCGCCATGAGATGTTCCGATAGCGATGGCAAGAGAATCACATCCTGTTTTGTCAACAAACTCTTCTACTTCTTCCGGACGTGTATAGCTCTCATTACCAGCTTCTACAACAACTTCATCCTCTACACCTGCAAGTGTTCCAAGCTCTGCCTCTACTACAACTCCGTGAGCATGAGCATACTCTACTACCTGCTTTGTAAGTGCGATATTATCCTCAAATGACTTAGAAGATGCATCGATCATAACAGATGTAAATCCGCCATCGATACAGCTCTTACATAATTCGAAGCTATCACCGTGATCTAAGTGAAGAGCGATCGGAATATCTGGGTTCTCCTGAACAGCTGCCTCTACTAACTTAACAAGATATGTATGATTAGCATAAGCACGTGCTCCCTTAGATACCTGAAGAATAACAGGGCTGTTCAGCTCTCCTGCTGCTTCTGTAATTCCCTGTACAATCTCCATATTGTTAACGTTAAATGCTCCGATAGCATAGCCGCCGTCATAGGCTTTTTTAAACATCTCGGTTGTTGTAACCAATCCCATAACTAATACCTTCTTTCTTTATACTTTTGGCTAATTTTTAACACGCCCTAATTATATCTTACTTCCCTTTAAAACTCAAGAATAAAGAATTTTTCGTCACTATTGCGAATGTTCGCTTTTATCCTATTTTATTTTTGTACAAATTCCAGTACATTCCCACAAGCCCCTTCCGCAAGTATGGCTTTTGCCCTATGATTTTTAAACGCAGGGAAGACCTGCAATAAAAAAAGAGATCCTCTTATAAGGATCTCCCAAGAAGTGACTCCGAGGGGAATCGAACCCCTGATTCCAGCGTGAGAGGCTAGCGTCTTGACCGCTTGACCACGGAGCCAAAATAACCTTGTGCGTTACGCCCTCGCGCATCGTACTTGCATAGTATAGCAAGGTTATTTTTAAATTGCAAGTGTTTTTTTGAATTTTTTTAATTTTTTTTCAGTTGGTCAGCTGCCAACTTTTTGCGGTACTCTCCGCTGACATCTCTCAGATGTTTTTGGGGTACCATAATTTGTAATTGCTGCTTTAGATTATTAATCTCCACCTCATCATGGGAACCGCCAAATTCTCCGTCTAAGGTCCATGGAATCTCCTCCACAGACTCAAAGCTAATATGTCCTGTTCGGAAAGTATACATGTGCTTGCTATCTGCCTGCTCTACCAAAAGGGCAGCCACAATTTCCTGAAGTTCCAGAGGATTCTTGGGGGTGCGGATCAAGGTTACCTCAAAAAGGCCATCATCAAAGGTCACGCTCTTTCCGATCATATTACGAAAGCCCCCTACAGACTTGGAGTTGGTAACCATGCCATAAATAAACTCATCCTCTATGGTTTCTCCGTCATGGCTAACCTTAATTTTATAAGAAGGGATATTGAACAAACGCTTGGTGCCTTCCAAAACATAAGCCAAATGTCCCAAAACATTTTTCATTTCCTGGGTGGTTTCATAGGAAACATCTGTAAAAAGTCCAAAAGCTGCAATGTAGGCAAAATAGGTATCGTTAAATTGTCCAACATCACAGCCAAAGCTGGCTCCGTGAACTGCATTGTCTGCAGCTTTCAAAACATTTCTCGGAATATGCAGGCTACAAGCAAAATCGTTGGTAGTGCCTGCCGGAATATAGCTTACCGGCCTTCGATCCTCAGGCGCTCTCTCCATCATTCCACTGACAATCTCATCAATGGTTCCATCCCCACCGCTACATACGATCATATCGTAGGCAGATGGATCGTAATCCAAGATTTTTCGATAGGCATCCTGGTATCCCTGGGTAGGATGGGCCACTACCTCGTAACCTCCTTTTACAAATATATCCAGAACCTCAGATAACTGAGGCTTTAAAATTTCTTTGCCGGCATGGGGATTAAATATAAAAAGCATTCGTTTCATAACCTTCACCTCTAATACTCTTTTTGCGACTATTACATCCACTTTTTCAACATCTAATAACCAACAAAAGACATATGTAACACATATGCCTTTTCTCTTAACTTTTCATCTTCAATTATGTTCTACTATAGCATCCGGGCAAGCTT
Source organism: Parabacteroides distasonis (assembly GCA_963589425.1). Lineage (GTDB taxonomy): Bacteria > Bacillota > Clostridia > Lachnospirales > Lachnospiraceae > CAKRJP01. Next base: position 70,057 of record CAVAKZ010000006.1, on the reverse strand, counting down.
CTTCCTGCAAAGAAATTATCTTGCACACAAAAAGCTCTCAATTCCCGCAACCGCATCCTTCTCATCTGATCCGTCAGCGATTACTTCAACGCTCTCTCCTTTTTGTAAACGAAGGGACATCATACCCATGATGCTCTTAGCGTTGATCTTCTTATCTTCCATCATAATGAATACTTGACTCTGATACTGACTTGCTTCTTGTACCAGATGTGCAATTGGTCGATCTTCCATTTCCATATTATTCTGGATTGTTACTGGTTTTGTAATCATACCAAAACGTTCCTCCCTACCTGTCCCTTAACTTCTCAGCGATCTCGCTTAACTTACGCAATCTATGGTTAACTCCCGATTTCCCAACGGGGTGTTCTAGAAGTTCACCCAGTTCTTTTAAAGTCGCATCCGGGTAAGCAAGACGTGTAAGGGCAACGTCCTTCAAACCTTCCGGCAACTTATCCAAGCCATTGGCATCCTGAATATATTTAATATCCTCCGTCTGCTTCACAGCAGCCGATACCGTTTTATTAATATTGGCAGTCTCACAGTTCACCTTGCGGTTGACACTATTTCGCATGTCCTTCATAATCCGAACATTCTCGAATTCCATCAGTGCCACATGGGCTTCCATAACATTGAGTACATCTACGATCTGCGAGCCTTCCTTTAAATAAACAACGTAGTGTTGCTTGCGCTCCACTACTTTCCCATCCAATCCAAAACTCAGCATGAGTTCCCTTAATTGTTCTGCTAATGGCGCCTCATCACATACAATCTCGAAGTGATAAGACTTATTGGGATCGCTCATGGATCCCGAAGTAAGAAATGCCCCTCTAAGATAGGACCTCTTACAGCAAGAAGACTGCAAGGACGCATTCCGTATGGCTATCAGTTCCGGTCCGTGTCCATAAATATCGTAGCTAGCGCTGTCCTTTGGCATATGCCTACGCACTGCAATATCAGCCTTTATATTAAATGTTTTTCTCAGTAATGTAAAGCACTTTCTTGCAACTGCCAGGTTTTCCGTATGAAAATGCATACTATAGTCATCTCTAACCTGCTTTATTTCTCCGGACATCCTTATAAAAGCCGACAATTCCGCTAAATTACAATGTCTGGCTTCTTTTTCTTGTTTTGCAAGTTCCTCTTTAATTTGTCCTGAAAATGACATAAACACTCCTTACTTTGCTTTTGTAATGGCATCCTTTCCGATATCGCTATGCTCGATGCGAAGTCCATAATCCGCACCTTCCTTTAAGCTTTCATACAAGGCATTTGCCAGGGTAACAGAGCGATGCTTGCCTCCGGTACACCCTATGGCAATTACCAACTGAGTTTTTCCTTCCTTAATATAATTAGGAATCAAAAACCTCACCATATCCAGTAATTTTTCCAGGAATGCTTCTGCCAAACCACCCTGCATAACATAGTCTTTAATGGATTGATCATTTCCCGTTAAGGGACGAAGCCCCTCTACATAATAGGGATTTGGAAGGAATCGCACATCAAACACTAGGTCTGCGTCTTTTGGGATTCCATATTTAAAGCCAAAGGATTCTACCGTAATATAGAGATTATGATATTCTTTATTGTCAACAAAAATCCTTTGAAGTTCCTGACGAAGCTCTCTTGTTAAAGTGTGGGTTGTATCCAAAACGTAGTTGGCTCGTTCTTTAAGGAAGGCTAGCTCCTGTCGTTCTTTCCGAATCCCATCGTCCACCTTCCCGTCCCGACCGGACAAAGGGTGGTATCTTCTCGTCTCCTTATAACGCTTAATCAGGGCATCATCGGAAGATTCTAAAAATAAGATTTCGTAGTCGATGGATTTTTCATCCAAATCATCCAAAATATTTTCAAGTTCTTTAAAGCTATGGCTGCTTCGAATATCAATTCCAAGAGCTGCCTTTTCCGTCTCAGATCCGGGAACCGTAAGAAGTTCTGCCATTTTGGGAATCAAAGGAAAAGGCAGATTGTCCACACAAAAATATCCAAAATCCTCCAGCATCTTAAGAGCTGTACTTTTTCCCGCTCCGGACATGCCGGTTACAATGACAATTCTCATAAACCTCTCCTTTTAGCTTTTAACTTTTAGTTCTTATGGGTCCTATTAAAACTGACCCAATCTTTTTACTTCCGCCTCCAAAGGCACTCCAAATTTTTCTTCTACTTTTTCTGAAACCTGTCGCATCAGACTATCAATATCCGCTGCACTTGCGTGGTCCTTGTTAATGACAAAACCTGAATGCTTCTCCGAAACCTGGGCTCCTCCTACCTGGAAGCCCTTAAGTCCTGCATCCTGAATCAATTTTCCGGCAAAATATCCCTCCGGCCGCTTAAAAGTACTTCCTGCACTAGGATACTCCAAGGGCTGTTTGTCTATTCGTTTTTGCCTTAGTTCCTCCATAAGAGCCTTGATTTCTTTTGCTTCCTTGGTGGCAAGCTCAATCTTTGCTGCAAGAACGATATCTCCTCTTTTGCCAAGCAAGCTGCTGCGATATCCTAGTTCCAAGGCTTCCACAGGAAGGATTTCTATTTCTCCCTGTGTATTTAAAACGGTAACACTCTTTAAGATATCCTTCATCTCTCCGCCGTAGGCTCCGGCATTCATCACACAAGCTCCCCCAAGGCATCCAGGAATTCCTGCAGCAAATTCAAAGCCTCCCAGAGAATGCTCCAAGGCCTTGTTCCCAATGGCTGATAAAAGGGCTCCGGCCTGGGCTGTTATAAAGTTTCCTTCCACCTTAATTTCGTTCATCCTACGGCCAATTTGAATAATTGCCCCCCTATATCCTGCATCAGATACCAGCAAATTGCTTCCATTTCCTATTATATAATAGGGGACCTCCTCTTTCCTGCAAATAGCCACAAGCTTACACACTTCTTCCTCCGTCTCCGGAATAAGAAAATATTCTGCCGGTCCTCCTACTCTAAAAGTAGTGTGCTTACTCATAGCTTCCTCAAGCAAGGCCCTTTTTTCTGTCACAATACTTGCAAATTTATCATAAATTTTCTGGTTCATAATTCGTCCTCCCAACTTATTTAATATGTTACACTAAGTGTTTTTCAAACTCAAGGGACTCTTGCAAAATTCCAGCAGATGCTGTATATTGATGGAAAACAATTTTCAAGAAGGAGTGATGTTTTCCCGTGGACTCGAGTGTCGTCGCGCAATTAATTATTCTTATTATCTTATTAGCCCTTTCTGCATTTTTCTCATCGGCAGAAACCGCACTTACAACTGTAAACCGTATAAGGATCCGTAATCTTGCAGAGGAAAGCAACAAAAATGCCCAGATCGTTCTTAAGATTACAGATGATTCTTCCAAAATGTTAAGTGCTATCCTAATAGGCAATAACATCGTTAATTTATCAGCCGCATCCTTAACCACTACCCTGTCCTACCATTTAGGAGGTTCTATGGTGGCCATTGCCAGTGCTATATTAACAGTTGCTATTTTGCTTTTTGGCGAGATCACGCCAAAGACTCTCGCTACTCTTCATGCCGAAAAAATTTCCCTGCTTTATGCAAAGGTTATTCATATATTTATTATTGTAATGACGCCCTTTATTTTTATTATCAACGGCTTGTCATCGGTATTATTCCGCCTAATGCGAATCGATCCCAACGCCAATAATAAGTCTATGACAGAAGGGGAACTGCGTACCATCGTAGATGTAAGCCACGAGGACGGGGTCATTGAATCTGAAGAAAAGGAAATGATCTATAATGTGTTCGACTTAGGCGATGCAAAAGCGAAAGATGTTATGGTTCCCAGGGTCCATGTCACTTTTGCAGATGTGAACAGCAGCTACGATGATTTAATTGAAATTTTCAGAGAGGATAAATTTACCAGACTTCCTATTTATAAAGACACCACCGACAATGTGATTGGAACCATTAACATGAAGGACCTGCTTTTGTATACCAATACCGGTGATTTTCATGTCAGTGACATTATGAGAGAGCCTTATTTCACCTATGAATATAAGGATATTTCTGAGCTCTTAGTGGAAATGCGGCAGGCTTCTCTTAATATCGCCATTGTTCTGGATGAATATGGCGAGACCTCCGGCCTTATTACTTTGGAAGATATTTTGGAAGAAATCGTTGGCGAGATCCATGATGAATATGATGAAAATGAAGAAGAGTTTATCACAAAGATCAACGACTTAGAGTATACTGTGGAGGCGTCCATTAACCTTGATGATTTAAATGATGAACTTGATCTTAATCTCTCCTCAGAGGACTATGACTCTCTTGGAGGATTTATTATCGAACACCTAGACCGTTTTCCGGAAGTTGGAGATTCTTTCACCACAGAAGATGGCATTAAGATGATTGTTGAAAAATTAGACAAAAATCGCATCGAGCGAGTACACCTATACTTGCCGGAAGCCAAAGAGGAAGAAGAATCCAAGGAAAACATTTAAAAATATTTAAAAATTTCTAAGGATTATAGATCCTTAAATGCAAGAAGAATGAAGAAAAGACGAAGGAAACTGGCCTGCAAAAGGCCACATCCTTCGTCTTTTTGTTTTTCTATTCTGTCGGCATCTGGCCGTTTTCTACTACATGAAAAAGATCTGTAATCTCACCGGCTTCCGAAAGGTCTTCCGGAGCTTCTTCTCCTGCCAGTTTTAAGATATCAGCAATCTCCTCCGGGCTTAATCCGCTTTGTTCTGCCACCTCATCTACAGACACTTTTCTTCCGAAATCATCCTTCATTTTTTGAATGATATCATCCAAATCCGAAACCTTGCTTACCATCTTCTTATCTCTGGCCTTGGTTTCTGTCTGTTCCTCAACCATGGTACAAATGGCAGCCCGAACCTCCTCCAGGATCTGGTTTTTTACGTCCTCATCTCCCAAGTCTAAGGCATCATCCCCATCTTCCACTGCCAAGATATCTTCTTCTGCGACCTCATCCTCCCAGACAATCTCTGCAGGTTCCCAAAATTTCTGAGTGCCAAGCAAAAGAGCCACACTTCCCTCCTGCACAAGGTCTCCCAGAGGACTCTCCGGTCGCTTTAACTCTATAGCAATTTCCACTACTCGAGGCATTAAATCCTTTAAAAGCTCCTCTTCCTCTGTTTTGGGGTTCATGTTTTGAATATCTTTTAGGTAGTCCTCTGCAAAGTCTCGCTCTGCCTTGCTCAAGGCCTCTTTTCCCTGCAAAACCTTTTGACTAGCCTCTTCTTTTATCTGACCTGTTCTTGGTGCAAAGCCAGAGACAATCACCTTTTGACTCATAAGATATTCACATACTAAGGCAAGCTGTTCCTCGCTTAAATTGTCTTCTTCAAAGTATTCTTCTACTTCCGAACGAGACATTCTGCTTTGCTGTCCCTTCGCTTTTTCCAGTACTCCCGCAAGCTTGGCGGTAAATTCCATGCGATCTGCCATATTACACTTCCCCTTCATTATTTTGATGCTGTGGAGCTTTTCCAATATGGAAATCTCGTTTCAACTGGTACATTAAGACCCTGGAAACCACATCCACAATCAGAAAACCAAAGGCAATTCCCAGACAAGTTTCAAACAAGACCTTCATTTGCTCAAAGGCCATGGCATTGTCCCCACCCACAAATCCATACATCATATAGTAAAGATTGGGTCCGGGAATCAAGGGGAATACAGAAGCCGTCAAAAATATAGTGGAAGGTGCACGATTTACCCTGGACATTACAAAGGCATATCCCGCCACAAAAGTAGCTCCAATGATGGTGGCATAAAAATTACTGTTATTGAAATGATATGCTGCCATATATACAAACCAAGTAAAGAAAGCTCCGATACTAGAATAAAGCACCTGTTTGCCCTTCACCTTAAACCACCAGGCAAATCCGGTACAGGCTATGGTACAACTGATTAACTGCAGGGCAAAATTAGGTGCAATCACAAAACCCTGCAATTCGCCCTTGTCAAACATAGACATAGCAAAGGCAATTCCAAAAGCGATTCCTGCCGCTCCCAAAATAGAATCCATAATCTTAATGGATCCGGAAATAAAATCTCTCTGCAGCAAATCTCGAATTCCGTTGGTAATACCAAGGCCTGAAATCAGAAGCATGACAATACCGATCATAATCCACTCTGAATGATGTCCCAGTCCAATTTTTGAACACAGCATAATCACCGTCTCAGAAAGACAAGACAGAATCGCATTGTAAATCAGCAGATTATTTTCTCGTTTTTCCAACCATTTTCCCACTGCTACGATCATAAGGGAAATAATGGTCGCCACAATAGCATCCTGCCAGTCACATCCAAAGAAAACGGCGAAACCTGTTCCTCCCATAACTCCCGCAACATACCGCAAATAAGGCTTTTGCTCAGGCCGATTTATGACCTCCATAAACTTCTCATGGAGCTCATCTGCATCTACGGGATTTGCACAGATTGTTCTGCACAGGTGATTAAGGTAATCCAACCGGTCCAGATTCATCTCCGACAGCTCAATATGTCTGGTCTGAGTGATAATCTCCCCCTCCGGTGTCTCCACCGTAATCTGCAGATTACTTGGTATAGCAAATATATCATAGCGCACAAATCCGTAACTTTTGGCTATTCGATACAAGCTATCCTGAAGTCTGAAGCACTCTGCTCCACTTTGGGCCATAGCCTCCCCGATATCCAAAATCCCCTGGACTATTTTGTTATAGTTCATAGCAACCTCTCCCAAAAATATTCATCGTTCCTATTATTTTTTGTTTTTCTCCATTTCCTTAATAACAGCCGGCAGATCAAAAAAACTTTCAATCACGGCATCTGCTTTTTCTACTTCTCCAAAACCGTAGGCCGCATAGATCATAGGTACTGTTGCCTCCTTACAGGCCAAAGCATCCCCGGCAGTATCCCCCACATATACAGGCGCTTCCAGATGATAGTCCTCTACGATTTTTCTGATATTGTCGGCCTTTAACATTCCCGTGTCTCCCGGACACAAGTGGGCCTCAAAACAATCAGAAAGGCCAGTATTTTCAAGGAAGGCCTCCGGATAACCGGCCTGACAATTACTGACAATAAATAGCCGATAGGATTTTGAAAGCTCCCACACTGTCTCCTTCATACCTTCATAGAGATGGCAAGGAGCCTTTCTCACCCGGTCGTTCTCATAGCGGTAAAGGTGTCCGGCAATGGCATCTCGCACCCCTTGTCCCTCATCAGGAAACAAGTCTTCTAGAATTTCCTTTAAAGGCTTTCCAAATTCCTTTCTTAAAATCTCTGGAGTCAAGACCATCTTTATATCAGTATTTTCCCTCAAGGCCTCATTCCAAGATTCTGCCACCTCTGGAGTGGAATCCCACAGGGTTCCATCTATATCAAAAATAATTCCGTCCATTTTTTACTCCATTTTCTTCTTAATTTCGATAGATGAATCATAAGATCTTCTATTTATTTTCAATGGCCATGATCATGTCTACACGGGTCTGGTGTCTGCCTCCCTGAAATTCAGCAGCCAACCATTCATCAATAATCATCTTTGCCATCTCAATTCCAATGACGCGGGAACCAAAGGCCAGAATATTTGTATTGTTGTGCTGTCTGGAAAGCTTGGCCGAAAATGGTTCTGAACAAACCACAGCCCGAACCCCCTTTACCTTATTAGCCGCCAGGGAAATTCCTACTCCGGTACCGCAGATTAGGATTCCAAGATCTACATCCCCTGCTACTACTGCTCTACCTACCTTCTCACCATATTCCGGGTAGTTACAACTCTCATGGGTATCTGTCCCAAAATTTACCACCTCATAGCCCTTCTCTTTTAAATATTCTGCGATCTCATTTTTCATCTCAACAGCTGCATGATCATTTCCGATTCCGATTTTCATAGCCTAGTCCTTTCATTCCTAAAAACATACCTTATTATCTTTTCACTTAAAGAGGGCAAAATATCTTTTGCCCTCCAACGGCAAGTTATATTATAATGTTTGGAGCGGAATACCGCAAGATATTAGAGATAGGTTTGAATATCCATTTATATAATTTATGAAGGAGTAATATTTTTATGATTAAATTAATTGCCAGCGATATTGACGGGACTTTGTTAAAAAATGGTGCCCAGGAACTGGATCCGGAGTTATTTGATGTTATTTCAAAATTAAAAGAAAAAGGGGTTCGCTTTTCTGCTGCCAGCGGCCGTGGTTACAATAGTCTTGTCCACCTTTTTGAACCTGTAGCCGATGATATTTATTATATTTCAGAAAACGGAGCCATCGTATTTTACGAAGACCAAAAAATCGCAAGTGGTGAAATCCCAAGAGAACTGGCCCTGCGTATTTTTAAAGCCGCCAGAGAATGGCCTTGTGCTCCCTTTGTTTCCTGCGTAGATAAAAGCTATACCGATTCAGATAACGACGAATTCATACACATTATGCGGGATGTCATTCATTATGATATAGAAAAAGTAGCTTCCATGGATGACATAGAAAAGCCTTTTATTAAGTTTGCCCTCTGTGACTTCGGGGCTGATATTAAGAGTTTCGAGCATTTTCGGGAACTATTCGGCCAGGAGATCACTATTGTAACCTCCGGAAAAGATTGGGTAGACTTTGTCCCTGATGGAGTAAACAAGGGAATTGCTCTGGAGAAATTGTGTAATCTTATGGGAATTTCCAGGGAAGAGTGCATTGCTTTCGGGGACGAGTATAATGATACGGCTATGTTAGAATTTGCCGGCACCGGCTATGCCATGGACCCTTGTGCCCCCGGCGTAGAAAAGTATGCCAATAAGCGGACTCCTTCCGTACTAGCTGTTTTAAAAGAAATTCTGGCTTCTCTATAGAATAGAAATATAATACATGAAAAAATCCCCTGAAGGCCCTTTGATTTTTATCAGAGTCCTTCAGGGGATCATCTTTTATCTTGTTATTCTAGTTCTATTATTGGAAGGTTGCCTGATTCGCATAGTTAAATGCAATATAGCTCTTTCCTCGATTAATCTTAATCTCATTTCCTGAATCATCAAAGAAGAGTAATCTAGACGACTCATCATTTGGCGTCTTACACCAATGGATCTTCTGAATGCCTCCATTGGAAATATAATATCCAACAGTCTTTGATCCACCTTCCCAATCCAACTGCTTATGTCCCACTTCGTCTCTTACAGTAATGGTTGTCTCCAAAACAAAAACATTGGTGAAGGAAAGCTGATTTCCGGTACTGCTGTCAATCTGTGCAGCTCCGTTATTTTCCTTCTTGTAGGTCTTTGAAGCTTCGTCATAAATCAAGGCAGCGGTCTGCGCACCAAAATTAATATCCACTCTTGTACAATTATCAGTTCCAGCCTTCAACTGCTCATTCAAGCCATTAAACTTGAATGCTGCATCTTTCAGCCTCTCCTGAAGGTCTGTTCGTTTTCCCTCTGACTGAACTACAGATGCAAACTGTGTTCCATCAAAGGTTCCTGTATGCTCTAGGGCATAGCCTGCATTCAGACGGTCCTGATCTCTTCCGAAGAGGTTTCCTGCATTGTAAATTCCATCATATTGATCTAGGTTCAGGGCCTCTAAATAATCTGAAATAGAATCATCAATTCCCCAGTTTACATAAAAAGCATCAAAGCCCTGAGACAGTGCCGGGAAGTAATATCTACAGCTTCTGATGGGGCAGATCTTAGGCACGGTGGTATAATCTCCATACAAGGCCATAAATCTGGTATGGTCTCCCTCTACCGGGATTTCAAAAATAATATCTGCCTTCTCCACACCATACTGAGGCATGGCATCAGGAATATTATTTACCATAACTGCCACCGGACGTTTTCCAATAGCCCCGTCTGTTAAATCCGGGATTCCTGTGAGAAGATTCTGGTTAGCAGGGATTTCTTCTGTTTCCTCTTCTTCCTCAACGGTCTCTTCTTCTGTTGTTTCTTTGGTTTCTTTCTTGGCAACGGTGGATTCTTTTGTATCACCGGACTTCTTTGAACAAGCCGGAAGTACAGAGACAACCATCAGCGCAGCCAATAGTACACATAATTTTCTCTTCATTCTTTCTCCTCCTCAAACATTAACCCCATAATAAAACGAATTGTTTTTTTATGCAACCTATAAGCTACAATTGTTTTCTACATTTTGTAAAGTTCCACCAGCTGTGTTACAATACTCTAGTCTGGATGAATGGTGAACATTATCAAATATTATTTAGTTGATAGCGAAAATGTAAATGACAATTGGTTGATGCTGCTTGATCTGGCAAATGCTGAAGACGAGATTATTATCTTCTATACCAAGAATTCTCCCCACATGTCCTACATGTCTGTGGTGAAGCTTCTTGGTAATACCACCCAGAAGATTACCTTCGAGGAATGCTTTGAAGGCAACAACGCTTTGGATTTCCAGCTAATTTCTTATATGGGTTATCTTATGAATGAAGATTCCCTGAAAGACGACACAGAATATGTAGTCATGAGTAATGACACTGGTTTTGATGCCGCCGTGAAATTCTGGAAAAAGAAAGGCTTTGCTGTTCGAAGAGTCAATGTGAATTTCTGCAAGATTGCGCTGCACAAGCAGAAGACCACGGAGACGGAAAGTCCTGTAAGGGCAGAAATTTCTACAGAGGCAGAGACTCTTGGGGAAGCTGGAACTCCTGTAGAAGCTGGAACTCCTGGGGAAGCAGAAACTCATGTGGAAGCTGGAACTCCTGGGGTGGCGGAGACTCTTGTGGAAGCAGAAACTCCTATGGAACTGGTAACTCCTATGGAAGCTGGAACTCCTGGGGGACCGAAAACCCATGTGGAAGCTGGAACTCCTGGGGGATCGGAAACCCATGTGGAAGCTGGAACTTCTATGGAACCTGATATAAGAACCGGCCTTCCTGAATTTGCCGAATCAGAAGAAAATTCAGCTACGGATTCTGAAGATTCTGAGACTGTCACTTATCTTCCTGAGTTTGCCGAGACAGAGGAACAGCTTTCCCTAACCTTTGAAGACATGGAAGCGGACACTGCTGAAGTAACAGAGGTTGACAAAGAAAGTTCTCACTTCAAAGAGGAAGAAAATTCTCCTTACCCCTTTAACAAAGAGGAAGTGGACGAAATCATCAATTGTATTACAAAGGACTCTTTAGAGTCCCTCCACGAAAGCTTGGTTCACATTTATGGTCGGGACCAAGGCCAGAAGATTTACAAGACCATTAAATCATCTGCTTATCCCTATAAGCAAACAATTTATTCCCGCAAGGAAAAAGTAACTCATATTACTGATATAATCTTCTTACACAGTGAGCTTGAAAATCCTGGGGATTTTGTTGATTTTCTAGAGAAAAACAAAAATAAGACCAAGAATTTAAATGGTATTCGATCTGCCATTAACAAAACATACGGTTCTGCTAATGGCATCAAATACTATAGTTTATTCAAACCATATTTTAAGATTATATCAGCTATGAAATAATTATGGAAAGGTCATCCGGACGGCAGCTGCCACAAAAAGACTTGGAGGAAAATCTCCAAGCTCTTTTGTGGCAGTTTTTGTTTCTAATTAAATCCAAAACTTCTTCTTTGCAGGGACTTTACAAGGAAGCAATTATGTTATAATAAGTCCATAAATATTTGACAGTATTTTATAAATCTATATGGGAGGCAACTATGAAAAAATTAGTATTTGTTGATGTAGACGGAACTCTCAGCAGTCCCTGCTACAAGGTAAACGAAAAATTTCAAATTGGAATGTCCGGAGAACAGTGGCAAGAATATTGCAAGGCCCACGGCGAAGACACCTATGAATATTGCAGACCTGTACCAGTTGTAAAAGAATATATTGAGGCAGCAAAGGCAAATGGTGCCAAGTTATTCGTCTTAAGCACTACCAGCTCCCCGGAGGAGATTAAGGCCAAGCGCAAATTTGTAAGCCAGCACTACCCGGGACTTTTCGAGGAAGTCATTGGAGTGGAGCATGACAATCAAAAAGTGGACTATATTTTAGAAAAAGCCCAGGAACTAGGGGTAGCTGCAGTGAACTGCGAGCTTATTGAAGATACTTATCACATTTTACTTCAGGCTGTTACTAGCGGAATTCAATGTACACACCTAAGCACCATCCTTACAGGAATCAATCATTAAACCCCAAAAGATTTGGAAGAAAAACCCAGGAAACTGGCTATAGCGGCCAATTTCCTGGGTTTCTTTTATCTATTTATAGAAAACGCATTTTTATGATTGAAAAATCTATTTCTGACTTTATGAATTTTATGAAAGTTCACTTGGCTTTTCTACAGAATGATCTGAGAAGCTGTCTCCTGTAGCTGCTCCGGAAAGATCTGCTGTCTTGTTATATTTTTCTACAGTAATGGTATACTGACTATCTCCTTCTACATAGACACTTCCGTCGGTTCCCTTAATGGTTACGGTTTTTCCATCTGCATCCTGGATGGTTCCCTCACTCTGAAGATTTGTCAGAGTACTGTCCCCTGTTACAACCCAGGTAGAGTCGGAATCAATATAAAGATTTGCACTTCCATCTCCACCTTCTCCTGCATAAGTTTCATCATCTACGAAGGCTCCTGTAATGATGCTTCCATTGGTAAGATAGAAGTCTAAGTTACTGATGCTATCGTAAATTACATCGCCTTCCATAGTCTGGCTGGAGGCTGTGAAATTGCAATCTGCTCCGTTTGAACCACTAGTTCCCCAACCTCTCTGGTTGTTATTTCCTGTGCATCGAAGGAAAAATTCAGAATCTGAAGCATTGGTAATATCTACATCAGAAAGGTAAAAGGTAGACTGAGTGTTGGTGGTGTAAAACTGTCCCCCATTTTTTGCAGTCAGGCTTCCTCCTGTCATCTGGAAAGTTCCTTCACCTTCTTCTGAATCTCCGGACATACTTTGGTATAAAATTACATTCCAGGTGCAATCATTTTGATCATCATCCGACATATTTCCTGTTAAGTCACAGTTATATAAACGAAGATTGTTCTTTCCCTCCAAGCACACTCCTTCGGAATTTTCTGCTGTCAAAGTCGCATCACTGATGGAAATATCTGCAGTTGTATAAACGGCAGGAGAACCTGTTCCTGTGGAAGTATAGGTTCCACCATCTACCACCATAGTTCCGCCGCCTCTGTCGCTTCGAATGGCTGCAGAAGAATTTCCTGCTGTAGTCACATCAAGATCCCAAGCGTAAAGTGTTCCTCCTCCTGCTGCATGAATTCCTCCTGAGGTATCTGCACTGGTTTTAATGGTTGCATCAGAAACATAAACCACTCCGTCTCCGTAGGCAAAAAGGCCTGCACCGCCGTTAGCATCTGTGGTAAAGTTTCCACCCTTTACATAGGAAGTTCCATCGGTAGTAAGAAGGGCTGCTCCCACTCCATAAAAACTGGAATTGTCTCCCCCTGTACTGTCCTCAGATGTACGTGTTGCCTCGATATTGTCAAAGGTCACCTTGGCCCCACTGCTTACTATAATAGCATTTTCATCAGTTCCTGTAGAATCATAGCTTTCACCGGAAACCTCACTGTCTTCGGTAAATTCTTTTAAAGCTGTATAATCTGTCACTGCCTGGGAAGAATCTCCTGAGCTCTCACCCACTACCACAGAAGTGATCTTTCCATCTTCATCTACTTTAATCGTGAGATTGTCTCCTTCTTTAATATCACTAAGTTTTACAGAGTTGTCATCTGAGTCCTTAAGAACAGAGGTATCTTTCAATACAACCTCAAAGGTAATTCCTGAGGTATCTCCCCCTTGACCCCCCGGTGCTTGTTCTCCACCTTCTCCGGAAGGCTGATTTCCGGCATCCCCAGATGGTTTATCTGATGATGACTGCTGTCCATCGCTCTTGCTGTCTGATGACGCGTTTGCATCTGTCTTGTTTTCTTCTGATGACTTTGTATCATCTGAAGATGAGGAAGTGTCTCCATCCGGCTTCTCCGGTGGGGTCTGTCCGTCAGCACTTCCCTGGTCTGTGCCATTTCCACTTGGGGCTTCTCCACTTGGGGCCTGGCCACCACCCATTCCGGTGCTGGTAGTTAAGGTAATGGTATCCCCATCCACTGAAGATACGGTACCGGATACGGTACTGTCAGATACCACTACACTGTTGCTTGTGGTTGCACTGCAACCAGTAAGAATAACAGCAGAGGTTAATCCTCCGCAAAATAATGCCTTCCACAATTTTTTATTTCTCATAAAATAAGCTCCTTTCATTGTCTTTATTCCAATGGCTCATCCAAAGAAACATTAACAACTTACAGGAGCTAGTATAACGAAAGTTTGTGATTGTCCAGTGATTAGGATTTGAAGAAACTGTGAAAACTAATCATTTACTTTAATTCTAAAGAATGATAGATTTCTCCATCTAAATCTTTCCAAAGGAAGGCCTTTCCCTCTAAGGTCATATATCCATGGGGGCTGTCCTCTTTTGGAATAGATATAGATCCCGGATTCAGATAAATATTATCCTGTCCAAAGCCTTCCCAGGCCGGCACATGGGTATGACCATGCAACAAGATATCTCCCGGCATAAGAGGTGGACATTGCTTTATATTGTAATTATGTCCGTGAGTTGCATACACTAAACGGTCTCCTACTGTGAGGATGGCGTATTCTGCCAAAATGGGAAATTCCAATACCATCTGATCCACTTCTGTATCACAATTGCCCCGAACGCAAAGGATCTTATCCTTCATGGGATTTAACATTGCGATTACATCCTTAGGTGCATATTCCTTGGGAAGATCATTTCTTGGTCCGTGATATAACACATCTCCAAGAAGCATGAGGCGATCAGCTTTCTCCTTTTGGAACATATTTAACAATTGTCTGCAATAATAGGCAGATCCATGAATATCTGAGGCTATCATTATCTTCATAAGTCTTCTCCTGTTTTTCATTAAATTCTATCTGTCAATAATAACACATTCTAGACTTAGGAACGTATCCTTTCCTGATGATTTTCCTAAAAAAATGAACAAGGCAAGAATTTCTGCCTTGTTCATTCCTTTTCTATTATTTTGCATTTTTCATAATCTGCGCAGCTCCATAGGAATTGCCTGTCATCATGACTGCGCTGGCCGCGAAGTACTCTGAGTTATTTAAAAGATATTTTTTAAATTTCTCGATAACTCCTGCCTCTTCACTGATTCCTGTTGAATTTAACTCCACTGCATTTTTCATTGTAATTGTGCTCATATTGACGTCTCCTTTAATTCTCTATATCTGTTTTTTCTCAATTTCGTTTTTACACCTGCTATTTTAACGCTGATTTTATTCCAAAACCAGTCAGATAATTATCCAGTTTTACAAGAATATTGACATTTATATTTGATATAGCTTGAATCAGGAGATGTTTTTATAGCAAAATTATCTACAATATCAATTTTGCAGCTCCACAGATTCCTGCACTGTTTCCCAGGGTTGCAAGAATAAATTCTGTATTTTTATTTGCAAAGAAGGCTTTTTGCTGGAAATATTTTTTTACATAATCCAGTAAAATTTCTCCGGCATTGGATACTCCTCCTCCAATTACAATTACGGAAGGATCCGTTACAGCTGCCAGGTTCGCCAAACCATAGCCAAGATAACGACTGAACTCTTCAACAACATCTATAGCCAGAGCATCTCCGGCCTTCATAGCATCAAAGATACTCTTAGCGCTTAAAGGCTCGTCTTTTAAAACAGTATCTCGATCATCCTTTGCCAAACGTCTCTCTGCTAGCATTACAATTCCTGTGGCTGATCCATACTGCTCCAGGCACCCGGTATTTCCACAACCACAGTGCTCGGTTTCCTCATAATTCATACAGATGTGACCAATCTCTCCGCCTGCACCGTGAGCACCAACCAGGGGTTTGCCTTCCACGATGATTCCACCGCCCACACCGGTTCCAAGAGTAACCATGATCATATTTTCCTGACCTTTTCCGGCTCCCAGCCACATTTCTCCAAGGGCTGCCACATTGGCATCATTTCCAACCTCTGTGCGAAGTCCGCAAAGTGCTTCCATTTCTGGTTTTACCTCTTTATACTTCCATCCAAGGTTTACTGTGTTTTTTACGATACCGTCTGCCTTTACCGGTGCCGGGACTCCAATTCCTATTCCATTGACATCGGATTTCTGAATTCTTTTTTCTTCTAACTTGCTTAAAATAGCCTGGCTGATATCAGGGAGAATATTCTCTCCCTGATTTTCAGTTCTGGTTTTGATTTCCCATTTATCAATCACTTCTCCGTTAATTGAAAACAGGCCAATCTTTACCGTAGTTCCACCGATATCAATTCCAAAACAATATCTCATTTTTACGAATTTCTCCTTTTACAATCCTGCCTTTTCATCTAATCTAGCACGAATCTCTGCACTTCTCTTCTCATCTAATGGGTAGAAATACAAAGGAATCAAACATAGCAGGAACATAATTCCAAAAATCAGATTAACCGTAAGGTTAATTCCATGAGCTGCAGATGCTGTCTGCTGTGCATTTG
The DNA here is from genome assembly GCA_963589425.1 of Parabacteroides distasonis. Taxonomy (GTDB): domain Bacteria; phylum Bacillota; class Clostridia; order Lachnospirales; family Lachnospiraceae; genus CAKRJP01. The sequence continues at coordinate 53,639 of CAVAKZ010000006.1, read as the reverse complement.
CCACATAGCCAAAGGCTGCCATAACAAGTAAGGCTCCGGATACACCAAAAGCGCTTCCGAATTTTGTAGACAAGGATACAGTTGCATAAGATACTCCATCTGCCCGTACTCCGTGGCGATCTTCTTCATAGCTAATTGCATCCGGTACCATTGCCATAGGAATCGGGAAGGAGAAGCAGAAGAATCCGTAACATGCATGTAAGACAATCAATAAAGGAATATTACTGTAACCCATTGTATTTCCTACAAAATAAATTAAAATCAAGGAAATTCCAGCTCCAATATAACCCATGGCCGCCATCTTTTTCTTCCCAAAAGATACCATATGATTCTTTGTAACTAAAATTCCGATAACAGTCATAAGGGATGGCAATGACATAAATACTGCAATCAGATCCATTCTCTGCACATCATACATTAAGTAGTAGATTACAACTCCCATACGTCCAAAGAATGCCGTCATAGCAAGCAGCTGAATTAAAAATAATAGCATAAGTGGGCCATTTCCAAGCACAGATTTCAAACTCTTGGAAACAGGAATTCTCGTCTCTGATACCTGAGGCTTAATGGTTTCTTTACAGTTTGCATATACAAAATAAAAAATAGGAATGGAACAAACTGCAAATATAATAGCTACGATAGTATAACTTTTTGCTGTATATCCTTGACTGCCGGCAGAGAAGGCTGCAAGCATTGGAGCGGTGATTGCATTTAACAATACAGAACTGATATTCGTTCCCATCATACGGTAACTATTAAGCTGTGCAATATCTTCTGGGTTGGTGGTCATAACTGTTGATAGCGAACCATAAGAAAGATTTACAACAGTATATAACATTCCACAGCCAATGTAGGAAAATGCAGCCCAGCCTACTGCTGCAGTGCCCTTTCCAAAAGTGGTAAATGTCAGCACTGAAAACAGTGCAAGGAAAGGAGCACCATAGAAGATATAGGGGCGGAAACGACCTTTTTTACTATTGGTTCTCTCTGCGATCATACCAAACATAGGATCGTTGACTCCATCCCAAATTTTAGCAATTAACATGATCATGGATGCAATTGCAGGTGCCATACCAACAACATCTGTATAGAATACACTTAAGTAACTTCCTACAAATGTCCAGCATAGGTTACTGGCAAAATCTCCACATCCATACGCAAACAATGTCTTTTTCGATAATCTATTTCCCGAACTACCCATTCTCTTATCCTCCATAACTGCCGGGGGTTATCTACCCAGCAGTTTCTTCATCATAGCAACATGTCTGCGAGTCATCACTTCTGCATTGCCTGAATCATGATCTTCATATTCCGTTACAATATATCCGTCAAAGTCTGAATTTTGAATCACCGGCATAATCTCATTATATGGGATACTTGCTTCTCTTAAGTCCTCACTTACATAGTGGCATTTTCCATGCATATGGAAGCAATATGGCATAATTTCTTTTAATCCCTCAAGCTCTGCCTTACAATCTTTTCTAAACTGTACAAATCCATACATTCCTTGAAGTGCTGCAAATGCCGGTCCCGTTGCCCCTGCCTCTGCCAGTTTCTTCATTGCCTCTTCCTGGGGCACATCGTTCAAACGCATTTCCTTTGCCTTCTCAAGGATCTCTACCGGTACTCCCTGAGCCAATGCATTATCCCAGTGGGGTTTATTTGGAGCTGTTGCAAACAAGCCAAAGTCAGGTACAAATCCGATATATTTTGATCCGGATTCCTGAATCTTGCTCAGATATTCTCTCATAATCGGAGTATTTGGTGTCTCCGGATTGTGAATTTCAATACCTACTTTTACATCATATGCCTCTGCATATGGAGCAAGTTTTACCAAGGCCTCCGGGCTTAAAAGGTACTGCTCTCTCATAACCTTGCATCCCATTTTATTGGCACTTTTTACATCATTAATGGCCATCTGAAGCATCTCATCTTCGGTAAGATTACGGTCTCCTCTCATACCACGGTCCATATTTGCAGAGTAGCAAATCGGTGCAATATCATAATATTCTGACATTGCTTTAATCTCGCCTAAAAATTTATCACTTACATAAGGATATGACGGAACCATCTGTGTTGCAACAATCTCATATCCTTCTGAACCAATTTCTTTTGCCTTGCGGATGCAGTCTTCCAGAGTCATCTCGCCACGGCAGTATTCCTGTGTAAAACAGTATAATGTAATTCCTAATTTAATATTGCTCATTATTATGTGACCTCCTTAAAACTCTGCTAATGTAAGCTTTTTGCTTCCACATCCATCAATCGGCATATATGCGGTATCGCTGATTGGCATATATGGAGAGTGGAACATTAAGGTTACATCCACATCATGGTCTCCTGCAGGGATTCCGCCATCTTTAAAAATCTTAATCGTCGCCGGCTCTGTGATCTGCCAAAACTCAGATACCAGGTCATGCAGCTGGGCTACACCAAACTCTTTTCCATGTAAACAGAACTTAATATCCTCAGTAGGAACCTCTTTGCCATCGACTTTTACTCCAAATTCATCAATAACAGAAAGGAAATGTCCCCTATAATAACTTAATCGAATGTCGAACTGATAACCTACTTTTTTTCCATTTGCAAATATATTTTTCATGCTGTCATCGCATACTACATCTACAAAATTAATTCTCATTGCAAAAGCCATATCTTTTGTCTCCTATATTCTAATATTCACCCTTAAAACTTGATCTCCTTGTTTTCTCTTGCTGATTTATAGATTGCATCCAGAATCTTTGTAACAGCTAAAGCTTCTTCTGGTTTTACAAGAGGCTCGGTTCCGGTTGCCACTGCATTTAACCACTGCTTGCAGTCGATGGTTCCTTCTTCTCCACCGCCGCCGCCAAAGTAAGCAACGCCTCCTACCGGTGAAAGGGTCTCTTCCATTAACTGGTTATTTCTTCCTCTGTTGTAGATCAATTCGTTCTTAGAATAGCTCATTCCGGAATGAATCTCTGCCCCTGCTTCTGTTCCGCAAAGGGTTGTAGATGCCTCTCTAGATTCCAGGATATTCAAAGCCCAACTTGCCTCCAAGTTAATGGTTGCACCATTTTTCATCTTAACAAATCCCATAGCAGAATCTTCTACTTCATAGGTTTTTGGATCCCATGGTCCAAACAAGTTTCCTTCTGTTGCCTGCTGTAATCCTCCTAATTTGTAGAATACAGATCCGGTAACGCTGTCAATATCATAGTTGTTCATACACCAAAGGGTAATGTCTAAAGCGTGAGTTCCGATATCAATAAGGGGACCACCACCCTGGGCTGCCTTATCCATAAATACTCCCCATGTAGGAACCCCTCTTCTACGTACTGCATGGGCTTTTCCATAATAGATATCTCCAAGCTCACCCTTCTCACAAGCCGCATGAAGATTCTGCACCTCCGGTCGGAAACGATTCTGATATCCAACGGTAAACTGCATTCCTGACTTCTTCCATGCCTCTACCATCTTCTCTGCTTCCTCTGTGCTATGAGACATTGGCTTTTCACAATATACATTTTTCTTAGCCTCAAATGCTGCGATAGCAATCTCACTGTGGGATACGTTCGGAGTACAGATATGTACAACCTCGATACTCTCGTCCTTCAAAAGCTCCTTATAATCTGTGTAGACCTTTGCATCTGCTGTTCCGAATTCTTTCGCAGCTTTCTGGGCTCTTTCCTCGATCACATCACAGAATGCCACGATCTCATTCATATCTGCGTTGTTTTTCAATGCCGGAAAATGCTTCTGATTAGCGATACCTCCACAACCGATTACTGCAACTTTCAACTTCTTCATTTTATATTTCCTCCTTATAAATAATTTTCTTTATCTTATTCTGTCTTATTCAAACAAAACTGCTTCTCCGCTTGCTGCTGATTTCCATGCGGCTTCCATAACAGAAAGAACTCTTCTTACCTCAGGAATCTTGATTCTTGATTCTGCTCTTCCGTTTAATACATCATCTACATTTCGATAGAAATCTACCCAATCTGTTTCAACTTCCGGAAGGGCTTCCTCCACAATTCCTCCCGGCGGTACCGGAGCAAACTGTCTGGTTGGTCCTGCCTCTGTCTCTGTAATCTGTGGCGGAAGTTTCTCAAGAAGCTTTCCAGTACGATAAATACTTCCATGGCATCCAAAGTCTTCAACAATCATGGTTCCCTTATCACCTGCTGCAAGCCATCTTGGCTGGTACTTTAAGATGTAAGTAGACAACTCGATGTGGGCAGTGATACCATTATCCAACTTCAGGATAATCTTGAAATAATCATCTACTTCTTCATGAAGTACATTCTTAATATCTGCAAAAACAGATTTCACTTTTGCCTCCGGCATCATAAAGAGGATCTGATCAATCAAATGAACTCCCCAGTCGTAAATCATGCCTCCGCCATATTTTTTATACAAATGCCATTCATGCATATATCCGTTTCCGGAATGTAATTTGGATTCGATAGTAAAGATATTTCCAAGAAGGCCTTCATCATAGGCTTTCTTTACGATCAACATGTCCCTGTCCCAGCGACGGTTCTGGTGAGAAGTAAAGAAAACTCCAGCTTCCTTGCAGGCAGCTTCCATCTCATCTAATTCCTGGACATTTAATGCTGCAGGTTTTTCTGTAATAACATTTTTTCCGGCTTTTGCTGCCTTAATGCACATTTCCTTATGTAAATAATTCGGCACGGTAAGAATTACAGTATTTACTTCAGGGTCTGCCAAAAGTTCATCTGCTGACTTGTAAAGCTTGTATCCCATCTCAAGAGCTTCTTTTTGCTTTACTTCTTCAATATCACATACTGCTGCAATTTCTACTCCGGCTCTTGGGGCGTTCTGCGCATGCCATTTTCCCATTCCACCGAAGCCGATAATACCAAGTTTTATCTTCATAGCTTTCTTCCTCTCTTTTAGATCACAAAATTTCTAAGATATTTTGTACTTAAGATAACCGCCTTCTTTGCATCATCTAAGCTCTTTTCAAAGGCCTTATCTTCCACTTCAATGCAGGTATATCCGTCATATCCGATGTCGGTAAGTGCAGATACATATTTACCCCAGTCTACATCTCCAAGGCCCGGAAGCTTTGGTGACATGTACTCTAGTGGTGTTGCCATAGTTCCTACATCTGCAAGCTTGTCCTCATAGAGCTTGATGTCCTTATAATGTACATGGAAAATTTTGTCTTTAAATTCATAGATTGGTTTAATATAATCGATCTGCTGCCATACAAAATGGGATGGGTCGTAGTTAATTCCAAAATTAGGGCTATCAAGAATCTCAAAGACCTTTCTCCAATTTGCAGGACTGGTCATAAGATTTTGTCCTCCCGGCCATTCATCCTCTGTAAATAGCATTGGGCAGTTTTCAATACCGATCTTTACCCCTTTTTCTTCTGCATATTTTACAAGGGGAGGCCATACCTCTTTTACAATCTCCAGATTTTCAGATACGGTCTTTTTAGGATCTCTTCCTACAAATGTGGTGATCATGTTTACCCCTAACATGGCAGAGGCATCCATTAATTTGTACAAATGGTCAATATAGGTCTGTCTCTTCTCAAGGTCTGGGTCTAAGGTATTTGGATAATAAGCAAGAGAAGAAATTTCTACGCCCTTCTTCTGGCAATATGCCTTAATCTCCTCTGCTTTTTCCTGGGTCAGATTTGCAACGTCAATGTGGCTTACACCTGCATATCTTCTCTGTGCACCTCCCTGGGGCCAGCATGCAACTTCTAGACACTCCAATCCGTTCTCTGCCGCAAAATCTACGACTTCTTCAAAGTTCATTCCGTCGCAAATTGCAGTAACTAATCCAAGTTTCATTTCTTGTACTCTCCTTTCGAACTCGTTTTCTATGTGCTTATTGTATGATTTTTCTGAGAGTCTCACTTCCTGAATCAATACTTCTTACCCTTCCTTTTTTGACACTTTTTCCCCTGATAATTTTCCCACAAAAAGAGAGGTCAAAATTAATAGGTGTAATTTTGACCTCTCTTTTTATGCGTTCAATTTATTTATCCAATTTTTCTAATCCGCGCAAACGTTATTTCATTTGGCTCCAATATAAGGTGTAAGGGAATTTTAGAATCTGTAACACTAATATTATCAATCAGCATCTTAGGTTCACATACTCTCCGAAAATATTTTATATCTTCCCTGTCCATATCTTTAATAAATCCCATCTCTCCCCATATTCCCAGTACATTTCCATTATAATAATTAATTCTATAAATCTTTAGCTGATATTCCCCTGCTTCTAAATCCTCCAATTCTATTTTTAAATCCAGCTGCTTTTGATCCTCCATGTATTTCCACATCTGCTCTTTTTCCAGTTCATCTTCTTTTGAAAAATAATAGTTATAGTTTAACTTGCGCATATTGTGACATACAATTCCATAGGATCCATGGCCATTAGCGGATATTAAATAATTTTCTCCTTTTCCTACAAAATAAGAATACAGGCGGTTCAAAAATTCAAAAGCAAAAAATGCCGGCTTCCGTATGCCATCTTTTGTTAGCAGACCTCTTCCACCAAATAAAAGTTCATTAGAATCATAGTACTCTGACATCCTGTCAGTTCCTGCGTAGTAGGCAGCCATCTGGGTAAGTCCATAAAAATCCAAATAATTTTTTATAATATAGGCTCCCTTAAAGCAGGTATCATTCAAATAATTTCGATCGGAAATCGTCAAATTCCACTCCGTTATATAAAGCTTCGTATCTTTCATCCCCGTCTCTTCCATATGTTCACGAAGACCTAATACCATGTTTTTCATAGTTTCTGTATCGGTATTTCGCTTGGAAAATACCCCTTCTTCTTCTGTCCCTCTGACATATGCATACAAAATAACAGATAGAAAATCAGGCTTTATCTTTTCCTCTTGCCAAAGTTCCAAAAGCCCATCCTCCGACAAAAAGCTTCCTCTAAGCCCATAACCTCCAACTTCCATAAGCGGACAATAATTTTTTATAATTCCATAAGTCTCATTAAATTTCTGAATATATTTCTTTTTATTCTCCAGGCTACGCTCAATACTTTCATCCCACCACAGTTCCATTCTCCACCCACTTGTTTGCTCCTGCCCATATCTTAAAACCAAATGCTTCATAAAAGCTTCCATAAACTTCTTCCAAAGCTCAAGGTCCAGTTCTTCGATGATCCCATCTGCTTCTTTAATCCTAACTTGGACACTTTTCTGAATATATCTAGGCTTTGCCCCCAATTCTATATGGGGTTTAATAGCATTTTGCACCAGAAAGTCCAATATGGAATCCACTCTCGAAAAATTATAATCCTCTCCTTCTGACAAATTAAGGAGCATGCCATCAGAAAAAATATTCCAAAACCTTACATATTCAATTTTTAATGCTTCTTTCAGCAAGATCACATGGTCTCTGATTTCTGACCGAAGCAGGTCCCTTGCAGGGCCTATATTCATCACCTTGTTCCATATAGGTTTTAGTCTCTTCTCTGTCTTTACGGATTCTTTTACTGCAATGTGCTCTATCTCTTCCTCCGAATGTTTCTCTTCTTCCACACCATCTTTTAAAATACTCAAAACACGTAACTGGGTCTGCGGATCATAAGTTTCCGACTTAGCCTCTTCTTTCTCACTAACAGCTTTTTTACGGAAAGAAGAAGGTGTCTCCCCATATGCTTTTTTAAAAGCCTTATTAAATACCGCAGCGTTGGTAAATCCATTCTCATAGGCAACATGGGTAATTGGCACATTGGTATAAAGCAAATCCTCCACCGCATGATAAAGCCTTATATTGGTCAAATACTCTGCAAAGCTCATTCCGTAGTTCTTTTTAAAAAATCTTGATAAATATCCAATGGAAAGGAATAACTTTTCTGACAAATCTTTTAAACTGATGTCCTGGGCATAATTGGATCTTATATAATTATTGATCTGCAAAATTCGGTCCTCGAACCGGTCCTTATCTGTAATATTTTCCTTATCACCGGTCTGCACCAAAAAGTGCAAGGCCATAATCTCCAGAACCTTATAACACTGGGAAATATATCCAAAAGTGACCTCTGTCTGGCCCTCCTTTAAATATTTCCCCAGCAAGTCTTTCAAGGCCTTACGAACCTCATCGTATCTTTGATCATTTTCTTTGGAGGAATCACACCAAAAAATAATATCCACACTTTGAAAAATGTCACTGACAATTGGATAAGCAATACCCAGTCTAAGATATAATAGATTTTTATCCCGAGTTATCAGATGATGCTTTTTGTTGGCATTGATTACCAAGACATCCTCTACCTTTAATTCACTTTTCTGCTGCCCGACTTCCACTGTCATAGAACCGTCTAAGACATAAATCAGTTCAATATCCTGATGAAAATGTTCCCTTTTTTCCACCTCTTTTCTGATTTCCAAACTGACCTTATTTAACTTCGAATAATCGTTCATCGCTTTTTTCCTCTCCATGCTATATGTGTTCATTATAGCATCCAAGGGGACGAGAAAAAAAGAACCGATTATAAACCGGTTCTTCTACAAATTATTCTTATAAAATATCAATATATTCTCCGGCCAGGGCCTTGTTCATACTTCTAACAGCGCAGAATTTTCCACACATACTGCAGGTATCACTATGATCATCTTCTGGCTTTCTGCTGTCGCGAATTGCTTTGGCTGTTTCCGGATCCAGGGCACAGGCATACTGGGCATCCCAATCTAAAACTCTCCTAGCATCTGCCATTTTGTCATCTATATCTCTGGCACCTGGAATTCCTTTAGCAATATCAGCTGCATGGGCAGCGATCTTTGAGGCAATGATTCCCTGTTTAGTATCTTCTACATTTGGAAGGGCAAGATGCTCTGCCGGTGTTACATAACACAAGAAGGCAGCCCCATTCATGGCTGCAACGGCGCCTCCGATGGCTGCTGTAATATGATCATAGCCCGGAGCAATATCTGTAACCAAAGGTCCCAGCACATAAAAGGGTGCTCCCATACAAATACTTTGCTGGACCTTCATATTTGCAGCCACCTGATCTAGCGGCACATGGCCAGGTCCTTCTACCATAACCTGTACATTGTGAGCCCAAGCGCGTTTGGTAAGCTCTCCTAGACGAACCAGTTCTTCAATCTGGCATACATCTGTAGCATCTGCAAGACAGCCCGGGCGACAGGCATCTCCCAGGGAAATAGTTACATCGTATTCTTCACAAATATCCAGAATCTCATCGTAATATTCATAAAACGGATTTTCTTCTCCTGTCATACACATCCATGCAAATACAAGACTTCCTCCCCGGCTTACAATATTCATTTTTCGCTTGTGCTTTTTAATCTGCTCAATGGTTTTTCGAGTGATTCCACAGTGTAATGTCACAAAATCAACACCATCTTCTGCATGCATACGGATCACATCCACAAAATCCTTGGCAGTCAGCGTGGCAAGGTCTCTCTGATAGTGGATAACGCTGTCATACACCGGAACGGTACCGATCATAACCGGACATTCCCTAGTAAGCTTTTGCCGGAAAGGCTGGGTATTTCCATGGCTGGAAAGGTCCATAATGGCTTCCGCTCCAAGTTCTACTGCACTCATGACCTTCTTCATTTCAATGTCATAGTCCTTACAGTCCCTGGAAACTCCCAGATTCACATTGATCTTTGTGCGAAGCATACTTCCAACACCTTCTGCGCTCAGACAAGCATGATTCTTGTTTGCACAGATTGCCACCTTTCCTTCCGCCACCAGGGCCATTAGTTTTTCGATTTCCATGCCTTCTTTTTCTGCTACCAGCTTAATCTCAGCTGTCACAATTCCTTTTCTGGCAGCATCCATTTGGGTTGTGTAGTTTCTCATGTTATTGTTCCTCCATCTATTGAATAAAATTTACTTTATAGAAGTTGCCTGTGTCTTAACTCCACTTTTCTGAAGTATAGAAATCAGGACAAAGGCAAGAATGCTTCCTGCAACTGTAGAAATCAGGAAGGGGATCACATAGACAAATAATCCTGCCGGTGCTGCTCCCATAAGAAAACGGGCTACAGGATAGGCAGCAAGTCCTCCCAAGAGGCCCGTGCCGATTGCCTCAGCAAGGCAGGTCAGGCTTAATACCCTACATTTCTTGTAAACCAGTCCACAGCACAGGGCTCCTACCATACTTCCCGGGAAAGCCATCAAGCTTCCAAGTCCCAGTAGGTTACGGAGTAAGCTTGCGCAAAATGCAATGGCAAGTCCCCATCCGGGTCCTAGGCTGACGGCCGCAAGAATGTTGACCATATGCTGCACCGGTGCGCATTTACTTCCTGCCACAGGAATACTTAAAAAGCTTCCCACCACTGCAAGAGCAGTAAGGACCCCAGCCAAGGCTAATTTTTTTGTCTTGTCGTTTTCGTTCATAATCAGAGTCTCCTTTCTTTTTCGCAATTGTCTATTGAAAACCCATTATGAAACAAAATTGCATAAAAAAATCTCCACCTAAGTGAAGATTCAACCAACCATTCAAAATAAAAAAGAGATGCGAGGGCATCTCTTTCAATCACATGATATACATTCCCTCCGTTGGCATTATCCAAATCAGGTTTTTGTGGGTCGAAACGGAATCACGTTTCCTCTCAGCCGGTTTTCACCAGCTCCCCATTTACAATATTCAATTGCTGTCTAGTGCCATTATGCACCTGAATGAAGCTAAATGCAAGGAGATTTTACTCCTTGCCTCACTTCTAACCGTCTCGAATTGCACATGGTTAAATCCTCTCCAAGAGAACGCAGGCTTCTGTATGTACGCTCATTGGGAATTGATCTACCGCTCTTCCCCTCTTTGGTTCATATCCCCTCTCCCTTAGGATCTTCAAGTCCCTAGCCAGAGTAGCCGAATCACAGCTGACATAGACAATTCGATCCGGCTTCATATCTGCCATGGTATGTAAAAGGGCTTCTTCGCAGCCCTTTCTTGGGGGATCTACCACAATTACATCTGCATGGGCTTTTTCTCCCCGGTGAGTTTTCTCATACTCTTGGTAGTAAGCCGGAAGGATTTCTTCTGATTTTCCTACATAAAACTCTGCATTGGTAAAGCCATTGATCTTGGCATTTGTCTTGGCATCTTCTATAGCCTGAGGAATAATCTCCACCCCGTAAACTTGTTTTGCTTTCTGGGCTAGAAATAGGGAAATGGTTCCAATACCACAGTAGAGATCCCAAACAGTTTCATTTCCTTTTAAGTCTGCATATTCCAGCGCCAGATTGTATAGTTTCTTGGTCTGCACAGGATTCACCTGATAAAAGGAAAGGGGGGAAATCTGATATTTTACATCTCCAATATAGTCTGTGATATATCCCTGGCCCCACAATACCTTATAAGTATCTCCCATGATCACATTATTCCGCTTGGTATTAGGGCTAATGCTAATACTGGTCATACCAGGAATTTCTCTTAAGCTTTCCACCAAGTCTCTGACATTTGGGATTCCACTGCCATTGATCACATAGCAGACCATAATCTCTTTTGTGGTAAATCCATAGCGGATCAGAGCATGGCGAATAAGGCCCTCTCCTGTGGTCTCATCGTAAGCTGGTATATGACTACGCTTCATAAAATTCAGGGTAATCTCCAGGATTTCTTTATTTACCGGTACTCCCAAGGCACAATCGGTATTGGCAATAATATCATGGGTGCGGCCTGCATAAAATCCCGTCACTGGTTCTCCATTCTTGTCGGTTCCAAAGGGGAACTGAGCCTTATTTCTATAGTGAAAGGGATCTTCCATTCCCACCACCGGTTCCATAATGCGATCCAAATATTCCGAAGAAAATCCTCCTATTCGTTCCAAATTTCCCCGCACCTTCTGGTCTTTAAAGGCAAGCTGTCTGTCATAGGCCATTTCCTGAATCTGACAACCCCCACATTTTCTGGCATAAGGACAGACTGGTTCTACCCTATCTTTTGAAGAGGCAAGGATCTTCATAAGGCGGCCATAGCCATAGTTTTTTTTAGCCTTGACAATTTTTACTTCCACCCGGTCTCCGATCACCGCATCCTTAATAAAAAGGGTATAGCCCTCTACTTTTCCGATTCCTTCACCGCCTACACCCATATCAGTGATGTCCACGGTTACCATGTCATTTTTCTTAAACATACCTAGATACTTGTCTTTCTAATGTTTGTGTCTAACAGACGGTTGAATCCCAACCAGTCCTTGCTCTTCTTTTCTTTAAATAATTCGGTAATGGTCTGCAGTCTTGCATCGGCGCAGTCTGCGAAATTTAATGCAAATGCTTCTGCCAGGGCAGGTTTTTTAGGAGACCCAAATTCCAACTCTCCGTGGTGAGCCACAATACAGTGTTTTAACTCACTGGCAAGTCTTGGCGGAAAATCCGGAATATTCCTGATGGCCTCATCCATCATCTCCACGCCAATAACAATATGGCCTAAAAGCTGTCCATCATCGGTGTAATCATTTGCCGGAAATGCAGACAATTCCTTAGTCTTTCCAATATCATGACAGATAGCAGCCGCATACAAAAGATCTTTATTTAAGATGCTATAGGCTCCGGCCATGTACTCGCAGAATTTCACTACACTAAGGGTGTGCTCTAGAAGGCCTCCTACAAAACCGTGGTGTACAGTTTTTGCTGCAGAGTGGCCTTTAAAGGTCTTAATAAAGTCATCATTCTTTACGAAATAATATTCTACGGCTTGTCTAAGATATGGATTTTCAATCTCTTTCACATAAGCCAAAAGCTGCTGCCACATAGCCTCCGGATCCTTCTCTGTAGCCGGCATATAATCAGAAACCACGTACTCTTCTTCTGAGGCCTTGCGAATCTGTTTGATATTAAGCTGGAGGTTATTATTATAGGTAATGACCTCCCCGTAAACTTCTATAAAATCTTTCTCGTCATAATCTGCAATTCCGCCGGAATTTGGATCCCACACCTTGCCATCTAGGGTTCCTGTCTTATCCTGCAAGACCAAATTATCGTAAGGCTTTCCGCTTCTGGTTTCCGCCGAACGCTTGCTTTTGCACATGTAAATGTTTCGTATGGTCTCTCCGTCTCTCAATGTATCGATATATCTCATAATTATTTAAATCCTCATCTTTCTATGCCTATCTCACTATACTAATCTCATCATGTTCATCTAGCTAGTCTTATATCTCTATTTTAAGTATCTTTAATTTTCCCCAACAGTAACTGTGAATTTCACATCCACATAGCCGTTGGTGCCCTTACATTTTCCGGAAATCTTAACCTTATCTCCTACAGAAAGCTTTAGGAGGGCGCGGCGATAGGCTTCTATAGAATCCACCTTGCTATCTCCGACAGCTGTGATCACATCACCGCTTCGAATTCCCGCCTCCATAGCCGGAGCGTCTGCAATTGTCTCCTGAACATAAACCCCCTCTGGAACTCCCTGGGCTTCGATTTCTTCTGTCACCGTAATGCCACGGATTCCTATATAAGGAATACTTTGGCCGTTTGATAAGGCTTCTATAATTTTCTTCAAATCAGAAATCCCATATCCTGTTACCAGGTTCATGCTGGACTGGTCTGACACGGTCTGATCAATAATACCTACCACTTCGCCATCTGCATTTACTATAACGCCGCTTCCGTTGGTGGCAGCTCCTATGTCGGTGCAGATCAGCCTGTAAACCCCATCTGCCTTAGTCACTGTATTCTTATTGGTAGACACTGTACCAAATCCCATTGCACCGGAATAGCCAAAGGGATTTCCCAGTACAATAATGGCATCTCCCTTTACGGCCCCTGAAGTGGTGCCAAGGCTGGCCACCTGAATCTTCTCCCAGGTGCTATCCGAAATATCTTCCTGCTTTACTGCATAGATTCCAAATCCCAGAGAAGCATCTTGCTTTTTCAATGTGGCATCAACTGAATTCCCATCACAGAAAGTAACTCGAATAGGCTTGGAATCTGCAATAATCTCCGTCTTTCCAAAAATCAGAAGTTCCTTTCCGTTATCAGCCACTATGAGCCCCGCCGTGTCATTTTTTGCATCATAATTAGCCGAGCTAAAATCTGCTCCCTCTTCCAGGCTCAAAATGTCTACCACTGATTTGGAGGCCTCATTTCCTACCTCTGTCAGAGAAGTCTGCAGCTGTCTGTAGCTGTCTACCGTAAGCTCACTTGAGGCTTCCTCGGACTCCTGCTGATCCGTTTTTTTCTCATCTGTATCTGCGTTTTCCCCTGCATCGGAGGCATCCCCATCATCATTTTCAGACTCCTCCTTGGGAATCTCCACAAGCACCCTTTCCGTCTTCAAGCGGCCATCCAACCAGGCCTTGGTGACACAAAAAGTAGTGCTTGCCACCACACCGAAAACAAGCCCCAAAATAATCATTCTGCTAATATCTTTTTTTCCTTTTTTCTTCTTGTCCTGATCTTTTATGGTTTCTTGAACAAAAGAATATTCATCCCCTGGATTCTTCTTTTCATCCTGATCTTTCATAGGCGGCCTCTCCTTAGAACGAACCCTTAAATGCCGGCATCCTTCCTGTCAATTTCTTAAAAAGGAGTTACTCACTATCTTCTTTATTATACTCTACAAGCAAAAACATGCCAACCGCTAATCTTGCAGATTTCTCCCCTTACATCATTTATAAAAAGTTAAAATCATGATATGATACTGATGCCAAAGTTTGGAAATGAAAGAAGATTAAATATGAATAAAAAAACTTTAATAAAATTGGAATATGATAAAATCATTAATTTATTGATTGATCAGGCCTCCTCCTTTAGCGGCAAGGAGAAGTGCCGAAAGCTGAAACCCAAAACAGATATTAACGAAATTAACCGCATGCAGGAAGAAACTGCTGCCGCCTTTACCCGCATTGTAAAAAAGGGCCATTTATCCCTCAGTAATTGCAATCCGGTAAACGAATCCTTAAGGCGCCTGGAAATCGGCTCCACCTTAGGCAGCGGAGAACTCCTTCGAATCTGCAAGCTCCTTGAGACTGCAGGCCATGCAAAGGCTTACGGAAGACGGGACAATAACGACTCGGAAACTGACTGCCTGGATCCTTTTTTTGAAGAGCTGGAGCCGCTTAGCCTGCTGTCCACAGAAATCAACCGCTGTATCCTTGCTGAGGATGAGATCAGCGATGATGCCAGCCCGGAGCTTAAGAAGATCCGCCGCTCCATGGGCCAAATCAATGACAAGGTCCACAGCACCCTGTCTAGTTTGGTAAATGGCTCTCTTCGTTCCTATTTGCAGGATGCCATTATTACCATGCGGGGCGACAGGTATTGTATCCCTGTAAAGGCAGAGTATCGAAGCCAGGTCCAGGGATTAATTCACGATCAGTCCTCCACAGGCTCCACCCTTTTCATTGAGCCTATGGCCATTGTGAAATTAAATAATGAATTAAAGGAGCTTTATGCCAAGGAGCAGGAAGAAATCCAGGTAATTCTAGCCAGATTAAGTTCCGATGTGGCCGATTATGTAAATACCATCCGCACAGACTATACCTTACTGTCCGCTTTAGACTTTATTTTTGCCCGGGGAAATCTCGCCCTTAAAATGAACGGATCTAAGCCTATTTTCAACACTGATGGAAGGATCCACATTCGAGAAGGCCGCCATCCTTTGATCGATCCTAAAAAAGTAGTCCCTATCACCATTAGCCTAGGAGATACTTTTGATCTTCTGATCATTACAGGACCCAATACCGGTGGTAAGACCGTTTCCCTAAAAACCGTTGGATTATTCACCCTAATGGGCCAGGCTGGTCTTCACATTCCGGCACTAGACCGGTCGGAACTTGCAGTCTTTAAAAATGTTTTTGCAGATATCGGGGATGAACAGAGTATTGAGCAAAGTCTTAGTACCTTCTCTTCTCATATGACTAATATTGTATCCTTCTTAAAGGATGTGGACGAAGATTCCTTAGTCCTATTTGATGAGTTAGGTGCCGGAACCGATCCGACAGAAGGTGCTGCTTTGGCCACCTCTATTTTGCATCATTTACACGAGCGAGGCATTCGCACCATGGCCACTACCCATTACAGCGAGCTGAAGGTTTACGCCCTATCCACCCCGGGAGTTGAAAATGCCTGCTGTGAATTTGATGTAGAAACCCTTCGCCCTACCTACCGGCTCTTAATCGGTATTCCGGGAAAAAGTAATGCCTTTGCCATTGCAGGGAAGCTTGGAATTCCTGCTTATATTATCGAGGAAGCCAAAGGACGCCTTACAGACCAGGAGGAATCCTTTGAAGATCTTCTTACTGATCTAGAGACCAGCAAGCGTACCGTTCAAAAGGAGCAGGAAGAAATCGCTGCCTACAAAAGGGAATTAGAGGCCCTAAAGTCTCAGACCAAGAAGAAGCATGAGCAGTTAGAAAAACAAAAGGAGCGAATTCTTAGAGAAGCCAATGAGGAGGCCCACTCTATTTTGGCAGAGGCCAAGAAGGAAGCTGACGAGACCATGCGCAACTTCCACAAGTTTGGAAAAAATGGAATCGATGCGGCCGCCATGGAGCGGGAAAGAGAAAGACTCCGTCAAAAAATGAAGAAGACGGAAAAAGCTATGCAGCAAAAGGTAGAAAAACCTGCTAAAGAGCACAAGGCTTCCGACTTCCACTTGGGAGATTCCGTAAAGGTTCTCAGCATGAATCTTACAGGTATTGTAAATTCTCTCCCAGACTCCAGAGGCAATGTGACGGTACAAATGGGAATTCTCCGTTCCCAAATTCCTATGTCAGATTTGCAGATTATAGAGGAACAACCTTCCTATGCTGCAGTTCAGGCAAAAAAATCCGGCACCGGAAAGGGCAAGGTAAAGATGAACAAATCTCTGTCGGTAAGTTCAGAGATCAACCTATTAGGAAAAACCGTCGACGAAGCTGTGGCTGAGCTGGACAAATATTTAGACGATGCCATCCTGGCCCATTTAAGCACAGTTCGTGTGGTTCACGGAAAAGGAACAGGAGCCTTAAGAGCCGGCATCCACGAATACCTAAGACGTCAGAAAAAACATGTGAAATCCTACCGCTTGGGAGCCTTCGGCGAAGGCGACGCCGGTGTTACTATTGTGGAACTAAAATAATAAGTGTTTCAACACAAAAAATAGAAGGGGGTCTTCCCATGAATAAACAAAAAATATTAATTGTAGATGACGATGAAAATATTGCAGAGCTTATTTCCCTCTACCTGACCAAGGAGTGTTTCGACACCAAGATGGTCTATGACGGGGAATCTGCTCTCATTGCCTTCGACAACTACCAGCCAAGTTTAATCCTATTGGATCTTATGCTTCCGGGAATGGATGGCTACCAGGTCTGTCGAGAACTTAGAATGCGGTCCAATGTGCCTATCATTATGCTGTCTGCCAAGGGGGAAGTCTTTGACAAGGTGTTGGGGCTGGAGCTTGGGGCTGATGATTATATTATGAAACCCTTTGATTCCAAGGAAATGGTAGCCAGGGTAAAGGCTGTTTTACGGCGCTATCAGATAGTTCCTGAACAGACCGCTTCTATAGAACCTAGCGGAAAATATGTAGAATATCCGGGAATCATCATTAACCTTACCAATTATTCCGTAAGCCTAGACGGAGAGAAAGTAGAAATGCCTCCTAAGGAGCTGGAGCTTTTGTATTTTCTAGCCTCCTCTCCCAACCAGGTCTTTACTAGAGAGCAGCTTTTGGATCAGATTTGGGGCTACGAATATGTGGGCGATACCAGAACCGTAGATGTTCACATTAAAAGAATTCGCGAGAAACTGTCTGAACACCCAGGTTGGAGCCTTGCCACTGTCTGGGGTATTGGCTACAAATTCGAAGTAAGCCAGTAAAGGCAGGAACGGTTTGATTATGAAAAGTGCACTCTACCTAAAATTTATCCTAATCTATATTATCTACGGTTTTATTAGTATTTTCGTGGTGGCTACCCTGACCTGTGGGCTGACTTCTAATTTCCTAGAGACCAACACTGCCAGTTCCATGTACCAGGATGCCACTCTGGTGGCTAACAATTACCTGCCTGAATATTTCAAGGAAGAGTTGTCCTTGTCCTCCGTGTATCTTCAGTTATCTGCTATGAAGGACCAGTTCCATGCTGCCGTCTGGTTTGTGGACAGCGAAGGGAATATGATCAGCTCATCCCGCGCCGAAGCCTATCCCAGCTCTCCCACGGCCATTGAGGATTTCGATCCCACAGAGGCCAGCGGAGATATGTATCTCACAGGAAATTACCATGATTATTTTAATGAGGAGGTTATCTCTATTATCACTCCTGTAATCACGGACTATTCTCCCCAGGGATACCTGATTATTCACAAATATACAGCGGACCTTACAGACACTCTGGATTCCTACATGATGATCGCCTACATCAGCCTGACGCTGATTTACCTCCTGTCCTTCGTGGTGCTTTTAGGAATTCATTTCCTGATCTATCGACCCTTAAGAAAAATCACAGAGGCTGCCACCCAGTATGCTTCAGGAAATCTGGACTACGAAATTCCTGTAAATTCCCAGGATGAAATCGGATATTTGTCCGCTTCCTTAAATTACATGTCCGCTCAACTTCGAGACATGGAAGAATATCAAAAATCCTTTGTGGCAAATGTATCCCACGATTTCAGGTCTCCTCTCACCTCTATTAACGGCTATGTAAAAGCCATGGTAGACGGAACCATTCCTCCGGAATTATATCCAAAATACCTGGATATTATCCTTTTTGAGACAGAGCGGTTAACAGATCTTACCAGGGACCTCCTTACCTTAAATGAATTTGACACCAAGCATTTGCTATTAAATCGGGAAAACTTTGACCTCCACGAGATGATCAAACATGTGGTATTCAGTTTTGAGGGAACCTGCAAAGAAAAGAAGATTTCTGTGGAACTAATATTGGCTACGAAAAATTTGTCGGTATATGCAGACCAAAGAAAGATCCAACAGGTCCTATATAACCTGCTAGACAATGCTATTAAATTCAGCGAACCGGAATCCACCATTAGCATCGAGACCACAGAGCGGGGAGATAAGGTCTACACCTCTGTAAAAGATGAGGGAATCGGAATCCCAAGAAGCTCTCTTAATAAAATCTGGGAGCGTTTTTACAAATCCGATGCCTCTAGAGGCAAGGACAAGAAGGGGACGGGGCTTGGACTTGCTATTGTGAAGGAAGCTATTCAGGCTCATGATGAAAATATAACCGTGGTCAGCACCGAAGGGGTTGGAACGGAGTTTATTTTTTCTCTTCCAAAATCGTGAGTTGGTTCAGCAATTACGAAAAACCAAGATTTCAATAAGATTGTGGTGGTTTTCGCAATTGTCTAGATAATGGATTTTGCAAGAGAAAAAGAAGCTATGACGCTGGTGTTTGCTGTCATGGCTTCTTTTTTATTGTTCCTGTTTGATTTTTTGTATTTCTAGTACATTACTGCTTGAATGGATTCTTCGTTGTAATTGTCTTTGGTTACCCAGGTGTAGCCTGTGTTGACTACTGCTTCGTTGGCCATGTCTAGGGCTGCTCTGGCGGTGGCGATTACTGCCGCGTATCCCATTCCAAAGGGATTTTGTAATACCACTCCGTCTATGGTTCCATCTTCTAATGCTGTTTTTACTTCATCATTTACATCAAATCCCATAGTTACCAGGTTTTCTGTATCGATTTCGTTTCGATCATAGCCTGATAATACTAGATTCATTACTTCTGAATTTGTAGCATAAACGCCCTTGGCATTTGGATGTTTTGCGAAGATGTAATCGATTACGTTTTCTTCTGTTATGTCACTGGCCTGGACCCGGGAAGCTTCTGCCGCTGCAGTCTCTGTCGTACTTTGTCCAGACGAATCTTCGGTGGCACTTGCTGTGGTGCTGGCGCCTGTTGTGTTTTCTGCTGTAGTACTGGTAGCAGTACTTGTTTCCGTCTTAGAATCCTCCGAAGTATCTGATGAAGTCCATTCATCTGCGTTGACCCCATCTCCGGTATAAGTCTTGCTCGCCAAATCATAGATTCCGGCATTAATATCCTCTGCCACCTTCTCTTTATAAAAATCCAGTCGATCCATGGCATAGGTTTCTACGATAGATATCTCCGGATAAGCCGCCTTCATCTCATCTATAAATGACAAGGTCCGATCTATAGCTGCCTGGGATTTGGAATCATGGGAAAATACTAAAATCTCTCCTGTCTTTTCCAAGACCTCTCCCATTTTATCTGCCACTTCTTTTCCTGTGGCCTGATTATCTGTAGCTACTGTTGCCATCACCCCGTCATAATCTGTTCCTGAATCATAAGCCACCACCGGGATATCATTTTCTGTAGCCAGATCAAACTGTACTTCACAGGCCTTAATATCTGCCACTGAAATTGCAACTGCCTCCGGATATCGGGAAAGTTCCTCATCTAAAATATTCACCTGCTGGTCTACATCATCCGGTGTAGCCGGTGCATTGAAGGTGACCTTCACTTTATCACTGCCCTCATATCCAAGCTCTGCATTAATATCTGCAACGGCTTGTTTAACACCCTTCTGAATTTCTTTCCAGTAGGCATCATCACTTCTTTTTCCAATAATAGACAGGTAGGTGCCTTCTTCAAGTTTCAATCCATAGACATTATTATAGGCCGTTGGATCAATCAAATCCAGTTTTGCCTGATAGTCCGGCTCCTGGACCTTTGCTCTTGCAGACTCATCCTCCGTGGCGGAACTGCTGCTCCCACATCCTGCCAAAAGTCCTGTAGTCATGGCAAGAGCCAAGGCTACTGCCACATTCTTTCGTAAATTCATCATTTCAACTCCTGTATCCTTTACACCCCTTAAACACTCTCAAAATCTTTCAAAAAAGAATGTGCAGAGCACATTCTATTCTTCCCTTGATAAATTGGCAAACTTTGTATACTGTCCTAACCATGCCAGGTTCACGGTACCTACCGGACCGTTTCTCTGCTTAGCAATAATAATCTCTGCCTGGTTTTTATACTCAGAATCCTTGTTATAATATTCATCTCGATAGATAAACATAACCACGTCGGCATCCTGCTCAATGGCTCCGGATTCACGAAGATCCGAAAGCATAGGCCGCTTGTCCGGTCTTGACTCTACTGCACGGCTTAACTGAGAAAGGGCCACCACAGGCACATTAAGCTCACGAGCCAGAGCCTTTAACGAACGGGAAATGTCAGAAATTTCCTGCTGCCTGGATTCATTTTTTCTTCCAACTCCACCGGACATTAACTGCAAGTAGTCGATCATGACACAGTCTAGGCCAAACTCCAACTTGTATTTTCTACATTTTGACCGAAGTTCTGATATAGAAATACTGGGAGTGTCATCAATAATCATCCGGGATTTTCCCACAATACCGGCACCCTCGATTAATTTATCCCAGTCGGAATCCTTCATCTTACCTGTCCTGAGAGCCTGGGCATCTACCTGGGATTCCAAAGAAAACAGACGGTTTACCAGCTGTTCCTTTGACATCTCCAAACTAAAGATTGCCACACAGCGATCCTTACGGAAGGCCATATACTGGGCAATATTTAGGACAAATGCCGTCTTTCCCATAGAAGGTCTGGCCGCCACCAGGATCAGGTCTGAAGGCTGAAAGCCGGAAAGCTTGTAGTCTAGATCAATAAATCCTGTAGGAATACCGGTAACAGTTCCCGCACTTTTGGCAGCTGTCTCTATCTTGGTAAGGGCATTAATAACAATATCCCGAATCGGCACAAATTCCCCACTATCTCTGCTTTGCAGCAGATTGAAAATGGTTTTTTCTGTCTTATCCAGGATCTCTTCTAGGGACTCATTTCCCATATAACACAAATTTTCAATTTCTTCATTAATCCTAATGAGCTTACGCATGGTGGATTTGTCCGCCACAATCTTCGCATAGGATTCCACATTTACCGAGGTAGGCACTGCATCCAAAAGGTCCCTTGCAAATTCAAGGCCGGATACCTCCGGAGGTACATTCTTTTCCTTTAGCTTGGACTGCAGGGTAACCAGATCCACCGGGGTTCTCTGGTTGTAAAGCTCCACCATGGCATCAAAGACAATGCCGTAGGCCTTATTGTAGAAGTCCGCACCACTTACAATCTCCGAGGCCTTGGTAATGGCATCCTGATCCATAAGCATGGCTCCCACAACTGCCTGTTCAGCCACATGGTCATTTGGCATTGTCCGCTTTATAACCGCTTCTTCCATGTATTCTTCCATGTAAATCTATCCTTACGCTTCTTCCGTAACCACTACTTTAAGTTCCGCAGTTACCTTCACATGAAGTTTCACCGGCACATTGAAAGTACCAAGAGATTTGATTGGCTCCTTTAACTGAATCTTCTTTTTGTCTACAGTTAATCCCAGCTGATTTTTTACTTCTGCTGCAATTTCCTTAGAAGAAACAGAACCAAAGGTTCTTCCACCCTCTCCCGTCTTAATGGCTACGGTAATCTGTCCGGCTTCCACCTGCTTCTTAAGTTCTAAGGCTGCCTCATACTGCTCCTGGGCAATCTTATCATCATTTGCCTTCTTAAGTTTTAGATCATTCATATTGGCGCTGTTGGCCTCTAAACCTTTTTTCTTTTTCAGAATAAAGTTTCTTGCATATCCGTCACTTACTTCTACAATCTCCCCCTTCTTTCCCAGGGATTTCACATCTTCTGTTAAGATAACTTTCATCTTAAATTTCTCCTTCTCTTATCATTTCATCAATTACTTCCTTAAGGGCCGCAACTGCTTCCTTCATATCTGTATGACCAAACTGAGCTCCGGAGGCATTCAAATGTCCGCCGCCGCCTAAATGTTCCATGATAACCTGAACATTCACCTCGTCAATGGATCTGGCACTGACATAAATCTTTCCATTATAGTCTGTCAAAACAAAAGATGCCTTAATGGCATTAATATCCAAAAGCTCATTGGCCGCCTGAGCTCCCACAATAGTAGGACTCTCTATAGGCAAATGCTCTCCCACAGCAATAGCAAAAATCTCCCGATAAACCTCAGCACTGCTGATGATCTCTGCCTTTGCCCTATAGGAAGCCATATCGTCTCTAAACATCTTCCGCACCAAGGTAAGGTCTGCACCACATCTTCTTAAAAATGCAGCCGCCTCAAAGGTGCGCACTCCTGTGCGATTCACAAAATTATTGGTATCAATCATAATGCCGGCATAGAGACTGCTGGCCTCTAACTTTGGTATTTTAATATCATCTACAATATATTGCAAGATTTCTGCAACCATCTCGCAGGCCGAGGAAGCATTGGGCTCAATATAAGCCAACAAGGCATTCTCAATGTGATCACTGCTCTGTCTGTGGTGGTCTAGCACCACAATGGTCTTTGTCTTCTTTAGAAGCTCCTCACACTCGGTCATCTGGGGTCTGTTGGTATCTACAACAACCACCATAGAATTGGAATCAGCCTTAGAAATGGCCTCGGAAGACTTTAGGAACAAATCCTCCGGATAATTTTCATTGGCTACAAAAGTTTCATAGAGGGGGCGAAGAGATGCGGACACTTCATTAATTACAATATAGGCTCTCTTGCCAAGGGCTGCCGCTGCCCGGTAAATACCAATGGCAGCACCAAGGGCGTCTACATCTGTAAGCTTATGACCCATTACGAAAATATCATCTTTAACCGTAATAAACTCTTTTAACGCTTCCGCCTTGACTCTTGCCTTCACTCGGGTATTCTTAGAAGTCTGCTCGCTCTTTCCACCAAAATAAGTAATGCCATGGGCATCCTTAACCACTGCCTGGTCGCCGCCTCTCGCTAAGGCAAGGTCAATAGCAACCCGGGCATAGCCATAGCTTTGGGCATAGGATTCTTCACTAAGTCCCAAACCAATACTCAAAGTAACCGGAATATCATTTCCGATATTTACTGCCTTTACATCTTCCATAATAGAGAATTTATCTTCTTTTAAACTCTCATAAAAATGCTTCTGCACAACTACAAAATACTTATCATTTTCCAGACGTTTTGAAATACCATCGACCTTAGAAATGTATTGATTTATGCGGCGGTCTACCAGGGCCCACAAAAGGGATTGTCTGGCCTCGTCCACCCGGTCATTTACCTCATCATAATTATCAATGTAAATAAGACCTGCAATAAGGCGCTGCTCTTCGCTTTCTCGGATATAGCGGTTTAGCTCCGTTACATCCTCCAGGTAAACTGCCACAAAATGCCGAGATTCCTTAGGAATAGCCACCAGTTCCTGACTACCCTTAAAGCCCTGAACCGACAGCCGATTTAACATGGCCTTATATTCTCGGTCATTATAATATACCTGCATCTCTACGGTCTGGCTATCATCCTTAGGGAAAATAGCCGTATTAAGCTCAGGCATATACCGGGATATATGCAAGTCCTCATAATCATCCACATCTAAAATATGTTCAAATTCATTGTTCATCCAGACAACATTTCCATTGTCCAGAAGCATGGCATAGGGGATGTCAATTTCTTTTAAAAGGGTATTCTGCACCACACCGTACTGAGCCGCAAAGGTTACCAATTCCTGCATAAGCACCGCCTTGCACCGCAAATACAAAAGCACAGAGCCTCCAATAAAAAGCGTTGCAAATACCAGAAGGATCAGCCTCCCCTCCCGGTCCATAATCATGGCACACAAATTAAGGGCCACCATCAGTACCGAAAAGAGAATGGGCCACTTCATGTATATTTTCAATCTTCCCCTAAGCTCTATATCATCATTCATAATTAACTCCTGTAGCCATCTGGATTCTGAGACTGCCATCTCCAGGAATCTTCACACATCTTATCCAGTCCTCTTTCAGCCTTCCATCCCAAAACTTCATAAGCCTTGGTAGGATCTGCATAGCACATAGCCACATCTCCTGCACGTCTTGGCTTAATCTCATAAGGAAGGTCCTTGCCGCAGGCCTTAGAAAATGCCTTTACCATATCCAGCACAGAATATCCCACACCGGTACCTAGGTTAATCACGTCAATTCCCGGATTGCTGAAAATGTAATCAACAGCCTTTACGTGACCAATAGCCAGATCGACTACATGGATATAGTCACGAACTCCGGTTCCGTCTGGAGTATCATAGTCATTTCCAAAAACTCCAAGCTTTTCTCTCTTTCCTACAGCTACCTGAGTGATGTATGGCATAAGGTTGTTGGGAATTCCCTTTGGATCCTCACCAATACGTCCGCTCTCATGAGCTCCTACCGGATTAAAGTAACGAAGCAAGATCACATTCCACTCCGGATTTGCCTTCTGGAAATCTGTCATAATCTGCTCCATCATAGACTTGGTCCAACCATAAGGATTGGTGCACTGTCCCTTAGGGCATGCCTCTGTAATAGGCATCTCCTTTGGATCTCCATATACAGTAGCAGAAGAACTAAATACGATATTCTTTACGCCGCATCGATCCATTACACGAAGAAGCGTTAAGGTTCCAGTAATATTATTATGATAGTAAAGCAGTGGCTTCTCTACAGATTCTCCTACTGCTTTTAAAGCTGCACAGTGAATTACCGCATCCGGCTTCTCCGCCTTAAGCATAGCCTCTAAAGCAGCCTCATCTAAAACATCTCCCTCATAAAAGGCAACCTTCTTACCAGTAAGCTCCTCTACTCTTTTCAATGACTCTTTGGAAGAATTACACAAATTGTCGTAAACCACAACTTCATAATCTTGATTTAAGAGCTCCACTGCTGTGTGACTTCCAATGTATCCTGCTCCTCCGGTAATTAAAATTTTCTTCATCGTAACGCCTCCTAATTCTCCCACACATGCTGTGGGTATCTACCTTGATCTTTCATGCTCTGGATGGCATTTACCACCACCGGCTTGTCCTCTTTGTAAGTTACTCCGTACCATTTATCCTTGGAAGTAAGCACGGTAACTGTAGCCTGCTCACTTTCCAGCAAATCATTAACCACAGACGGAAGGAAGTATTCACACTTCTGGGGGTTCTCCTCTAGGCCCTTATCAAGAAATGCCGGGAAGCCTGCCTTGATCTCCTCCAGAATACTTCTTGTAAATCCCCACATATTCATGGAAACTACCGTATCTTCCGGAAGATAAGTCCAAGTCTCTCCATCATCCTCTGTATAAGCAATACCATCAGGCCGCTTCTCGATCCGGGTGCGCTCCTTAATATCTACAAGTTCATTCTTCTCATTCATACTGCAAACACCTCTGGCCACGTGACCATTGTCTGTTACAGTATTACCCAAAAGATATCCCACCATGGTATAGCGATATTTTTCGTCGTCCTGATGGGTGGACAGGTAATCATAGATTAACTGAAAACTTTCCGGTCCATAATAGTCATCTGCATTAATAACAGCAAAGGGGC
This sequence comes from Parabacteroides distasonis, assembly GCA_963589425.1. Lineage (GTDB taxonomy): Bacteria > Bacillota > Clostridia > Lachnospirales > Lachnospiraceae > CAKRJP01. Next base: position 27,359 of record CAVAKZ010000006.1, on the reverse strand, counting down.
CATCTACCTGATCAATACAAGAGTAGACTGCATGAGCAGTTCCCCAAGGCTTCTTCCTGCCCTCCGGCAGCTTATAACCATCAGGAAGATTAGAAAGTTCCTGAAATGCATAGGAAACCTCCATAAACTGAGCGATGCGATCTCCCACCGCCTCCCTAAAGGTAGCCTCATTTTCCTTCTTTATAATAAAGATTACTTTCTCAAAGCCTGCTCTTCTTGCATCATACATCGAGAAATCCATGATGATATGGCCATCCTCATCCACAGGATCGATCTGCTTAAGTCCCCCATAACGGCTGCCCATGCCTGCCGCCATAATCACCAAAACTGGTTTGTTCATAATCGTCTCCTTCTTATCTATTTAAATCTAGTGAAGAAGCCTAGACTCCCCCACATTTACGATAAGGTTATTCTAATCCAAATGCAGGCAGAACGCAAGACTGCGAATGAATCTGGAAATGCATTTTATGCAGCAAAAAAGAGACACAATAATAATCTAAGCAATTATTGCGTCTCTTTCTATTTTTATTCTATTTCTGAAAGTGCTTCCTCATCTGCCACCAAGGTTACATCATTGTGCATCTGCAAAATAGATGCCGGAACATCCGGTGTAACCGGTCCAAAAAAAGCTCGTTTTACCATAGATGCCTTATCTTTTCCACTGACTACCACAAGAATCTTTTTTGCCTGCATAATCGTCTTGATTCCCATAGTGTAAGCTTCCTTTGGCACATCCTCTGCCGAATCAAAAAATCTTTTATTCGCTTCTATGGTTCTCTCCGCTAATTTGACACAATGGGTTTCCTTTTCGAAGTTTTCCTCTTCACAGGCATCGGCTCCATGACAGATTGCATTTTCTACAATGGGCTGCAATAGAAAATTGGGCATATTGTATTTTCGTCCCTGATCAGATAAATCATATTGCACTTCAAAACTATTTTCATGAGATATCAATTGTATCTGTATATAAGCTTTTATATTGTCAAGTTCATTCTGTACTGTAGTAATCTGTTTTCCCCCATTAAGAGCTGTACGATAAAAGACTGCCAGCAAACTTGTAATCTCGGCAATATCATCTTGTCCAGACCGGATAGCCTTCCACTTAATGCTGGAAAGACAATAAAAGTTCCTTAGATTCTATCCCCGGATAATAATCATACATAGTTTTCACAATGGAATATAGCATATTTTGCAAATACAGCTTACTAACTCTTTCCATGGATTTTATCGATTCTACAAGTTGATCATTATACTTTCTAATAAATTCTTCCTCATGACCTTCAATAGCCACCCGAAGTTTCTTACATATTTTTTCCGCATCGAATTCATAATAGGACTTATTACCAAGGTAGTCCTTTATAAGAATGGTTTGGTTATTATAAGAAAAAAGGTCTTTCTGTATTCTATGAATCTGATGCAATCCCTCTAACATTTGCTCCATGCTAGAAAAGCCATCACTGACAAGTATCACCCCATTGCTGTCAAATCGATTTTCTAGCTGCTTTAGGATCTTATCCCCCTTATTTTTTAGCTCTCGCTCCTTTTCCTCCCCCACTACAAGGTAGGCCTCATTGGGATACATATTCAGATATTCTGTATTTCCCGAAAAATACTTTTTCAACATCTCGCAAAACTTTTCTTCATATTTATCAAAAAAATTATCTGTAAATTGAATATATAACAGCCTTCCTGAAAAGTTGGCATCATGAAATAATAGATTAGATATATCCTTAATTTCCCGATCAGAACCACTTCCCGTACTAAAAATCTTGAACAAGAGATTTTTTTCACTTTCCATTCGATGAAAGTCTTTCTCTTCTCGATCTTTTTGTTCCTTACTAACTGAATCTATCACAGCTTCCATCAGACTCTTAAATTGGTCTAAATCAATGGGTTTTAATAAGTATCTTATGGCATTAGCTTCCATAGCTGCCCTCGCGAACTCAAATTCTCCGTAAGCACTATAAATAATAATCTTAATCTCCGGCCACCTAGCATAAACGTTTTTTGCCAATTCCAGACCGGTCATAATGGCATTTTCACATCTGTAAATAAAATCTTCATTCTTAATTCCTTTATAAACTATACTTATCACTTTATCAGTGCCCTATTCCAGCCTCGGCTTTTATGAACTTTGCACATACATATTCTTAGTATACTCGTTTTATTGTGTAATCACAACAAATTATAGATCTGCAATTCCACTCAACTAAAGACCCTAAAACAATATTTCACCTTACATATCATCAAAATAAGCGTATAATAGGATTTGTTGACTTTCTTGCATTTGAAAGCAACAATTTAAAATGACTCTATGATTGGGAGGGATTCTTCTTTAATGAAACGTGATTTCACTTCCGGAAGTGTTCTTAGGAATATTGCCTACTTCTCACTTCCTTATTTATTATCATATTTTTTACAAACCTTATATGGTATGGCTGACCTTTTTATTATCGGGCAGTTTGAGGGAGCTGCCAGTACTACTGCTGTTTCTGTAGGTAGTCAGATCATGCACATGATTACTGTGGTGATTGTAGGGCTGGCTATGGGGACTACTGTTTGTATTGGTCAAGCCATCGGGGCCAAGAATAGGGACCGGGCTTCCTCTGTTGTGGGAAATACAGTGACTCTTTTTATTGCATCCTCTCTTGTGCTGGCCGGGATTCTTCTATTATTTGTTAAGACTATTGTTTCCCTTATGTCCACTCCGGCGGAGGCTGTGGATGGAACCATTCAGTATCTGATGATCTGTTTTGTAGGGATTCCTTTTATCACCGCCTATAACGTGATTAGTTCCATTTTTCGTGGACTGGGAGATTCCAAGACTCCTATGTATTTTATTGCAGTTGCCTGCCTGTGTAATATTGGGCTGGATTATCTCTTTATGGGTGGCATGGGCATGGGGCCTGCCGGCGCTGCTCTTGGAACCACCCTGTCCCAGACCATCAGTGTGATCTTGGCATTGGTTACCATCCTTAGGAAAAAGAATCTGGGGATTTCTATAAAAGGCAGTGATTTAAAGCCTGCACCTTCTGTTATGAGTCAGATCGTGCGTATCGGTATTCCTATTGCCCTGCAGGATGGATTTATTCAGATTGCCTTTTTGATCATTACGGTGATCGCTAACCGCAGGGGATTAAATGCGGCAGCTGCTGTTGGTATTGTAGAGAAAATTATCAGCTTTGTATTTTTGGTTCCTTCCTCCATGCTGTCTACTGTATCGGCTTTAGGAGCACAAAATGTGGGAGCCGGGCAGCACGAGAGAGCCTCTTCTACCCTTGGCTATGCCATTTGTATTACCGTCATCTACGGCCTTGTAATCTCTGTTGCAGTGCAATTTATTGGAGGAAATATTGTAGGCTTATTTACATCGGATGCCGCAGTAACTCTTTTAGGAGAGCAGTACATCCACGGCTATATTTTCGACTGTATTTTTGCAGGAATCCACTTTAGTTTTAGTGGTTATTTCTGTGCCTACGGAAGATCGGAAATTTCCTTCCTCCACAATATTATCGCCATATGCTGTATGCGAGTTCCGGGAGTCTATCTCACTTCTTTGTGGTTTCCGGATACTCTCTTCCCAATGGGAATCGCTACAGCCTGCGGATCTCTTTTATCCGTGATTGTATGTCTCATTGCTTACAAATGGCTGAAAACCAAGGGCATCATTCCTTCAGGTAACAGACATTAAAAATATAAATAGAAAAGGGGTATTTTCATGAATGATAAGAAACAAGGAATTATGTATATTATTATGGCGGGATTTTTCTTCGCCCTCATGACCTTCTTTGTCCGACTGTCCGGGGACCTGCCCACCATGCAGAAGGCTTTTTTTAGAAATGCGGTGGCAGCTGTTGTGGCCATCGTTCTTTTAGCAAGAAGCGAAGGGGGATTTAAGATCAAAAGAGAAAGCTGGAAGGACCTTTTCTTTCGCAGCTTCTTCGGAACTTCCGGACTGATCTGTAACTTCTATGCCATCGATAAGTTAAACATCGCTGACGCCAATATCTTAAATAAATTGTCACCCTTCTTTGCCATTATTATGTCCTACTTTATTTTGAAAGAAAAGGCAAATAAAATCGAATGGGGCTGCGTCATCGTGGCTTTTATCGGTGCCATCTTTGTAGTAAAACCTTCCATGAATATGCAATTTTTCTACGCAATGGCAGGTGTAGTTGGTGGCCTGGGAGCCGGAATCGCCTACACCTTTGTAAGGAAACTTGGAACCAACGGGGAAAGAGGGCCTGTTATTGTTATGTTCTTCTCCGTATTCTCCTGTATCGTTACGGGGCCATTTCTGATTGTGGGAGCAAAGCCTATGACCCCTCACCAAATGCTCATGCTGCTTTTAGCAGGAGCAGCCGCAGCCGGAGGACAGCTGTCCATCACCAAGGCCTACACCAAGGCCCCAGCCAAGGAAATTTCTGTCTTCGATTACACCCAGGTATTGTTTGCAGCCCTCCTAGGATTTGTCTTCCTAGGACAAATCCCAGATGCCTTAAGCATTATCGGATATCTCATTATTATTGGCAGCGCAGTTTATAAATGGCACTATAATTTAAAACATGCCTAAGCTTAACTATAAAAAGAGTGTTTCCCGGATAAAGTCCCAGGAAACACTCTTTTTACATATTCTGATCATATTCTAGCTGCTTATGTTATCTTCTAACTGCTTATATTCTAGTTGCGAATATACAAGATTCCGTCCATAATCCTTCTTGCTGTTCTCTGCACTGCCACAGCCGGCACCTCTATCTCTTCTATTTTTTCTTTGCTTACAATTTCCGGACACATGGTCATAATACCGCTAGGATGACCAATTCGAATATTTTCCGGGTCCATCTTTTCACTTACAAGCTTTTGAACCACCGTTCCCTCTAGGGCTGCCGCTACAGCAATGGCACTGGCCGAGGTAAGAGGGCAGGCCTTATGACACTTAAATACAGAAATCACCCGGGCACACAGGTCCATATTGCTAGCCTCTACCTGGCCGCCTCCTATTTCCCTGTAAGTTTTGGGACCAGTAACAAATCCCACCTTAGGGACTGCAGGGCTGTTCTCCGAAGCATCTATAAGGTCCTTTGCAAATCCCATTTTGCAGGCTGCAAGTCCCCGAATCTTTTCTAAAAGATCCATAAGTTTCTCATTGGCATTCACTTCCTCCGGAAGTTCCATACCCAAAATTCCCAGGTCCTCTGCCTGCACCAAAACCATTGGGTTTGACACATCCAGAATAGTCGCCTCTATTTTTCCAAATCCGGGAATATCTAAAACATCCAGCACATTTGATGTAGGAAGAAGTTTTCCGGTCTTAGCCCCTGTGGGATTTAAAAACTTCACCTTTAATTCCGGCGCGGTTCCGTCCACTCCCGCAATATGACAATCTCCCTTTTCTGCACAAGTTCCATTCTCACAGGGAACAGTTACGTCTATATATTTATCCGTATTACGGTTTAAAAGATGAACTGTAGTTATGGGCTCCTGAACATTAACCAATCCCTCTTCCACGGCATAAGGGCCTACAGCTGCTGTCATATTTCCACAATTAGACTTATAGTCCACCTGGTCTTTTCCCACAATCACCTGGCCTACCAAATATTCTACGTCCACTCCCGGCTCTTTGCTTTTCCACACAACAACGATTTTATTGTTAGAAGAAACTGTTCCCCCTAGTCCATCGATTTGCTTAGGGTCTGGGCTTCCCATAGCCTGTAAAAAAATACTATCCCATTCTGCCTGATTTTCCGGCAGATCTTCTTTTAAAAAGAAACAACCTTTACTAGTGCCTCCCCGCATAAATACCGTTTTAAATTTTCTCATGATCTTATATTTCCTTTATATTTAACCTATTATTTTCTGTAACAAGTTTAGCATATCGACTTTGGCTATCATTGTATAATATAATTATGTTATTTCACTATAGCCAATATGCATGCAATTGAAAGAAGGATCAGGAAAAATGTCACAGGATTTAACTTTAAAAAAAATCGCAACTATTCATACAGATTTTCCGGAAAAATTCGGTCTTCCCAGGCAAAGCGGCCTGGCAAATACCACAGGACGTATCGTCTTTGAAGCAGAATTTCGAAATCCGGAAGCCCTAAGGGGCATCGAAGACTATTCCCACTTGTGGCTTTTGTGGGGCTTTTCAGAAGTAAGACAAAAGTCCTGGCATGCCACGGTAAGACCTCCCCGCCTGGGAGGCAATCAGAGGGTCGGAGTCTTTGCCACTAGGTCCCCCTTTCGTCCCAATCCCATAGGATTATCCTGCGTGGAATTAATTTCCGTAGAGGAAACTGACGCCTTCGGAAAGGTTCTTCTAGTGTCAGGAATCGACATGATGGATGGAACCCCCATCTACGATATCAAGCCCTATCTCCCCTATGTAGATGCAAAACCAGAGGTAAAAGGAAGCTTTTCCGACCTTCACAAAAACGATGGCCTGCAGGTAGTTTTCCAAACTGATCCAAAGGATGGCAGCTCCCTAAAAGAGCGCATTCCCAAAGAAAAGCAGGAGACGCTGACGCAAATCCTATCCCAGGACCCCAGACCCTCCTACCAGGAAGATCCAGACAGGATCTACGGAATGGATTTTGCTGGGCTGCGGATTAAATTCTTTGTGGAGCATGGTGTTTTGACGGTGTGCCATGTGTCTCCTCTTTCTTGAAAGTTGGGGGATTACTGTTAAAAATATTGCGGACAGAATTCTTCAATAGACGATTTAAGATGTCTTGACAGCATATTATCTTCCTTGGCGTGCGTCCCCCACCAGCATGATTCACCCCCTCCACAATTCACATCCCTAAATCACACAACAAAAAAGGACCATCGCAAGAAGCGACAGTCCCTGTATAAAACACATCCCTAAAGCCTAAAAGCTGTCTGCATCAAGCACTCTTAGTCTTCATGCTCTTAATAACTTTCAGTCTTGTAAATTCTTCACGTTCCTTCTCTTCCAGTGCATTGTTAATATTACGCACAAGCTCTGTGTACATTGGAATCGTAATATTCTTTAGAGCATTTGCTCTCTTTTGGGTCTTCTTAATATTGCTTGCCAATCGGTAGGCGGAGTTTTCCACCATGGATAGCTTTATGGTCAAATCCTTCACCTCTCGAAAGGCTTCTCTGGCAATATCAATGGACTCCCTTGTGGTTCCGAAGGAGTAGGTAAGATTATTCTCCTTGGAATCATATTTTACATGGGGAATCTCTGTTCCCATGATACTTCTTGTCTGAATACGGATGGAATCCTCGATAGGCACAGTAAAGGCCAGCTGCTCTACCCTACTGATACCATGTTCAATATTGGCGCTTTGCAGGCAGGCATATGCCTTTGTAAATGTACTGTCGATTTGTTCCTGGATCTCTTTTGCCTCATCAATCAGAGTCATAAGCTCTTTTAAAAGCACATTTCTCTTCTTGTCCATCAGGTCATATCCCTGTTTGGCAAGCGCCAGAGAATTCTTTGCCGCGATCAGATTACCTTTGGTGGGAAATTCTCTTGGATCCATAGATCGACTCCTTTCTTACTATCTAATACACCGAGAAACTGTTTAGGGCCTGACATTTAAAATGCCTATGCCTCTTCCTCCACAGTTTTCTCTCCCGGATAGTATTTATCAATAATCTTGGTGTCGATTCGATCCAACTCACCCTTCGGAAGAAGACTTAAGAGATCCCAACCCAAATCCAAGGTATCCTGGATAGTTCTGTTTTCTGTTGGTCCCTGTCCTACATAACGCTTCTCAAATTCTTTACCGAAGGCCATGTATTTCTTATCAATTGGAGAAAGCTCATCCTCACCGATTACGGAAGCCAGATTTCTAGCCTCTCCTACCTTTGCGTAGGCAGAGAACAACTGGTTAGCCAAATCCTGGTGATCTTCTCTTGTAAATCCTTCACCGATACCATCCTTCATCAAACGTGACAGAGAAGGAAGTACGCTGATTGGTGGGTAAACGCCCTGTCCGTGAAGGTTACGATCCAATACGATCTGTCCCTCAGTAATGTATCCTGTAAGGTCAGGGATTGGATGGGTAATATCATCATTTGGCATAGTAAGGATTGGAAGCTGAGTTACCGATCCATTAACGCCTTCTACAATACCTGCACGTTCGTACAAGGTAGCCAACTCACTGTAAAGGTATCCAGGATAACCTTTACGAGAAGGAATCTCTCCCTTAGATGATGATACCTCACGAAGAGCCTCTGCAAAGGAAGTCATATCTGTCAGAATTACCAAGATATGCTTGTTGCACTCAAAGGCCAAATACTCTGCCACAGTAAGGGCAACCTTTGGAGTAATCAAACGCTCTACTACCGGGTCATTTGCCAGGTTTAAGAACATACAAACGTGGTCTGATACACCACTTTCCTCGAAAGTCTTGCGGAAGAAATCAGCTACGTCATGCTTAACACCCATGGCTGCAAATACGATAGCGAATTCTTCATCAGAGTCATCTCCCAGAGATGCCTGCTTAACAATCTGTGCTGCCAACTGATCGTGTGGAAGTCCGTTTCCTGAGAAAATAGGAAGCTTCTGTCCACGAATCAAAGTGGTAAGTCCGTCAATTGCGGAAATACCGGTACGGATATAGTTACGAGGATATTCACGACGTACCGGATTTAAAGGAAGTCCGTTAACATCACGCTTATCGTCAGAAATAAGAGCTCCCAATCCATCGATGGGCTTTCCTACACCGTTGAAGGTTCTTCCTAACATATCCGGAGATACTTTTACCTCCATAGGATGTCCGGTAAGTCTTGTATGGGTATTTGTTAGGGACATATTTTCTGTTCCCTCAAATACCTGGATAACTGCCTTATCCTCATTTAATTCAATAATACGGCCCATTTTTTTAGTGTTGCCGTCCACTATAAAATCAACGATCTCATCATAAAAGGCATCCTGAAGTCCTTCCAGAACAACGAGAGGTCCGTTGATATTACTTAAGCCTAGATATTCTATTGCCATGTCCTCTCCTCCTTTATGCGTTCTTTGCTAATACACTGTCATAGAAATCATCAATTTTCTTCTTGTAAGTATCTAAAAGCTGAAGATTGTCATTTGGTACATCGTACTTAATAGCAATGACTTTCTCGAAGATACCTTCTTCTTTTAACACTGACATAGGCTGTCCCATGGCAATGAGCTTACGACACTTCTTATATAAATAAAGAATTGTGTCCATCATCTTAAACTGCTTCTCCAAAGATACGCAGGTATCATCCTTATGGAATGCGTTCTGCTGAAGGAATCCAAGACGAATTACCTTTGCAATCTCAAGAATCAGTTTCTGATCATCCGGAAGTACGTCTGCACCGATCAACTTAACAATCTCGTTCAGGCTGTTTTCTTGTCCTAAGATAGACATGAGACGGTTACGATAATCAACGAACTTAGGAGATACATTATCTGTATACCAGCCACTTAAGTCTGTTAAATACTCACTGTAACTGGTGAGCCAATGAATGGCCGGGAAATGTCTTGCATAAGCTAAGGATTTGTCCAATCCCCAGAAGCAGCGAACAAAACGCTTGGTATTCTGAGTTACAGGCTCGGAGAAATCTCCTCCCTGTGGAGAAACGGCACCGATAATAGAAACAGAACCTGTTGTTCCTCCCAAAGTTTGCATCATACCTGCTCTCTCATAGAAAGCTGACAGTCTGGAAGCTAAGTATGCCGGGAAACCTTCCTCTGCAGGCATCTCCTCCAAACGTCCGGACAACTCACGAAGAGCCTCAGCCCAACGGGATGTGGAGTCTGCCATGATGGCTACGTCATATCCCATATCTCTATAGTACTCAGCCAGGGTAAGGCCTGAATACAAGGAAGCCTCACGGGCTGCAACCGGCATGTTAGAAGTATTAGCGATCAAGGTTGTACGATCCATCAAAGGATTTCCACTCTTTGGATCCACCAACTCACCAAACTCTTCCAATACCTGAGTCATCTCATTTCCACGCTCACCACATCCGATGTAAATAATGATATCTGCATCGGACCATTTTGCAATCTGGTGCTGGGTCATGGTCTTACCAGTTCCGAATCCTCCGGGGATTGCTGCTGTACCTCCCTTAGCAATAGGGAACATGGTATCCAGAATTCTCTGGCCGGTAACCAATGGAACGCTGGCCGGGTATCTTTTGTGTACCGGTCTTGCCACACGGATTGGCCACTTCTGGGTCATGGTCAGCTCCTGAATATCTCCGTTAGATCTTTGAATCTTAACAATGACATCATTGATGGTATACTGTCCATCTTCCACAACTTCAACGACTTTTGCCACCTCTACATCCGGCGGAACCATACATTTGTGGATGATAGCTCTTGTCTCCGGAACCTCTGCAATTACAGTTCCTCCGTGAACTTCATCACCTACTGCTACAGTAATATGAGTATCCCATTTCTTCTCTACATCCAGAGAGTCTACTGCAACACCTCTGGTAATAAAGGCTCCTCCTGCTTCTGCGATACGCTCCAGGGGACGTTCAATACCATCAAAAATATTGTTCAGGATACCCGGTGCCAATGTAACGGATACCGGTGCTCCACTGGCTTCTACAATTTCTCCTGGACGAAGCCCTGAAGTCTCCTCATAAACCTGGATGGTAGTGCGGTCCTTGTCCAGGGCGATAACCTCGCCTACCAGACGTTCCTTACCAACGTATACCATCTCAGACATTTTAAAATCGCTTTTTCCTTGCAGGTAGATAACAGGACCGTTGATGCCATAAATAACACCTGTTCTTTTCTTATCCAATGCCTGTACCTCCTCTAAACATAAACTCATGGTATGCTTTCTCTAAAGCTCCCTTGTATGCGTGATCGATCAAAATATTTTTCTCTCTTACAACGCTTCTAACGCCTCCGATAAAGTCTTCCTTACTTACGGTTAACACCATACCGGTGCGCTCTTCTAAGTAATCTTTCTTGTCAGCATCGCTAGGGTTGATATAAATTGTAAGCTGCTCACCCTTTGCAAATCCTGCTGCATTGTCGATGTATTTTACCAAGAGTTCTTTATATTCATCTGTTTTCATGAAGTCATAAACCATGTCCTGAACTTCCTTAAACAGCTCCTTCTTTAACTGTTTCTGGCGTTTGCCATACTCTCGTTTCAGCTCTAGCTGTGCTTTAGAAACCGCCATATTCTGCTGCTGTCTGGCACTTACTGTCTCTGCCTTCACTCGAACATCATACTGTCTGTTGGCTTCTCCCTTGTGTTGATCCAAAACACCTGTAAGCGTACGCTTATGCTGGGTACGGATCTCATTTGCCATGGCTCTCGCCTCTTCCATCGCAGCTTCCTGCAGATGGTCAATTCTTTCTTCTATGGTCAAGCTTCTCACCTTCTTCTCTCTGATTTTTCGAACTAATTTATGAACTATCCTAAAATTCACCCTCCGGACCAAAGATCTTCAGAGGATGAATTTTGTCAGATTCTAAATAGTCCTTCTACATTTCTACAGTTTCAGCCCAATGGCTTCATTAACATAAGAAGTGATAAAGTCTTTCTTACGTCCGGTTCCGTGTCTGTCAGGAATCTCAACCAGAAGGGGTTGGGTTCTCTGGAGCTTGATCTCATCGATCAGGTCCGGGAACTCTCGTCCAAACCGTTCTGTCAGAAGAACGATTCCCACTTCCGGATCATCCATAGCAGTCTCGATGGCATTACGCAGTTCCTCTCTCTCGTGAACTACCACCCCATCTACACCTGCCAGTCTCATACCTGTCAGAGTATCGACATTATCACTGATCAGATACATCTTCATCTTACAATTTACCGATGATCATGAAGGAGATGATAAGTCCATACAAACAAACACCTTCTGCAAGACCTACGAAAATCAGTGACTTACCAAGTACACTAGAATCCTCACTGATTGCTCCAAGCGCTGCACTTGCTGCACTTGCTACGGCGATACCACCACCTACACAAGCTAAACCGGTTGAAAGTGCTGCTGCTAAATATCCAAATCCTGTTGCGTTACTTGCTGCAGTTCCTGCTGCCTCTGCTGCCTGTACAGGAGTTCCTGCAAAAAGCATGATTCCGGCGATTACGAATGCACCAAATACGAAGAAAACATTTGCTCCAAGAGCACGTTTGTAGCGCTTCTTAGACTGCTCTCCTAAAAGAAATGTTCCAAATGGAACGATGATGCCAAGCACCAATGCTGCGATAAGTAATAATTTAACTGCTAGTGTCATTTTAATTGTCCTCCTTAAATCTTAAGTTCTTTTACTTGTTGTTAACTTTATTAAATGGCTTAAACTCACGTCCGCTACCTTTGTAGAATCGGCTGAACATCTCATAGTACTCAAGACGAAGTACCTGGATACCAACAACCAATCCCTCAAGAAGCATAACAATGAGGTTACCAACGATTACTCCAAGAATATTTGGAGTTCCCTCTTCAGCACCAGAAAGCATAAGAACAACTTCCATGATAGCTGCATGGCTCACTGCGAAAGCTCCGATACGTACATAGGAAATTGTATTTGAGAAATAACTTAACATTGTCTCAAATAATTCGAAGAATCCCTGTACAAAGAACATTCCCTTGCCACCTTCAAGTTTCTGATGTCTCTTCTCTATGATATTTCCAAGAGGCTCTTTGAAAAAGAACATTAAAATCGGAACTCCAAGGAAGATAATCATCAACACATTACCTGGTGTCTTGTGTCCTGTCATATAAAGGACAATAGTAATTACAATAAATGCATAGAATACAAATCCTGCTAATCCGTTGTGGGAGAAGAACAAATCTTCCTTATCTCCACTCTTGGCTGCGTTGATCATCTGGAAGACCATAACCAAAAGGTTTAATCCCATACCAACTGCCACTGCAATGATAAATACGGTGTTAAGCTGTCCCACAAAAGGAAGAGTTGTCATGGCATCCATAGGTTTCAACCACAGGGCCGGAATCACATCTTCAAATCCAAATACACTTCCATATAAAACACCGAAGATCATAGAGAAAATTCCTGCTACAGAAACAATTCCTGCTAAGTTCATCTTCTTAAATAGATAGAGAAGACCTCCACCGATAAATAAAACAGCTCCCTGTCCCAAGTCTCCGAACATTGCTCCGAAGATAATTGTATAGGTAAGAGCTACGAAAATGGTAGGATCCATCTCGTCAGATGCCGGGAGACCATACATCTCGATAAACATCTCAAAAGGCTTAAAGATCTTAGGATTCTTAAGTTTTGTAGGCGGCTCACCGAAGAATTTTTCTTTATCCTCCTCAATGACAGCCATAACCTTGTCATCGTTCTTAATCTCTTCCATGAAGCTTTCCACATCAGCTTCACTCATCCAACCACAGATCACATAATGTCCATCCTGGTTTTCATCATGCTCTGTAATAGCTGCCTTCTTACGAATATCAAAGTAATCTGCCAGTTCAGAAAGCTTAAGCTTTGCACCAAGAAGTTTTGCCGCGTTGCTACTCATAAGGGATGACTGCTTGCTCTCAAGTTCATCAGCTTCCTTCATGGTAGCTTCCATTTCAGCATTTACCTTGTTCCAGATCTGCTCCGGTGTTCCATCGTAAGCGTCGGTCAAATGAATTCTCTCAAAATGAAGAGAACTAAAAAGGGCATCTACCATTCCCTTATCCTTGTTTGCTACGATATAACCACCGTAAACATAACTGTCATTTCTAAGACCCTCTAAGAATACGGCATTTACATCCTGCATCAAATACTTCTGCATTCTATCGTAGTAATCCAGACCGATACGACCAAATCGAACCTTCAAGAATCTGTAATTGGATATATGTCCAAGATCTACATCTAAAGCTCTAAAAGGTTCCAAGGCATTGGCAGTTTCTTTTTGCTCTCCTGCCTTCTTTTTCAAAAATTCTTTCTTCTCGTCCATCTCCACATAATCATGGTTAATGTTTCGAAGAAGTGTCCTCATTTCCTCTTCTTCCATAGAAGTATCCGGACTTACCTGTAAATTCTTATCCAGCAGCTCGCAGAACTGTTCTGCCTTTGCCAGTGGATCCCGGTACGGATTCACTTCAATGAAAGGCTGCAGATTATCGGTAGTCTTAAGCTCAGACAGTGCGCTTTCAAGCTGCATCTCATGTTTGGTGAGATAGGTTCTGCACATTCTGTCCAAGTCTGTCTGAGGTCCGCTGATCTGCAAGAATTTCATCTTTACTATCATTCTTTCTTACCTCCTATGTATCCCAGTGTCTCCCTAGGTGTAAGACCATAACGGATACACTCAAGGGCTGTAATCAAACGATCAATCTCTTCCTCTTTTAAGAACAAATAGGTATTAACTGTTGCCAAAGAGTAAGGATTTCTCCGGCGATCGGACATATAGAGATCATGCATACATTCTCTGTAGAATTCTTCCATATTTTCCGATTTGGCCATTGCATGGAATCTTCTCTCATAATAAGAATTGTTCAATAACTGAACAAATTGTTCCACAGTCGGTGCTTCCACCATGGCCTTAAACTCATCCGGTTTAATTCTATACTGGATTGGAATTACCATAAGGTAAATATCCGGAGCAAGCATGTTGTAATACTTCTTTGCACGATAGATCCAATTCAAATTCAAAAGGTCGATCTTCATACCGCAATCTCTTTTGTAGATCTCCTGCTCATACTTGTCTAACGCCTTACGCTGCTTGGTCCAGGCATTCTTAAAGAAATACTGTTCTAGTAGTATTTCATAATCATACAAAGTAGCATCTTGTTTATCCTTTACGGGAGCAAGAGGCTCATAATACTCTGTATCTTTTAAGCTTTCCACAAGCTCCTGAATGTTTCTAGATGCGATCATCTTATCTACATCCAGCTGAGAATATTTATCAAAGTATTCCTTCTTATAGTTAATGTCGAAGGGAACATCATAGTGATTAAAAACGATTCTCAAGCAATAATTAATAAGATCAATCTCATATCGCTTCCAAAACCCTCGCATGAACTTCTTTTGTCTCATGCCGGCAAATCGATACAATCTGGTATAGTCTGCGTAGAGGGATTGACCCAAGACCTTCTCTACATTTCCACGGTGATACAAGGTATCATCCATCTTCCCCAATGCTTCGGCGTAAGCAGGTTTCCCTTTTAGGTATTCTACTGCCTCCGGAACACTATGGAGATTTGCGATATTTTCAAAGTCTTGATCGGTCAGAAGCTTTGCCTGCATGGCCTTTACCTTGGTGGTCAGGCCACTGTATGACATTACATTTCCCATAATTCACCTCTGCCTTATACCTTAATAATGTTTTCTAGGATCTCCTTTGCATATGCTTCGTGATTCTCCTTGAAATCTTCTTCAAGATTGTCGATAACGAAATGATGACGTTCCTTCTCATCGTCCATGATTTTCTTCATCTTGGCATCGGAAGCCTGTCGAATTTCGTTAAGTTTTTTTTCTGTCTTATCAGCCAGATCCGCATCGAATTTATCACGTTCGTCCTGAAGCTGCTGGTCTGTCATAGACTTCTCATCTTCCGCACGTTTCACGATGCTTTCTGCGGTTCTCTCTATTTCTTCTATTTTCTGAAACACAGAATCCATAGGGCACCTCCATTTCTACTTAAATCTGTTAGTAACGAACCAAACCCCTTCACAAAGAGCCTCTCTCGAAAGTCCTTTTAACTCCTTCTTTTTACGGAAAAGGCCTTGGAATTTCAGCCTCCATAAATATGCATACACACAAAAAAACCTGCTTCAGCATCTTTACCGCATCATTGCCAGGTTTTTGTAGTTCAAGTCGTTACCTATTATAAGTTTTTGTTTGTACTTAAATAAGTACTTTATTTCTTGGTTATTATGAAACTTTTCGGTCAGAGAATCAATCGTCATTTTTACCAAAAAAGTAATATTTATACCTAGATAAAATTAAATAATTTTGAAGTTTTTTAACAAAATCTGAACATTGTGTCGATTAAAAAACGGCGTAAAAAAAGAAGTCCTGATTTACAGAACTTCTTTTTAAGAAAGTTGCACAATTTTTTATTCTACACTCCTTCGACATTGTGTTGTTTTAACGTCATTCACAACTAACTCTGGGGTCAGTCGCCTACATAAGGTCTGGTGGTACTTCCGGGCGCTGAAGAACCTTTAGCTACCAGGCAAATCTCAATAGACTCCAAACGTTTTGCAAGGCCTGCGGTTCCTGCCTTTTCTCCATTCTTAGCCCAGTCTAGCCAGCCGTAGGTTTGACTGTGAACTCTGTAGTAGATATCATATTTGTCTGCCATTTCTCCTGTCAACTGAATTTGAATGGCTTCCAGACGTTTTCCCTGACCTGAAGTTCCTGAAACAGCTCCGTCAGATACCCAGTCCTGCCAGCCATAGGTCTGCACATGGGTCCGATACTGCACAGATCCCGATACTTCAGGATCTACCAGCTTAATCTGAATAGCTTCCAGTCGTTTTCCCAGCCCCGTAGTCCCTGACTGCAGGTTATTAAAGGACCAACCTCTCCATCCATAGGTTTGCACATGAGTCTGATAAGTAATAGATGCCTTCACATAGGCATTGGATGTATCTCCAGGAGCAGCTCCTCCCTTGGCTACCAAACAAATCTCAATAGCCTCCAAACGCTTCGCCATACCGGAGGTTCCGGCGCTCTCGCCATTCTTGGCCCAGCCAAGCCAACCATAGCTTTGGGCATGAACCCGGTAATAAATATCATACTTTTCTGCCATCTGCCCGGTAAGTTTAATTTGAATAGCTTCCAGCCGTTTTCCTTCTCCAGTGGTTCCCGAAGTTGCTCCATCACTCTTCCAGTCAGACTCCCATCCGTAGGTCTGTCTGTGAACCCGGTATTGAATACTTCCGGAAACCGGTGCATTACCAAGACTAATTTGAATAGCTTCCAGACGTTTTGCCTCTCCGCTGGTTCCTGCCATAGTTCCATCCTGTACCGTGTCCATCCAGCCGTAGGTTTGGGCGTGAACACTATAATTAACAGAAGCATCTGACGACTTGTTTCCTGCAAAAACTGTCGTGACATAATCCTTCGAAATATAGGCATACATATTATTTGCGCTGTAATTTCCAGTAGAATCTACCACCGCCGAACGACTGCTATTTAACACCCCATCACTTTGGATCTCATAGAAATTCCCAGATGTATTCCGGATGATCACCGGATAGTTGGAATGGGAACCCGTGGTGTAAAGGATTGTAGCGGAAGTCGAAGCATCTTTTCTAACATTTACATCATTATGACTGGTACTTACAGTATCTTTAATTCCAATCGTGTAATAACCATAATCCTTATTACCACCTGCTGCATCTAAGGTCCTTGCAATAGCCGCAAGGGTCTCCCCCCAATAAGGGGCTGATCCCCAGCTTACATTAACCCCTACGGATTTGTCTCCCACACAGCTTCCATGATAATAGGTATATCCGGGCCGCATATATCTTTTGGACATATAGGTTTCGGCAAAGTCTTTAATGCAGGCATCTGCACTGGAAAAGTAGCTGGCCTGGTCCGGATCAGAATCAACCGCATTGATGCCAAACAAATTGTAGCGATTTTTTGCATAATTGCTGGTGCCCCAACCGCTTTCATTAATCGCTGCCGCTGCCGCAAGAAGAGCATTAATTCCGTAGGAATTCTGACAATTCACAAAAGAGGATCCTGTTCCATATAATACAGAACTGCTTCCATAACCATAATTATTCAAGAGATTGTTAATAATATTGGTGAGCTCGCTGGCGCTATAATTAGATGTACTTCTCATAGAAAGATACTGAAAATAATTATAGTAAGGCTCACCGGCATTTACCGACTGACTTCTGGTATCCCGCTCATAATCATAGAGCATGGTGGCATAATCAGTATAAAAATAATGTCCGTCATAACTGTAATAAGTGGTATTGGCACTTAAATAATCTGGTTTTGACCCCACATTTAATTCCGAATAAGCATTGGAAGCTGCCAGGTTATTACTGATATAGTGATATAAACTGGAACCGTCTGTTTCATAATAACTAAATCCTTTTACAGACGATAATTTTACTACCTGAACCTGGGATTCATCCACCAGGCCCACAACACCTGCCTGCATGAATTTCACCTTGCCTCCTGAAGTTCCAAGGTAAGCTGCATCAGCACCCGCACCCCCATAGGTATATCCATCTGCATTGGTCAGGTACTCTTTATAAGTAGTAACTCCCGTCACAGCTGTACCGGACTTTGTAGCACGGAAATTTACAATCTTGGGACTAGAGACAGAAGCTCTAGCCAGGGATTCATCTTCCTCATTCCCTTCCTGATCTTCCCGAATCACACCGTCTCCCTCCAAAGTCACCTCGTTTAGGTTTCCATCTGCATCCATTGCGTAAATAGTGTCGGACACATGGTCCCCGTCCATGGAAGTTGTAGTCTCTGTGTCCATCTCCCCTGTAGTAGAAGTATCATTGGAAGAATCTGTTGTAGTTTCCGACGAAGACTCTGCTGCAACTTCTGCTGATTCCGATGTGGCTTCTTCTGTAGATTCTCTTATTGATTCTGCAGATTCCGTCTCTGCAGTACCCTCGTCACTTTCATTCCCAGTTTGGTTTGTGGCCGCTGTATCACTCTGTTCTCCGACCTCTGCCCCTGACTGATACGAAGAACTACTGTCATCCTCTCCATAAGCCATGGACGCACTTCCAAGAATCATACTTGCGGTAAGAACGGCCATCAGTATCTTCTTGGAAACTTTCCATCTTTTTAAATTTTTCATTTCGTCCTATCATCTCCCCTTATTATTTTACTAGCATTTACAAGTGGCTATGTTAGTTATTTAACCACACTTTCCGGGGAAAGGCTATGTTTCAGGCTGTATTTTTTCAAAGTTCACATTTTATTGCAAAGATAGTCTAAAAGCCCCTGACAGCTTTTGGAAACATCTCGCCAGGTAGCCTGAAAGTCGCCACTATACCAGGGGTCTGCCACATCATAGGTCTCCCCAATATATTCCGTCATCTTGTGGATTTTCCCCTCCGGATCCCCACCTACAATTCTTTTCATATTTCGGATATTGTTGCTGTCCATACCGATAAGAAGATCATACTTATCATAATCTTCTTTGGTCATCTGAACTGCCCGCTTTCCATCGCAGCAAAGGCCATGGCGCTCCATCTCTGCTTTTGCCGGTGGATACACCGGGTTTCCCACCCCACGCCAGATTTCTTCGGAGCTGGTAGCTGCCGATGCAATATAAAACCGGTCTTCCAATCCTGCTTTTTTAACTAAATCCTTCATAACAAATTCTGCCATAGGAGAACGGCAGATATTGCCGTGGCAGACGAATAGTACTTTTATCATCTTATTTTTACTCCTTAATTTGCGGCGAAATGCGCCGATTTGCCTCATAAAGTCTCAAAATGCAGCGACCTCAAAATGGCCTGATTTTGGGCAAATTTCCGCATTTTTCCGACTTTTGCCACCTATTTTTTGCCCATTTAGGTGGCACTAAGGTGGCACGGGACCGTTCATTTGCCACCCGTGCCACCTAAAACTTATGCACTTTCCATGCACTTCTTAAAGTCACTGGCTGCATCGAAAAAACTCAAATGTGTATAGGTATTCAAAGTAATCCCGATCTCAGAATGGCCCATGATATATTGCAGGTTCTTGGCATTCATACCTCTTCTTGCCATCTTAGAGCAAAAGGTATGACGGCAGACATGTGGCGTAATACGAGGCAATTTCTCCGTGTAGTGATTATTATATTTATCCACGATACGTTTAAAATAATGCTCCCAATGCAGAGCCAAAAGAGGCCTGCCATCTTTATCCAGGAAGTAAAAGCCAGACTTTCCATCTACTTCAGGTTCCACTAAAGGCTTCTTCCTGTTTTCTGTAATCCGCCGGAAACATTCCATGACTTCTTCACTCATGGGCACATCCCGGACACCTGATGCGGTCTTGGTTGGCTCATAGGCCGTGATCATATTGCTGGGGCGAACCAACTGTCCTCTTACATGGATGCATTCTTTCTCGAAATCCACGTCCTCCGGCGTAAGTCCACAGAATTCAGAGATACGCAGCCCTGTATTAAGCAGAACATAAATTCCATCATAATACTTGCTAAAATGCTGATCCTCTTTTACAAAATTCAGAAAAGTTTCCTCCTGCTCAGGCGTTAAAGCCTCTCTCTTCTTGCTGTCATCAGCCACTACAGAGCCTAATGGAAATTCAAAGGGATTTTTTCTGATCAGATCATCCTCCAATGCCATATTAAAAGCTGGTCGCAGGACACCTCTGATGGTGTGAATGGAACTATAACGTCTGCCGGCCTTGTTAAGCTTTAAAATCCAAAGTTTAGCATCTGAAAGCTTCACCTTATCAATTCGGATTCCTCCAAAAGGATCCTTTCTCAGAATGTTAAGCACCGTCTTATATCCGGCTCTGGTAGACTCCCTGACGCTCTGTCTGGTCTCTACATAGCGTTCTGCCAATTCAAGAACCGTGATATCTCCGCCAAAATCCAGTAGGCCATTCCACTGGTTCTGTAAAAGCTCTTCTTCCAGTTCACGCAGTGCCGGAAGCCGCTTTCTGCCTTCCTGATAAGGATCCTTGCTTTCAAGACGACTGGCATACAGGCACCTCACCTGACCGCTACAGTCTTTGTATTTGTAAACATATCGTCCATCTTTTCGCTGGTACTCTCCTGTCCGCAGGAGGCGGCCTTTATCATCTCGCCTCTTGCCGGTTGATGTATTTATTTTCTTACTCATTGTATTCTCCTTTCGGAGAGCACAGCACATACGCGTTTATTATAGCATAGTACCGCATTCTCCCTCCATATAAACTCATGTTCTTCTTAAATTTTGTATAACAGTTCATCCATGCTTTTAGTCTGATCTAATACTCAGGCCAGGTTAAATAGCCACCTGTCTGTCGATAAACTGTTCAAACCGTCTTCTCTTAATCATGGTACGCTTCCCGCTCTTTAAAATAAAATCCGCATCATAGTTATCATCCAGAATTTCCTTCATCTTCTTCTCACCAATATGAAAATAAATACAAGCTTCGTTCACTGTCAGCGTATATTTCTCCCAAAAGGGCATATCTTCTTTTCTTCTGTATTCCACTTAGCGTCCTCCTCTGAAAATTCTCTGTAAAATATTTTTCTTGCTTTTATGAATCTCTTCCCTTACGCTTTCTCCGGAAAAACAGATAGGCGTACACATTTCCAACACCCTGTCATAGATGCGCTGATGCATCAGGTCCTTTGGGTTTTTTAAATCCTGCAAGCTAAGGTTCGTAGTAATAATTGTTGGCTTTCCGCTCTCGCATCTGGTATCAATCACCCGAAAGGCCGTCTCAAGGCCGTATTCCGTTCCTCGTTCCATGCCAAGATCATCCAAGATAACCAGTCCATAGCTTGCAATACTCCGGCAAAGCTCCTCCCTTTCTTCGAAATCACCACTCATAAAATCTCCCATATTTCGCATTAGAACCGACACTTCCTGTTCCATCAGGGCATTGGCAATGCAAGTCGCCGTAAAACTTTTTCCTGTTCCAACATCTCCCCAGAATAGAAGGCCCGTGTTTTCTCTTTTCATCTCCTGCCAGTTATCTACATAAGAATGGGCCTTCTCCAAAATCTCCTCCGGAATCTTTGTGGCTGCTTCAAAGGTCTGTTTTGTCTTTGCCTGATTTTTGAAACAAACACTTTGCAATCTCTTCACCGCCTGCCGGTGTTCCCTCATGGCCATCTCTTTTTCTTCCTGATCGCTGCGTTCCTCTTGGCATTTGCAGAGAACTCCAACTCTATGCTGGCTGCTCTGACCGCTTCCATCAAAAAATGGGAGAATAATATCTCTTTCTTTTCTCGTATGGCAGTTTCCACAGCACAGATAACCTTCCTCATCCCGGTAATCCTCTGGCAGATTGTCTCTGATTTCTTCCATATCATTTCTATTTTCCATCAAAAGCTTTCTCCTTCTTCAAAGGAATAATCCTTAAATCCAAGCCTTACTCCTTTTTTATGATTCTTATTATTTGTATCTATTACTTTATTAGTGGCCAGCTTTCTGCCCCTTGAAGATTCTGTTTTCTGACCTTCATAGGTACTGTTTCCTCTCCCTACGGAAGATTGCTTTTTCATCTGTTCAGAAATCTGTCCTTCCATCGGAATAAGCACGTATAAAATATTGGCTTTGGAAAACCCACCGGATTTTCGGATCAAAAGTCCGGCCTTATCCAGTTCATTCAATGCCGATTTAATTGTTGACTGAGACCGCTCTAAAACCCTTGCTAGATCCGCTATGGGATAGACCGTATAAACACGTCCATCCTCATCGATCCATTCATTTTTCTGAGACAGCCTTGCTCTGTCATACAAAACCATATAGGTCAGCTTTGCCGTCTGGCTGACAGGAAGCTGGATCAAAAAATTCGGAAACTGGTAATAGCTTGGGAAAGCGGTATCCGGTCTAATATATTTTCCTTGCAATTTCTTCATGACACCTCCAAAAAGGAATTTCCTCATCCCATGCCCTGCGCTGCAGTCGCAAAACACGGACGATATTTTTCCTTTTTCAAATCTGTTAACGGGTAGCAGGAGGCACGGGCCCTAATTGATACCTCCCTACTTATTAGATGGGGACGGATAATTTGGAAATGGTTGAAAAAAATTGAAAGTTTTTCAAAAAAAGTCGAGATTGTATGCGAATAAATACAAAAAATAAGAAGAGCTGCAGAATTTCCGTTTAAAGAAATTCTGCAGCTCTTGATAGAACCGACTTCTTTGATGCTCTATTCCAAAAAATCAGCGTAAGCGTTTCAACTCATTAATCTGATTTTATAAGCCTGATAAAGTCCTCATTACCAGGTCAACATCTTTGTTTTCAAGTTCCTGTATAATGTGCAGATAGGTCTTCTGCGTTGTTGTCATGCTGGCATGTCCCAGCCTTCTTGCCACACTTGCAATGGACACCCCCGCAAATAAAAGCAAAGATGCATGAGTGTGTCTTAAGCCGTGTATGGAGATCTCAGAAATGCCACATGCCTTGCAATGTCGGACCAGGACATCATTCACTGTCGAATTATAAATCTTGTTCTCTCCAACAAAGATGGGCTTGTCCTCCGGCATTCCTTTGATTAGCTCGGAAAACTTCACAACAATCTGCCAGTCGATCTGAATCTTTCGCACAGATGACTTATTCTTGGTGGGCTGGAAGCCTCCCTCTCCTTTATAATCCCAGGTCTTGCTGATGGATAAAGTCTGTCGGGCAAAATCAAAATCTGCCGGAGTAATAGCTAGGGCCTCTGAAAATCTCATGCCTGTTTTGGCCACCAGAAGGATAAACCAATCCCAGTTCACTTCTTCCCTGATATCCAGGTGTGCAATCAATGTATGCAGTTCAAATTGATTCAGGTACTTAATCTTCTTTACTCTTGGAGATTTTCCTTTAATGATCGCCTTTCTTGTGGGATCACGCTCAATCAAGCCGTCATCTACTGCATCCAAAATCGCACCCTTCAGCTGATGGTGAAAATCCAGTGTAGTCTGCCTTTCATGATCCTTCGCATAGTCATTGAGAAGCTTCTGATAGGCAGTCCTTGTCACCTCACTCACCTTCAAATCCGGTGCCAGTTTCTCCACCCATTTCTGCGTCATCATATACTTTGCCAGTGTCGCATCTCGGATGGCTCCCTTCTTGTATACATCAATCCACTGTTTGTAATACTCACAAAACAGCTGTGTATTGTTCCTATCTTCTTGCATAAGCTACCGTCCTTTCCTGAAACAACTTACGCTGATACAAACAATTAATAGATGATGTATCGGAGGATTCTATCCTTAGAAAGTGCTGATTAATGGCCTCACTTCCTCGTCCAGGGTCTTCTTCAATTCCTCCATGCACTTCGCATAATATTTGAATTTCGGAAGAGCTTTTTCCTGGGCTGCCTTGTAGCTTGCAAAATCAATAGTTGCCTTGATCACGCTGGCATTTGGAATCTCTCCGTTGCGATAATGGAGAGCAGCATACATCACATCTTCCTTGGATGCATACCAGCTAATACAGAAGTCTGTGATCACCTTGTCGATGCACTCATGCTTCATATTTTCCACGATATTCAAGATGGACTGGCCTCTGTATTTATTCTCATCCTCCTCAATATCTTCAATGAGGCTGGTCATGATCTCAGCCACCTTTGGATTCTCTTTTCGCAGTTCTTCTACATACTGCTTTACTTCTTCGATCTGCTTCTGTCTCTTCTCCGGAGTCATCTCTTCGGCATCTTCTTTTGGAGTGACAATGTTCTGGATCAGGTTGATGATATATTCATAATCGATCTTGGTATTGCTATAAGCCATCAGCTCATAGTCCTGATCAATTCCCGGATCATCACCCCCTCCTTCCTTAGGCGGCTTTTCTTCCTTTAACTCCTCTTTTGTATTGAGGTATACACCGGCATAATCATCATATTCTTCCATGGTAATGCCATAATCTGCCAGCATACTGTCCTCGTATTTCGTAAAAGATTTCAGCTGTGCAAAGAGCTTATCAAACTCCTGGAAAAGCTTCACGAAAATTTTCTTTTCCTTCACAGACATTGCCGGTACGTCAGAAGGTTTTTCTGCACATACTCTGACTGCTGATAAAGCCTTTCTGAAAGCCGGTTCGATCTCTTCCCACTCTGACACAAGAGCCTTCTCTGTGCTACCTGCTGAGTAGAGCTTCACTGCGTCATCTACCGACTGCTTGAAAAGTTTCGGAGCCTGGAAGCTAACAATCTGACCATAGGTCTTGTTCTTATCGTAAATACGGTTGGTTCTGGAAAATGCCTGGATCAGATCATGGGGACCCATCGGTTGTCGGTCAATAAATATGGTAGACATGCAAGGGGCATCAAAACCGGTAAGCAAACGATCCACAACAATCACAAGATCCAGCTGTTCACTTCTGCTCTTGAACTTTGCATCCTTTCTAGCCAGTCTCTTATTCAGATTGGCATTATAGCCCTGGATCTGAGCCGTATCAAACTTTGTGCCAAACATCCGGTTATAATCATCCAATGATCCCTGCATCTTCTCCTGGTTCACATGGGAACCTTCTTCATTCTCAGAAACAGAATAGGTGATGGCAAACTTGGGGAAATCCGGAAGCACCTGCTTGATCTTCTCATCAATCACAAGCTCTGTCTCACCATTTTTCACACGAGTCAGAAGGTCATAATATTTCTGAGCCATCTGAATGGAACTGGTCGTGAGAAGCCCTTCATAAGTCCTGCCTTTACCATTCTGAAAGCCCAGTTTGTAATAGGACTTATTCAGGATAATATCCAGCACTCTGAGCATATGTGTCTCATTGTCATAAGATGCCGCATCAGTCTCATCTGCAATGCTCTTGGGACCGTTATGCTCCACCTGGAAGCCCAAAACTGCCGAGTCATGAATGGCATTTTGAATGGTATATCTATGAAGACGCTCTCCATATAGTTCCTCAGTGGTACGAGGCAAATCGCCCATCTGTGGATATGGATTTTCCGCAAATCTTGGAGTTCCGGTAAATCCATACCAGAGGGATCTTCCGAAGAAACGCTCCAGCTCCCTTTTGGTCTTTGGTGTCACTGCCCTGTGGCATTCATCCACCACAAAGGCAATCTTTAAATTCTTGATCTTATTGTATTCCGGTGTCCCCTCTTTCAATCGCTTGCTGATCAGAATCTGCAACTTCTGAATAGTGGTAACTATCACCCGGCGATCGTCTGATTTTAGTTTCTTTTTCAGATCATTTACATTGTCTGTTTCATCTACATCCACCAGATCATTATTGGCATAGGCCTGGAAAGCCATAGTGGTCTGAGCATCCAGATCCTTCCTGTCAATCACAAAAATGGTCTTATCAATGGCAGGAATATCCATCAGAAGATTTCTGGTCGCCTTGTAAGAAGTCAAGGTCTTACCAGATCCGGTGGTATGCCATACAAAGCCCGACTTACCGGATTTTGATGCTTCACGAATGGCTTCAATGGCATGGATCTGATAAGGTCTCAAAAGAATCAGCCTCCGGGCATCTTCATCCAGGACAGTGTATCTGGCGATCATCTCATGAGCCTCCGGAATACGAAGCACACTCTTAGCAAAATCCAGATAATCCGGCACTGGATTATTCTCATTATCCACCCAGCCACTCATGAACTTGGCATTCAGTTCCGTATCACTGGCCGCTGCAAAATATTTGGTATCCACACCATTACTAACAACAAACATCTGAACCGCAGAAAAAATGCCAGTAAACTTGCCTTCCCCAATATATTTCTTGATCTGATTGAAAGCTTCCATGTAGGAATGCTGCTTATTCTTCAGCTCAATGTGAATCATAGGAAGACCATTGATCATCAGCGTCACATCAAATCGACGATCGCGGTTCACGGCTGTGGCAGCCACCGATGTATCTTCATCGGTCTTTAATGCTGTATACTGGTTGATTACTTCATAAACACTGGATCCCCCGGCAATATGCTCATGATTCATTACTACAAGATGCAAACGCTCCGTATCACGCTGCACATGAACCATTACCTTGCCATTCTCTCCCACCAGCCACTCACCGGCCTTGTAGAAGGACGAAAACTGAAGCTGGTTCTTGACCTGCTCAAATTCTGCATCAGATAAAGATTCTCCGTTCAAGCGATCCTTGTTATTCTGCTCCAAAATATATTTAAAGTTTTTCCAGAGATCTTCTTCGGTCTTCAGATCTTCCCTGTAAGTCCACTGGGAATCTCCGTAAACCAGCTGATCAATCAGCTTTTTCTCAATAATGCTCTCTAACTCTGGCATCTTTTTCATCTCCTTTGTTGTTATTAGTGTCATCTGTATGTATAATACGGCTTTTACAGGCCATTTTTGCTTATGATGGTGAAGGGTGATGAGGTTATCCAAAGCGGTAAAATAGTTGGAAATCAGTTCTTGCTCAGGCACAGTCGGCATAGCTATATCCATGTCTGCAATCATTTCATAGCGTACAGAATCCACCGAAGTTTTAGCTGTCATAGCCATAACTCTGTCATAAAAATGATTTGAAAAATAGTAAAAAAAGTATTTTGCCGTTATGCTATCAGAAAATCCAAACATCCTGTAAACACGCTGGTGCAAGTCATATTTTCCATTAACATAATGAAATACCTTTCCTGTTCCAACCCCATCTCCAACAGTCAACACTGCCTCTTCATCAAAGAGGTATCTATTACTACGCTCGATTATTGGAGAGCGAACATAAAACGGGTATTTTCCATCCTCAACATGGTCTTGTGTATTACTTTTACCCGTGGAGATAGAGCATATTTCTTTTGCCTTACGCTGTTCCCAATCGAAAACCGTTAAATTAGCAAAATTTATGCACTTACGATGGTGAAG
>CAVAKZ010000005.1:63804-81335 GCA_963589425.1 Parabacteroides distasonis | reverse complement strand
CCCTGGCAAAGCCTACCACAAAAAGCTTGTCCTTTGGATAGGTTCTTTGCTTTAGCTCCAATGAATTGACAATTTCCAACTGGTTAGAAGGTCCCACAGGTAAAGTTACAAGATATAAATCATATTGAAGTTTGTTAGCATTTAATTTCCGAATTATTTTCTTTTTCTTTTTTTCAAGATTCTCCGGAACATAAAGATTTTTATAGTAATGCATCCTTTAAACTCCTAAATTCAATGGCACTCAAAATCGCCATTAATATTAATAATAGTAACTATCAAAAATCTGTCTTGCAATGGTTACAGCACTGGCCGAACCATTAGACTCCTCCACCACCACGCTAATGACAAGCTCCGGATCATCTACATTAGTCATACCGATGAACCAGGAATGGTCCTGACTGGCATCGGAACTGTACTCAGCTGTTCCGGTTTTTCCTGCGGCAGTGTAGCTTTGACCACTAAGAACTGTTCCCGTTCCGTAGTCCACAACACTCCTCATATATTGCTTTAACTGACTGGCCTCTGTCGCTGTCATTAAAGTCTTATACTCCTTTTGATTGGTAGATTCAATTTCACTGCCGGAACTATTGATGATTCCCGAGATCAAATAAGGCTTCATCAGAACACCGTCATTGGCAATGGCAGATGTGATAAGAGCCATGTGATACGGGCTTACCTCTGTATCTCCCTGCCCCATAGCCGTCATCATTTTTTCAGCGTCGCCGGAATTTGAAGTCAAGCTAAAGTTGCTTTTGCTGTAAGGAAGAACTCTTGGGAGCTTACTGTTAAACAAAAGCTCCTTGGCAGTTTCTCTGAAACTATCTACATCTAAGGATACACCGATGTTGGAGAAAGACGTATTGCAGGAGTAGGCAATACTCTGCTCTAGATTTACGGTTCCATGTATCGTTCCATTGTAGCAATGGATGGTATTTTCTCCTCCGGTGATCTCACCCACGCAATCGTAGGAATAAGAAGCATAGTCGCTATGTTCCCTCATAAATTCCAGGGTGGTTACTATCTTAAAAGTAGATCCCGGTGCATACTGCCCCTGCATTGCACGGTTTAAAAGCACTGCATTATCATCTGCATTTAGGCTGTCCCAATTAGCTTCCACTGAATTAGGATCAAAATCCGGTTTAGAAACCATGGCAAGGATCTTTCCGGTCTTAGGTTCCATAATCACAACTGCACCTTTATAACTTCCCAAGGCATTGTAGGCCGCCGTCTGAAGATCTACATCCAGTGTGGTTACCACAGTGTCTCCTTGATTTTTCTGATCCTGAAATTCATTTTTTAATTTTTCCAGAAAAAAGGAATTGGAGGTCATTAGATCATAATTAGCCTCTGACTCAAGCCCCATCTTCCCCTGGGCACTGTAGCCTACCACATGGGCAAATATATTGCTGTAAGGGTAAGTCCTTGTCTCAGTACCATCCTCGGCGACACTTGTTTCTGCCAACACATTTCCACTGCGGTCCACGATGCTGCCCCGAACAACTCGCTCTGCATTGGAATCCTGTCTTGCATTGTAGGCACTCTTAATAATATCAGGGCTTTTTACAACCTGCCAATAGACAATGTAACCCATCATGCCAAGAAAGAGTGCCACAAAAACATAGATTACTCTAGCGAACTCTTTGTTTCTTGCTCTTTTTTTCTTGGCAATTCTGCGTTCTTTCTTCTTGGCTTCTTTTCGCTCTTCTTTGGTCATTGATTCTTTTTCGATGCGCTTTTTCAGCTTCTTCTCTGCTTCGTTCTGCTCGTAGCTTTTCTTTCTTCTTTCGCTCAATGATTTCTTCCTCGTCTTCTCGTAATATATATAAGCCCTGAATTATGGCAAACATGATCAAAGTGCTTACCAGGGAACTACCGCCGTAGCTTACTAGGGGAAGGGTAACTCCTGTAGATGGGATAAACTTAGTTACGCCTCCGATGGTTAAAAACACCTGGAAAATATAGCAGGTACCAAGCCCCAGGGCCACCATCTTATAAAACATTTTATGAAGCTGCATGGCAATATTAAGAAACATAATGTAGCAGCTTACGCATACCAAAATCATACACAGGGCAAAAATAAGACCCATTTCCTCTGATATAGCAGAGAAAATAAAATCCTCCGCTGCTACCGGGATGGTATCGGGAGCTCCCTGGTAGAGCCCTGTTCCAAACCAGCCGCCGGTTCCAATAGCAAATAAAGACTGGGCTACCTGATAGCCACCATTGTCATAGCATGCAAAAGGATCCTTCCAAACCGTAACCCTGGTTTTTACATGGTCAAATAGGTGGTAGGCCGCCACAGAAGCCACCGCTCCGGATCCCAGACCACCCAAAAGATATAAAGGCTGATGGGTAGCCACATACAGCATAGTAAGGTAAACCACAAAAATAATTAAGGCAGCACCCAAATCCTTTGAAACAACAAGAATCAGCACATGAAAGGCTGCCGCAGCTGTAGTAATCACAATATTTTTAAATTCCAAGGAGTACTTAAAGCTTGAAGCTACAAAAAATACAAATATGATTTTTACTACTTCGGAGGGCTGCACATTAATACCAGCCACCGTAAATCCCAACATGGCACCATAAGACACTCGGCCAATGATTACAACCACTGCCAGCATTACAATACCCGCAATTCCATAGAAAATTCTCCACTCGGATAAAAGCTTCAATTTTCGAATAATTACCGGAATGACTAAACTAAGGCCAACAGCAAAGGCAGCAATCAGATATTGCTTATAGGCTTTATCGTAATCTAATCTAGTCAACATGATCATACCAATACACATGAGCATACACATGTTATTTACTACGAGCCTGGAAACCCTAGGATAAATCAGGGTATACAAAATAATAGTAGTAGCAAAAAGTACCACTTGCATAACATAAAGGACTAAAACCTTGAAATCGTCAGTTTCCAGGTACATAACCATAAAAGCCACTGCATGAATCAAAAACATAAGTATGTTCTGTTCTCGAAGTTTCAGCCGCTTGTCTTCCGGATCATAATATCCAAAAATACTAAAACAAGTATAGGTGTAAATACTCATTAAAACGATCATTAGATATTTTGATACTTCTACAATAATATTTACCAATTTTTCACCTACTTCACTCCCCTTTTTATATGCCCTCTGGTAAAGTCTCCAGAAAAAGCCAGCTCCATTCCCTGATTAATAGCCCCATCATAAGCCTTCAAAATTTTTCTCATTTCATCCGGTTTTTCCTGAGAAAAATCCAATCGAAATCTCTTAGGATTTAATCTCTCTAACAGATTGCACTGGTCTGCAAGATAGAGAGGCGCTGTGTTATAAATGACATTATAACAGTAATCACAATACATCTGAACACAAAATTCCTTTCGATAGCGATCTTTTATATAAATTTTAGAATTCTTTTTATTACATTCCTTGCTGTTTTTTTGAATACAGCCTGCTGTAATCATTACCGGCTGATATCCGTATGCAATAAAAGTACAATCCTGCAAATCCAGTTTTTGAAGTTCTTTTTCGTTTAGTTCTACAGGTGCTGTAGACCTTGAAATCCCACAGTCTTTCATCCATTCTTTAGAAGCCTTATTGAAAATATAGAGATTATAATCTCCATGAATTTCCTTAGAATATTCAAATTCTTTAAGTAGTCTCAGACTTTCAAAATTTCGAATCAATAGCCCCTGATAAGCCTCTGCCAGCTTTTCATAATTTTTCTTAAATTCAAAAATAGCAGGCCTACGAAAAATATAGGGAAGGGCAGCATAGACTTTTTTATGCTTTTCTGATAGGCCTTTTGCCATGTTCATGATCTGAGATTCGAAGCAAAGAGGACTATCAATATAGATTTCTTCTACCTGCTCATACTCTGTGGCAACTTTCAGCTGTTCTAAGTTTCTCACCAAAACAGAAAGCTTTCTTGTCTTATCTTTTTCCTCCAAAGACAAGCCATCAATACTATCTTCTTTAGACTTCTTTCTCTCAGGAAACACCGGTTCTTTTTGCCTTTCACTTCGATAAAAAGGCTCTAAAATCGCCTTTTGTAAGGCTTCCACCCCAGCTCTTCGAAGCTCATTTAAACTCTGCATAGGAAGAAAAATATCCGAATCCATCTCTACTTCAAGGTCTTTTAAGGCAAATTCTGTGTTACCCAACTTCCCCATCTGCTTTCTTACCCGATCTTCTTCTAGAGCTTGTTTCATAGCCTCTTCACAGGAAGCCCCCTCTACGCAAAGCTCAATTTCCTGGTATTTTAGGTAAAATTTAGCTTCTTGACCTTTTTCTAAGACCACCTTTCCTTCAATTGTCTCCTGACATTTTTCATCAGGAACAAAAAGAGGCTCTTCCTTCTGGTCCGGTCGTTTCAAGGAAAGCATCTGTTTGCCATTATGTTGCTTATAATACCCCTCCGTATAGCCTCTTCTTTTATAAGCAGATTCAAGCTTTCTTAAATCTTGTTCTGATACCTTAAAATGATTTTTTCCTTTTTCAAAATATAGGTCTACATATTTCCGATACATACTGACCACAGTATAAACATAGTCTGGCTGTTTCATCCGGCCTTCGATTTTAAAAGAATCAATTCCAGCTTCGATCAATTCAGGAATCAGTTTAATGGTACACATATCCTTTAAACTCATGAGGTCCATAGGCTTTTCATCTGATAGCCCGTAAGGCAATCTGCAAGGCTGAGCACACTGGCCTCTGTTGCCGCTTCGACCACCAATCATACTGCTAAGCAGACATTGACCGGAATAACAATAGCACATGGCTCCATGAACAAAACTTTCCACCTCTAACCCGGTTTCTGTTTTGATCTCCTTTACTTCCTTTAAAGAAAGTTCTCTTGCCGGGACTACTCTGGTAAGCCCCATATCTTTCATAAGCTTTGCACCATAAGGACTGGTAATGGTCATCTGGGTACTGGCATGCAGCGGAAGGTCCGGAAACTGCCTTCTTAAATAAGAAATCACCCCCACATCCTGTACGATCACTCCATCAAGCCCCTGCTTATAGTAGGGATTGAGAAAATCATATAACTTATGAAGTTCTGTGTCTTTCAACAAAGTATTTACTGTCATGTATAGTTTTCTGCCATGAATATGAACATAATCTATAGCTTCCAGCATTTCTTCTTCTGTAAGATTCTTAGCATAGGCTCTAGCCCCAAACATAGAACCTCCAAGGTATACTGCATCCGCTCCAGCCAGGATGGCAGCTTTCAAACACTCCATGGAACCTGCCGGTGCCAATACTTCTATCTGCTTCATATAATTTCCTTTCAATCTTTTATTTATGACTATTTATGACCCTTTATTTTTGTCCCATTCCAGGGACTTTCAATCTTTATAGCACAACGTAAAACAGGCTGTCATTGACAGCCTGCAAATTTATTTTTCTTCACTATTCTTGATCTCAGTTTCCAGCTGAACAATCTTCATCTGAAGAGCCTTGTTTTCTTCCTTTAGCTTATCCATAGCGGATTCTGCGTTCTCCAACTTAATCTGAACGGAAATCAGCTCATGCTTAAGTTCGTACATCTCCTTGTCCTTCACTTCGATGTCCTGCTCTAAGCTTCCGCCCTGCTTTTTCGCTTTAAAATAATCATCCGCAATATTAAGAGCCAATAAAATGCTTCTTGTCTCTGCATTCTGCTTGCGGTATCCATCGTTGTTACCGCACTCGTCCAACTTATGGTTCAGGTAGGTAGACACCTTTTGGAGATATTCTTCACTTTCAAAACCACTTAAAGTGAACACCTTCCCACCGATTAAAACTTCTGTAAAATTTTTTGATGATGCCATACAAGCCTCCTCGAACTTTCCATAATCTTTCTCCATTATAAACTAATAAAGAGCAAAAACCAACTATTTTTCTCTAATTTCCCTGGGAAAATGTAACGATTCAGCCATAGTGCCCCAATCCTCTTACTTAGAAATTCCCAAATGAGCATAGGTTTTATCTGTAACCATCCGGCCTCTAGGGGTTCTTTGAATAAAACCATTCTTAAGAAGGAAAGGTTCATAGACGTCCTCCACAGTACCTGCATCTTCACCAATAGAGGCAGCCAAGGTCTCCAATCCCACGGGTCCTCCGGAAAATCTGTCAATCATAGCAAGAAGCATGCCTCGATCTGTCTGATCTAGCCCCTCCTTATCTACATCCAAAAGATCCAATGCTCCATTGGCCACCTCTTCTGTGATATAGCCATCATATCGAACCTGAGCAAAATCCCTTACCCTTTTTAGCAGACGGTTGGCAAGTCTTGGAGTTCCCCTGGATCTTCTTGCCATAGCAATGGCACCTGCCTCGTCAATTCCAACATCTAAAACCTTGGCTGACCTAAGAATAATGGTCTTTAACTCCTCCACCGTGTAAAACTCTAAGCGGTTCACCACTCCAAATCGATCTCTTAAGGGGGCAGTCAGCATTCCCGCCCTGGTAGTAGCCCCTACCAAGGTAAACTTTGGAAGATCCAGCCTTATAGATCTTGCAGTAGCTCCCTTTCCAATCATTATATCTATGGCATAATCTTCCATAGCAGGATATAATACCTCTTCTACCTGACGATTCAACCTATGGATCTCGTCTACAAAAAGCACATCCTTTTCCTGAAGATTATTTAAAATAGCCGCCATCTCTCCAGGCTTTTCTATAGCAGGTCCTGAAGTGATCTTAAGATTTACATGCATCTCATTGGCAATGATTCCAGCCAAAGTAGTTTTGCCAAGTCCCGGAGGTCCATAAAAAAGTACATGATCCAAGGCTTCTCCTCTTGCCTTTGCAGCCTCTATATAAATTTTCAGGGTCTCCTTGGCTTTTTCCTGGCCAATATAGTTCTCTAGGTACTGGGGCCTTAAATGGTTTTCAATTTTAACGTCTTCTTCCAGATTCTCTGTGCTAATAATTCGTCTGCTCATATACCCAAAAACCTATCACCGTGTCATAAATTTCAAAGAAAGCTTCAAGGCATCTTCCACGGTGGTGTCCTCTCCTATTTCTACCTGTCGCACAGCCTTTAGGGCTTCTGTATTTCCATAACCCAAAGCACATAGAGCTTCCACTGCTTCTTTCTGTATACTAGATACATGCTTAGAATCCCCGGCTGCCAGCTCGCTTTGGGATAATCCTCCGGTGTGTTCTAGGGCATCCTCCAATTTTAGCTTGTCTTTTAATTCCACAATCAACTTCTCTGCTGTCTTCTTTCCGATTCCCGGAGCTGCACTAATGGCCTTTACATCCTTAGAAGCCACTGCAAAACGAAGATCATCCGGAGACAGACTGCTAAGAAGCCCCAAAGCTCCCTTAGGCCCAATTCCGCTGACACTAATAGCAAGCTTAAAGACAGCCAGCTCATCCCTTGACAGGAAGCCATAAAGCTGCATAGCATCTTCTCTTACACTTAAATAAGTGTAAATCAGAACCTCTGTGCCATTAGCAGGCAAACTTGCCAAAGCCCTTCCCGACATAAAGACGCCATAACCTAGGCCTCCTACATCCAGAACAACTTTTTCTTCTTCCACCCAGGAAATAGTACCTCTTAAAAAAGAAATCATATCCAATCATCCCTCTATCATAAAGCTAATGTTTTTTATTCTACGAAAAGGAAGGTCACACGCTTTAAAACTTCTCCTGCCACCACTCCAATTAAGGCTCCCGTAACAAGTCCTGCCAGCAGAAGTACCGGAAGGTAGTAGATCACGCTGAAGGTCTCTACCAGGATCATAGCTACAAGAACCTGTCCAACATTATGGAAAACCCCACCAGCCATACTTATTCCTAAAATGCTATAGCCTTCCCTATGTTTTAAAAAAACCATGACAGACAAGCTTAGAAGACCACCTGCAAGGCTGTAAACAATACTAAAATAATTACCGAATAAGGCTCCCGAAAGAAGCACCCGAACAAGAGAAAGCAAATAAACATCCCTAAGATTCAACTTATAAAGAGCAAAGACTATGATTAAATTGGCCAGCCCAAGTTTCACTCCCGGAATTCCGAAATCAAAAGGAATCAAGCCTTCAATGTAACTAAAAATCAATGCCAGAGCTGTAAAAACCCCAAAATAAGCAACACGATTCTTCATCCCTTATCCCCTTTCTTTCATCTTGCTACCGTATCAACATCCCCTGAATCTTTGCTCCCCTCTGAGGCAGCAATCTTCACTACCACTTTATTAGGCAAACATATAATAGACTCATTGGTTTTGGAAATGAACTTTTGATGAACACAGAGTTTGTCCGGGCAATCTGCCTGAGTAATTTTCGCCTTCTTGTCCTGAATCTTTAAAATATTGGAGTCATTATTAATAGAAACTGTCTGATTTTTGTTTAAATCATAGGTGCCAAAGACTTCTCCATCTACCATAACGACTACTTGATTCCCTACAGTCCTTCCTAGGTATTCTTGCCCCAGATAAAATCCCAAAGCCATCATAAGCACCACTATTATCAGTAAAATATCTTTTTTCTTAAATCCTAGGATCATATGACTTCCTCTCAAGTTACTATGGTACATTCTAACACAGGAAAAAAAGCAAGGCAACCTTATATTCGAATTTATGTTCGATTAGAAGATTGCCTTGCTTTCTCAATAAATCACATCTTTAAATTTTAGCTTCAGAAATTCTGTCAGCCTATTCAGCTTTTATTTTTGTCTCCGACTCAGCCTGTGGCTTTGCTTCCGGTTTAGAAGCAGGCTTAGCCTCTTTCTTTACTTCCTTCTTTGGCTCTATCTTTGGAGTGATGATCTTCTTAGGACATTTTTGTGCACATAAAGTACAATTCTTACAACGTGACACATCAATATGAGCCAGATGGTCTTCTACTGTAATAGCTTCAAAGTGACAGTTCTTAGCGCAGATTCCGCAACCGATACAACCTACAGAACAGTTCTTCATCACATCTTTTCCAAGATCTTTTGAACTACACTGTACCATGCATTTTTGTTTGTATGGAATCAGCTCAATCAAATGCTTTGGACAGACAGCTACGCATTTTCCGCAAGCCTTACAAGCTTCCTTATCTACAACTGCCACTCCGTTTTCAATATGAATGGCATTAAAAGGACAAGCCTTTACACATGAACCTTCTCCCAAACATCCATAATTACAGCCCTTAGGGCCTGCATCCTGCATCATATTTACAAAAGTACAATCATGAATACCCTCATACTCATATTCTTGCTTTGCAACATCACAGTTACCTGCACATTTTACAAAAGCAACTAAGTGCTCTTCCTCGCCGGCTTCAACGCCCATAATCTCAGCTATCTTACCGGCTACAGCAGCTCCTCCTACCGGGCAGGCGCTTACAGCAGCTTCTCCCTTTACAATGGCAGCTGCCACACCGGAACATCCGGCATAACCACAACCTCCACAGTTGTTTCCCGGAAGGACGCCCAAGATAGCTTCCTCTCTCTCATCCACTTCCACAGCAAATTTCTGACCAGCCACTCCAAGGAAGATTCCTATAAACAATCCAGTGCCGCCTACAACTACGGCTGCAATTATAATTCCTGTAATCATATATCTCTTCCTCCTAAATCAATCCTGAAAATCCAAAAAATGCAATGGACATCAAAGATGCGGTAATTAACACAATCGGAGTTCCCCGAAAGGATTCTGGAACGTCATTGAATTCAATCTTTTCACGAATACCTGCCATAATAGTAATAGCAATGGCAAATCCTACAGATGTTCCAATACCATTTACTACACCCTGTAAAATGCTATACTCTTTCTGAACATTGGTAAGAGCAACACCTAATACAGCACAGTTTGTAGTAATCAGGGGCAAGTAAACGCCCAGGGCATTATAAAGAGACGGCATAGATTTCTTTAAAAACATCTCTACAAACTGTACTAAAGCTGCAATAAATAAAATGAATACAATTGTCTGCAAATATTCAAATCCCAATGGAACCAAAATAAATTTGTAGATCAGTCCTGTTAAAAAGGATGAAATTGTAATAACAAAGACGACTGCCCCACCCATACCAGTGGCTGTTTCTACTTTCTTAGATACACCTAAGAAGGGACAAATTCCAAGGAACTGGCTAAGTACAACATTATTAACAATAGCGGAACCTATTGCTAAAAGTAATAATTCTTTCATTTATAAATTCCTCCTATTCTTAATTTGCAGCAGCATTTTTTTCAGCCGCTTTTCTCTTGATTCGATTCTGTAAAGCCACCAATCCGGACAATACCAGGAAGGCTCCAGGTGCCAGGATAAAAATAGTAATCGGAGTATATCCAAGAGTACCTGCTTCAGCATCTGCTAAAGGAAGAATCTGTACCCCAAAAATCGCCCCTGTTCCGATAAACTCACGAACAATTGCAATTGCTGTTAAACCGCATGTGAATCCAAGGCCCATACCAAGACCATCGAAAATCGATGGAATTACCGGATTTTTTGATGCATAACTTTCCGCACGTCCAAGGATAATACAGTTTACTACGATCAAAGGAATATATAATCCCAAAGCGCTATATAGGCTTGGCAAAAATCCTTCCAATAAAAATTGCACAATAGTTACAAAAGATGCAACTACTACGATAAAGGCCGGCATTCTCACAGAATCCGGAATAATATTTCTTAGCATGGATATTAACATATTTGATAATACCAATACTACTGTTGTTGATAGTCCCATACCAACACCATTGATTGCAGCTGTTGTAACCGCCAGTGTCGGACACATTCCAAGCATCAATACAAAGGTAGGATTTTCTTTAATGAGACCATTATGTAACCGTTCTAAACATACATTCATTTTCTCTACCTCCTTAAAACGCTTCTTTAAAATATCCAAGAGCTTCATTAACCGCACCAGTCATAGCTCTTGATGTAATGGTAGCTCCACTAATGGCATCAATGGCTGTTCCATCCCCGCCATCCTTAGAAACATAAAATCCATCTGTAGCTTCCCCTACGTACTGCTCATAAAAACTTGCTTCCTTTGCTTTCATACCAAGTCCTGCAGTCTCGCTAATAGAGAGAATAGAGATTCCTGTAATACTTCCATCTGTAGAAATTCCAACAGTTACCTGAATATCACCGCCATAACCTTCGGAATCCGTGGTGGTAATAACATATCCCAGATCTCCTACTTGACAAACTTCATCTACAACTACTTTTTCATCCAGGCTTTCAGCAACTGAGTTTGAAATAGCTTCGTCTACTTCCAAAGATTCAAAATCGCCTAAATCAGCTTCCGGAAAAACTGCCTGCCAAGCTTCTTTTTTAGCCTTTTCATTTGCTGCGGCAATAGGCGCCTTTGTCACTTCATAGACCCCACCCAAAAGAAGTCCAGAAACCAAGGTAATGGCTGTAAGGATCATTGTATTTTTTATGATTTTATTCATTATTTTTCCCCCCCTTTGCCAAATGGTTTTGGAAGAGTTGCCTTCTCAATCAATGGTACCAGTAAGTTACTAATGATAATGGCATAGGAAACTCCCTCGGCAGATCCTCCAAAAAGACGGAATAAGCCTGTTAAGCCCCCTAATAAAATACCGTATACATACTGACCTTTTTTTGTAATAGGCGAAGTTACATAATCGGTTGCCATAAACCAAGCACCAAGCATAATACCGCCACCACAAAGGTGAGCAGCAATATAAGAGAGGTCAAAGAATCCTACAGAAGAATTCTGGAAATGTCCAAAGAGACCTACAAAAATCACGAAGGTAACAAGGTAGGTTCCGGGAATTCGAAGATCAATAACTCCCATAATAAGAAGGAAGATTGCTCCAATTAAAAGTGCAATTACAGATGTTTCACCAATAGTTCCCGGAATGGTTCCAAGAAACATTCTCATGGTATCAACACTCTCTCCTGCTTTAAGACTTGCTAATGGTGTAGCTCCTGAAACACCGTCATATGCAAAACTTGTCATCTGACTGGCAAAGGAAATCAAAAGAAAGCATCTAGCTCCAAGAGCCGGATTCATAAAGTTCTGTCCCAGTCCACCAAATAATTGTTTTACGATTAAAATACCAAAAATACTGCCCAAAGCACCCATCCATAAAGGAGCACTTGCAGGCATATTCATGCCAATCAATAAACCAGTTACCACTGCACTTAAATCACCAACGGTGATTGCTTTGTGCATTAATTTTTCATAAATGTATTCTGTCAATACTGCCGCAACTGTTGTACTAATCAGCATCAGAAGGGCATGCATCCCAAAATTCCAAACTCCAAAACCACAGGCCGGAAGCAATGCGATCACTACATAAAGCATAATCTTGTTTGTAGTTATCTCAGAGCGGATATGAGGGGATGACGACATTTTTAATTTTAATTCATTCACCTTTAATCACCTCTTTTTTATTTTCTACGACTTGCTAATACCATCTTCCGCATAGAACCAATGGCCTGCTTTAATTGTCTCTTTGCCGGACATACAAAGCTGCAGGAACCACACTCCATACATTCCATACCTTCACATTTAGTAAAACTCTCCTGATCACCTCGTTCTGCGTAGTCTGCAAGTCTTGAAGGAATCAAACGGCTTGGACAGACTCCCACACATCGACCGCAGTTAATGCAGGCACTTGGTTTCATTGCAGAAACCTGATCCTTGGATAAGCACAGGATAGATGAAGAGGTCTTGGTTACAGGAACATCCAGGCTAAACATAGAAAATCCCATCATAGGACCACCGGAAATAACCTTCTCAGGATCCACCTTAAATCCACCTACCGCCTCAATAATCTCTTTTTGGTTCATTCCAATAGGTACTAAGAAATTGCCAGTTTCCTTTACTGCATCTCCACTGACTGTCAGCACACGTTCAAAACAAGGCTTTCTTTCAATGACTGCACGGTAAATATTGATCAAAGTCTCTACATTATCTACCACACATCCAGCATCTGCCGGCAGCATAGAAGAATTAATAGCCCTTCCTGTAGTTGCATAGATCAGTTGGCGCTCGCCTCCCTGGGGATACTTGGTCTTCAGAGCAAGCACCTCCATGCGGGGCTCATCCTTTGTAAGTGCTTTTAATTTTGCAATACAATCTGGCTTATTGTCTTCCACACCAAAAATGCCCTTGGCATTATCAAATAAGCTGAGAACAATTCGCATTCCTTCTACTAATTTTTCCGGAGTCTCCATCATTCTTCGGTAGTCTGCCGTAATATAAGGCTCACATTCTGCACAGTTGGCAATAATATAATCAATTTTCTCCGGCTCTTTTGGAGATAATTTGACTTTTGTCGGGAAACCTGCGCCTCCCATACCAACTACTCCGGCTTCACCGATCATTTGCAGGATTTCTTCTTTTGTTAAATCTGTCAGAGCCTTTGCCTCTGGATAGTCTACTTCCTCGTATAAGTTATCATTTTCAACAACAATTCCCTGAACAGTTCCACCTGCCGGATTTAGATGGGGCTCAATTTTTTTAACTGTTCCTGATACAGAAGCATAAATCGGAGCCGAAACAAAGCCTCCAGCTTCTGCAATTTTTTGGCCTTTTAAGACATGATCTCCCACAGCCACAATGGGTTTAGCCGGCGCACCAATATGTTGAGAACATAAATACACCAGCTCTCCCTTAGGTTTTAAGGGCTGGATTGCCTTGTCTTTTGCCAGGTCTTTTCCATCATAGGGATGGATACCACCTTTAAATGTCAACAATGCCATTGTTTTCATCCCTTCCTCTCTTCTTATTATCTATATACTATGATATCAGGGTTAAAAGATTAGATAATCCAGTATCATTTCTTATAAAAAAGCACTGATTTTTGAACCCCAACATCATGATAGATCTTATAATCATATATTCCCTACAATTATAGAGTAGTCTATTCCTTTTATCATCAAAACAAATACACAAATTTCTTCTTATTTTTTATACAATATGTTTAATTGTATTTTTATGTATACAATATTTTTATACAAAATGATCTTTTTTTAACAATAGACTTTTTAGATGGATTAAAAAATAACAAAAACCTATCCATCAAAAAAACGCGTCTATGTTTTTCATAAACGCGTTTGTTACCAATCAATATGAATTCCAGAAAATCACTGATTATTCAGCATCCTCATAAACTTCTTCAGAAGACTCATCTGTAGTCTCCAAAGCTTTCATACTTAAACTAATCTTCTTATCTGCTACACTAAGATCTACAACCTTAGCTGTAATCTCCTGTCCTACAGATAAAACATCAGAAGGCTTATCTACATGATCTCTTGAAATCTGTGAAACATGAAGTAATGCATCTACTCCTGGAGCAAGCTCTACGAATGCACCAAAGTCTGTCATTCTTGCAACCTTACCTGTGATTACAGTTCCAACTGCATAATTCTCTTCAGCATTAGCCCAAGGATTAGACTCTGGGAACTTTAAGCTAAGGGCAATCTTGGTATCACGAATATCCTTGATCATAACTTCCAGCTCTGTACCAACCTGGAATACCTTCTTTGGATTCTCAACACGTCCCCAAGACATCTCAGAGATGTGAAGAAGTCCATCTACTCCACCGAGGTCAACGAATGCACCAAAGTCAGTTACATTCTTAACAACTCCCTGTACTCTGTCTCCAACCTGGATTCTTGACAGAAGTTCTTCCTGCTTCTGTGCTCTCTCTGCAACCATAAGCTGCTTTCTATCACCGATTACACGGTTTCTTCTAGGGTTGAACTCAGTAATAACAAATTCAATCTCCTGATCTTTGTACTTGCTAAGATCCTTCTCATAAGAATCAGAAACAAGGCTAGCTGGGATAAATACTCTTGCGCCCTCAACTGTAACACCTAGTCCTCCTCCAAGGATCTGAGTAACTGGAGCCTTCAATACTTCCTGGTTCTCGAAAGCTTCCTTCAATCTCTCATTGCCCTTCTCTGCTACAAGTCTCTTGTATGTTAAGAGAACCTGTCCGTCTCCATCATTCACCTTCAGTACCTTAGCCTTCATCTCATCTCCAACAGATACGACTGTTGTAAGATCCAACCCTGACTCGTTAGAGTACTCATTACGGGTAATGATACCGTCAGCCTTGTAGCCTATATTTAAGATGATCTCGTCCGGCTTAACGTCGATGACTGTACCATCTACCACTTCTCCATTTCTTATTGTCTTCAAAGACTCTTCCAACATCTGTTCAAAAGTTAATTCTGACATTCTCTTTGAACCTCCTCAATTATATTCTTGGGCGTGGACGCCCCTGCTGTGATACCTACTGTTTCCACGGACCTTAATTGAT
This sequence comes from Parabacteroides distasonis, assembly GCA_963589425.1. GTDB lineage: Bacteria > Bacillota > Clostridia > Lachnospirales > Lachnospiraceae > CAKRJP01. Next base: position 66,125 of record CAVAKZ010000005.1, on the reverse strand, counting down.
TCGAATCCAAATCGTCAAGTGTCTGTATATAGTACGTATTCAAACATGCATTTCTACAGATTTCAAATAACTTCTGAGTATTGGAGCTGTGTTTATCACCGATAACGATCATAGCATCCACTCTATTTGCAATGTCCCCGGCTTCTTCCTGCCGTTCTTTTGTTGCATTACAAATCGTATTTAAAACAAGTATATCATAACCCTTTTCAGAAATTATTTCAACTAATTCTTGAAATTTATTGTAATTAAATGTGGTTTGAGAAACAATGCATATTTTTCTGGATGGGTCTTGCAAAACAAAGGCTTCTGCCTCTTGTGTAGTCCTAACTACAGTCACATCCTTATGGGCTGACCAGCCAATAATTCCTTGAACCTCCGGATGTTCCTCATTGCCTATGATCAAAATGTAGGATCCTGCCTTACTTTCTCGTTGAACAATCCCATGTATTTTTTTTACAAATGGACAGGTAGCATCTACATAGGTCAAACCTTTTTCCTGGATTTTTCTACAGACCGCCTCCTTGACTCCATGAGATCTAATAACTACAATCCCTTCCGTCAGATCATCAAAGTCCTCATCAGAACGAATCACCGAAACACCTTTCGATTCCAGATCTTTAATCACCTCATCATTATGGATAATAGGCCCATAGGTATAAATCTTTTCATCAGGATTTTCCTTAATCTGTTGATAAACCGTGTCAACTGCTCTTTTTACCCCGAAACAAAAACCGGCAGTTTTTGCAAGAATAACCTTCATATAATAATTCCTCACTTTTATTTGCAGTAGCTTATAATTTTTTCTACTACTTCATCAATAGTCATATCCGAACTATCTACTAAGATCGCATCCTCTGCCTGTTTCAGGGGAGATACTTTTCTTGTCATATCACGATAGTCCCTCTCTTTAATATCCTCTTCGATTTCCTTTAGATCACAGGAAACCCCTTTTTTCTGCAACTCATCATATCTTCTCTTGGCCCGAGTGTAGGAACTGGCTGTTAGATAAATTTTCAGGTCTGCATTAGGAAGTATGCAGGTACCGATATCTCGGCCATCCATAATCACATCGGATGTTTTTGCAAGATTACGCTGCAATTCCAACAAGGTCTCCCTCACCTGGGGAATAGCCGATACCTTGGAAGCCATATTGCCCACCGCTTCCTGCCGAAGTCTTCCTGTAACATTCTCTCCATTTACAAGAACCTGCTGTTTACCATCCTCATAAGAAATAGTAACATCTACAGATTTGCAAGCGTCTATGATAGCTTCTGTATCATTCTCCCGTAAATTCTGATTCAAAAAATAAATAGACAGGCCACGATACATTGCTCCTGTATCTACATATATATACCCTTTTTCCTTGGCCACTAATTTGGCAATAGTACTTTTACCTGCTCCTGCAGGTCCGTCGATGGCAATATTATATCCCATAAAATCATTTCCTCCAAATCCTGATTAACAATCCAAGGGGACAAAACCCTTCCTTGCGCTACTGCATTTTTCTTCCATCCAAGACTTCATTTCTTCCAAATCTATGTTGCAGCGACCAATAGCATCCTTTGGGATTCCGTAAAGCTGCTTCTGATTATTTTCAGTAAGCACCGTGAAAGCAATCATATCCTTGGACTCAAACATAGAAGGGACATTTACATAGTAGGCCTTTACATTATTCATCTTTGATCTAGACTCTAAATAATCTTCATAGAATCGAAATTCCACCCGAACTTCTCCAAGCTTTTTTCTTTTGGCATAGATTTCTTTGGCCTTCTGGTCTGCCAAAGCTATACTTCCCGAAGTTCCAAAATACCTTTTATATAATTCTCCCAAACCAAACATAAGCAGGGACACCAGACAAAATCCGATCCAGAATATAATAATATTCCCCTGCTTTCCTGTGGCATAGCCGGCTCTCCAGCTTACATACAAACCGATGATCAAAAGACAAACCGGAAGAACCTTTACAGAAAGATTCAATTCTCGAATCTTGTGAATCTTGAACATATCTGCAATTGTTTTTTCCGATTCTACATATTCAACCTTATATTTCCAATTCATTATTTTTCTCCCTAATGTCATACACAAAAATCTTAAAGCTTCCTACTACTTTATTAAGGAATACTTATCCCTGCAGCATAGGCTGTGGACCAGGCAATCTGAAGATTAAATCCCCCTGTCAAGGCATCAAGGTCCAAGACCTCACCTACAAAATAAAGACCTGATACTTTTTTAGCCTCCATGGTTTTCGGATCAATTTCCTTTACTTTAATGCCACCTTTTGTAATAATCGCTTCATTATAATCTCTAAGCCCTGTTAGGGT
>CAVAKZ010000005.1:0-63794 GCA_963589425.1 Parabacteroides distasonis | reverse complement strand
TGTTAGGGTAACTTCCAAATGCTTAATTAAGTATGCAAATTTTTGACGCTCTTCTTTTGAAATCACATTGACTTTTTTATAAGGATCGATTCCACTAAGTTCCAGCATTACCGGAACTAACTTAGAAGGGAAGAGGCCTCCGATGGAATTGTGAAATTGTTTATTTTTATTTTCTTCAAATTCCCTAAGCAGGCGGCGATCCAGCTGGTCCTCTGAGAGAGCAGGCTTTAGATCAATTAACATCTTCAAAGAATGGTCCTTCAGTTTTTTTCCAACATAGCTGCTGGCGCTTAGAATCAAAGGGCCGCTAACCCCGTAATGAGTAAAAAGCATTTCCCCAAATTCATCATAAAGTTTTTTCTTTTTATCAAAAATCTGCACATTTACATTTCGAAGGGAAAGACCTTGCAAAGAGGGAACCCAAGATTCCTCTGTAGTCATTGGCACTAGGGCCGGCATGCATTCAGTAACTTGCAGATCCATTTTTTTTGCAAATTTCAGGCCGTCTCCCGTTGACCCTGTATTCGGATAGGATAAGCCACCGGTGGCTACAATACAAGCATCCCCCTCCACCATATGACCATCTTCTAAACAGATTCGGGAAAACTCATCTCCCTTGCTTTCTATAGCAATTATCCTTGTCTGCAAATGAATTTCCACTCCAAGACGCTTCAATTCCCTTTCCATGCCGCGAATCACATCTGAAGAATGATCCGATGCAGGAAAAACCCGATCTCCCCTTTCAACCTTGGTATCAACCCCTAATTCTTCAAAAAAGGCAATAGCATCCTGATTGGTAAATCCATAAAATCCACTATAAAGAAATTTGGGATTTGATGTGACAGATTGGAATAATACTTCTATATCATCGCAGGCATTTGTAATATTACAGCGCCCCTTCCCTGTAATAAAAAGCTTTCGTCCCAATCGATCATTTTTTTCATATAGGGAAACCCTATGCCCCCTTCTTGCCGCCCATATAGCCGCAAACATCCCAGAGGCTCCGCCTCCAACCACCAGTACTTTACTCATAATTTATTCCTTATGCTAATTCCGCCTTATGTTAATTCCACTTTATCTTTTACCATATCAAGTTCATCTTTGCTGTACACCTGGTATTCATCCCAAATTTGTTCCATGCTCTCTAGGGTCTCTACAACCTCATCTTGTCTTTTCATGCAAAGAGCAACTACCAGGGCATTAATTACACTTAAAGGTGCTACCAAGGAATCTACAATAGATGCCATGTCGCTTCTTGCGATCAAATTGCAGGAAGAATAAATGGTCATAGGAGAATGAATACTGTCCGTAAGGGTAATCACCTTTGCCTTGCGATTGCTTGCAAATTCTAAGGCCTTTAAGGTTCTCATGGAATATCTTGGAAAACTAATGCCGATAATAACATCTTCCTCCCCGATACGGATCAGCTGCTCAAAGATTTCACTGGCACTGTTGGTGCTTACAGGAATCACATTATCCCTTACCATGTTTAAGTAAAATGCCAGGAAATTGGCCAAAGGTGCACAACTTCGAATTCCCACAATATATATTTTTTTTGCATTTAAAATGGTATCCACAGCCATATCAAAGTTTTCATGATCAATAGACTGCATAGTCTGTTTGATCTTGTCAATATCCGACTGCAGCACAGAAGTAAGGATTTCCCCTCGGCTGATTCTCCCATAGGTCACTTCCATACGTTGTATGGAATTCAGTTTCATTCGAACCACTTCTCCTAAAGCCTTCTGAAACTCCGGATAGCCTGCATAACCTAGGGCTGTCGCGAAACGAACTACCGTAGATTCACTGACTCCGACTTCCTCACCCATCTTTGCAGCAGTAAGGAAGGCTGCCTTATCATAGTTTTCCTGGATATAATCTGCCAGCTTCTTTTGTCCCTTACTAAAGCTTTTGTATTTTTCTTCGATTCGTTTTAACAGCTCATTATTGTTATTCATTATTTAATTCCTTTTATTATGCAAAGCCAATAATATGGCATAAATTTATCCTTATCTTTTTAAATCTTTTAAGATTTTTAAGGCTCACTATTTTTTATTATATAGCTTGATTATTCAGAATTCAACTCAATTCCTAAGAATAAAAAGAAAGTACAAAAAGAAAGAATCCCGGCAATACCATCTTGTTTTACAGGGCACACTTTCTCATGAAACAAGAAAAGACACAGCCCATCTCGGGCCATGTCTTTTGTTATTTTGCAATCTAATTATACAGGATAACTTCCATTTTCTGTGTCAGCAACTGTCTGATCCACCTTTGTCTCCTGAGCTTCACGATACTTGAAGAAATCAGTAGCAACCTGTGGGAACAATGCATAAGAAAGCACATCCTCATCCTGCTCGATCCACTGTGCGCACTCGTCACGAAGAGTATCTAACTCATCCGGGATCAAGTCTGCCGGACGACAAGTGATAATCTCAGCGTCTGCCGGCAACACCTTCTTCTTAACCTCTTCATTGAAAGGTTTAACAGTCTCACCATACTTACCGCTTAAGATATCCTTAGTTTCTTTTGTTGCCATCTTATAACGCTCTCCCATAAGAACGTTGAATACAGCCTGGGTACCAACGATCTGTGAAGAAGGTGTTACAAGCGGTGGCTCACCAAGATCTTTACGAACCTTCGGAACTTCCTCTAATACATCGTAGAACTTGTCTTCTGCTCCTTGCTCAGCAAGCTGAGAAGTAAGGTTCGACAACATTCCACCAGGTACCTGGTAAAGAAGAGTCTTAATATTAACTCCCATGTTCTTAGGATTCAATAATCCTGAATCAAGAGCATCATCTCTAATCGGTCTGAAGTAATCAGCAATCTCAGCTAATAAAGTCTGATCAAAACCAGTATCATAAGGAGTCCCCTTAAAGGTCTCAACCATAACCTCTGTTGCAGGCTGAGAAGTTCCAAGGGCAAATGGTGACATTGCTGTATCAATTACATCAACACCAGCTTCTACTGCCTTTAAGTAAGTCATAGAAGCAACACCTGAAGTGTAGTGGGTATGAAGCTGAATCGGGATATCTACCGCATCCTTCAATGCTCCAATAAGTTCTGTTGCACGGTATGGAAGAAGAAGTCCAGCCATATCCTTTAAGCAGATAGAGTTTGCACCCATCTCCTCAACCTTTTTAGCCTTCTCTACCCAATACTCTGTAGTGTAAGCATCTCCAAGAGTATAAGACAAGGCAACCTGAGCATGAGCGCCTTCTTTGTTTGCTGCAGTTACAGCCGTCTGCAGGTTACGTAGATCGTTCAAGCAATCGAAAATACGGATAATATCAATTCCGTTTGCAACGGACTTCTGTACGAAGTACTCAACTACATCATCTGCATATGGACGGTATCCTAAGATATTCTGTCCACGGAATAACATCTGTAATTTTGTATTCTTAAATCCATCACGAAACTTACGAAGTCTCTCCCATGGATCTTCCTTTAAGAATCTAAGAGAAGCATCAAAGGTAGCGCCTCCCCAACACTCTACAGAATGATAACCAACCTTATCCATCTTATCTACGATAGGAAGCATCTGTTCTGTAGTCAAACGTGTAGCGATCAGAGACTGATGCGCATCACGCAAAACGGTTTCTGTAATCTTAATTGGTTTCTTTTCTATTTCTGCCATTACTTGGCCCTCCTGTCTACGAATGTAACTTTTAAACACCTACTCCAAAGATAGCCATAAATGTTCCGGCTGCTACTGCAGTACCGATAACTCCTGCTACGTTAGGTCCCATAGCATGCATCAAAAGGAAGTTGGTAGGATCTGCCTCTGCACCAACCTTCTGAGATACTCTGGCTGCCATTGGAACAGCAGATACACCTGCAGAACCAATTAATGGGTTAACCTTACCTCCGGTTGCTACACACATCAACTTACCAAACAATACTCCTGCCGCTGTACCAAAGCAGAATGCAATAAGTCCAAGAGCAACAATTTTAAGAGTATCTGTATTAAGGAATGCCTCTGCACTTGTAGTAGCTCCTACAGAAGTACCAAGAAGAATAACCACAATATACATAAGTGCATTTGATGCAGTATCTGTCAACTGTCTTACAACACCGGACTCTTTAAAGAGGTTACCAAGCATAAGAAGACCAACAAGTGGAGCTGTTGTAGGAAGAATCACACATACAACAATTGTAACAATGATCGGGAAGAGAATCTTCTCCAACTTAGATACAGGTCTAAGCTGATCCATCTTAATCTTACGCTCTTTCTCAGTTGTAAGTAATCTCATAATCGGTGGCTGAATAATCGGCACCAATGACATATAAGAATATGCCGCTACAGCGATTGGTCCAAGAAGGGCTGTCTGCTGCAATTTACCTGCAAGGAAGATAGATGTAGGGCCATCTGCTCCACCGATAATAGAGATAGCTGCCGCTGCCTTGTCAGAGAATCCCATCATCATAGCTCCAAGATAAGCTGCAAAGATACCAAACTGTGCTGCCGCACCAAGAAGGAAGCTCTTTGGGTTTGCAATCAAAGGACCAAAGTCAGTCATAGCTCCAACGCCCATAAAAATCAGAGATGGGAGAATTGACCACTCATCCAACTTGTAGAAATAGTAGAGCAATCCACCGGTTCCATTAGAAGCATCTTCGAAGCTAAGCATAATATCCGGATAGATATTAACCAACAACATACCGAATGCAATCGGAACCAGAAGTAAAGGCTCAAATCCATGTCTGATCGCAAGATACAAGAAGAAACATGCAACTGCGATCATAATCAGGTTGCCCCAGCTCAAGCTAAAGAACGCTGTCTGCTGAATGAGGTTTCCCAATGTCGTTGTTATATATTCCATTTTATAACCTCCAGTCGTTATTACACATCAAAGATGCTATTAGTTCAATGTAGCTAATACTGCTCCAGCATCACAAGCGTCACCAACTGCTACGTCGATGCTTGCTACTGTACCATCTTCAGGTGCAACAACCGGGATTTCCATCTTCATTGCCTCGATGACAACTACAGCGTCACCCTTAGCAACCTTCTGGCCAACACTTGCTTCAATCTTAAATACCTTACCAGCTGCACCGGCCTTAACTTCGATAGAACCGGATCCTGCTGCTACCTTTGGTGCTGCAGGTGCTGCCTTTGGTGCTGCTTTCGGAGCAGCCTTAGGTGCTGCTACAGGAGCTGCTCCTGCTCCATTTTCTTCAACTGTTACATCATATACATTACCATTCACTGTGATCGTATAATTTTTCATGTTTTAAAATCCTCCTAAATGTGATCTATGAATTCCACTTATTTGATGGGCGACGTCTGATACTTCTTACTACAAATCCGTCGGTAGTTGTACCTTCAGCCGCTGCAATTGCCGCTGCGATCACAGCAACAAGTTCTGTGTCGTCTTCTGCTTCTACCACAGGTTCAGCTACAGCTTCTGCAGGAGTGCTTTGGGTTTTCTTAGGTTCTTCTTTCTTTCCTTTATTCTTAAATGCCGCCTCAATAGCAGGAATATACTTAAATAAGGAAATAAGAAGGGAAATAAAGATCAGAACAATAAATACGGTTCCCATTCCGAGAAGGGTATTTAAGCCTGCCTTTGTCATAACCTCTCCGGTTGTGTAATCGCCATCTACGGTTACGCTATCCAGATACAAATCGTCATCATAGATAAATGTAATTGTAGCTTCGCGATCAGCAAATACTGCGTCAGCTGTCAAAGTAACCTCATCATTGCTGGCAGTAACAGTATAATCGCCATGGCTTACATAATCTCCACACTCCTCAACAGCTGCCTCCCAAGCATCGATTGCTCCGGTAAAGCTATCTGTTGTATACGGAAGTCCGGCATTGGTTAATTGTAACTGTAAATTAAATTCAGACATTGACTTAATCTGATCAAGGGTTGCTTCATCTGAAGATTCGCAATACTCGATAATAAAGTCAGAAGCCTGTACCAGCGTACTCTCGTCATATTCCAATTCACTATTGTTACCACATGCAGTGAGGCCCAGGGATGCAACAAGTACGCAAAGTGTTAAGCTAATCTTTCTCTTCACTCTACCTCACCTCACTAAACTGTTCCATGCTTTTTCAGTGGCTGCTCTTCTCTCTTTGTGAATAACATCTCAAAAGCACCGATTACATATTTTCTAGTATCTGCCGGCTCTACGATAGTATCTACATATCCTCTTCTAGCTGCAGATAATGGGCTAGACTGAAGCTCTTTATATTCAGCCGCCTTCTCGTTAATGGTAGCTGCATCTTTGTCTGCATACACAATCTTAGCTGCAAGCTTTGCATCCATCATACCAATCTCAGCACTTGGCCAAGCATATACAACGTCTGCTCCTGTTGATTTGCTGTTCATTGCAACATAAGAGCTTCCGAAAGCCTTACCAATAATTACATTTACCTTAGGAACAGTTGCCTCAGCAAATGCATAGGTCATCTTAGCAACTTCTTTTGCAAGATGGCTTTCATCATACTCAGACGCAGCAAAGCCAGCCACATTTGTAAGAGTAAGAACTGGAATATTGAAGGCGTCACAGAAAGCTACAAAGTCTGCTGCTTTTCTTGCACCGTCTGCTGACAAGGATCCGTCAAACTCAGCAACTACTTTTGCTTCATCATCATAAACCTTAGAACGATTTGCCACTGCACCTACAGTCATTCCGTTAAGCTTAATAAATCCAGTTACCATATCCTTGGCAAAATCCTTCTTTGTCTCAAAGAAAATACCGGAATCTGCAATCTGAGAAAGAGCAATTGCTGTATCCTCCACTGCATTCTCAATCTCTGCGCATGTGCGATTTAAATCATCTTCACACTCAGCATAGGAAGCATCTTCCTCATTGTTACATGGTAACATACACACTAATGTACGAATGTTCTCCAGAACATCCTCTTCTGTTCCCACTGCATCAACAAGTCCAGCCTTCTCGCTCTGGTAAGAAGCAGATGCTGTATCACACTTAGCTTCTGTATTGCCAGGAATTGCATTTGGAGAGTTTACAAATAACTTGCTTTTCTCTTCCATAAATGTAAAATCAGTCAATCCCGGGATCACAGAAAGTCCGCCGCCGCAAGAACCGAAAATTGCAGTAATCTGTGGGATAACTCCTGATGCCTTTGCCTGCTTAAGATAAAGACTACCAAAAGCTTCCAAAGCATCTGTAGACTCCTGTAATCTGAGACCTGCACAGTCCACAAGTCCGATAACCGGTGCGCCCATCTTCATTGCCATATCATAGATGTTAGCAATCTTTTTAGCGTGCATTTCTCCAACTGCACCCTTGAGCACTGTAGCATCCTGACTGTATACATATACAAGGTTGCCATCGATGACTCCGTAACCTGTGATTACTCCATCGGCAGGTGTCTTTGTCTCACCCAGATTAAAATCTGTAGATCTGGCTGTTACCGCACCACCGATTTCAACAAAGCTTCCTGCATCCAGCAAAGCCGCGATACGGTTACTTGCTGCGTTTTCTGTTGCCATGTTGCCCATAAACCTAGTCCTCCATTTTCTATTACATTATTAATAAGGATATTATGCAGATATTGCGGTTTCAACAAGATGCACATAACAAAATTCCTTATTCTGCAAAAATATGTTTAAAATATAGAATGAACCAAATTTTAAACCATTTGTATTATATAGCCTGATACTTTAAATCACAACCGTTTTGTGTCATTTTCATAACAATTAGCCATGTTTTTTTTCATATGGTTATAAAAATTGTTTATATTGATAAAAATAAAACAAGTTTGTTTCTCTTCGTTTAACCCCACCTTTATTTTCTTAATAATTCCTTAATAAGCACTTGTACCACAGTCCAATTTATGATATATTTTTCACGTAAGATTTAAAGAAAAATCTTCGGCTGTGGGGTCTGAGGACGCTAGCTTTAAATCAAAAATTATATATGGAGGAAAGAAAAATGGAAGCAAAAAAGAAAATGCCATTTGGTTTCTATGTATGCTGTCTTTCTTTTTCATTTGAGAGACTTGCTTACTATGCTGCCAAGTGGGGACTGTCAGTTTACATCGTTGCCACAGTAGCCAACGGTGGACTGGGACTTTCTAGCGCGGACGGAGCTTTGATGAACTCAAACTTAGTTGCATTTACTTATATCACACCCATTATCGGTGGATATATAGCCGACCGTTGGATAAGTCCAAGGATTCTGGTACCTATAGGAGAAATCCTTATGGGACTTGGATATTTATGTGCATGGAAATCAAACAGCATTGGAATGTTATGGGTTATGATCATCCTGGTTGCCATTGGAACAGGCTGTTTCAAGGGTAATGTATCAGGTGTCAACGGAGGCTTATTCCCGGATGCTGATGAAGCTACCCTGAATGCAGTATTTAACATTCAGTACATGTTTGTTAATATCGGTTCTTTCTGCGGTACTACCTTCTTAAGCTTGCTTGCCCTTTCTGCAGGATATCGTACCATGTTCTTAGTATGTGGTATTGCATTGTTTGTAGACTGTGCATGGTGGCTCTTCGGAATGAGATCCTTTGGAGAAGTTGGCAAAAAGCCATTTAAGGCTGAAATCAGCACAGAAGGCAAAAATGTAGAAGCAAAAAGCGATGCTCCTCTTACTTCTTTGGAGAAAAGACGTGTTGCTGCTATCCTTATTGTAACTATATTCTCCGGAATCTTCTGGTTAATCTGGTACATGGTATACATGCCTGTTTACTACGAATTTGGTCCTGTTTCTCAGGGCGGTTTCGGTTGGGCAAACTGGTCTATTGGATCCTTCGAGATGCCGACTGCTTGGTTTGATTCCATGAATGCAATTCTTTGTATTATCCTTTGCCCGATATTTGCAGGTATTTGGGTAAAAATGGCAGAAAGACCACAAGGCGACTGGGGTATGTTTAAGAAAACAGCCATTGGTATTATGATCCTTGGTCTCTGTGTTGCCTGCATGGTTGTTGCAGCTCTTCTTTGTGGATGTAGCGCAGATAAACCGGTTGGAATCTGGATCATCATTTTAACATCCGTATTTATGTCATTAGGAGAAGTTATTTTCTCACCTCTTGGAAATGCATTCATCAACAAGTATTCTCCAAAGAAATTACTTGGTACCCTACTTGGTGTATGGCCACTGATCATCTTCTTCTCAGGTAAAGCTTATGGACCGCTTTACAACTGGTTGGAAAACTTTAACTTCATCAAAGCTTATGGTGCAGTTGCAATTATCATCTTCGCCTGCGGTGCTGTTATGATGTTATTTAACAAGAAGTTCGATGAAATGATCGAAGGTTAATTTCTAAATATACTTTTTCTTTAAAAGTAATAAAAAGGCTTCCGGTCATCCGGGAGCCTTTTGTTTATTTTAAAATCTATATTATGGGAGGTTTTTATCATGACTGTTGTTGCAGAAAGAATTGCAAAACTCAGAACCCTGATGTCTGAAAAAGGCATCGATGCCTATGTCGTTCCTACAGCCGATTTCCACCAAAGCGAATATGTAGGGGAACACTTTAAGGCAAGAAAGTATATTACAGGCTTTACCGGATCCTATGGAACTGCTGTAATCACCATGGAGGACGGCGGCTTATGGACTGACGGAAGATATTTCTTCCAGGCCAACCAGGAACTAGAAGGAAGCGGAATCCGTCTTATGAAAATGTTTGTAGGAGACACTCCTTCTCTTACAGAGTATCTGGCAACCACCGTAAAATCCGGAGGAACTGTAGCATTTGATGGCCGTGTCCTTTCCGTTGATGAGGGAAAAGAATTTGAAGACACCCTTGTTGCAAAGGGCATTCACATTGATTACGAAGAAGATCTGATTGACGAGATTTGGGAGGATCGCCCTTCCCTATCTACCAAACCAGCCTTCTTCCTTGAGGAAAAATATACCGGTGAAAGTACTACTTCCAAGCTTTCTAGAATACGTGAGAAAATGGCAGCTGTCGGCGCAGATGTCCATGTTATTGCTTCCTTAGATGATATTTGCTGGACCCTAAATATCCGCGGAGACGATGTGGATTTCTTCCCACTTCTTCTCTCCTACGCAATTATCAAAAAAGACTCTGTAGATCTTTACGTAGATGACAGCAAACTAGATGACCGCATTCATGCAGAACTTGCAAAAGACAATGTTTCTATCCATCCCTATAATGATATTTACGAGGATGTTAAGAAATTAGATCCTGCTTCTGTGGCAATGATTGATCCTATGAAGATGAACTATGCCCTTTATAAGAACATCCCTTGTAAATTGGTAGAAGAAGCCAATCCTTCCATTTTGATGAAAGCCATGAAAAATGAAGTAGAGCTTGAAAATATTAAAGAAGCTCATATCAAAGACGGCATTGCCATTACTAAGTTTATGTATTGGGTAAAGAATAATTACGATAAAGAGACCATCACTGAGCTTAGTGCCGCCGATAAGATTATGGCTCTAAGAGCAGAGCAAGATGGCTATATCAGAGAAAGTTTCGAGCCCCTTTGTGCCTTTGCAGACCATGCAGCTATGATGCATTACTCTCCTTCACCTGAAACTGATGTACCTTTAAAGGAAGGCGGAATGCTTCTTAACGACACCGGCGGCGGTTACTACGAAGGTTCTACAGATATTACCAGAACCTTTGTATTAGGTTCCATCGACAAAAAAATGAAGAAGTATTATACAGCAGTTCTTCGTTCTATGATGCGTCTTGCCAGGGCAAAATTCCTCTATGGATGCTATGGATATAACTTGGATGTATTAGTTCGTGGTCCGGTTTGGGATCTTGATTTAGACTTCCAGTGCGGTTCCGGTCACGGAGTAGGATACCTTGGAAATATCCATGAGCCGCCTACAGGTTTCCGCTGGTATGTAGTACCTAGCAAGAACGAACACCACCAGCTAGAAGAAGGCATGGTTATGACTGACGAGCCCGGAATTTATGAGGATGGAGAATTTGGTATCCGTATTGAAAATGAATTTATCGTAAGAAAAGGCACTAAAAATAAATACGGTCAGTTTATGTATTTTGAAACTATCACCTTCGCTCCTATCGACCTAGACGGTATCGACCCTGAGGAAATGAGCCGGGATGAAAGAGAATGGCTAAATGACTATCACCAACAGGTATATGAGAAAATCGGCCCACATCTTACAGAGGATGAAAGAGAATGGCTGAAGGACTATACCCGGGCAATTTAATAAGACTTTCAATGATCCAGTATTTTGGATAAAGGGGGAAAAGACCAATGATTATTGCTGCAAAATATTTAATGACCGGCGACGGCAAAACGGTACTTACTGACAAGGCTGTAGTTACTGACGAATTTGGAAAAATTAAAAAAATAGCTTCAAAAGAAGAATTAATAGCAGAATTTCCTGAAGAGGAGTTAAAGGATTACGGGGATGCCACTCTGCTTCCGGGACTCTGCGATATGCATGTCCATTTAGGCTATTATTATTCTCAGCCGGACACCTTTAACTATGACCCAAAGCTGATCCAGCTCTATGCTCTTCAACATGCCCAGGCAGCTTTTGAGCGGGGTATCACCTCTGTAAGAGACATGTCCTCTGCTCATGGAGTTTGTAAGACCCTTAAATTAGCAGCTGAAAAAGGATTTATTACCATTCCCCGTATCACCCATACAGATACAGGAATCTGTATGACCGGCGGTCATGCCTGGGACGAGGTTGAACAGGTAGACGGTCCTTGGGAGGTTCGAAAGGAAATCCGCAAGCAGGTAAGAGACGGGGCTGAGTGGGTGAAGGTCCTTACCACCCACAGAACCCACACTCCTGAGCTTACTCAAGAAGAATTAGATGCAGCTGTAGATGAGTGTCACAGAAGAGGCATTAAATGCGGGGTACACGCCGGAACCAATCCCGGAATCCAAATGTGTATTGATGCAGGATTTGACACCATTGAGCATGCCACCTTTATGACTTTAGACCATGCAAAACAAATGGCCGAAAAAGGAATTGCATGGACTCCTACCATAATGGCATATACTTTGCTTTATGATATTTGCAAGGAAAGTATGGAAAAACATGCAGGTGCTCCGGTAAATGATCCGGTAATGCAAAAAGAATTAAAAGACTACCAGTACTTCGAACCGGCCTACAAGGCCTACAGAGATCACTTTAAGGAGTTTTATGATACAGGAGTTACTGTAATTGCAGGAACTGATATGGTAATGTACCAATCTCCTCTTCTTCCTCTTCCCAGAGAGCTACAATACATGGTAGAGTATGGAATCACACCGGTACAGGCTATTCAGACTGCGACTTCCAACCCTGCAAAGGTTTTGGGAGTAGAAAATGAACGGGGCCTTGTGAAAGAGGGATTAGACGCCGACCTTTTGGTAGTAGGCGGAGATCTAAGCAAGGATATTACTTGCCTTAATGATGTAAAATTGGTTACCTTAGGCGGCAAACGTGTGTTTGAGGACGGGGTTCGCTATGTAGGAACTACAAATATGTTTATGTAATCATCCTATAAACATATAATTTATAATCCAAAAAAGGAACGGCTGAAAATGCCGTTCCTTTTTATATCTGATTTCTTTATATCCGATTTCTTTATATCTGATTTTCTCTTTCAGGTTATCTAACTTCCGCTTCTCTATTTCTGATTTCTAAATTGCATAGGGGTCATTTCATATGCCTTCTTAAAAAGCCGATTAAAATGTTCTACATTCTGATAACCTACTGTCAGCGCAATATTTTCCACTGTCATATTACTACTTTTCAGAAGTGCTCTAGCCTTTTTTAAACGAATTTTCTTCACCAGATCTCCAAAGGTCATCCCAGATTTTTCCTTAATATATTTAGACAAATAAGGCTTTGATAAGTAAAATTTTTCTGCCAGATCATCCAAGGTAATATCAATATAATTTGCCTGGATATAATTCATAATCTCGATCATACGGGGATCTTTTACCCCGTCCTTGCTGGCCAGCTCGTCTAATTTGTTAACTGCAACAATCAAGGCCTCCACAGATGCCTTAATAATATCAGCATCAATACCAACGCCCCACTGCATCTTTCCCTCTCTTAAGACCCCTACATAAGCCACAGCCTTAGAGGAAGATCCTTTAGTAAGAGAATGCTCCTCATAGAAGGATAATTCATAACTAATACCGAAATACTGTTTAATGGCATTGCTAACTGCATCCAAACGTCCGTTGCCGATGGCGGTGATCACATGATTTTCTCCGCCGTGGGAAATAGTTACTTCCGCTGTGATTCCATTAACTTGCTTAAAATGGCACTCATCTACATGGAAGACAGATTTCGTATTAATATAGTGGTCTGAGAAAATCTGGTAAACCCAGTCAGGAGTCAGTTCCTTGTGGGCCTTATCAGATACATCCTTGACCATATATCCTACTTCCTCACGCATCTTCATTGGAAGATTAAAACCATAAGCCTGATTCAAGATATAGCTTACGCCACCCTTTCCGGATTGACTATTAATACGAATTACGTCAGAATCATATTTTCTGCCTACATCCTGTGGATCGATCGGAAGGTAAGGCACTGTCCACTGCTCTAAATTCTTCTCTTCTCTCCAAGCCATACCCTTAGCAATAGCATCCTGATGAGATCCGGAGAAGGCCGTAAATACCAAGTCTCCGGCGTAGGGTGTACGCTCATAAACATGCATTCTTGTAAGTTTCTCATAGGTCTCGCGAATACGCTGCATATCAGAGAAATCCAGCTTAGGATCTACTCCGTGGGAATACATATTCATTCCCAAAGTCACCACATCCACATTACCTGTACGCTCACCATTTCCAAAAAGAGTTCCTTCCACACGGTCAGCTCCTGCCAAAACACCAAGTTCTGCAGTGGCCACGCCGGTTCCACGGTCATTGTGAGGATGAATACTAAGCACAACATTGTCTCTGTAAGCCAGGTGCTTGTGTACATACTCTAACTGGGTAGCAAATACGTGAGGCATTGCATTTTCTACTGTAGTAGGAATATTAATAATAGCTTTATTATCAGCTGTTGGTTTCCATACATCTAATACTGCATTACAAACCTCCACTGCATAGTCAATCTCTGTTCCGGAAAAACTTTCCGGACTATACTCGAAGGTAAAATTACCATCAGTTTCTGAAGCCAGCTGACTTAAAAGCTTAGCTCCGTCAATAGCGATCTGTTTGATCTGGTCTTTATCCTTCTTAAATACCTGCTCTCTTTGGGCTACAGAAGTAGAATTATATACATGAATAACTGCGTGAGGTGCTCCCTTGACAGCTTCGAAAGTTCTCTTAATGATATGCTCTCTAGCCTGGGTCAATACCTGGACTGTAACATCATCAGGAATCATATTCTTTTCAATCAAGGTTCTCATAAACTTATATTCAGTCTCAGAAGCTGCCGGAAATCCTACTTCTATTTCTTTAAATCCTATATCCACTAAGAGTTGGAAAAATTCCAGTTTTTCATCCAGACTCATAGGCTCGATAAGAGACTGATTTCCATCTCTCAGATCTACGCTGCACCAGATAGGAGCCTCTGTAATAGTTTCTTTTTTCACCCAATCATAGCTAATCTCCGGTGGCATAAAATATGGTTTCTTATATTTTTTTAAATTCATCAAATCCTTATCCTCTTTTCTATTAAATTTCTATTAAAATATCATAATATAAATCAAAACTCTTGTCTTTTTTTAAGACTTCTCTAGTCTATCATAGGTCCTCAAAAAAGGAAAGTGATGAAATTAATCACTTTCCTTGATGTTTTTTAATCTTTTGTTGAAATTGTTTGGAATTGTTTACGATCACTTCACATGCTGATGGGTAAACAAATGATCCTGACAATACTCAAAATTTCCATTACATTTAGAGCAATAACGAAATTCTAATTTACTATCATCTAATTCTGTTCTTCCACAAACAGCGCAACGATGTCTTGCCCCTCCGGCATAGCTATTCTGAGGTCTTGCCTGTCTGGTCTCTCTTTTAAACTGCTGTCTTCTAGCAAACTGCTTTGGATTATACTTTTGAGCCTTCCTAGTACTAAAGAAAAAGATCAGGAAATTCAAGATAGAAAGTACTGCCGCCACAGCATTGGCTCTGTAGTAGACTCCATAAAGAGCATTTCCTCCATAAGCAGGTAAGAAAGCCTGGACAATGGCATATAAGAAATAGAGCCCATCCACTACTGCCAACCATTTTGCCTTAATAGGAATAATCATAAATAATAAAAATTCCAAATCCGGATAAAGGGCTGCAAAGGCAAAAAACAAGGACATGTTCAAGTACCAGGTGTCCATGGTAAGGTTTATCCCAGTAACAAGATAAATTAAAATAGCTGCAATCACCTCAAAGAACATCCCGGAGAAAAAATAAAGATTAAACTTAAAAGCTCCCCAAACCCGCTCTAATTGGATTCCCAGCATATAATACATATAAAGAACGAACACAATGAAGATTAAACTGCTAGATGGGGGATTAATAATAAAGGTAAATATCCTCCAAACCTGCCCCTTTAAAATTGCCGCTGCATTAAGGCTTAGATACTGATAGTAGAAGCTGGGATTTACTAAACTTAGGAAGAATCCTGCAGCATACAGTATGATAATATAGACCATAAGATTCGGAATAGCATACTTACCAAACTTCCGCTCTAATTTATTTAACCAATTCATGTTTACAAACTCCTTTATCTTATTTCGGGCTAAACTGTTTTTATTTTATCCAGCCTAGGTTTCTTTGTCAATGTAGGCTCCCATAAATTCACGGACATTTCATCCTGGCTTTATAAATATTTCATCTATCACCTGACCCACTTCTTTTTATCTTACCGGTCTGCCGGATATTTTCTCTTTATTTTCTTTACGCTTTCTTAACAACTCTTTATCCTTTTCAAATTGACATTTAAATTCTTTTGTCGCATAATATGTAATGTTTGCTTAAACACATATTAATAAGAAGAAATTAACATTTTTTAGAAAACGAGGTTATTGTTATGAATCAAAATTTATATACTTTAGGCATTGATATTGGTTCAACTACAGTAAAAATCGCCCTGTTAGATAAAGAGAAACAGGTAGTATTTTCCGATTATGAAAGACATTTTGCCAATATTCAGGAGACCCTGTCCGGCCTTTTGGAACGCGCTATTGACAAGGTTGGAAAGGTAACTGCCTCTCCGGTAATCACCGGTTCCGGCGGACTTACTCTTGCTAAGCACTTGGGCGTTCCTTTTGTTCAGGAGGTTGTGGCTGTTTCCACTGCCCTTCAGGATTATGCTCCACAGACAGATGTTGCCATAGAACTTGGTGGCGAGGATGCAAAAATTATTTATTTTGAAGGCGGCAATATTGAACAACGTATGAACGGCGTTTGTGCCGGTGGTACCGGTTCCTTCATCGACCAAATGGCCTCTCTTCTGCAGACAGATGCCTCTGGCTTAAACGAATATGCGAAAAATTATCAGGCTCTCTATACCATTGCTGCACGCTGTGGTGTATTTGCCAAGACAGATATTCAGCCTTTAATTAATGATGGTGCCTCCAGAGAGGATCTGGCTGCTTCTATTTTCCAGGCAGTAGTGAATCAGACCATCAGTGGCCTGGCCTGCGGCAAGCCTATTCGCGGACATGTAGCCTTTTTAGGCGGACCTTTACACTTCTTATCTGAGCTTAAAGTTGCTTTTGTAAGAACCTTAAACTTAGATGAGGAACACACCATTGCCCCGGATAACTCTCACTTATTTGCAGCCATTGGCTCTGCCCTAAATTCAAAGCAGGATACACCAGTATCCCTTTTAGACATGCAAAAACGTTTGGAAGGCAAGATCACCATGGAGTTTGAGGTAGATCGTCTAGAGCCTCTTTTTGCAAACAATGAGGAATGGGACGAATTCAACAAACGCCACGATGAGCATAAGGTTCCTGTAGGCGATTTAGCATCTTATTCTGGAAAAGCATTTTTAGGAATTGACGCAGGATCTACTACCACCAAAGCTGCCCTGGTTGGGGAAGACGGTACCCTTTTATACTCCTTCTACCACAACAATGACGGAGACCCTTTAGGTACTACTATTTCCGCCATCAAGGATATTTACTCTAAATTGCCGAAAAATGTGGAAATTGTCCATTCCTGCTCCACAGGATATGGAGAGGCTTTGATCAAGGCAGCCCTTCTTCTGGATGAAGGAGAGGTAGAGACCATTGCCCACTACTATGCTGCTGCCTACTTTGAACCGGACGTAGACTGTATCCTGGACATCGGCGGCCAGGACATGAAATGTATCAAGATCAAGAACCAAACCGTAGATAGTGTACAGCTAAATGAGGCTTGTTCTTCCGGATGCGGTTCCTTTATCGAGACCTTTGCAAAATCTCTCAACTTTACGGTTCAGGACTTTGCAAAAGAGGCCCTTTTTGCTGAACATCCTATTGACCTTGGCACCCGGTGTACTGTATTTATGAACTCCAAGGTAAAACAGGCTCAAAAGGAAGGTGCCTCTGTAGCTGATATTTCTGCCGGCCTTGCCTACTCTGTCATCAAGAATGCATTATTTAAGGTTATTAAGGTATCTGACGCTTCTGAATTAGGAAAACATATTGTAGTTCAGGGTGGTACTTTTTACAACAACGCTGTTCTTCGAAGCTTTGAGAAAATTGCCAATTGCCAGGCAGTCCGTCCGGACATTGCAGGTATTATGGGAGCCTTTGGTGCAGCTTTAATTGCCAGAGAGCGCTATGACCAGGCTCAGGAAACCAGCATGCTCCCTATCAGTGCCATTGAAGCTATGGAATACTCCACTACTATGACTAAGTGCCGTGGATGTACCAACAACTGTCGCCTTACCATCAATCACTTTAGCGGCGGCCGTAAGTTCATTACCGGTAACCGATGCGAGCGCGGTTTAGGAAAAGAAAAAGCCAAAAACAAGCTTCCCAATCTTTTTGATTATAAGATGCACCGGTATTTTGACTATGAGCCTTTAGATGTCAGCGAAGCCACAAGGGGAACTATTGGTATCCCAAGAGTTCTGAATATGTATGAGAATTATCCTTTCTGGTTTACATTTTTTAACAAGCTAGGATTTCGGGTGGTACTCTCTCCTGCATCTACCAGAAAAATTTATGAACTTGGTATTGAGTCCATTCCCAGCGAGTCAGAGTGCTATCCGGCAAAGCTGGCCCACGGGCATGTGCAGTGGCTGATTAATAAAAATGTACGACGGATTTTCTATCCAAGTATTCCTTATGAGCGAAAGGAATTTTCTGAGGCTAACAATCACTATAACTGTCCAATTGTTACCTCCTACCCAGAAAATATTAAAAACAACATTGATGCCATCGTAAATGGACAGATTGATTTTATTCATCCTTTTATCTCTTTTGAGAGCGAAGATACTATTAGCTATGCTTTAATCGAGACCTTCTCTGAGAAATATAAGATTTCACAAAGTGAAATTAGAGAAGCGGTACATTTAGCCTGGGTTGAACTTGCATCCGCAAGAGAAGATATGCGAAGAAAAGGGGAAGAAACCATCGAGTTCCTTCAAAAGACCGGTAATCATGGAATTGTATTAGCGGGACGCCCTTACCATATTGATCCAGAAATTCACCACGGCCTGCCTGAGATGATCAACTCCTACAATATTGCTGTTTTAACCGAGGATTCCATTTCTCACTTAAACCCTGCGGAGCATCCTTTAAATGTTATGGACCAATGGATGTACCACTCCAGGCTTTACGCAGCAGCTAATTATGTAAAAACCGTTGATTTTTTAGATTTAATTCAGTTAAATTCCTTTGGATGCGGTTTAGATGCAGTTACCACAGATCAGGTGGCTGACATTTTGAATAATTCAGGCAAGATTTACACCACCTTAAAAATTGATGAAGTAAACAACTTAGGTGCTGCAAGAATTCGTGTTCGTTCCCTCTTAGCAGCTCTTCGAGTAAGAAAGTCAAGAAACGAAACCAGAGAAATTCGCTCAGCAGCCATTGAAAAGGTGCCCTTCACCAAGGCAATGCGTAAGGATTACACCATCCTTTGCCCACAGATGTCTCCAATCCACTTTAATATTTTGGAAGCGGCATTTAATGCATCTGGCTATCATTTGGAAGTACTTCCTAATGACAATAAACACTCCGTAGATGTAGGACTGAAATACGTAAATAATGATGCATGTTACCCCTCCCTTATGGTAGTAGGCCAGATTATGGAAGCCATTCTTTCCGGCAGATATGATACCGATAAAATCGCTGTAATCATCAGCCAAACCGGCGGTGGTTGTCGTGCTTCCAACTATATCGGATTTATCCGAAAAGCCCTCCACAAGGCTGGCTACGGACATATTCCGGTTATTTCAATTAACCTTAGTGGCTTAGAAGGCAACCCTGGCTTTAAGATTACCCCAGGACTTGTACTCCGCGGTCTTTATGCTGCCGTATTTGGTGACATTTTTATGAAATGCGTATACCGCATGCGCCCTTATGAAGCTGTACCGGGAACTGTTGATGGGCTTCACGAAAAATGGGAAAAGGTTTGTAAGGAATTTGTCTCCCTAAAATATCCTACTAGATACGGATTTAAGAGACTTTGTCAGGATATTATTCATGACTTTGATAATGTGGAAACACTGGACATCAAAAAACCAAGAGTAGGTGTGGTTGGAGAAATTCTGGTTAAATTCTTACCTGCAGCCAACAACTACCTGGTAGAGTTATTGGAGCACGAGGGAGCTGAGGCTGTAGTTCCTGACCTTTTAGATTTCCTATACTATAGTTTCTATAATCAAAACTTCAAGGTTGAGAAGCTTGGCTTTGCAAAATCAAAAGCTAAAATAGCTAACTTAGGAATTAAGGCTATGGATTGGTTTAGAGCACCTGCCACAAAAGCCTTTAAAAACAGCAAGCATTTTGATCCACCTACAGATATTAGAGAACTTGGCCGGATGGCTTCTGATATTGTATCCCTGGGTAATCAAACAGGGGAGGGGTGGTTCTTAACAGGAGAAATGCTGGAGCTTATCCACGGTGGTGTTCCTAATATCGTATGTACCCAGCCTTTTGCATGTCTGCCCAACCACGTGGTAGGCAAGGGTGTTATTAAGGAACTGAGAAGACGCTATCCCCAGTCCAATGTGGTAGCTATTGACTTTGATCCAGGAGCCAGTGAAGTAAACCAGTTAAATCGTATTAAATTAATGCTTTCGACAGCTAACAAAAATTTAGGTCAGTAATAAAAGCAAAAGAAAAGAAGAAGCAGTAGGTTTTCCTACCGCTTCTTCTTTTTTGTGGGTTTATTTTTATTATGTACGATCTGATAGTTCTTTCATCACATCTTCCCATGTAATTCCTTTTTCGACCATGAGAACCATCATATCATATAGGAGATCTCCCAGTTCGTATTTCAGCTCTTCCGTCACCGGATTCTTTGCTGCGACAACTACCTCTACCGCTTCCTCTCCCATTTTCTTCAAGATGCTATCAATACCTTTTTCGAATAAAAAGGTATTATAGGACTCTGCCTTTGGATGAAACTTATCTTCTGCAATTTTCTGATAAAGGGCCTCGAAAATCTTCTTAGGATTTTTCACTTCCTGGTCTTGTCCCGCCAGTGGGGTGAAAAAACAGGTTGGATTTCCTGTATGGCAGGCTGCCCCCACCTGATCTACCTTTGCCAAAATGGTATCATAATCGCAATCGATGGTAAGGGATTTTACGTATTGATAATGACCGCTAGTCTCTCCCTTGATCCACAGCTGATTTCTGCTTCGGCTGTAGTAGGTCATTCTTCCTGATTTAATCGTATGATAATAAGCTTCTTCATTCATATATGCCAGCATTAAAATCTCGTTGGTGACATAGTGCTGAACAATAACCGGAATCAGACCTTGGTCATTTAGCTTAAACTGAGAGAATTCCATAGAGCTTTCAAAGGAGCTCATTTTAATATTTCTCTGACCACATTTTCTCTTAAATTTCTTCAGATTACGTCCCAATTCACTGACATAGCTTCCTGAAAGCCCCTTGACCCCTTTGGATTTCAGGATTTCCATTAGTTCTTCTTCCTCTGTAGAATCTGTAATTACTACATAAGGAAGGTCCGTCACATTTGCTACGGAATTCATATCCGGCAGACCCATAAATATAATCTCGCTGGAATATTGTGTTATGGTGTTTAAATGCTTAAATAAACCATCAAAATCGTATAAAAGAACTGCAATTTTTTCACTGCCAAAGCGCTTATAAGCATCTGCAATAAGAGAGACATTTTCTGGTTTTGAGAAATTCAAAATCACCCGCTTGGCACCGGTATATAGAGCCCGCTTTACATCCTCCTGATTGCAAATATGACCACCAACAGCTGTTGGAATATGAAGCTTTCTATTAATCTGCTTGATAAGATCAATATGATACTCATGTTCCTCCTCAGATGAGGCAAGATCCAGAATCAAAAGTTCGTCAGCCCCATGCTTACTGTAGGATCTGGCAAGTCCGATAACTTCATCGGAAATAACCGTATCATCGTCAAACCACCGTACTGCCTTTCCATTTTTTATAAATATACATGGGATCAGCCTCTTATAATTCATAGCCATATTCTTTCCTCCTAAAGGCTACCTTTGGTACTCCAGGTACCGGTAATTCTAGGCTCCTCCATGGTTGCCATATCAAGAGCCTTGCCAAAGGCCTTAAATAAAGCCTCTGTTTTATGGTGATCGTTTTCACCATCCATAATCTTCAAGTGAAGATTGATCATTGCACTGTAGGAAACCGCATAAAAAAATTCTTTTACCATCTGGGTGTCCATAGCCCCCATCATAGGGGCGTCAAAGCTTGCATCAAATTTTAGATAAGGTCTTCCGGAAAGATCCACAGCACAAAGAGCCAAGGTCTCGTCCATAGGCAGGATAAAATACCCAAAGCGTTTGATTCCGGCCTTATCTCCAAGAGCCTGTAAAATTGCCTGGCCCAGTACAATTCCTGTATCCTCTATGGTGTGATGGGCATCTACTTCCAAATCTCCCTGCACCCTTACCGAAAGATCAAAGAGGCCATGCTTGGCAAAGCCAGTCAGCATGTGGTCGAAAAATCCAACACCTGTGTCAATATCACTTTTTCCTGTACCGTCCAGGTTAATGGTTACTGAAATATCCGTCTCTTTGGTACTTCTTTTACAAGTTGCAATTCTTTCCATTCTAAGCTTCCTCCCTTACTCGAATCTTACTTTAATGGAATTTGCATGGGCGGTAAGCTGCTCTGCCTCCGCAAATTTCTCAATATCTGTATGGATTGCTTCCAGTGCATTTCTTGAATAAGAAATAATGCTGGACTTCTTAATAAAATCATCCACAGATAAAGGTGAGAAGAATTTAGCAGTTCCGTTGGTTGGAAGCACATGGTTTGGTCCTGCAAAATAATCTCCCAAAGGCTCGCTGGAGTACTCTCCGATAAAGATGGCCCCTGCATTTCTGATTTTTGTCATAAGGTCAAAAGGATTTGCTGTCTGGATCTCCAAATGCTCCGAAGCGATTTCGTTGGCGATCTCTATGGCGGCATCCATATCTTCTGCCACTAAGATATATCCATAATTTTCCAGAGACTTAGTAATTATTTCTTTTCTTGAAAGTTCTTCTACGAACTTATCTACTTCCTCTGAAACCTTTTTCGCAAAATCATCGCTGGTGGTTACTAAAATTGCAGAAGCCAGCTCATCATGTTCTGCCTGAGAAAGAAGATCTGCCGCAACGTATCTTGGATTTGCCGTCTCATCAGCAATAACAAGGATCTCACTAGGTCCCGCAATAGCATCAATGCTTACGTGACCATAAACTGCCTTTTTGGCCAGGGCTACATAAATATTTCCGGGTCCTACAATCTTATCAACCTTTGGAATGGTCTCGGTTCCATAAGCCAAGGCACCAATAGCCTGGGCACCTCCTACCTTATAGATTGCTGTAGCACCGGCTTCATTTGCCGCTACCAGGGTATTAGGATTAACCTTGCCATCCTTTCCCGGAGGAGTTACCATAATAATCTCTTCTACCCCTGCCACCTTGGCCGGAAGAATATTCATAAGAACAGAAGAAGGATAGACAGCCTTTCCTCCCGGAACATATACCCCAACCCTCTGAAGGGCTGTCACCTTTTGACCCAGGATCGTGCCATCCGGTTTACTGTCAAACCAACTATACTGTTTTTGCTTTTCGTGGTAGCTGCGAATATTAAGAAGGGCTTTTTTGATGATTTCAACGAGCTTTTCATCTACTCTCTCATAGGCTTCCTTAATCTCTTCTTCAGTAACCTTAATGGTTGAGGCGTCTATTTTAACATGATCGAACTTCTCAGTATAATCAAAAATTGCCTGATCTTTTTCTTCTTTTACCCGAGATAGGATTTCCTGTACACCTTTTTCATATTGTCCGTAATTGTTAGGACTTCTCTTTAAAAGATCCTCCAAAAGATTCTTCTTTGATTCTGAATTCAAGTGTTGTATCCTCATGAATCTCCCATCCTTTCCTTTACAACTTTGTTTTTAGTCTAGCGATCAAATCATTAATTCGATCTGCCTCCATACGCATACTTACAGGATTTACAATCATTCTTGCTGAAAGAGGGCAAACCTCCTCAAGAACCTGCAAGCCATTTTCCTTTAGGGTAGAACCAGTCTCCACAATATCCACAATAACTTCTGACAGGCCTACAATAGGAGCAAGCTCAATCGACCCATTCAACTTAATAATCTCCACAGTCTGATGCTTGGTATTATAAAAATAATCTTTCGCAATATTAGGATACTTAGTCGCTACACGAATCAATTCATGATGCTGTAAAAGTGGCATAGCCTCCTTATAACCACATACACACATACGACATTTTCCGTAACCTAGATCCAGCACCTCGTGGACTTTTCTGCCTTCCTCCAAAATCGTGTCCTTACCTACAACACCGATATCTGCAGCTCCATACTCTACGTATGTAGGTACATCAGGGCCTTTAGAAAGAAAGAAGCGCAGTTTCAGTTCCTCATTGGTAAAAATCAGCTTTCTGGAGCTTTTATCCTTCATTTCCTCGCAGGTAATTCCAATCTTTTCAAACAGCTCCAAAGTCTGATGGGCAAGGCGTCCTTTTCCTAATGCAAAGGTTAAATATCTCATATGGCATTAACTCCTATCTATGGTCTTTCTCTCACCGGTCAACAAATTCACCATGGTAATATCTCCGGTACTGCAAATGTAAATCAGCTTGCTGGCATAGTATTCATCCCCGTAGCTTACATATACTTCTAAGTCTTTCTTTGGATCCTTCTTTAAAAGCTCTGTATTTTTCGCTTTTCGTCTAAAATCTCTTGCCAGGGAAATGGCCTCTTTTTGTCTTCCCTCATCATAGAGAACTATGTAATTCTTTCTGCTGTACATAACTCTGGCCTTCTGCCTGGTGAGAGCATTCATAAGCTCATCCACCACTATGGCAAAGCCTACAGAAGGAGACTGTTTACCAAATTTTTCAATCAAATGATCGTAGCGTCCCCCCCGAACTACTGCATCCCCGATTCCATAGGTGTAGCCTCTGAAAATAATACCGGTATAATATCCGTAGGTTCCTGTCATACTAAGATCAAAAGTGATAAATTTTTCTACGCCGTACTGTTTCAAAATATTATAAATCTGCTCAAGTCTAAGAACAGCCTTAACTCCCTTGGAATTCGGCGCCAAATCTCTAGCTCTCTCTAAAATCTCCACGCCACCCACTAACTGATTTAATGCAACGAAGGCCTCTCTGGAACTTCTCTTCACCTGAATACTGTCTAAGTAGTCTTCTACCCCAAAGAAATTGCGGTTGGCAATAAGCTCTAGAACCCTCTCTTCTGCATCCTCATCAAGGGCTGCATCCTCCATAAGGCTCTGGAAAAACTCCACATTGCCTACATTTAACTGGAACTCCTTTAAACCTACTGTCAGCATGGACTCAATAACTAAGGCCAGCATCTCAGCATCGGCTTCCACGGAATCATCTCCAATATATTCTGCCCCCATCTGGGTATTTTCGCTTAGTCTTCCCTGATATTTACTTTGATTGACAAAGGTATTACCTGTGTAACACAGACGAATAGGAAGTTCCTCTTCCTGAAAAAGAGTTGCGGCCACCCGGGCAATAGAAGGGGTAATATCCGGTCTTAACACCAGGGTATTCCCGTCTTTGTCAAAAAATTTATATAAATCCTTGGAGGGAATAGTCCCGATCTCCTTTCGAAATACGTCGAAATACTCAAACATTGGAGTTTGAATATCGTGGAATCCATAAAGGTGTAATACCTTTTTTAATCGCTCCTCCAATTCTAATTTCTTTCCGCATTCTACATTGTATATATCACGTACTCCTTCAGGAGTGTGAAGTAATCTCTTCATAACTGTAAACCGTCCTCTCCAGCACTTTAGTATGCTACCATGGTAAAATACCTATAAAATTATAAGCATTTTATAAAGCTTTGTCAACCAACATCCTTAGCCATCTGCATCTCAAAAAATATGCCAACTTATGTATTTTATGAAGGTTCCTCCCTAAGTTCAAGATCCTTGTTTAAGAGATCTAAGTAGGGAACATAGATTCCCTTATTTAAGGAGAAAAAAAAGCCTTCCTGAAGTTCATCTCTTCTAAAACTTTTTCGGCCGCCGGCCTTTGAACGATCCCAAAAAAACTTTAATTCTTTATAACGCAGATAATAAAGCTCATTTCTTGTTGAAAAATAAATTAAAATAAATGCAATCCCATCTTGCTTTTCAAAATCTCCCATAAACTCAACCTGATGTTCATGGACATTTTGCAGGGGAAAAGTATCTGCCACACATTCCTTGGCATCAAAGCACACAGGGATTCCCTGTACAGCTCCAATATAATCAATAGTACTTTTCTGATCAAAATAAGCCAGGGTAATGTGTCTGTGATTCTTATCAATCTGTACAGGAGTAATAGGGGTTGGAATTTTTTGTACCAGGGCCAGCCCCTGCTTTCGATAGCGTTCATTGCTACGATTTACCATCTCCTCTAATGTGGAACCTCTAAGGCCTCTTGAATTCCATGCTGCCATTTTGTCTCCTTTACGATTCTCCAAAATATCTCCGGAAGGGCTGCCATAAATGTTTTCTCAGACAAATCATCTAAGGGTTCTTCCATCCTTGGAAAGCAAATTTCATAGGCATGTAAAAACTGAGATCCTAATCCATATTCTTTCTTATATTTATCATTGAAAGATTTGTCACCATACTTGTAATCCCCCAAAAGCGGATGACCTATAGAAGCTAGGTGGGCCCTGATCTGATGAGTCTTTCCTGTGATCAAGTGTACTCTAAGAAGAGTCACTTCCTCATTCCAGGCCAAGGGGGTGTACTCTGTCTGAATAGGCTTTCCATTGGCAGCAGAATGTTTTTTTATTGCTACACAATTAATCTTCTGGTTTTTTTCAAGAAATCCTTCTATATGTGCCCCTTTAGTAACTTTTCCCTTGACCATGCAAAGATAATATTTTTTTAGGCTTCGATCTTTAAAAATCTCTCCCATCTTCTGAAGACCCGGCATGGTTTTTCCTGCTACCAAAATTCCGCTGGTATTGCGGTCCAAGCGATTGCAGATTGAAGGATGAAAGGTTTGCAGATCCTCTTTTGTTAGGCTCTTATTTTCCAAAAGATAGGCCGTCAAATGCTCCACCATGGAAAGGTCATGGAGATTTGCCTTCTGAGAAAGCTCTCCTACAGGCTTATTAAGCAATAGAATGTGATCATCCTCATAAATCACTTTAACCGCCTTGGGATTTCCAAAGCTTCCCTGCTTCTGCTTCTTAGAAGGCTTAACCCCTTTACCATCTTCCTTTAATTCCAGAGAATTTTTCCCAAGAAACTTGTTTAATGTTTCCTCTGAAAAATATAATTTTACAGAATCTCCCTCTGTTAATTTTTCATTTCCTGCAGCCTTTTTGTCATTTAAGACTATATTTTTCTTCCGAAGCATTTTATAAATAAAGCTTCCGGATGCTTCCTGTAAATATTTTTTTAAAAGCTTATCCAGTCTTTGACCGGATTCCTTGCTAGTAATCTTAATCTCTTTCATATACAATAACTACAATAACCCAGGCCTTCCACTTAGTTTTTCTACGTAGCGTTCCTACATAGAGACACTTAAGAACAGATGGCGGATCCCCTTCTCCTTCCTTCCCGGAGAAGCATTACTTACTTCTGCCATACTATTTAAACCCTCTGCCCTACTTAAAAAAGCAGTGTAATCGTGGAAGATTTTCACAGTCATTTTCTCATAATTTTCTGATGACAATAGGTTCTTTAACATGTCTGTCACTGCCTTTTCATCGGTTTTCTCACAGGATGTGTAACCGCAAACCACGTGATCGCTAATCACAATGGCGTCTACCTGCATTAATTTTTCATTGCAGGTAAAAATAAGGTCATAGGCTATTGTAAGGAGCCCTGCTTTTTCCTTAATTTCTTTGCCACAAATTTTACTGATTCCATTAAAAGGAAACATAACAATATATTCCACCAGCATTTTTGCTGCCGGAAGGCATCCTACGATTGCTACAATGGTCAAAATATTTTTTCTGCTTCCTGTCTGCCAGATTCCAAGAGCAAACAATAAAAGAACCACTGCAAATTCTAAAATCGCCCACATAAGATATCTGTTTTTGCGACGCCTGATATATCCTGGTCTACCCTTTACTAATTTTTTCATTTATTCTTCCCTTATCATCTTTTTTCTTATTTTTTCCGGCATACTTTACCGGTTTGCTTCTTCCGACTTCCCTTAGCTTTCCAGACTTTTTTTCGTCCCTTTTTTTAGCCGTTTTACTGGACTTACCGGACTTACTAGACTTACTGGATTTACCATATTTCTCCGAAGACATCTTTCTTGGAGGTATCAGGCATTCTCTGCCAAATCCTACCAAATCCATGCGCCCCTCTTTTTTTAAAGCCTCCATAACCAGGTCGTAATTTTTCGGGTCCCTATATTGAATCAAGGCCCTCTGCATTGCCTTCTCATGAGGGTTCTTTGGAACATAAACCGGTTTCATATTTCTAGGATCCACCCCTGTGTAATACATGCAGGTAGAAATAGTAGAGGGTGTAGGATAAAAATCCTGTACCTGTTCCGGCATGTAGCCTAAATCCCGCAAATGTTCTGCCAGTTCTATGGCATCAGAAAGCCTTGATCCCGGATGGGAGGACATTAGATAGGGCACCAGATACTGGTCCATCCCCAGTTCCTTATTTACTTTTTTATACTTATCTGTAAAGCTTCGATACACGGAATTTTCAGGTTTTCCCATTAAGGATAAAACATTATCGGAAACATGTTCCGGCGCCACCTTTAATTGACCACTGACATGATATTTGCACAACTCCCGAAGAAAAGTATCATCCTTATCTGCCATAACATAGTCAAATCGGATACCGGAACGAATAAATACTTTTTTCACACCGGGAACTTGCCTTAATTTTCTTAATAGCTTCACATAATCTCTATGGTCTACTGTCAGATTCCCACAGGGTTTAGGGAAGAGACATTGCTTATTACTGCAAACTCCCTTTGTCAGCTGCTTTTCACAGGATGGTTGTCTAAAATTGGCTGTGGGGCCTCCCACATCATGGATATATCCCTTAAAATCTTCGTCCTTAGTCATTTGCTCCGCCTCTTTTACCAGGGACTCATGACTTCTGGTTTGAAGGATCCTTCCCTGATGGAAGGTCAGGGCGCAAAAATTACAGCCTCCAAAACATCCACGGTTGCTAATAAGGCTAAACTTCACCTCTGAAATTGCTGGAACCCCTCCTGCCTCCTTATAGGAAGGATGGTAGGTTCTGGTAAAGGGAAGCTCATAAACGTCGTCCATTTCCATCTGGCTTAAGGTTGCGGCCGCAGGATTCTGCACCACGTACAAATGGTCTGAATAAGGCTCCACCAGCCGTTTCCCGGCATTGGGATCAGTGTTGCAATACTGGATATAAAAACTTTTCGCATAATTTAGTTTATCTTTTTGTAAAGAAGAAAAATCCGGTAGCATAAGGGCATCATAAACACTGTCCAGGGTCTTGGTCTTATAAACCGTACCTGGAATATAGGTAATATCCTGCACGGCAATACCTGCATCTAAGGCATCTGCTATCTCTACTATGGAGTGTTCTCCCATACCATAGGAAATCAAGTCTGCTCCTGAATCTAATAGGACAGACCGCTTTAATTTATCTGACCAGTAATCATAGTGAGCTAATCGTCTTAAACTAGCCTCGATACCTCCCAAAATTATAGGGGTATGTTTGTAGCTTTGACGAATCAGATTTCCATAAACAACCACCGCATAATCCGGCCGTTTTCCCATAAGACCTCCCGGTGTGTAGGCGTCTGTCCTTCGTCTTTTTTTAGAGACCGAATAATGATTTACCATAGAATCCATATTACCTGCGGATACCAAAAATCCAAGTCTTGGCTCACCAAAGACCCTAACACTTTCCTTATCCTTCCAATCGGGCTGAGAAATCATGGCCACCTTGTATCCTCTGGATTCTAAAATCCGACTTATAATAGCCGGTCCAAAGGAGGGGTGGTCTACATAGGCATCTCCGGAAACATATACAAAATCCGGCTGTTCCCAACCTCTCTCTAACATTTCCTCTCTTGTTATAGGCAAAAAATTATGATTCATCCTTTAATCCCTTAATTTCCTGATCTGTTAAACTTCGATATTTTCCCAGGGGAAGCTTTGGATCTAACTTTAACCTTCCCATGGTCTCTCGCCTCAAATAAAGAACTTCTTTCCCCACTGCCTGAAACATTCGCTTGATCTGATGAAATTTACCTTCCTGAATTTTCAATCGAATTTCTGATTCTTCCCCGGAAGAAAGAATGGTAAGCATAGCAGGCAGGGTAATCTCCGCATCTTCCGAAGTGCCGATATTAACACCTGCTTTAAAGTCTGACACATCCTGCTTGGTAACCCTTCCCTGGATTCTGGCAAAATAAATCTTATCTACATGTTTTTTGGGAGACAGTAGTTCATGAGCTAATTTCCCATCGTTAGTAATAAGAAGCAGGCCTTCCGTATCCTTATCCAGTCTCCCTACCGGAAATAAGTCTTTTCTTCGCTTACTGTCAATCAAATCTATGACCGTGGTATCTTTTTTATCCTCAGTAGCAGACACTACCCCTTCCGGCTTGTGTAACATGTAGTACTCAAAGGCGGCATATTCTATTTTTTTTCCATTGCAAACCACCTGGTCTCTTTCCTGATCCACTTTCCATTCCGGTTTTTTTACAACTTCTCCATTGACCAAAACCTGCCCTTTTCGAATCAGACCCTTTACATCACTTCTGCTTCCCACGCTCATTTCCGCAAGAAATTTATCCAAACGCATCATACATTTCTCCAAATTGTTAGTCTTGATTTATCCTCTCAGGAATTCAACCTCCATCCGGGCAAATATTTGTTCTTAAGGGTTCCTCTAGATAGCTTTCCCCAGCCTAAAGGATAAGAATCTACGCAGACTAAATACCAGCCAGATTCTTTTTCTCCAACCAGGTCATCTACTTCCAGAGTTTCTCCCTTTAAGTAGCGCTTTACTCTTTCATCAGAGACGGGAAAATCAATGCTATGTTTATACTCTTCTTTTTTCAAGGTCATAGCCAGGGCCTGACTTGGCTCAAAGCGTTTTTTCTTCAGTTCTCCCAAAAGAAGTCCCGTTCTTAGAAAACGAATACCTTTTAGTTGGGGTAAGCCTTCCGGCATGTAATATACTCGCTCTCCGTGAATATCTAACCTGGACGAATCAAAATCTCTGGAAACGTTCTTAAAGAAATCAGCCAATTCCTCAGGTATCTTCTTATTAGCTTTTTTCTCCTGTATTTCAGTAGTTTTTGAAATTTCGCTTCCCTTTCGAAGAAGGGCAAGGTAGTGACCTTCTCCTTTCATTTTGTGAGGAAAAATACGAACTGTATTTTTCAGCTCTTCTCTGCCGCTGTCCGTCATTTGTGGCATACCGGCTGCAAAACCCTCATAAGCTTCCATAGGAAGTATTTGAAATTCCGGGAAGTCCCTTATCAGTCCATCAATGATTCGTTCATTCTCGCTGGCATCAAAGGTACAGGTAGAGTAAAGCATCATTCCTCCGGGCTTTAACATTCTGGCTGCCTGTCTGATAATACTCTTTTGAATATTGCTGAAAAATTCCGGTCCGTGTTCCTGCCATGCGCTTACCATTTTCTTATCTTTTCGAAACATTCCCTCCCCGGAACAAGGGGCATCTATTAAAATCTTATCAAAATACTCCGAAAAATATTCCTCCAGATTTCCAGGTTCCTCACTTAGAACTAACACATTTCCAATACCAAAAACCTCAATATTTTTAAGCAGGCCCTTGGCTCTGGAGCTGCTAATATCATTGCAGGCTAAAAGTCCCTTGCCCTTAAGCTTAGCGCCAAGTTCCGTAGCCTTCCCCCCTGGTGCCGCACACACATCCAAGACCTTGTCTCCCGGCTCAATAGGCAAGCGACTGGCTGGGGTCATGGCACTGGGTTCCTGAAGATAATAGAGCCCGGCAAAATAATAAGGATGTTTCGAAGGAGTCACCTTGTCTCCGTTATAGTAAAATCCATTGGGAATCCAGGGAATAGGGCTAATCTCAAAGGGACAGATTTTCTCAAACTCTTCCACGGAAATTTTCCCTGTATTCACCCGAAGACCATAGTATCTAGGAGCTTCATAACAAGCAATATATTCCTCAAATTCTTCTCCCAAAAGTTGTTTCATTTTTTCTTCAAAGGCTTTTGGTAAATTCATTACAACTCCTTCTCAAATCATATAATTTCCCATTACGTAAAACAGCAAATAGTCATTGAGAAATTCCCTTCTCAATGACTATCCTGTCCAAAAAGACACTAGGCACCTAAAGCACCTTCTTTTTTATTTGCAACGCTTCAATACCTCTACCAAATACTTCCAACATCTTTCTGTTGAAGCAATATCTAACTTCTCATTAAAAGAGTGGACATCCCAAATGTTCGGTCCAAAGGAAACGCAGTCAAGCTCCGGATTAGTTACGCAGAATACAGCACACTCCAATCCTGCATGCATAGTCTCGACTCTCATGTCCTCTCCGTACAGGTCTTTATAGGTATCAACCATAATCTTCTGAAGCTTTGAATCAATCTTTAATGGCCAGGCATCATAACTGCTTCTAAAGATTGCCTGGGCTCCTACTGCATTGGCACACTGTTCAAATCTCTCCCAAGTTTCCAGGTCCCTACTGTCTACTGAGCTTCGAAGCATATGCACAGTACGAATATAATCAGAAGCAGTCTCTACAATACCCATATTCAGAGATGTCTCTACAAAGCCTGCCAACTTGCGGCTGTATTCAATAACACCATTTGGACAAATAACTAAGAAGGCTACCGTGCTTCTGGTAGATCTGTCATCGCATACATCGATAGTAGAATCATGGGACACAAAAGTATCAACCGCTAAATTCGGCTCACATCCCATAAATTCTGCATCCCAGGTTTCTTTCATCTCCTGCACAAGGGCAAGGGCCTTCTCCACCTGCTCTACCGGAACTAAAATCTCAGCCACAGAAATCATGGAGATCACATTATCCTGAGCACCTCCATTGACTTCAACCAAATTAAGAGAGATCTCCTTCATCATATGGTTCAAGAGACGCCCCATCATCTTGTGGGCATTTCCCCTCTGCTTTTGAATCTCACATCCAGAATGACCACCCATAAGACCGTGAATATTAATACGAATCAGGCTTCCGCTTTTTTTCTGTCTATGAATGGGAATCCTTGACTCTGCCATAATAGCTCCGGCACAACCTACAGTAAGGATTCCTTCTTCTTCAGAATCAATATTTATAAGCTTACTGCCCTTCATCTGAGTAAAGTCAAAGGCATTGGCTCCGTCCAAGCCCACTTCCTCATCTACAGTAAGAAGAACTTCAAGAGGAGGATGTTCGATAGTATGGCTGTCTAAAACGGCTAGGGCCATAGCTACTGCAATACCATCATCCCCACCTAAAGTGGTATCTTTTGCCTTAACATAGCCATCTTCCACATATAATTCCAGACCATCCTTCATAAAATCATGGCTGGAATCTTCTGTCTTGGCGCATACCATATCAAGATGGCCCTGAAGGATCACTCCCTCACTGTTTTCAAATCCGGGGCTTGCCTCCTTGCGGATAAATACATTCCCCACTTCATCCTGTGATGCATCCAGGCCTCTTTTTGCTGCAAAATTCATGCAAAAATCACTGATCTGCTTTGTATTGTGTGATCCATGAGGGATTTTACAAATTTCCTCAAAAATTTCAAACACCTTTTTAGGTTCTAGGTTCTCCAATACTGCCATACTCTCATCCTCTCTTTTTTCTACCTTAAAATCTTTCTTAATTCAACAATAGAACTGGTTCCGCAAAAGAGGCAACCAGTTCTATTATATACGCTCTTATATAGTCAATCGTGAATATTATTCGTTATCCAAAAGCTCATCAATCCCAGTATCATACACTGGTTCCTGTTGCTGCTCACTTCCATACTCGGCCTCTAAAGCTCTATCTGACTGCTCCGGGATCTCAAGCTCTGCTCTGTTGTTACGAACCATATCATAACACTCCTGCAAGGAATTAACTAAGCTGTCATATTTGGTTGTATAACTGTCTAATGTATGCCCGATCATACTCTCTGCGTTGGCTAGTAAATCATCTGTATACTGCATAGCACCGATACGAATATCATTGGCATCTCTGGTTGCATTGTCAAGAATCTCCTGGGCCTGCTCTGTAGCGGCAGTAACAATGGCATTAGCCTGGGAGTATGCCTGCTGCATAATCTCATGCTCACTTACCAACTCATTTGTCTGAATATGAGCCTCCTCGATCAGGTTATCAGCCTTAGCCTGGGCATCTGCTAAAATTGCATCCTTATTGGCAATAATCTTTTGATATCTCTTAATCTCATCCGGAGTCTTCATACGAAGTTCTCTTAATAATTCATCTAACTGATCTTTATTTACAATAATCTTAGTAGTAGACAGGGGCTGAAATTTACAGCTGTCAATATACTCTTCGATTTCTTCAATAATCTGTTCAATACGACTACTCATATACTTTATGCTCTCCTTTTATTATTCATCTTCTCCTGAACCTGCTCCATCACCGAGTCCGGAACAAATTGAGAAATATCCCCTCCAAAAGATGCCACCTCTTTTACAATGGATGAGCTTAGGTAAGAATAGGCAAGATTAGTAGTTAAAAATATCGTCTCCACCCCAGGCTCCAACTTATGGTTAGTCTGGGCCATCATAAGCTCATACTCAAAATCCGTCACAGCGCGAAGGCCTCGAACAATCATATTGGCTCCGATTGCCTTGGCAAAATCCACTGTAAGTCCCTCAAAAGGAACAATCTTCACATTAGGCGTATCTTTCGTTACCTCTTTTAACATTCTAACACGTTCTTCTAAGGAAAACAACGGGGTTTTTGCCTTATTGCACAGCACCCCCACTGTTAATTCATCCACTAATTCTGCTGCTCTCTTGATAATATCTATATGCCCATAAGTAACCGGATCAAAACTTCCCGGATAAAGTCCTTTTCTCATAATTAAATTTTCTCTCCTTTTTTTCTCTTCTTATCTTTACTGACCTAGAGTCAAAAAGACATGCTTATTGGTCTTATATGTCTTCTCTTTGACAAGTTCAAATCCAAATTCTTCAATATAATCCATTTTAGTCTCTAAAGAAGCCTCTATAATAATCACTCCGTCACGAGACAAGTAATCTCCTGCTCCTAACAATTCAAGAACCTTTTTCTCCCATTCATGATTATAGGGCGGATCCATAAAAATATAATCAAAATGCTTCTTCCCATCTAATCTTTTAAGTCCGGACAAAACATCTGTTTGAAGGGTCATGGCTCGGTCTTCCAAATGAGTCTTTTTAAGATTTTCTTTAATACAAACCATGGCCTTTGGATTCATTTCCACAAAAACCGCTTCCGATGCCCCACGACTTAAGGCTTCGATTCCAATACCACCGCTTCCTGCAAAAAGATCTAGAAAACTACAATCATAGAGACTTGGCGAAAGCATATTAAACAAGGTTTCCTTAATTCGATCTGTAGTAGGTCTGGTATCTAGCCCCTCAATGGTTTTAAGCTGGGTTCTCTTAGCACTTCCTGCAATCACTCTCATAAACATACCCTCATCTTTCTATAACGGTTTAGGCAGGCATATATTTCCTGTTTTCTAGGCATAGCCAAATTTCCCGGAACCGGTCTCCCTAAAATCAGCTCAAAGCTTCCCTTTTCCAAATCTTCATAAAGGCTTTCTACAATCTCAGGCAATGTTTTCTTTCCATCAAAAACAGCTTCTTCCAGATAGCGAAGGATCTGGGCCAACATGGTAAGCTGTTCTTCATCCTGAAGTTGCTCTACATATCGCAGATCCACTGTCTCTCTGCCAACCATAATCCCATCTTTTCCCAAGGTCTTAATTTTAATTCGTCCTTTTTCCTTCAAATCCTTATTAGGCAAAACTTTCCGCAAGTCAGGGCTCTGCTTTACCGGCATAAGAGAACATTCCACTGGTTTTTCAGCAACTGCAGCTTCCTTAGCCTTCTCTGTAATATCCACCGGAAA
Organism: Parabacteroides distasonis; assembly: GCA_963589425.1. Classification (GTDB taxonomy): domain Bacteria; phylum Bacillota; class Clostridia; order Lachnospirales; family Lachnospiraceae; genus CAKRJP01. Next base: position 28,166 of record CAVAKZ010000005.1, on the reverse strand, counting down.
ATATCGATCCATCTGCAAGACCTTATCCGCTACATGAAAATAAGCCCCGGAACTTCCTGCCACCAATATAGTAGAGATCCCAAAATCCCTATCAATCCCCTGCACTCGCTCAATAAACGGGGTAATAGGCTCCATATCTCTGCAAATTACTGTCTGCATCAACTGGTCTCTAACCATAAAATTCGTGGCACTGGTATCTTCATCAATTAAGAACAAGGAGGTTCCGGCCCCCATAGCCTCAACTACATTGGCTGCCTGAGAGGTACTTCCACTGGCATCCTCCGTATCAAAAGCAGTAGTATCCTTTTTATTGGGCAAATCATTAATAAATAAAGAAATATCTCCCTTATGAATACATCTTCCATCTTCTGCACGAATTTTCATGGCATCTTTTGCTGTCACCACATATTCTCTTCCATCTCCGGGAATATGGGGGTAAACACCTGCCTCCAAGGCCTTTAACAAGGTAGATTTTCCATGGTAGCCGCCTCCCACAATCAAGGTTACGCCTTTTTTTATCCCCATACCCCTTATCTTGCCGGCCCTTGGAAGGGCAAAAGAGACTTCCATAGACTCCGGGGACTGAAAAAGGATTCCAGCTTCCATAGGTTTTTCACTGACACCGGATTCTCTTGGAAGTAAGGAACCATTTGCCACAAAGGCCACCAATCCCTCTTCTTCCAAATGATCACTAATATATTGATAGTCCTCTGCAAGATCCACATATTCATCTATCTTCTTAGCATCTAAATTTTTATATACTAAAGCCCTTTCTACACATTGGGGCAAAAACTCAAAGAAAATTTTTATTAATTCTCTTGCATTAATGCTTCGGCCATTTGCAGGGAATCCTACCTCAAAACGAAGAATCACCTTCCCACTGTCCGGAATAATTCTACAGGCAGACCTTTCTAAAATTTCCTGCCCGCACCTGCTAACAGCAAGCAGGCCGCTTTTTCCAGAACCCTTTGCTTTAAAAGAATACCTGCAGCATTGTTTATAAAATTCTCGAATCAAAAAGTCCTGCAGGGCAATCCTGCGACATTTTTTCTCGTACAAGGCCGGGGAAAATCCTGCAGTTTTCCCGGAGAGCTCCACACTAAGAGATGAAGGTGCCGCAAAGGGATCCCCCTGCACATGTTCTATATTTAAAATATATTTACCAAAATCCCAAGAGCCTTTTGTTTCTTTATAAGCAGGGTAAGCCCTGTGATCAATTTTATTTAATAAGTTTTTCAAATCTTCCGATTGCTTCATCTATATTTACTCCGTTTTCATCAATTTCATTCTTGCAAACTTCCCTTGATTATAACACATTTTCCCTGAAAAAGCCCTATGCATTGCCTTCTGTCCAATGTTTGTTTATACTGTTCATGGATATTTATATGAATATTAAGGATACTAATAAGAAAGACGAGGAAATATTGATGATAAAATATATTCTGGCTTCAGCCTCACCAAGACGAAAAGAACTGATGACCCAGGCCGGATTTCAGTTTGAAGTTTTAACTTCTGATGCCAAGGAAGTAATTACAAAGAAAATCCCTTGGGAAGTTGTTATAGAACTTGCAACTGTAAAGGCTGAAAATGTATATGAGAAAGTAAAAGATAAAACCAAGGATAATGACAGCTTGGTGGTTATTGGGGCAGATACAGTAGTTGTATATAAGGATGAAATTCTTGGAAAACCTAAGGATGAGGAGGAAGCCTATAATATGCTGTCTATGCTTGCCGGCCGAACCCACCAGGTATATACCGGCGTTTGTCTGTTTATTATAGAAGGAGGAAGGATGCGAAGAAAAACCTTCTACGAATCTACAGATGTTAGCTTTTACCCTGTATCAGGCCAGGATTTAAAACGCTATATTGCCACGAAGGATCCCTTGGACAAGGCAGGAGCCTACGGCATTCAAGGGCCCTTCGCCATCCACGTAAAAGGAATTTCCGGAGATTATAATAATGTTGTGGGCCTCCCCATCGCCCATCTTTACCAGGAATTGTTGGGTGAAAATTTACTCCCTTTTTCAGAGACTCTTCACTTTCATTTCGAATAAACCTATCTTTAATAAAAAATCGCCATCCAGAGACTTGTTTCAAGCTCCAGATGGCGATTTTTCTATATTTAGGGAAATGAAAGCTTATTTTTCGTAAGCAGCTGCTGCCTCTTCAATAGACTCTTTCATAATAGCGATCAACTGATCTACCTGGTCTTTTTCTACGATCAATGGTGGAATCATACGGTTTACCTTGTCTCCAATTGCAGTAATCAAGGCTTTACGATCCAGGCATCCGTGTTTAACGTCTACAGCAATCGGGATATCGTATTCACATCCAACCAAAAGTCCACGGCCTCTTGCCTCAACAACATGTGGCAGTTTTGCAAGTTCTTCCTTTATGTACTCGCCCATTTCTTTTGCTCTTGCTGAAAGATCCTTGTCAAGAATTTCAGAAATAGATGCATATGCAGCTGCGCAGGCAAGGGCATGTCCACCGTAAGTAGAACCATGGGTTCCTGCAGTAAATGCTTTTGCCACCTTCTCAGTTGCACAGCAAGCACCGATTGGCATTCCTCCACCAAGAGCCTTTGCCATACTGACAGCGTCTGGTTTTACGCCATATCCCATGTATGCCATAGGACTTCCTGTACGTCCCCATCCTGTCTGAACTTCATCTAAAAGAAGTAACATATCGTTGTCATCACAGAGTTTACGAAGTCCTTCCATAAATTCCTGTGTTGCCGGATGAACTCCACCTTCTCCCTGAACAGGCTCAATCATGATAGCGATTGTATTTGGTGTAACCTTAGAAGCAAAATCCTCCAAGTTATTGTATTCTGCATATGTAAATCCAGGCAGCATAGGCTTGAATCCCATCTGGATTGCGTTGTCCGGCTGACCTGTAGCAGACATTGCTCCGTAAGTTCTTCCGTGGAAGCCGTGCTTTGCAGTAATAATCTCATAGCGATTTGGACCGTAATTATCTACTCCATATTTTCTTGCCATCTTAATCATACACTCATTTGCTTCAGTTCCTGAGTTTTGATAAAAGATTTTATCCATTCCGATTGTATCGCAAACCTTCTTTGCCAGCAATGCCTGAGGAATGGTATATGGATAGTTAAATGTATGCATAATATCATCTACCTGATCCTTAATAGCATCTACAACCTTTGTATTTCTATTTCCTGCACTATTTACAGCAACGCCACCGTAGAAATCAAGATAAGCATTCCCTTCCTCATCGTATAGATACATTCCCTCTGCTCTCTCTGCAATGAAATCGTAACGCTCATATGTCTCGATCATATACTTGTTTACAATATCCTTCAGTTCCTGTGCTGTGAGTCCTGTGTCTTTTAATCTCATTGTGACAACCTCGCTTTCATCCTCTAATGTTTTTGCATATTAAAGAAAAAAAGGGCGTCGTACATCTTCTGTACGGCGCCCTTGCCTTTAACGGTTCCTACTATAAACCTTTGATTTTTTTATGTCAACAAAATTTACACCGCTTTTTATAATTATACTGCGGTCTGTACAAAAATTCCTTCCGGATTAATCTAAAAAAAGAGGAATCCTACCGGATTCCTCTCAGTGCACATATTAATTATATTTGCGTTTTCTAGCAGCTTCAGACTTCTTCTTACGTCTTACACTTGGCTTCTCGTAATGTTCTCTCTTACGAATCTCCTGCTGAATGCCAGCTTTTGCACAGTTTCTCTTGAATCTGCGTAAAGCGCTATCTAACGTCTCGTTTTCTTTAACGATTACATTTGACATAGTCTCACACCTAACCTCCCCTCCAGTCCTATATTGTGCATCATACGACTGATCGGGTATTTTTTTGCACTACATAAGATTATATCATAATTCAGTTATTCGTCAAGTTTATTTCTCGTTTTTCTATATTTTTTTGCAACTATTTTTTTCAACAGTTTTACTTAAGCTGGCCTTCAAGCACCTGGGCAACCTTTGCAATAGCATCATCGATTCCTGCAGGATTCTTTCCTCCTGCCTGTGCCATATTTGGACGGCCACCGCCGCCACCACCTACTAATCCGGCAATAGCCTTAATAAGATTTCCGGCATGGGCACCTGCCTTGACTGCGGTCTCTGTGGCCATAGCTACCAGGCTAACCTTTCCTTCTACTGCGGATGCAAGTACAACCACTCCTTCATCGATCTTATCCTTTAACTGGTCTCCAAGATCACGAAGGCCGTTCATATCTACACCATCTACTCTTGCGGCAATAAGCTTCACTCCCAAAACTTCAGTCACCTGATCAGAAACATCTCCCATAGCATCTTTCGCCATCTTACTCTTCAGGCTTTCGATTTCGCTATTTAATGCCTTGTTTTCTCCTAAAAGGTGGGAAATCTTCTCTGTTAACTGGTCTGGATTTGCCTTTACAAGCTTTGCAGCCTCATTTAAGGTGGCTTCCATATGATTGTAATATGCAAATAATCCCTTGGAGGTCAAGGCCTCAATACGTCTGACACCTGCTGCCACTCCTGACTCTGATACAATCTTAAGAGCTGAGATAACTCCTGTATTCTTTACATGGGTTCCTCCACAGAACTCTACAGAAAAATCTCCGGCATTTACAACACGTACCACATCTCCGTATTTCTCACCAAAGAGAGCCATTGCTCCCATCTTCTTTGCTTCCTCGATTGGAATATTCTTGCAGGTTACAGGCAAGCACTCTGCAATTTTCTCGTTAACAATATCTTCTACTTTCTTGATCTCCTCTTTGGTAAGAGCAGAAAAATGGGTAAAGTCAAAGCGAAGTCTCTCTGCATTTACAAAAGATCCTGCCTGCTCTACATGAGTTCCAAGCACCTGTCTTAAGGCAGCCTGAAGCAAATGAGTAGCAGTATGATTCTTTGCAGACAGATTTCTATTTTCTGCATCCACTTCAACAGTAACAAGATCACCAGTCTTGATCATTCCTTTTACAACATGACCTACATGGCCTACCTTGCTTCCTGCCAGGTGGATACAATCCTCCACTACAAACTCTCCGTCTGCGGTTTTGATTCTTCCTGTATCGTGTTCCTGTCCCCCCATGGTAGCGTAAAGACTTGTGCGATCTAAAATAATGGTACCTGCTTCTCCATCTGACAATGCATCCACAAGTTCTTCCTCTGTAGTAAGAGCTGTTACTTTTGCCTGACAAGTTAAATCATCATAGCCAACAAACTCTGTCTCCAAGGCAGCATCTAATTCGTCATATACACTGACTTCCTTACCGGTGTAAGAATGAGTTCCAAAGGTTCCCTCTGATTTTGCACGCTGCTCTTTTTGTGCCTTCTCAAAGCCCTCTGCGTCGTAAGTCAGGCCCTTCTCCTCCAGAATCTCACTGGTAAGGTCAATAGGAAAACCATAGGTATCGTAAAGCTTAAATGCATTTTCTCCAGATAGAACCTTACTTCCTGAAGCTTCCATCTCTGCTTCCATCTCTCCTAAGATAGAAAGTCCCTGATCAATAGTCTTGTTAAACTGGGCCTCTTCTTTGGCAATCACATTGAAAATAAAATCCTTCTTTTCTTCCAGCTCCGGATATCCATCCTTGGAATCATTAATAACCGTACCGGCAAGTTCTACAAGGAAAGCTCCCTTAATACCCAGAAGTCTTCCATGACGGCAAGCACGTCTGAGAAGTCTTCGAAGAACGTATCCTCGTCCGCTGTTAGAAGGCATAATACCATCGGAGATCATAAAGGTAACGGAACGAATATGGTCTGTTACCACACGAAGAGAAACATCTGTATCATGATCCTTTCCATACTCTTTGTCTGCCAAACGACATACATGATCTCTTAAAGATTTCATAGTATCAATATCGAACATGGAATCTACATCTTGAACGATACATGCCAGACGCTCTAAGCCCATACCTGTATCAATATTCTTCTGTACAAGCTCTGTATAATTGCCATTGCCATCATTGTCAAACTGGGTAAATACGTTGTTCCAGATCTCCATGTAACGGTCGCAGTCACAACCTACTGTACATCCAGGTTTGCCGCAGCCATACTTTTCTCCACGGTCGTAGTAAACCTCTGAACAGGGACCGCAAGGACCAGAACCATGCTCCCAGAAATTATCTTCTTTTCCGAAACGGAAAATACGGTCCTCTGAAATTCCAATCTGATCATGCCAGATTCCCCATGCTTCATCGTCATCCTGATAAACAGAAGGATAAAGGCGATTTGGATCTAATCCAACTACCTCAGTCAGAAATTCCCAAGTCCAATGAATGGCTTCTGTTTTAAAATAATCACCAAAGGAGAAATTACCTAACATTTCGAAAAATGTACCATGTCTTGCTGTCTTTCCAACATTTTCAATATCTCCGGTACGGATACATTTCTGGCAGGTTGTTACTCGTCTTCTCGGCGGAATCTCCTGTCCGGTAAAGTAAGGTTTCAAAGGTGCCATACCTGAATTAATAAGTAAAAGGCTCTTATCATTGTGGGGAACCAAAGAAAAGCTCTTCATAGCTAAATGTTCTTTGCTCTCAAAGAATTCAAGGAACATTTTTCTCAATTCATTTACTCCATATTTTTGCATCGTAGCCTACGCTTCCTTTCTATCTTTCTTTTCATATTCCTAATCTTAGAAATAGGATTACGAAATAAATACGCAATAACTCTATCATTATAAAAAGAAGCAAGGGTTTTGTCAATCCACCCTAGCTTCTTCCTTTTATCCGAATCTTTTATTTTTTCTGCCCTATTTTTTATTCTCTGCCGAATAAATTCTGTGCATAGTATACCGACTGCATAGCATCTTTTCCATAGAAATCGGCCCCGATCATATCCGCATAATCCTGATTGAGAACTGCTCCACCTACCATAACTTTACAATCCGGTTTTTCTTTTCTCAATAGCTTGATAGTATCTTCCATGCTGACAACCGTGGTGGTCATAAGAGCACTGAGCCCTACTAATTTTACATCTTCTTTTATAGCGGTCTCCACCACTGTCTCCGGAGGCACATCCTTTCCCAAATCGATCACTTCGAAACTATAGTTTTCCAATAATACCTTTACAATATTCTTTCCGATATCGTGGATGTCTCCCTTAACAGTAGCTAGAATAATCTTATCCTTTGCCTGTTCTGAGTCTTCTTCTCCGGCCATAGAATCTTTTAAAACCGCGAATGCGATCTTAGCTGCATCAGCGCTCATAAGTAACTGGGGTAAAAATACCGTACCCTTTTCAAAGCCTTTACCTACCACATCCAAAGCTGGAATCAGGTGCTCATTAATAATCTCCAAGGGCTTGTATTCTTTCAGCAGTTCTCTTGAGGTATGATGAGCCTCTTCTTTCAATCCCTTTTCAATGGCTTGCTTTAAAGTTAAAGCCTCATTACTTTTTGTGGGGGCAGGCCCTGTTCCTGACATATTTCCATATTTTTCAATATAGGCCTCACAGTTTGCATCATAGTTCATCAAGGCACAGTAGGAATACCAAGACTTCATCATTTCCTCAGAAGAAGGATTGATAATTCCGGCACTAAGACCATTTTGCATAGCCATGGTATAGAAGTTTGCATTTACTGCCGGCCTGTATGGAAGACCAAAGGAAATATTAGAAACCCCAAGAACTGTACATACGCCATAAGTCTCTCTCACCTTTTTAAGAGCCTCCAGAGTAACTTTGGCACCTTCTGGGTCAGAACTAATAGTCATTGCCAGCACGTCGATTACAATGTCTTTTTTTGAAATACCGTATTTTGCGGCTTCCTTAATAATCTTTCCTGCCACAGCCAGTCGGCCATCTGCTGTTTCAGGAATTCCACCTTCATCAATAGTAAGTCCTACCACAACTCCCCCATATTTTTTCACCAGGGGAAATACCTGGTCCATAGATACCTGTTTACCATTTACAGAGTTAATCATAGGTTTACCATTGTAAATTCTCATGGCAGCTTCCATGGCAGTGACATCTACGGTATCGATCTGCAGGGGCAGACTGGTAACACTTTGAAGCTCTGTTACTACTTCCCGCATCATTTCCACTTCATCAATATCCGGAAGTCCTACGTTTACATCCAGAATATGAGCCCCCTTGTCCTGCTGGGTAATAGCCTCCTTCAGGATATAGTCCATATCTTTCTCAACCAGGGCCTGTTTAAAGCGCTTCTTGCCGGTAGGATTAATTCGCTCTCCAATGATCATGGGCTGCCCTCCAAGGCGGACATATTTCCCATAGGAGGATACAAGCGTAATATCTTTCTCTGAAGGAGCCTTCACTGCCATCCCCTTGGTCTTTGCGATCATGGCCCCAATATGTTCCGGCGTGGTTCCACAGCAGCCTCCAATAACGCAGGCACCTTTCTTTACAATTTCTTCCATGAAACCTGCAAATTCTTCCGGGACAACATCATAGTATACTTCCCCGTCTTTTTGTTTTGGAAGACCGGCATTAGGCTTTACCACCACTGGGATAGAAGTATATTCCATAATCTCATCCAAAATAGGCATCATCTGTTCCGGTCCCATACCACAGTTAATTCCCAAGGCATCTACCCTGAGGCCTTCCAGCATAGCCACAACGGAGGGCACATCTCCTCCCGTAAGTAATTTTCCCTTCTCATCAAAGATCATGGTAACAAAAACAGGAAGAGAGGTATTTTCTTTCGCTGCCAAGACTGCTGCCTTTGCCTCATAGGTATCACTCATCGTCTCAATGTGAATCAGGTCCGCCCCAAACGACTCACCATATTTCATTACCTGAGCAAAAGCTTCGTAGGCATCCTCAAAGGATAAGTCTCCCATGGGTTTTAAAAGTTTTCCTGTGGGACCCACATCTAAAGCAATATAAACCTCCCGGCCATCTTTTACTCCCTCTTTTGCAGCTATCTTTACATTCTCTATAGCAGCCTGCACAACCTCCTTCAGATCATACTTAGAGTCATGAAATTTAAGAGCATTAGCTCCAAAGGTATTGGCTAAAACAATCTGACTTCCAGCTTCAAAATATTGTCTGTGAATGTCCTGAACCTCTTTCCTATGTTCGATGTTCCAAACCTCCGGAAGCTCTCCCGGCTTCAATCCCTTTGACTGAAGCAAGGTTCCCATTCCACCATCAAAAAAAACTAATTCTTTTCCCAGTCTATCTAACAGCATCTATCTCTATAAGTTCCTTTCCTTCTACGTATTTCTTTTAGCATCTGCGAAATTCACAGTCTGTTTTTCCACAGGCCTCACAGCCTTTAACCGTGCACATTTTTGCCTCTTTGCTCATTCCAATTAAAGCTGTGACGGATTTACTAGGGCTCAACATAAGACTATCTGTCACCGTCACCCCAACCCGCTTGGAGGCCTCTAACATCTGCACAAACATTGGTTGATGTTCAATAGAAAAGTCTCCATATCCGGGACTAAATCGAGGTCTAAGATAAAGATCCTCTGTCTTAAATTTCTTAGCCATATCACTTTGCCAAGAATCCAATTGGTCTTCCAGGGAAGCTGCTGCACACGCCTGAATCACCACAACCCTTGCCATATCCGCGATAGAATATTTTCTAAGGAGCCCATCTACACCTGGGCCTAAGCTAGCTGCCAGAAGAATGGCTTCCTTGCACCCCTTTAAATTACGTTTCAGGCTCTTGCTTTCTATATCCAGTTGTCCGATTTGAAGGTGTCCGTTGGCATCCTGAGAAATATCAAAAATGCGATAGACGATCTTCATAGGACCCAGTTGATCAAGTTCCTTAAAAACATCCTCAATCAAATCCAGGGTATGATCGTCCACCGCATGCTTTCCATAACCAAGATAACGGATCGCTTCCCGCGTCCTTATATCCATAAAAATCTATCCTTGAAATCTAATTACTCTTGGCTTTCTTTCTTACAAAAGACTATCGTATAAGTTCTCATACTGTCTTGCCGAATTGTTCCATGAGAAGTCTGCCTGCATAGCTCGTTCTACAATCTTATTCCAGTCACGCTTCCTGTCATAATAAATCTGTTCTGCATAGCGAACCGTTGCCATCATCTCATGGGCATTGTAATTGGTAAAGCTAAATCCTGTACCTGTCTTTTCAAATTCATTGTAAGCTTCCACTGTATCCTTAAGACCGCCGGTCTCTCTTACGATCGGAACAGTTCCATAGCGAAGGCTCATAAGCTGGCTTAGGCCACAAGGTTCAAAAAGGGATGGCATCAAGAAGGCATCGCAAGATGCATAAATCTTATGAGACATCTCCTCAGAATAGTAAATATTTGCTGATACCTTTCCAGGGTACTTCCAAGCAAAATGACGGAACATATTCTCATACTGCTCTTCCCCTGTTCCTAAGGCAACAATCTGAATACTATCCTGACACAGTTCATCCATTACATAGGCAATAAGGTCAAATCCCTTCTGATCAGTCAGTCTTGATACAATACCGATCATCATGGTGTGCGGATCTTCCTCTAGGCCTAATTCCTGCTGAAGAGCTGTCTTATTCTTCACCTTCATCTTACGGAAGTTATCTACTGTATAGTTCTTTACAATATGTGGATCTGTTGCCGGATTAAAGTCCTCATAGTCAATGCCGTTAACAATACCACTGAGGCAGTTGGATCTGGCATTCATAAGTCCATCCAAGCGCTCTCCGTAGAATGGCGTCTTAATCTCTTCTGCATAAGAGTTACTTACAGTAGTAACATAATCAGCATATACGATACCACCCTTCAAGTAGTTGGCATCCTCATAGGCCTCTAACTTATCCGGTGCAAAATAATATTGAGGTAGTCCTGTAATATCTCTTACACGCTTTGGATCCCAAGTTCCCTGGAACTTCAGATTGTGAATAGTCATGATTGTCTTTATTCCACGGTAGTATTCATTTCCATATCTAAAATTATCCAAATATACCGGAATCAATCCTGTCTGCCAGTCATGGCAATGAATAATGTCCGGACGGAAATCAATTAATGGCAAAGAACTTAAAACAGCTTTGGAGAAAAATGCAAATTTCTCGATGTCTGTGTACATCTCTCCATATGGAGCAAAGCCTGCGAAATAATATTCATTATCCACAAAGTAAAATGTAATTCCCTGGTACTCATACTCAAGAATTCCAACATATTGCTTTCTCCAGTTAAGATCCATATAAAAATGTGTCTTGTAAGTCAGCTTATCTTTCCACTCCTGCTTCATGCACATATATCTCGGCAACATAACGCGAACATCGTACTTTTCTTTGTCGAAATACTTCGGCAAGGATCCAGCTACGTCTGCAAGACCTCCGGTCTTAATAAATGGCACTGCCTCTGAAGATGCAAACAAAATCTTTTTCATTGCAGTTCCTCCCTTAACATTAATAAATATATAACATATTATAACGCATCAATGCCAATAAGGAAAGTATTTATCTGTTTTTATATTCTAGGCAAATCCGGTCTGTCACCCAGGCGATAAACTCAGAATTAGAAGGTCTACCCCTTTCCGGGCTTATAGAACATCCAAAAAGTTCATCTAAAACATCTACTGCTCCTCGGTTCCATGCAAGCTCAATAGCATTGCGCATGGCTCGCTCCACACGGCTAGGCGTGGTACTATACCTTCTGGCGATTTCAGGATACAGCTCTTTTGTAACTGCTTTTAAAATCCCGGTATTATTTACCGTCAAAAGCACTGCCTCTCTAAGATAATGATAGCCTTTTACATGGGCCGGGATTCCGATCTGTTGAAAAAGCTTGGTCACCTGCCGTTCCAACTCTCGTCCGAAATCCATACTTTGCATCTGGGTCATGACCCCATGCTGCAATGTATCTAACAAAACTTTTTGCCTACTGGCGGTGGTGACAATCATTATCTCAAAGTTGTTATTTTTCAAGAATTCTCCCACCAATTCCATCAAAAGCTCATCATTTTCCAGTACTACATTATGTATTTTTTCCATAAATTCCCTCTAGAGCTTTAGAGAAGATAGTCACTTATATTATAATTTATAGAGGTTTATTAGGCAATGTAAAATCTTTATTTTCGTTCGACATTTCCCTTGTTTTCCTTAATATTTTCTGACATTTTTAGACAGGTTTTTCTTTCAGATTCAGCTTGCTCTGAAGGGCCAACTGCCGCATTTCTTTGGCATTTTCTATGACAGCATCGGTGATTTTTGCTCCACCTAGAATACGGGCTAGTTCCTCTACACTTTCCTCCTGGTTAAGAAGATAAATATTGGTTCGGGTGCTTCCTGCTGCTGCCTCTTTCTTAATTATATAATGGGCATCTGCCATGGCAGCGATCTGAGCTAAATGTGTAATACAGATCACCTGATGATTTCTGCCGATAGTGGACATCTGTTCCGAAACTTTTTGAGCCGTACGGCCACTGATCCCCACATCAATCTCATCGAAAATCAAGGTCTCAATAGCATCCTTATCTGCCATAACAGTCTTAATCGCCAACATTACCCTGGACAATTCTCCACCGGAAGCCACGTTTACCAAGGGTCTTATAGGCTGTCCCGGATTTAAGCTGATCATAAATTCCACATCGTCTATTCCGTCTGCTGTATAGCGTTCTAATTTTTGAAAGGAAATCTCAAATTTCACTTCCTCAAAATTCAAATCCCAAAGTCTCTCTTCTACCGCCTTTGCAAATTGAACCGCCTCCTTTTTTCGAAGGTCTGATAATTTCAAGGAAGCCTTTTCCAGTTTATCTTCTGCTTCTTTTAGCTTAGCTTTTAAGTTTGCGATATAGTGATCGTAATCCTCTAGCAGAGCGATTCTCTCCTGCTTTTCCTGCCCGTAGGCAAGGATTTTCTCTATGGTATTTCCGTATTTGGTTTTCAAATGATTAATTTCATTCAATCGCTTTTCGGTCTCATAGCAGTCTTCTTCTGAATACTCCAGCGAACTAGTGTAGGAAGTTATTTCATGGTTGAAATCACTTAGCAAGGCATCTACTTCTGCCAGCTGATCATAGAGTTCTTTAGCTTTCTGGTCATATTCTATACTGCCCTGTAAGGCTCTAAGGGCTTGACCTAAGGATTCACTGGCTGAAGCATTCCCTTCTCCTGTGTAAGCATAAGCTTCTGCCAGAGACTCTGCGATTTTTTTGCCATTTACCATTAATTTATAAGCAGCTTCTAATTCTTCGTCTTCTCCCAGCTTCAGGTTGGCATTTTCTATTTCTTCTGTCTCAAATCGCAAAAACAAAAGTTCCTTCTCCCGATCTTTTTCCTGGGCATTTTCTTTTTCTAGCTCTTTATTAATTTCTGTAAAGGAATGAAATGCATCCCGAACCAGGGATTTTTGATATGCAATGTGATCCTGCCCGTAGGCGTCTACCATACTTAAATGATTCTTTTTATACAACAAAGACTGATGCTCATGCTGACCATGAATATCGATTAGAATAGAAGCGACTGCTTTTAAAATTGACTTTGTAACGGTTTCTCCGTTAATACGGCTTACACTTCTCCCCTCCATCAATCTTCTGGACAAAAGAATAGAGCCATCCTCCGGATAAATATCCATCTCTTCTAATAATTTCTTTTCTTTTTCTCCCACCGAAAAGCTAAGCTCAACCAGACCATATGGAGCCCCCTCTCGGATCATATCTTTTGAAAATCTTCCTCCTAAGGCCAAATTTACAGAACCCAGGATAATTGATTTTCCGGCTCCCGTTTCTCCTGTGAGAATATTAAGTCCATCCTGAAACTCCACATCAATCTCCTGGATCAAGGCCAGGTCTTTTACATGCAAGTTTTGTAACATACAACCTCCTATATGCTTTTCCGCTTTTTCTCAAAAAAATATTTTTTTAAGCTTACCCAACAATTTTTCGAATTTTATCCATAACTTTCACCGTATCTTCTGTAGTTCGAATAGCACACATCACTGTATCATCCCCCGCAATACAGCCTACTACCTCATTCCATTTCAATGCATCCACTGCTGCTGCCACTGCCATGGCCATTCCTGAAACTGTCTTGACCACCAAAATATTTTGCGCCATATCCATAGAAATATAGCCCTCCCGCAAGACCCGAATATAACGTTCACTATATTGACTGTCTTCCTCTCGTCTAAGGGCATATCTTTGTTTTCCATCCTCCCCCGGCACTTTGGTAAGTTTCAAATTCCTGATATCTCTGGAAACTGTGGCCTGGGTCACCTTAAATCCCTCTCGATTTAGATAATCCGCCAATTCCTCCTGGGTGCCTATAGGATAGGTATTGATTAATTCTATAATTTTGGAATGTCTGCTTAGTTTCATAATGTCTGCTAATTTCCCTTCATTTTCCTGCGAAGCATTTCCAAAAAGCTTACACTGTTTAGGCGGACCAGCCTGGTAACCTTAGATGATTTTTGGATCTTCATCCGATCTCCGGTCTTTAATACAATAGTATCTGCTCCGTCAAAAGAAATCAAAACTTCCTGTTCTTTTTCCGTTCGTCCCTCGCAAATTTCAATTTCCACCTCGTCCTCCGGCGAAAGAATGATGCTGCTGGTATTTAAGGCATGGGAACATATAGGGGTAATGAGAATCAACTTCGCGGTAGGCTCCACAATAGGGCCTCCTGCGGAAAGATTGTAAGCTGTTGATCCTGTAGGGGTACCAACGATCACTCCATCCGCCTCGTAGGTATTTAAAAGCTCTCCGTTAACATAGAGATTAAATCGAATAAGCCGAAGGCCTATCTTACGGCTCACAACAATATCATTTAAAGCACTGTTTTTTTGTCCATCCTCCGTGATTCCCACTAACATCATACGGTCCTCTAAAATAATATCTCCGGAAATCAAATGCTCAATGGACTCTTTCAAATGACCGACTTCCACCTCTGTAAGATATCCCAGGGTACCCATATTAATACCTAAAATAGGAATATCCTTTTTCCAAAAATACCTGGCAACCTCAATAAGACTTCCATCTCCCCCAATGACAATGGCACATTCAATATTTTCCGGCACAGATTCATCTATGATTTTCTTATGTTCATCCTTTTTGCAGAGCATACAGGACTTGCCTGCCTGCTCCAAAAGCTTCTTCACCTGATGAGTCACCTGAAAATCTTTATCTTTCCCATCGTTTGTCACTATCAAAAAATGATCCATAATCCTCTATGTTCCTTTTACTTTGTTAATGTATCAAAAGCTGCATCAACTGTGGCTTCCACCTCTATCTCAGGGGCTATCTGATCTGTGGCTTCACACTTTTGTAAATGCACTAAATATTCAATATTTCCCTCGGGGCCACGGATTGGGGAAAATTCAAGATTAAGAATTGCAAAGCCAATAGACATTGCATAATCAATAACCTTCTGTATCACCTCTATATGAGTGCTTTTCTCCCGCACAACACCTTTTTTCCCAACCTTTTCTCTCCCTGCCTCAAACTGTGGTTTGATGAGAGCTACGATCTGTCCATTTTCTGTCAAATAATTTCGAATCGGCAGAAGTACCTTCGTTAGAGAGATAAAGGAAACATCTATGGAAGAAAAATCCACCGGTTCCCCGATATCTTCCGGAGTTACATACCGAATGTTGGTTTTTTCCATGCAAACTACTCTTGGATCCTGCCTAAGTTTCCAGTCAAGCTGACCTCGTCCCACATCAATGGCAAATACCTTAAGGGCACCATTTTGCAGCATGCAGTCTGTAAAGCCACCGGTGGAAGAACCTACATCTGTACAGACCTTTCCATCTACGGTCACATCAAAGTTTTTTATCGCCTTTTCAAGCTTCAGTCCCCCTCTGCTAACATAGGGCAGGGTATGTCCCTTAATTTCTATAGCTACTTCCTCCGGAAATGTGGTACCAGCCTTATCTTCTCTCTGACCTTCTACAAAAACATTTCCTGACATAATAATGGCCTTAGCCTTTTCCCTAGAAGCCGCCAAATTTCTTTTTACTAATAATACGTCCAAACGTTCTTTCATGGTTCTTATCCTAACTACTTACGATTTCTTTGCATACAACTTTTCGATTTCACTGACTACAGAATCTGCATCTAAACCGATTTTCTCTCTTAAGGTATTCACATCTCCGTGTTCCACAAAGCAATCCGGCACTGCAAAGGCATGAGTTCTCACAGGGCTTCCTATATTTGCATAGTAAGCTGCCACATGTTCTCCAAATCCACCGCTTAATACATTCTCCTCTATGGTCACCACTAATCTATGATCCTTGGAAAGATCCTTTAAAAGATCTGTATCTAAGGGCTTGACAAATCTGGCATTAATCAGTGAACACTTGTATCCTTTTTCCTTTAAGATTTCCCATACCTTATGGGCTGTATCATACATATGCCCCATAGACAAAATGGCAATATCTTTTTCTCTTGAAATAAGCTCACTCTTTCCACAGACCACCGGACTACAGACTTCCTCATCCAGGAAGGAAGCACTCCCCCTTGGGTAACGCAGGGCCACGGGACCAGCCTCATATTCCACTGCAAAATGTACCATAGCTTCTAGTTCTCTTCCATTTTTCGGAGACATCACCACCATGCCCGGTATATTGCTAAGAAAGGACAAATCTAGGATTCCCTGGTGGGTTTCTCCATCATTTCCAACTAAACCTGCACGGTCTACTGCAAAGACCACCGGAAGTTTCTGCATGGCAACATCGTGAACAATCTGATCATAACCTCGTTGTAAAAAAGAAGAATAAATAGCAAATACCGGTTTTAAGCCCCCTGCTGCCAGTCCTGCCGCAAAGGTCACTGCATGCTCCTCCGCAATTCCCACATCAAAGAAGCGATCCGGATAACGATAGCGAAATTTACTAAGTCCCGTACCATCAGCCATAGCTGCAGTAATGGTTACCAAATCTTCATGATCTTCTGCTTCTTTTAGGATAGCCTTTCCAAATATATCTGTATAGCTAGCTATGGTTTTCTCTTTTAAGGGCTTTCCTGTAGAAATATGAAAAGGACCAACGCCATGGAATTTCGCCGGTTGCCTCTCTGCCGGAAGGTATCCCTTTCCCTTAGTGGTCATAACGTGAATTAACACCGGCCCTTCCATCCTCTTTGCGTCCCGAATCACTTCTGTAAGGCGCTTAATATCATGACCTGGCACCGGTCCTAAATAAGTAATTCCCATATCCTCAAAAAACATTCCGGGAACCATCAGCTGTTTGATACTATCCTTGGCTCTGCGGATCTGAGACACCATCTGTTCCCCTACTCCAGGAATTTGCATCAAGGTATTGGTCACACCTTTTTTCAGTCCGATATAAAACTCTCCCGTTCTCATATTAGCCAGATATCTGGACATGCCTCCTACATTTTCAGAAATGGACATCTGATTATCATTCAAAATAATAATGTAGTTGGACTTTAGAGTAGCAGCATTATTGAGAGCCTCGTAGGCCATCCCTCCTGTAAGAGAACCATCTCCGATAACTGCCACTACGGTATAGTCTTCCTTTTTCAGGTCTCTGGCCCGCACATAGCCCACCCCAGCTGAAATGGAGGTTGTACTATGCCCGGTATCAAAGGCATCACAGTTACTTTCCTCTCTTTTAGGGAAACCGCTCATTCCCCCAAAAGCCCTCAAATTATCAAACTTATCTTTTCTTCCGGTCAAAATCTTGTGGGTATAGGATTGATGTCCCACATCCCAGATAATCTTATCTTCCGGGAAATCCAGTTCTCTGTGCAAGGCAATTGTAAGCTCTACAACTCCTAGGTTTGATCCTAAATGTCCTCCGGTTTTACTAACTTTTTCAATTAGGAACTTTCGAATCTCCTGTGCCAGCTCCGGCAGATCCTCCGGATTTAGCTTTTTTATGTCGTTTGCTTTTTCAATCATTTCCAACATCCCAAGATGTCCCCCAGTTACTTTACTTCTCTCTATGAATTAATTGAATCAAAAGACTTTCCAAAAAAGAATTCTCTCCGGACAAGGCATGGAGCATATCCAAAGAATCTCTGGAAAGATCCATAACAATCTCTTTGGATGTCTCCAAGCCCTTTAGCGTAACATAAGTGGTTTTCTGATTCTTTTCATCACTATGAATAGGTTTACCCAAAACCTCCATGCTACTTGTAACATCCAATATATCATCTTGAATCTGGAAGGCGATTCCCACCTGGTGAGCTATACTCTCAAGCAAAGAAATCTCTTCCTCACCGGCTCCGGCTAAAATACCACCAATCATCATAGCCGCCTCAATAAGCGCTCCGGTTTTCAGCTGATAAATCTTATCCAGTACAGGCTGTGATACTTCATGTCCGGTTTCCTTTACATCAATGACCTGCCCACCGATCATTCCATAAATTCCTGCTTTCTTCCCAAGCACTGCCAGGGCTCTTCCAATCTCAAGGCTGTGGGCAGGGTCCAGATCAAAGGCCTTACATGCAATTTCAAATGCGTAATTTAAGAGGGCATCTCCTGTAAGAATGGCAATATCCTCCCCATAAACCACATGGGTGGTCTTTCTGCCTCTTCGATAATCATCATTATCCATGGCCGGAAGGTCATCATGAACCAAGGAATAGGTATGAATCATCTCCAAAGCAGCCATAAAAGGTCTGATGGCCGGAGATGTTCCCCCATAAAGGTCATAAGTTTCCTTCATCAGCATGGGCCTAAGACGTTTTCCTCCTGCCATAAGATTATACTCCATAGTCTCCATAATGAGGCCCTGGTATCCTTCCTTTTCCGGAAGGTATTCCCGCAGCAGATCTTCGATAGCAGCAAGTTTTTGATCTAATTCCTCTTTAAAACTCATGTACATTTCCCTCTTCATCCAACATCTGAACCTGTTTTTCTACACGGTCAATTTTATCATTGCAACTTTTAAGAAGCTCCATTCCCTTATGATAATAAGCAAAAGAATCCTCCAAGGATACATCCTCTTTCTCCAAGTTTTGAATGACATCATTTAATTCTGAGAACAAGTCATCAATTTCGGACTCCTGCCCTTCTCTTTCTTCTTTTTCCTGAAAATCAGTCATGATCTTCCTCCTTTATCCGGTCCTTCTCCTCAAGGATTTTCTGGACCCTTGCAAGAACAATTCCGTCTGCAGCATAAATTTTCAAGGACTCTCCGCTTTTAATATTCTTAACACTGCGAAGAGATCTTCCTTTGGCATCTTCTACATAGGCATAACCTTTCTCCAACTTCAAAAGGGGAGATAAGCCCTTCATACGCTCTATATATACTTCCAATTTATGCCGATATTTTTGAAGCTTCAGGCTCATTCCCGTATCCAGCTTCTCTTCTAGTTCCATTAACCGCCGTCTCTGGTCCTTTAATCTGTATCCCGGATGCAAACGAGACAGCTTGCTTTGCAAGGCTTCCATCTGCAAGCGATAAATCCGAAGTTTCTGCGTCATCCTGCTATGTAATTTACTCTGATACTCAAGCAAGGCATTGTCAATGATACGGTAGTCATAAACTGCCATCTCCGCCGCAGCTGAAGGTGTTGGAACCTGCATATCTGCCACATAGTCGGAGATACTCTCATCGGTAGCATGACCTACTGCGGAAATAATGGGAATCTCACACTCGAAAATTGCCCTGGCCACAATCTCCTCGTTAAAGGCCCAAAGATCTTCTATGGCCCCCCCTCCGCGACCGATGATCATTACATCTACCTTGGCTTGTTCTAAGGCATGAATTCCATTAACAATACTCTGAGCAGCCCCCTGTCCCTGAACTTTGGCAGGATACAAAATCAGCTGCACATAGGGATTTCTTCTATGGGATACATTTATAATATCCCGTACTGCCGCACCAGTAGGCGCTGTCACAACCCCCACCCTCTTTGCATAAGCAGGAATGGATTTCTTATAGACAGGATCAAACATTCCCATTTCCTGAAGTTCTCGATTTAACTGCATAAACTTCTCATAAAGAAGGCCATCGCCGTCCAAACGAATCTCATCTGCATAGAGCTGATAGGCCCCGGCTTTAGCATAAACTTCCACGGATCCTAACACTATCACCTGCTGGCCATCTTTCATAGCAAAAGAGAGCCCGCTCCTTTTCCCGGCAAACATAACGCAGGAAATGGTTCCGGACTCATCCTTTAACGAAAAATATATATGTCCTGATGAATGATACTTACAGTTGGAAACTTCCCCCTTCACATAGATACGCCTGAGCATATAATCCTGAGCAAACATGTTCCGAATGTAAGCATTCACCTGCTTAACTGAATATACATTCTGTGCCATCTTATTCCTCTTGTGAATGGGCAATTTTTCCTAATACTGCATTGACAAAGGCAGAGCCCTCCTCGCCACTGTAAGTTTTGGAAAGTTCCACTGCCTCGTTGATGGCAACTTTTGTAGGAACATCCTCATCCCACTTCATCTCATAAACTGCTAATCTAAGGATAGTAAGATCAACCTTATTCATGCGCTTGGTCTTCCATCCCTTAGAGTTGGCATTAATCAGTGTGTCGATCTCCGGCACCTTCTCTGCCACCTTCATAACTTTTGCGGCTATATAATCTGTGTCAGATTCCTTAGCATGTTCAAGATCCAAAAGGTAGAGGGCTGACTGTTCACTAAGTTCCCCTGCCTCATTAAACTCAATGCCAAATAATACTTTGAAAATATGCTCTCTAAGCTCGCTTCTTCTCACTTATGCTTCCTCCGATACCGAAACACCCGCAACACGGATATTCACATCTGCCACTTCTAAGGCTGTCATGGTCTCAATGGCTGATTTCACTTTTTCCTGAACCTTCAAGGTAACATCCTTAATGTTGTATCCATAGGAAATGTTAAGAGCCAGGGATACTGTTACGATTCCGTCTAATACATCAATCTTTACACCCTTAGATACAGCCTTCTTTCCAAGCTTTGAAATCAGTTCTGTGGTGGCATTGCCTGCCATAGATGCAACCCCTTCCACTTCTAAGGCTGCCAGCCCTGCAATGACTGCTACTACTTCATCTGCAATCTTTACTTCACCAATCTGGGTATTTCCCTTGATGGTATATGTACTCTTTTCTTCCTTACTCATATATAAAACCTCCCTGCTTCGGTCTATCGTTTTTATAATCTGTCTTTTATTATAGCAAAGAACCCCACTTTTGCAAAGTAGGGTTTAGATTTTACTATTTTACTACTATTTTGCAAATTCTGTGAGAACCAAGCCCTCATTTCGCTGGACTGTCATGCGGATGCTCCACTCATTTACAAAAAGAAGTAAGGGTCGTCCCTTAAGATCCATAACCTTCTTCATATCAGAGGTTCCTGTAAGTTTATCTACCTGTACCTGGGATGGGTTCTCTATCCAACGAATATATTCGTAAGGGAGATTTTCCAGACGTATCTCTACATTGTACTCATTTTCCAAACGGTACTTTAACACATCAAATTGAAGGACACCTACCACACCTACTATAATTTCTTCCATACCCGAGCCCATTTCCTGGAAAATTTGAATAGCACCTTCCTGAGCGATCTGGTTAATACCTTTTACGAACTGTTTACGCTTCATGGTATCTACCTGCCGCACTCTGGCAAAATGCTCCGGTGCAAAGGTTGGGATTCCCTCATAAGCATATTTTTTTGCGGAAGTAGTAAGGGTATCTCCGATGGAGAAAATACCCGGATCAAAGACACCGATAATATCGCCACCGTAAGCCTCCTCAATCATCTTGCGCTCGCTGGCCATGAGCTGCTGGGGCTGGGAAAGGCGAACCTTCTTGCCTCCCTGAATATGCATTACTTCCATGCCGGCTTTAAACTCTCCGGAACAAATTCGCATAAAGGCGATCCGGTCTCTGTGGGCCTTATTCATATTTGCCTGGATCTTAAATACAAAGGCAGAAAATTCTTCCTCCTCCATAGGATCAATAACTCCTTGGTCTGACATTCTGGGAAGGGGTGATGTGGTCATCTTTAGGAAATGCTGCAAGAAGGTTTCTACACCAAAGTTTGTCAGAGCCGATCCGAAGAATACCGGAGACAACTGGCCCTTACTTACCATTTCCTGGTCAAAAACGGCACCTGCCCCATCCTGAAGTTCAATCTCCTCTTCCAACTGGACCCACTGTTCTTCAGAAATTAAGTCTTTCAGTTTTGGATCATCTATGGGCAGCTTGCGCACTTCTCCCTGGGTGGTACCCTTATGGGTATCAGAAAAAAGCTCTACTGTTTTGGTCTCTCTGTCGTAAACTCCCCGGAAGCCCTTTCCTGACCCAATGGGCCAGTTTACAGGACAGGTAGCAATTCCCAGCTCATTTTCAATATCATCCAAAAGTTCAAAAGTATCCATAGCTTCCCGATCCATTTTATTAATAAAAGTAAAAATCGGGATATGTCGCATGGTACAAACCTTAAATAATTTTCTTGTCTGGGCCTCAACACCCTTGGATGCATCGATCACCATTACTGCAGAATCTGCTGCCATTAAGGTTCTATAGGTATCTTCCGAGAAGTCCTGATGTCCCGGTGTATCCAAAATATTGATACAATATCCGCCATAGTTAAACTGAAGTACGGAGGATGTTACAGAGATTCCTCTCTCCTTCTCGATCTCCATCCAGTCAGATACTGCATGTCTGGCAGTAGCCTTTCCCTTTACGCTGCCTGCCAGGTTAATAGCTCCTCCATAAAGAAGAAATTTTTCAGTCAAGGTTGTCTTACCTGCATCGGGGTGAGAAATAATGGCAAATGTACGCCTCTTTTCAATCTGGCTTTTCACTTCTTTACTAATCTGTGGCATATGATTTTTGCTCCTTCATACGAAAATCTTCCACACAGTTTCTCTTTTCTTCAATGAAACTGCATGGAAGATTTATTTATCAATTCATTCTGCTTACTCTACAACATCTTTCATGCTGAATGAGAATCTACCCATCTTATCCTTGCCCAGGCATACAACCTTAACAAGGTCTCCTAAGGTAAGTACATCCTCTACACGGTTAACCCTTTCCTTAGAAAGCTTGGAAATGTGAACCATTCCCTCTTTGCCAGGTGCAAACTCAAGGAAGGCACCAAACTCTTTAATGCTGATAACCTTTCCTTCTAATACCTGTCCTGCCTCATAGTCAGTTACAATAATGTGAATCAGCTTCTGGGCCTCTTCCATCTTCTTTGCATCTGTTCCGCATACAGAAACAGCGCCATCATCGGTAATGTCAATCTTCACACCGGTCTGCTCAATAATAGCATTAATGGTTTTTCCGCGCTGTCCAACCACATCACCAATCTTCTGAGGATCGATCTGCATCTGAACAATCTTCGGTGCAAACTCCCCAACCTCAGCACGTGGCTCTGAAATTGCTTTTGCCATAACCTCATCCATAATGTAGGTTCTTGCCTTCTTTGTCTTAGCAATTGCTTCCTCAACAATATCTCTGGTAAGACCGTGGATCTTGATATCCATCTGGATTGCTGTGATACCCTTGTGGGTACCTGCCACCTTAAAGTCCATATCTCCGAAGAAATCCTCAAGTCCCTGAATATCTGTGAGAACTAAATAATCATCGTCTGTATCTCCAGTAACCAATCCGCAGGAAATTCCTGCAACAGCAGACTTAATCGGCACACCTGCTGCCATCAGGGACATTGATGATGCACAGATACTTGCCTGAGAAGTAGATCCGTTAGACTCGAAGGTCTCTGATACGGTACGGATTGCATATGGAAAGTCTGTTTCGCTTGGAAGTACCGGAACCAAGGCTCTCTCTGCCAATGCTCCATGTCCAATCTCACGACGTCCCGGTCCTCTAGAAGGCTTTGTCTCGCCTACAGAATATGACGGGAAGTTGTAATGATGCATATATCTCTTAGAAGTTTCTGCTTCATTAAGGCCATCTAACTTCTGAGCCTCAGAAAGAGGTGCCAAAGTGGTCATAGTACAGATCTGTGTCTGTCCACGGGTAAACATTGCTGAACCATGAACTCTTGGAATAAGGTCTGTCTCAGCTGCCAAGGGACGGATCTCATCGATAGCTCTTCCATCCGGACGCTTGTGATCCTTTAAGATCATCTTACGTACCGTCTTCTTCTGATACTGGTAAACAGCCTCAGAAAGAACTGCAAGCCAGTCTTCCTTTTCTGCAAAGGCTTCTTCTAATTTAGCAGTTACCTGGCGGATATTCTCCTCTCTGGTCTGCTTGTCATCAGTAAATACTGCTTCTTCCATCTCTGCCGGGGGAACAATCTCCTTAATTGCCTCAAAAAGTTCCTCTGGAACTGCACAAGACTCATAAGCGTGCTTTTCTTTTCCACACTCTGCAACAATGGTATCAATAAATGCGATAACCTTCTGGTTCAACTCATGAGCTGCATAAATCGCATCGATCATCTGCTGCTCCGGAACCTCATTAGCTCCTGCCTCGATCATAATTACCTTTTCTCTGGTAGATGCTACAGTAAGAGCAAGGTCTGATACGCTTCTCTGGTCAGCAGTTGGGTTAAATACAAATTCTCCATCTACTAAACCAACCTGTGTAGTAGAAATCGGTCCATCAAATGGAATATCAGAAATTGTTGTTGCAATAGCTGCACCCAACATAGCTGTAAGCTCCGGTGCGCAATCCTGGTCTACAGAAAGAACCAGGTTCTCCAAAGTTACGTCGTTGCGGTAATCCTTTGGAAATAAAGGACGCATCGGACGATCAATAACACGACAGGTAAGGATTGCATTCTCAGATGCTTTTCCCTCTCTCTTATTAAATCCTCCTGGAATCTTACCTACAGAGTACATTCTCTCATTGTATTCAACACTTAAAGGGAAGAAATCAATTCCCTCTCTTGGTTTTTCTGATGCTGTAGCAGTACACAAAACTGTTGTATCACCGTAGTGCATAAGAACAGCTCCATTTGCCTGCTTAGCCACTCTGCCAACATCCACTCTTAAAGTTCTGCCGGCCAGTTCCATCTCAAACTTTTTATACATAGTTTTCTCCTTACTATTAATTAAATGCATGTAAGTGGTAAGGGAACTACCGAAACAACTGAAATATATATGATATTTTCATATACATTTCAGTGGTCTCGGTGTATCCTTCCCTAGACCACAGCCTTCCGTATTATATCACAAGACCCTTCCATGTGCTAGCTATATTTTTTATTTCCCGGCTTTTTCCCGACTTTTATAGAAAAAAAAGAATGTGCAAAAGCACATTCTTTTTATAAAGTCCAGATAACTTTTCAGAATTATTTTCTTAATCCAAGTCTCTCGATCAATGAACGATATCTCTCGATATCAGTCTTCTTAAGGTATGCAAGAAGTCCTCTTCTTTGTCCTACCATCTTAAGAAGTCCTCTTCTTGAGTGGTGATCCTTTGGATTAGCCTTGAAGTGGTCTGTAAGGTCGTTGATTCTTGCTGTAAGAATTGCGATCTGCACTTCCGGAGATCCTGTATCTCCAGCTGTTCTACCATAATCCTTAATAATCTGCTCTTTGATTTCTTTTGTAATCATTGTTACAATCCTCCTTGAATTCTTTTATCTATCACCTAGTATTAAGTAACGGTTGGAGAATCCAATTACCGAATACCGGTTAAATACCAAACGAGTATACCACGCTGCCTCTATGCTTGTAAAGGAAAAAATTTTCTGGCATACAAAATATCCTGATCCACCTGAGCCTTCATAAGTTCCACACTGTCAAATTTTTGTTCCGGACGTTTAAATTCCAAAAGTTCAATGCGAACTTCCTTGCCATAGGCATCTCCACTATAGTCAAACAAAAAGGCTTCAATAGATATCTTGGCTTCTTCTGTCACCGTTGGCTTTACCCCTATGTTGGCTACGGAATGATATTTCTCACCATCTAGATATACATCTGCCATGTAGACCCCTTTTGGAGGAAGGATCTTAGACTCCGGCCAGCAAACATTAATGGTAGGAAAGCCCAGGCTTCTCCCTAGCTGCTTTCCATGGGCCACAAGTCCAGACACTTCAAAAGGATAACCTAAAAGAGCATTTACCAGATTAATATTTCCTTCTTTTAAAACTTCACGAATATAGGTGCTGCTGATTACATGATTTTGGTAGCGTTTTTTCTCGATGACAATTAATTCAAAACCATAGATTCCAGATAGCTTACGAAGCATTTCGGTATTTCCCTCCTTGTTTTTCCCAAAGGAGAAATCCGGCCCAACCACTACGTATTTTGCGTGAAAGAGCCCTGCTACAATATCCTTTACAAAATCCTCCGGCTTCATTTGGCTAAATTCCCAGTCAAAAGGAAATATAAGTCCATGGTCCACAAAACCTTTTAAGTGTCTCATGCGTTCCTCTTTCGTCATAAGCACCTTAAGGTCCCTACCTTTTTCTTTCCAAAATTCCTGCATGTCAAAGGCGCAGACTACACTTTGTAGCTTTTCTTTTTTTGCCAGACGAGAAACCTCTTCCACCAAAAGCATGTGACCTTCGTGAAGCCCATCAAACTTTCCAAAAGTAATGGCCGACTGACCTTCTATCTCATATTTTTTCAGTTTATCTAGATTCCACATGAGCTAAAATTTCCTCTCTACTGCTGCTTTTTCAAATTAGTCTCCGGCATAAAACATTTTTACAATGCGATAATCTTTTGGAGTTTTTTTGTACAAGGCCAAAAACTCTCCGGACTCCGTATAGAGGCGAAAAATCTGGTTTTCTTTGGCCCCCTCAAAAACCTCGACCCCTTTCCTAGGCAAAGGATTTCCGTTAAATGCCAATCTTTCACAGGATGCTTTTACCTGCATTTTGGGATATTGCAAAAACACAGAATCCACCGGTCGAAGAACCTCTTCTAAAGTTCCTTCTTCCTTCATTTCCTGGATTTCTTTTAAGGTTAAGGCGTCTCGCAGATGGAATCTCCCTACTGCAATTCGTTCCAGCTCTTCCATGCAGCCTCCCACTCCCAGTTTCTCACCAACATCATGACATAGAGTTCGGATGTAGGTTCCCTTAGAACAGGTTACGGTAAATTCCATTCTTGGAAGATTTATTTCCTGAATCTGAATTTCACGAATATGCACAGGTCTACTTTTTCGCTCAACAGTCTTTCCTTCTCGGGCAAGCTCATATAGTTTTTTCCCATTTACTTTTAGGGCTGAATACATAGGAGGAACCTGCTCATAAGCTCCTACAAAGGATAAAATCGCCTGTCTTACTTCTTCCTCCTTAAGGCCCCGCGGATCCCTTTCCTTTATAACTTGTCCGGAAATATCCTGAGTATCTGTGGTAATTCCAAGCCTAAGAATGGCCCGGTAAGTTTTATCCTTGTCTGTTAACAGGTCACACACCTTTGTAGCCTTTCCTAAACATACAGGAAGTACACCTGTAGCATCTGGATCTAAGGTACCTGTGTGACCGATTTTTTTCTGTCCCACAATTCCTCTAAGCTTGGCCACCACATCGTGAGAGGTGTATCCTTTTTCTTTATAAACATTTAAAATTCCATGGACCATTCTTGTCTTCCTCTTTGCTTAATCTTTTAATTGGGCTTTCACTTCTACTAAAAGCTTTTCTATGATTTCCTCTGCCCTTCCATCCATACTGACACCGGAAGCCTTCACGTGGCCGCCGCCTCCAAAGCTTACTGCCACTTTACTTACGTCCACATAATCCTTGGCCCGCAGGCTGACTTTATAAGAATTTTCTTCTGTCTGATACAAGAAGATGGCCACTTCCACCCCTTTTGTTATACGAAGCTGACTTACAATAGCATCCAAATCCTTAGGCTTTGCCCCAAGTTCATCCATTTCCTGTCTTGTGATCACAGAAGAAATTACTTTGCCCCCCTCATGCAGGCTGCTTTTATTTAAAGCAGTTCCCAGCATACGATTTTGCACATAGGTCTTTTCATAATAGGTGTCGGTAATCAGAGTTGGAGCATCCACTCCCTTCTCTAAAAGCCTTGCTGCCACCCGGAAGGTGGAAGGCTTTGCGCAGGAATACTGAAAAACACCTGTATCATGAACAATTCCCAGATAGAGGGCTGTTGCGATCTCCAGGCTGATTTCCTCATCCTCCATCACATTGTAAACAAGCTCTGCTGTAGAACTGGCATCCGGAATAATATAACTGTCATCTGCAAAGGCGGTATTGCTGATATGGTGATCGATACAATAGGTTCTTTTTGCCTTTTCAAACAACTTTCCGGAAAAGCCCAAACGATCCTCATCTCCACAATCCAGACAAACAAAGAGATCATAGCTTGTATCGTTTATTTCATGAAGAATCTGATCTGTCCCCTTAATGCATTTATATTCTTCTGCAATTTCTTCTAAGTATACATC
>CAVAKZ010000004.1:60134-86123 GCA_963589425.1 Parabacteroides distasonis | reverse complement strand
TGCCTGATAGATAACTGCTGATGAACTGCTAGCCCTAATTCTTCCATATCCTCCTGCGTCATATCAGTAATGAGGCTTATGGGAGAAAGGGGAGAGCCTTCTACTTGCAGGGCAAGAAGCTGGCCATTTACATCTAAATTAATGGTTTTGCGATAGATGGAGTGGATCTTGGTTAGATCCGCAGACTCCAAAATCTCAAAAGCAAATTGTGATAGTTGATTTATTCTATAAAAAGACATAAGAAACTCCTAGTATGTTTTGCATCATAATAACTGAATTGGGCTTTGCCTTCAATGGTAGCGATTTCTATGCTCGACAACCATTCTTAAGCAAGTCTGCTTTCACAGCTGTATATTTCTTCTCCGGTACCGGAATTTTTCTCCCATCTGTCATAGTCAATGCAAATCGTTCAATAGACTCTACATATAAGGGATTTACCAGGTAGCTTGCATGGCAGCGAAGAAATCGGTTGCTAATTTTTTTGCTGATTTCTGACAAACGCTTGGTGCATTCAAAGGTCTGAGAAATCAGGTGGATGCGGGTATGATTTCCCATACTTTCCATGTAAAGAATCTGCTCCGGGCTTGTGTAGAGGGTGGTCCGGTTCTTTCCTGGAAAAGACAGTTTCTCTGAAGAATCGACGTAAAGAGTCATATGAGAATGATTTTCTAGGTAGTGAACTGGATAAATTGAGTCCCTGTCATCGTAGTCAATGGGGTTGGAAATATGGCATACCCGAATGCGGCTAAGGTCTTTTTTGATCTCCCAGGTAAAATCAATCCGCTGATAGACCCGGTTAGAACTTCCGTCAGGCCAGAAAGTATCTACTACAAAGGTTAGAAGAACTTCTGTACAGTTGCTACAAATATGCAAGGGAGTTGCAGTAAGGTCATAAACCTTAAAATGCAGCTGCTGGTCTTCCAGACTAAATGCATCTACCAGAGCTTTTTTGGTGCGGATTACTTGCTTCTTTGCAGGGCCAAGCCAGAGAATATCCTCGTGGCAGTAATCTAAAAATGGTTGTATGTCATTATCGTAATATCGAATTAAGAGACTGGCAGTAAGGTCTGAAATTTCATTAACAGTCATAAAGAGTCCTCCTTGAAAAAATACACAAGTTATTTTTGCCTATAAACAAGTGATATTCTTAAAGTATATTGCATTAAAAAAAGAAAGTCAATATAATAAGAGAAAGAGAAAATGAAGTAGAAAGGAGGGAGTGCTAATGTTGATATCCGCATTAAAATTAAGAAAAGATACCATGACAGGTGCTTTTATGGGCTTGCCTAAAGATTATATGAAAGAGCGGAAAATGAAAATTGGCGAAGAGTATATTTTTGAGTTTGATTTTGAAATTTTGCCCCTTAACTATATTGTGGTTTGCCAAGCATTTGAGTTTGGATATGGTGAAAAGTGTGATGATCATCATGTAAGAGAAGCGAGAATGCAGTTATTTTCTGCAATTACCGGAAGTGATCATAATAAAGTTAAGGTTTCTGTGGTATGTGAAATGTGTGATGACTCGAAACACAGGATGACTGAGCAAGGGAGTGATAATAGCTATGTAAGAGTAGGGGTTATTGCCTTGCCGGCAGAGCCTGCACCATGTCGGAGTTATATGAAGGTATCTGGAATTTCATCTTTCGAAATGGAATATGAGGAAGACCACCATGTGAAGGAAATGTATATTGTTTCTAAGGAATGTGACAATTGCAAACCAGATGCCTATATGAAGGATGATTCTGGCCATAAAGCCAAGGGCAAAGTTTTTTCAAGATCCTTGAATATTCCAAGAGAGTTACTAATAGAAGTGAATTTAAAAGATGTAGAGAATGTTAATGTATTTACATCTATTCGTGGAGTCGTACTTGGAAATGAGAAGAAGGATTTTAATATTCGTCAGATGGGATTTGATCCTCAAATGGCAAATCCATGGACACTAAGAGATTCTCATGGAAATCATGCAACTGAATCTACTTGTTTTCAAGATATGCAATATCTTGTCTATACAGATGCAAAAAGAGATGGGAAAAAGGAGACGTTGGAATCCATTAAGTTGGTGAAAGAGTATGTAGATAAGTTTGCTTATGGACTTTACCAGATGGAAGTAAAGTATAATTACAGTTTGGATAGGGTTATAAACTCAAAGATTACAGATGATGCAACTCTAATAAAAGCTATATTGGATGAGACAATGCCGGTTAATAAGAGGATCACAGATATAAATTTTGGGACTTTTGGATGTACCGCTTTCAAAATGGAATGTATAGACGGAGTAGTCAGAATGGGGAGAAATTATGATTTTGCTCAAGATACATCAGGTATGTTGGTGTATTGTCCGGCAATCGAAGGGGGCCGGTATGCTTCTATGGGATTTGCGGCTTTAAATAATATTTGGGCCAATAACCCCTTGGAACCGGGGAATGTAGGAGCCTTGGCGGCACCATTTGTTTGTTTGGATGGAGTGAATGAAAAAGGTGTAGCTATTGCTGTTCTGACTTTGGACAGTCCGCCTATGAGGCCTACTGATAAAACAAGACCAACTATTGCAACGTCCCTTGCAATTAGATTAGTCTTAGACCGAGCTGAGAGTGCAGATCATGCAGCTAAATTACTTGAAAAATATAACATGTTTGCTTCTTTTGGAAGAGACTATCATTTCTTTATTGCAGATTCAAGAGGAAAAGCTCTTGCAGTAGAGTATAAGTTGGGAGAAAATAGAGAATTTGTTGCTTTGGATAAAGTGCCATCGAATACCGGAGAAGAATCGGTGCGAGCAATGACAAATTTCTTTATATCCTATATTGATGAAGTGGGAAAAGAAACGAAATATGGTCATGGAAAAGATCGATATGATAAGGTGATTGCTTTTATGGATGAATATAAAGGGGAATGTACTAATGAGGTAGCTTGGAAAGCATTAATTAGTGTGGTTCAGGAACCGGGAAAAAGCATTACCAGTAATACGCAGTGGTCTGCAGTGTATGATTTGATAGAAAGATGCATTGAGTCATCTGAAAAACAAAAGAGGCCTGTGCTAAAGATGGTATTCAGAAGACACTTTGAGGATACTTGGAGTTATGCTCTTGGAGATCAGGAGATGACAAAGGACTCTGGAGACGAGTGGATGGATGAATATTACCAAAAACATAAAAATGGCTGAATAACTTTGGAGAGAGGAAGGTATTATTTTATATGAATAAAATCAGAAAACTGTTTATTTGGGTTGTATGCTTGATTTTCTTCGGAGTGACGCCTGCATATGCAAATTATAGTTGTAATCACCAGCCTGTAAGCGTAAGCTACACATGGAGTGATGATTACAAGACCTGTACAGCTCTAGGACTTTGTAAGTTTTGCATGTTTCAAATGAAAGAAACGGTTACTACAACACCGATGTTATGGCAGGAAAAAGATTGTGATCGGCCAGAAGTAACAAACTATATTGCAAGATTTACAAATACAGCATTTGTGCCTCAGGAAAAGACTGTACAGACAGGAGAGGCAACAGGTCACAGCTACGGCCAAGCAAGCTACACGTGGAGTAATGATAATAAGACATGTACAGCTACAAGAAGCTGTTCTGTATGCACCGATAAGGAAAGTGAAACGGCAACTGCAACACCGACGCTAGTGCAGGAAAAGACTTGCGTATTATCGGAACTGACAAGCTGCCGTGCAAACTTTACAAATACAGCATTTGTGGCTCAGGAAAAGACTGTACAGACAGGAGAGGCAACAGGTCACAGCTACGGCCAAGCAAGCTACACGTGGAGTAATGATAATAAGACATGTACAGCTACAAGAAGCTGTTCTGTATGCACCGATAAGGAAAGTGAAACGGCAACTGCAACACCGACGCTAGTGCAGGAAAAGACTTGCGTATTACCGGAACTAACAAGCTACCGTGCAAGCTTTACAAATACAGCATTTGTGGCTCAGGAAAAGACTGTACAGACAGGAAAAGCAACAGGTCACAGCTTGAAAAAAACAGAGGGAGTAGCTGCTACTGCTGCAAAAGAAGGTAACAGCACATACTGGCACTGTGATGACTGTAATAAGTATTTTAGTGATGATAAGACAGAGACTGAAATCACTAAGGCAGATACAGTTCTTGAAAAACTTGCTCCTGTTATAACCGAGGGTGATGGAGCAACTGTAACAGCAGGTGAAAAGAAGGCCTTATCCTTTACATCAGATGCAGCCTATGAAGATTTTATCTGCGTTGAGCTTGATGGAAAAACTGTAGATGAAAGTAATTATACAGTAAAAGAAGGAAGCACAATTGTTACTTTGAATGAAGATTTTGTTGCAAGTCTGTCAGAGGGAGACCATAGCTTGAGTATTGTTTCTGCAAGTGGAAAGGCAACTGCAAAATTCACTGTAAACAAGAAGGTTGCTGCAAGCAAGGTGACTTCCACGACGAAAACTCAGGCTTCCAAGACTGCGGCAAACCCTGAGACGAAGACTGTCGCAACTGCAGTGACAAAAACTGCCCCAAAGACTGTTACAACTGCAGTGACAAAAACTGCTCCAAAAACCGGAGATGCCAGACAGATGCCATTCTATATGAGCCTGTTCTTAGCTTCTTTAAGTGTAGTTGCAGGACTTGGCATAAAGAAGAAAAAAGCTAAATAAATATCTAAAAATTGAATATTGGTGACTACTTTATTTTTGGAAATGAGACATATGGATTTTGGTGCGATCTGTATGTCTCATTTCTTGTCTTGTTGGAGAAATTTGATCATACAAAATAAAAACCGGTTGAAAATATTGAAACTGGATTTTAGCATTTTAAATTGTTAACAAATAAACGACATAAAAAGCCTTGAAAACAGCAAGAAACTATACAATATACACAAAAACAAACTAAAATTTGTAGTAACATAGGGTATTGTAATTTTAACAGTCCTATATTAAAATAAGCCTATAAAAATTTCATAAGGCGCGTATGCGTTGGATAGGAGGCAAAAGGTTATGTATGACTTGCTAATTAGAAATGGCAAACTTGTAACTCCGGATCGCATTTATGAAGCTGATATTGCGATCACAGACGGTAAATACGCGGCATTTCTTACACCGGGCAATGAGGCTTGGGCGAAGGAGGTTATTGATGCACAGGGTAACTATGTGTTCCCAGGAATCATTGACTGTCACGCTCATCTGAATGAGCCCGGTTTTGAGTATAGGGAGGATTTTGAGACAGGATCTCGAGCTGCTGCAGTAGCAGGATGCACTACACTCATTGATATGCCGTTAAACAATGATCCGTCTTTAATGAACAAAGAGATCTTTGACCTGAAGATGGGAAAGATCAGTAAGCACTCCCTAGTGGATTTTGCTTTGTGGGGTGGGATTGTAGGAGACTATGATGATAAGCCGGGTTCTGTTAAGAACAATATGAAAGACCTTGTGGACCTGCACAATTGTGGAGTGGCTGCCTTTAAGGGCTTTACCTGCCCCAATGGGGATCTCTTCCCAACGGTGAATTTGGGTAATGTCCGTAGGGCACTGGAGATTTTAAAACCTTACAAGGCCCTCTGTGGTTTCCACTGTGAAGAGTTTGGTCAGGTTCGTGAGATGGAACGGGAGGCTAAGGCGAAAGAGGGAAGAAGTAATCAGGAAAAGATTCGTGATTTCTTAGATTCCCATGACGTTTGGACTGAGTATGTGGCTACCAAAAATATTATTGATATGGCAAGAGCCACAGGAGGAAGAGTTCATATTTGTCATGTCAGCCATCCAATGGTTGCACAGGTGGTAAAGGAAGCGATTTATGAGGGACTTCCTATTACGGCAGAAACCTGCCCTCATTATCTTGGATTTACAGAAGACTTTGTATTTGAAAAGGGGGCTCCTGCAAAGTGTACACCGCCTATGCGTAAGAAAGAGGATATGGAAAAACTCTGGGATTACGTTTTAGATGGAACCCTTTCTTGCGTGGGATCCGATCATTCTCCGGCAGCTGATGAGGAAAAAGACAATGCCACAAAGGATATCTGGCAGGCCTGGGGCGGACTAAACTCCATCCAGTACTTTCTTCCTATGATGTTTGACATGGTGGTACATCAAAAGAAACTAAGTCCTAGCTTGATTGCAAAAGTTATGGATTATAATCCTGCCAAGGTCTTTGGTCTGTATGGAAGAAAAGGCGCTTTTGAGCTGGGCTTTGACGGCGATATCGTAATTGTAGATCCTAACAAAGAGTGGAAATGTGACCAGGAGAAACTTCTTACTAAGGGGCATGTAAGCTGTTTTGATGGTCTTACAGGAAAAGGTGCTCCGACGCATACTATTATCCGAGGGAAAATAGTGGTAGAAGACGGAGCCTACAAAGAGGATGCCATCGGATACGGGGCCTACATTACACCAGTAAAGTAAGAAGCGAATTGCAAGGAGAGAGTTTATGAGTGATATAAAGAATGAAAAGAAGGAAGCAAGCTCCATAGCTCCGATCAAAAAAGAAGATCGAATTATGGACTGGACTTCCAATACTATGCTTTGGCTGGGAGGATGTATTTCTATTGGAACCTTATCTATGGGTTCCTCTCAGTTGGACAATGGTTTGAATTTGTTGCAGTTGTTTTTGGCAGTGCTGATAGGTTCTACTATTTTGGTAGTGGGAATCGCAGCCAATGATCAGTTTTCTTATGTAACAGGCGCCCCTTATGCGGTGCAGCTTAAAATGGCCTTCGGTACAAAGGGAAGTATTGTACCGGTATTCTTAAGAGGCTTGCCGGCCATTGTTTGGTATGGTTATCAGACCTGGCTTGGTGGTACGGCTATTAATAATATTTTCCGTGCCTTTGGCCTTGATATTCCTTATGGATATGTAATTTTCTTTATACTGTTTCAGTTAGTGCAAATTTATTTATCTACCAAGGGATTCCAGGGAGCAAAATGGGTTGGTAATGTAGGTGGTGTGGTAATTGTGCTGGCTATGTTCTATCTTTTGTATCTGTGCCTGACCACCCAGTGGGATGCCATTTCTACCAATCTTTTGGGAAGTGAAGGAACCTGGGGAATGCCATTTGTTGCAGCAATTATCGCCTTCTTTGGAAACAGCACTACCGTTATGTTAAATGCCGGTGACTATTCCCGCGAAATGAAGGATGGATATTCGGCACCGGTTCGTGGCGTGTCTTACTTCTTATCCATGGTTCCTGCAACAGTCCTCCTTGGAATGATCGGCGCTATGGCTTGCTCAGCTACAGGAGTGGCAAATCCCATCAATGCCTTCTATGAGATGGTAGACAGCAAGTTGGTATTGGTGGTAACTCTTTGCTTTATTATTATGGCTCAGTTATCTACTAACTTAGCATCTAATGTTATTCCTCCGGCTTATGCCTTTATGGATGTATTTAAGATGAAGCATAAGACAGCGGTTATTGTAGTGGGTATCTTGGCAGTTTGTACCTGCCCATGGATTCTTACCAATGACAGCTCAGCAGCAGGCCTTGCCCTGTTCTGTAAGATTTATACAGCCTTCTTTGGACCAATCTTTGCTGTATTAATTACTGATTACTTTATTCTTCATAGAAGAAAGGTTTCTGAAGCTTTGTTAAAGGATCTGTATCTGGAAGATGGAGATCACAAGGGTGTAAACTGGGCGGCTATTATTGCTATAGCAGTAGGAGCTGTGATTGGACTCTTTAATGTAGATATTTCTTTCTTTACAGCAACCATACCTACCGGTTTGATTTACTATTTTGGAATGAAGTTGATGCCATCCTGTGCAGGCTTTAGAAAAGGTACAATTTTAGATAAGTAAAACTTGAAAAAGTATAGCTAATAAAGAGAATGAAAAAATAAAGGAGGTAGCGCTTATGTATGATGTTTGGATTAAAAACGGAAGAATTGTCACTGCTGATGGGATTACAGAAGGAAGTGTTGCAGTAAAAGATGGAAAAATTGCAGCTGTTCTTGCGAAGAATATAGATGCGAAGGCAGAAAAGATTATCGATGCTAAAGGCAATTATATTTTCCCTGGAGCCATTGATACCCATGCCCACCTAAATGATCCTGGCTTTGAGTGGAGAGAGGATTACGAACATGGAACGGCAGCGGCAGCTTTGGGAGGCTATACCACAGTGATTGATATGCCTCTGCAAAATGATCCCTGTATGACCAATGTCAAGGCTTTTGATTTTAAGGAAAATAAAGTATCTCCTAATGCTTATGTAGATTACTGTTTTTGGGGAGGGCTTACCAGCTATAATTTTGGAGATTTAAAAGACCTAGATGAGAAGGGCTGTGTAGCTTTTAAGTCCTTTATCGGACCGGTCTCTCCTGACTATGAGTCCTTGAATTATGGTCAGGCCATGGAAGCTATGGATATTATCAAAACATTTGATGGACGTGCAGGCTTCCACTGTGAGGATTACTCCATTATTAAAAATCAAGAGAAACGAATGAAGGAAGCCGGCCGCAATGATTGGGAGGGCTTCTTAGAGTCCAGACCGGTAGTGGCTGAGATTGTGGCTACCGATGCTATTATTGAAATTGCTAAGGCTACCGGTTGTAAGGCTCACATTTGTCATGTATCTCATCCGGCAGTGGCAAAGAAGATTAAGGCAGCTCAGGATGAAGGGTATGATATTACTGCAGAAACCTGTACCCATTATCTGACCTTTACCAGGGATGATGTAATCGAAAAGGGACCTCTTTACAAATGTGCTCCTATTCTTCAGCCCAAGGAAGCAGTGGAAGAAATGTGGGAGTATGTAAAGGCAGGAGTCTTTAGTGGTATTGCCTCTGATCATTCTCCTTGTTCTTATGATGAGAAACATAATGAAATCTTAGGACAGAAAATTGAGACAGTATTTGATGTGTGGGGCGGCTGCTCTGGAATTCAAAGCGGATTTCAGGCGGCCTTCAGCGAAGGCGTAGTAAAACGTGGAGTGTGTCCGACAGTACTGGCGAAGGCAATGTCAGTACTTCCGGCGAAGGCTTTTGTCATCTATGGAAAGAAGGGGGATATCAAAGTGGGATTTGATGCTGACCTTTTAATTGTAGATCCGGATAAAGAGTGGAAAATTACAGAAGAATCTCTGCTTTATGTGAATAAGATTTCTGCTTTCGTGGGCTTAGAGGGAAAAGGCCTTCCTGTTATGACCATGGTTCGGGGAAATGTGGTTCAGGAAGATGGAAAAATTGTAGCAAATAAGGGTCTGGGGAACCTGGTGACTCGTGTGAAGTAAAAGGAGATAATTATGAGTATTGTGGATAATCGGGAACTAAACCCAGCATTGGTTGAAGGGGTAAATGAAGACCTGCAGCCAACAAAAAAACGTATTATGGATCCGCTTTCTTATGTGGCGAGTTTTATGGGAGGATGTGTTTCTATTGGAACTTTCTCCATGGGAGCCAGTTTGATCGGAGCATTAACTGTGGCCCAAGCAATTATTGCTATGTGCATTGGATGCCTGGTAATTGCAGTTGCTTTGGTGTTGATTGGTAACTGTGGTCATAAATATGGTATTGGATTCTCTGTACAGATGAGAAGCAGCTTTGGTACTCAGGGAGTGAAGATTCCGGGAGTTCTCCGGGGTCTTCCTGCTATTGTTTGGTTTGGGTATCAAAGCTGGGTAGGAGCAGGAGCTATCAATAGTTGCTTTAAAATTCTGTTTGGAATCGACAACTTAGTTGTGGTGTATGCTCTCTTTACCATCCTTCAGGTTGCTCTTGCAATTAAGGGATTTGAAGGAATTAAATGGTTGGAAAATATTTCTTGTATTTTTATTATTGCTATCTTAATTTACATGCTTTACATTGTAAATGTAAATTTCTCCAGCGAGATTGGAGATGTATTTTCTGGAATAAAAGGAACTTGGGGAATGCCATTCTGGGCAGCAACCACATCTTTCCTTGGGATTTATTCAACTATGATTATTAATGCATCAGACTATTCTCGTAACGTAAAGGAGAATGTGGGACCAGTATTTACTGGAAGCTTGTATACAGTAGCGATTCTTCCGGTAACCTTGTTTATGGGCCTGATTGGACTTTTGGTAACTGCGGCAACTGGAAATAGTGACCCAGTGACTGTGTTTTCTACCCTTATGGGAAGCAAGGTCCTTACAGTAGTAACTCTTCTCTTTATTGCATTTGCTCAGGTAACAACTAATGTATTAAATAACATCGTACCGCCGGCCTATATTTTGATGGAGTCCTTCCATGTGAAATGGACCCATGCAACTATTTTAGTTGGCATTTTGTCAGCTTGTGTAATGCCATGGAAATTGGTAACTGCAGAATCGGCAGCAGGACTTAGTTTGTTTACCCAGTTCTACTCAGCCTTCTTGGGACCAATCTTTGCAGTAATGGCTGTAGACTACTACATTCTTAGAAAACAGAAGTTGGATATCAATGATATGTATGATAAAGAAGGGGCCTTTAAAGGGATTAACTGGGCAGCTATCATTGCTATCGTAGTAGGATCCTTGTGTTCCCTTTTGATTATGGATTTGTCTTGGTATGTAAGTTTGATACCAACAGGACTTGTCTACTATGTGCTGATGAAAGTAATGCCGGGATGTGCAAGATTCCGAAAAGGAACTATTTTTGAAAGCTAGTTTTTAGGAAGGGTGCGAAAGGAAGGTTGCTTCATGGATTGTGCGCAATCCAGCTTGGTTATTCTCTTTCGCAATTTTCTGAAAATAGCAAACGAAAAAACGGGTGGGGTGCTTTTGCACCTGGCCCGTTTTTGGCTTAGAGGCAGCTTGTGAGGAAATTGATGCTTTCTTCGAGTAAGTGTTTGGTTTGGGGATTTTTGGTGTCTCGGTCGAAATCGTGTTCTTTTGTGGAGGCTATGAATCGCTTGGGGGTGTAGCGATTGCATAGGGCTAGAAATTCTTGGAAGGGGACGTCGGTGTCTCCGGTGCTGTGGGCGCAAAATAGGGGGCAGGGGAAGTTATTCTTTGCCCGAAGGGAATAGTCTAGTAGGAAGTATTTTTCCCGGCCCTCGTAGATTAGATCCTTCCATTTTCCTGTTTGTCTTGCGTAGACGTAGATGCTGTAGTGGGTATCCAGGTCTCCGTTGCAGTGGATTTTGTTGGGCGTTCCAGATAAGCAGGTTTCTAGAACAGGGGGAAGGGCCTTGTAAAAGCTGCTTGGTTCCTGGTACCAGTTATCGCATAAAAATCCGTATCCATAATAGGAGAGAACCCCAGCAGGGTTTCTGTTTAATTTCTTGCTAGTGGCTGCTAAAAGGCATAGATAAGCTCCGGAGGAACGGCCCCAAAGAAAGTAGGGGATGGTATTAGCGTCATCTTTTTTTAGATACCAGTTGATGGAATCTATGATATCAAAAAGGATGGTATTAAGCTTGGCTGCAGGAGCTAGGGGATAGTCGAAGGCTATTATAATAAATCCTGCTTGGGTAAAAGTTTCTAAGTGAATCATGGGCAGATCATCTCTGTTGCCGTAAAGTAAACCTCCCCCGTGAAAGTATAAAATTACAGCCTTTGTTTCTGTTTGGGAGTCTTTGTAAATTGTGGCTGATTTCTTGAAAGCCTCTGACTCTATTGTTTCTATATTTTTCTCTAACATCAATGAAACTCCTCTTGAAAAATCATCATATAAAAAGTGGTTGATAATATGCAAATAATTTTTAATTATATTCACAAGGTGGATCTCTTGTAAGATGGTGTAATTATAGCATAAAACTGCTTAAATTACTATAATTACGGAGAAAATCAAAGAAAAATTGCTGAAAAAAATCCGGTTGATTTGTTGAAAATGCCAGTTGAAAAATAATTAAAAACTGGTTTATTATACAACTATAAAAATGTGGTCGACCTATTTACGAAAACCACAAAAACTGATAAAATAAATTTTGCAGAGAAAGAGAGGATATTTTTCATGAGTTATTTGAATGGTCAAACAGGATATCGTGAGGCACTTCTAGACACTCGCAGTGTTGTGAAAAAGGACAATTATGTGATTTTGGAACCAGATGGACTTGTTAAGAATGTGGTTCCGGGATATGAAGGATGCGATGTTACGATTTTAGGATCTCCTGCGATGGGAGCTTCCTTTGCAGACTATTTTGTAACGGTCCACGAGGGAGGAAAGAATACAGGTATCGGTGGGGAAGGTATCGAGTCTTTCTTGTACGTTGTGGAAGGTGAAGTTCATGTGAAGAATGATGACACAGAGGCAGACCTTACAGAAGGTGGATATATTTATTCGCCGGCAGGTAACAATATTACATTTGTAAGTAAGTCTAATGAGGATGCCAAGCTGTATGTTTACAGACGCAGATATGAGGCCTTGGCAGGTTATGAGGCACATACTATTGTGAATAATGTTAATGACATGGACTACATGGAGTATGAAGGAATGACTAATTGTCACAGCAAGGATCTTCTTCCATCTGCAAAGGATCTTGGCTTTGATATGAATATGCACATTTTGAAGTTTAAATTGGGAGCTTCTCATGGATATATTGAGACCCATATTCAGGAGCATGGAATGTATTTTCTTAGTGGAAAGGGAATGTACCGTGTGGATGATGATTGGATTCCGGTGAAAAAGGGAGACTATATGTTCTTGGATGCTTATTGCCCGCAAGCTTGCTACGCAGTAGGTAAAGATGAGGAACTGGTTTACATTTATTCTAAGGATTGCAACAGAGATGTGATTTTATAAAATAGCTTTTTGGTGTGCAACATCTGGAATGTATTTCTGAAAAAGGAGATAAGCATATGAGATTACAAAGACAAGAATTAAAAGATTTGATGAAAAATAAGATGATTCAGGCGGGGCTTAGAGAAGACCATGCAGAGCAGACTGCGGAGGTTCTTACCTGGGCTCATGAGAGAGGCTATGCTTCTCATGGAGCAGTTCGTGTGGAATATTACAGCGAACGTATTTACAAGAGTGGTATTACCCATGAACCCAATATTACCTGGAAACAGACGGGACCTTGTTCCGGTATTATGGATGGGGACAATGGTATTGGCTACTGGGTAGCTACTAAGGCTACGGAGAAGGCAATTGAGATGGCAAAGGAGAACGGAGTGGCAGTTGTTGGTATGGCAAATGTATCACACA
The DNA here is from genome assembly GCA_963589425.1 of Parabacteroides distasonis. GTDB lineage: Bacteria > Bacillota > Clostridia > Lachnospirales > Lachnospiraceae > CAKRJP01. The sequence continues at coordinate 73,067 of CAVAKZ010000004.1, read as the reverse complement.
CCGGAGCCATCGGTTATTATTCAGAAATGTGCGCAAAGCAGGGACTGTTGGCCATTACATTCTGCCAGTCCGATCCTATGGCAGTGCCTTATGGCGGAACGGAACCATATTATGGAACTAACCCGATTTCCTTTGCTGCCCCGGCAGAAGACGGAAAGACGGTGGTATTTGATATGGCAACTACCGTGCAGGCCTGGGGCAAGATTTTAGACAAGAGATCTCAGGGAGCAAAGATTCCGGAAGGATGGGCGGTAGACGAAGAAGGACGTACCGTTACAGATCCTCATGAGGTAAATGCATTAGTTCCGATTGCAGGGGCAAAAGGATACGGCCTTATGATGATGGTAGATGTATTTTCAGGTATCCTTCTTGGAGTGCCTTTTGGCAAACATGTAAGTTCCATGTATTATGATTGTTCTAAGGGCAGAGAGCTTGGACAGATGATTATTGTTATGGATCCGGAGAAATTCTGTGGTGCAGAGCAATTTATGAAAAATATGTCCAAGTCCTGCGATGAATTAAATGCTATGAAGCCGGCACCGGGATTTGACCAGGTTTATTGGCCGGGACAGCGTGCAGTAATTAGAAAAGAGAAAACTTACGAAGAAGGCGGTATTGAAGTGGTAGATGAAATCGTAGATTATCTAAAGAGTGATGCCATTCACTTTGATCGATATGATCACAAGAACCGTTTTGCTGATTAGTGGTATAAAACATTTCGTGGACAAATGGAATGCTGCCAGGTGTAAGTAGAGAAGAAAAGGAAGAAGAAAGGAGCACACCAAGTATGTTAAAGACAGTGGTGAAAAAGGGAAGTTATCAGGATTCTGTAGTACTGATGCTTTTGACAAATGAGCTTTCCTCTTTGGAGGGAGTAAACAAGATTCAGGTTATGATGGCGACTCCAGCCAACAAAGATATTTTCAAAAGCAGCGGACTTGACACAGAGGAATTGCTGGAAGCAAGTGCCAACGATATGGTGGTGGTAGCAGATGTGGCAGAGGAAGCTGTAGTGGAATCTGTTATGGAGAAAGTTGAGGAGTTTCTTAAGAAACAGGCAACTGCCTCTGAAGGGAAAAAAGGCGCTGAGAGTGTGAAATCCTGGGATAAAGCCCTTAAGAAAATGCCGGATGCAAATTTGGCTGTTATTTCCATTCCCGGAGCCTATGCAGCTCTTGAAGCTGACCGTGCTTTGGACCAAGGCCTTAACGTGTTTATGTTTAGTGATAATGTTACTATTGAAGATGAGAAAGCCTTAAAAGAAAAGGCTCATGAAAAAGGCCTGGCTCTTATGGGACCTGACTGCGGTACTGGAATCATACAAGGTGTGCCTATTGCATTTACAAATAAAGTAACTCCAGGTTCTATTGGAATCATTGGAGCTTCTGGAACTGGTATTCAGGAAGTAACTACCATTATCGACAGACTTGGAGAGGGTGTTACCAATGCCATTGGTATTGGCGGAAGAGACCTTAATGCCAAGATTGGTGGAATTACCATGATGGATATGATCGATGCTATGGAAGATGACGACACCGTAAAGGTGCTGTTAATCGTTTCGAAACCGCCGGCAAAGGAAGTAAGAGATCAAATTTCTGCAAGACTTTCTAATTTTAGTAAGCCAGTTGTAACCCTCTTTGTAGGAGAAAAACCAGACTATCATGAAGAGGGATTCTATCATGCTTATACTTTGGATGAGGCAGCTCGTCTTGCAGTAAGCCTGGCTCGTGGAACCGAAGTTCCTGAAGCTACTGTTGATGTAGATGCTTCCGAATTTTACAAGGCAGAAGATAAGAAAACCATTAAGGCTTACTATTCAGGAGGAACTTTGGCAAATGAGGCTGCTATGCTGATTAAGGATGCCATGAACTGCAAGGTTCCCCCGGAGGATATTGAAGGATATATGCTTCAGCTGGAAGGAAACGTAGTAGTGGATTTGGGAGATGACGCCTACACCCAGGGAAAGCCCCATCCTATGATCGATCCTGCAAAGCGTATTGAGTGTATGCAGGAGGCTGTAGATGACCCGTCTACAGGAGTGGTTCTTCTTGATATTATGTTAGGATATGGCTCTCATGAAGATATGGCTGGCTCCTTGATTCCTACAATCAAAGAACTTCAGGCAAAGGCAGATGCCCAGGGAAGAAAAGTATTCTTTGTGGCTACCGTTTGCGGAACTAGAAGCGATTACCAAGGATATGACCAGGCAGTAAATAAATTAAAAGACGCAGGCGTTATCGTTTGTGAGAATAATAAATTGGCTTGCCGTACAGCAATTCGCGCCATCGGAAGAGACTTTGAGGAACCGGTAAAAGAAATCAGAAAGAAAGAGACGGTAGCTTGTGAGAAACATGAGCCATCAGCTAAGCTTAAGGCTCTTCTTTCAGAGAAGCCAAGAATTATTAACATTGGACTTAAGAGTTTTGCGGAAGTTGTAGAGCAGTTTGGTTGTCAAGTGGTTCAGTATGACTGGGCACCGCCGGCTGGAGGAAATGTAAAACTTATCAAGACTTTGAATTTTCTTAGAAATTATGACCAGATCGACCTTTGGAACCAGGAAGTAACAGCAAAGATTGTGGCTTCTCAGCCGGTATTAAAGGACAATGTCCGTGCCAAGGAAGTGATTCCAGAGTTTGCTAGAAATAATGGCAAGGTAATTCTCCATGCAGGTCCGCCGGTAGCTTATGAGAATATGCCAGATCCAATGCAGGGATCCTGCGTGGGAGCTGTTATGTTTGAGGAGTGGGCTGATACAGAAGAGGAAGCAAGAGAGATGTTGTCTCGTGGAGAGATTGAATTTATCCCCTGCCACCACTGCAATGCAGTAGGTCCTATGGGTGGTATTACTTCTCCGAACATGGCAGTTTTCGTAGTAGAAAATGAGACTGGCGGAAACAAGGCTTACTGTACCATGAATGAAGGCATCGGAAAGGTGCTTCGTTTCGGTGCTTATGATGAAGAAGTAGTAAACAGACTTCGTTGGATGAGAGATGTTCTTGGCCCGACTCTTGGAAGGGTGCTTCGTGGAATGGAAAATGGCCTGGCCTTAAATCCCTTAATCGCTAAAGCTATTGCCATGGGAGATGAGTTCCACCAGAGAAATATTGCAGCATCCTTGGCCTTCTTGAAAGAAGTGGCTCCGGCTATCACTGCTATGGATATGGAAGAGAAGGACCGCTATGACGTGATTAAGTTCCTGGCAGATACCGACCAGTTCTTCTTGAATATCATGATGGCAACCGGCAAGGCAGTTATGGATGATGCTAGAAAAGATACAGACGGAACCATCGTTACTGCTATGTGCCGTAACGGTTACGAGTTTGGTATCCGGATTGCGGGCATGGGAGATGAGTGGTTTACCGGACCGGTTAATACTCCACAGGGTCTGTATTTTACAGGCTATGATGCAGAGGATGCTTGCCCGGATATGGGTGACTCTGCCATTACAGAGACCTTCGGTGTAGGTGGTATGGCCATGATTGCAGCCCCGGCAGTGACAAGATTCGTAGGTGCCGGCGGCTATGAGGATGCTCTTCGCACCAGTAATGAGATGATGGAGATTGTGATTGATCGTAATCCAAACTTTACTGTTCCGACTTGGAATTTCCAGGGTATTTGCCTTGGAATCGATGCAAGATTGGTAGTTGAAAAAGGAATTACTCCTGTCATCAATACCGGTATTGCAAATAAGGTTGCAGGAAAAGGACAGATTGGAGCAGGAACTGTACATCCTCCGATCGAGTGCTTCGAAAAAGCGATTGTTGCTTATGCAAAGAAGCTTGGTTATGAGGCGGAATAATTATTTTAAAACCATGTAACAATAACTCCCGGGAATAGGAAAGTTTGTTCCCGGGAGAAATATCATTCAGGCTATAGAAAGATATAAATGCCTATATATGATAGTTTATTTGCACATAGGAGATCGAACATGGAGAAAAAGAAAGTTGTAATTGCCCTGGGAGGAAATGCTCTTGGAAATGACATTGACGAGCAGAAAGAGGCAGTGGCCAATACTGCTAAAGTCATTGTGGATCTAGCTGAACAGGGCCTAGATATTATTGTAACCCATGGCAATGGCCCTCAGGTGGGAATGATTCAGAATGCCATGGACAATCTGGCAATCACCAATGCAAAATACAAACAGATTCCCCTGCCTACCAGTGTGGCTATGAGTCAGGGTTATATTGGTATTGATCTTCAAAATGCCATTAAATATGAGTTATATGAGCGAAATATTGATGGGAAAGTATCAACCATTTTGTCCCAGGTGGAAGTGGATAAAGAGGACCCTGCTTTTCAAAATCCTACAAAGCCTATCGGAAGGTTTCTTACCAAGGAAGAGGCAGAGGAATTGGAAGCAAAGGGCATCCGCTGTATGGAAGATGCAGGAAGAGGATATCGCATTGTGGTGGCTTCTCCAATGCCAAAACGCATCCGGGAATTGGAGACTATTAAGAGTTTGGTAAATGCCGGTCATATTGTGATTACCTGCGGCGGTGGTGGAATTCCGGTGGTAAATGAGAATGGAAAATTAGTAGGCTGTAATGCGGTTATTGACAAAGATAATGCCAGTAGCCTCCTTGCTTCTGAACTGGGAGCAGATTTTCTGGTAATTCTTACCGCAGTAGAGAAGGTGGCCATTAATTTTGGGAAAGAAAACCAAGAGTGGCTTTCAGATCTTACAGTGGATCAGGCAGAAAAATATATTGAAGAAGAGCAGTTTGCAAAGGGGTCCATGCTTCCTAAGGTGGAGGCAGCCATTCGTTTTGCAAAATCTGGAGAGGGTAGAACTACCTTGATTACTTTGCTTGAGAAGGCAGCAGATGGAATTGCCGGAAAAACCGGAACTCTTATTCATCTGTAAAAAATAAAATAGTTGGAGTTGAAGAACTATGAATATACCTGTTAACTTTTTTATGTGGATCATGGCTTTCCTTCCAATCATCGCTTTGTTAGTGTTGATGATTAAGTTTAATTGGGGAGCTACAGAGGCTGCGGCAGTAGGACTGGTGATTACCATTGTTACCGGTATGGCAGTTTATAAGGCAGATATTAAGTTGATTGCCTCAGAAAGTGCCAAAGGAATTTGGAGTGCCCTGATTATCTTAATTATTGTATGGACTGCTATTTTGATGTACCAAGTGGGAGATGAGGCCAAGGCATTTTTGGTAATCCGGAATGGCATGGGGAAATTACTTCCCAATGAGCTTCTTCTGGTCATGGCCATGGGCTGGATCTTTGTTAGTTTCCTTCAGGGAATTACAGGATTTGGTGTGCCAGTAGCTGTGGGAGCCCCTCTTTTAATTGGAATTGGTGTGTCCCCTATGTGGGCCGTTATTATTCCGCTTTTAGGACAGTCCTGGGGAAATACCTTTGGGACCTTGGCGGCGGCCTGGGATTCTCTGGCAATGTCTGCAGGGCTTTCCGTAGGAAGTGATGAATATTTTCTGGCAGCTTTTTGGACGGCCCTCTTCCTTTTGTTCTGGGATTTTGTTACAGGACTTGCTATCTGCTGGTTCTATGGGAAAGGAAAGGCAGTGAAAAAAGGTCTTCCTGCGGTAATTGTCCTGACCATCATCCAGGGAGGCGGGGAGCTCTTGCTTAGCCAGTTAAATACAACCTTGTCCTGCTTCCTTCCATCCTGTCTAGCTTTAATCGTGCTCTTCCTTATGGGTAGAATGAAGATGTACAAGGATAGCTGGAGTCTTACAGACAGCCCTATTATGGAGAAAAAGTCACAAGGAAGGAAAGAAGAGGAAGCGGTTCCAGATATGACATTGGTACAGGCTTTTGTTCCGTATTTCCTTTTATCAGCCTTGACTTTGATTGTACTTTTGGTCAAACCAATTAATAGTTTCTTAGGAAAGTTTTCCCTTGGTTTGGCTTTCCCAGAAACTTCTACAGGCTATGGCTATGTAAATGCTGCTACGGAGAGCTTTTCGGCCTTTGCCCCCTTTACCCATGCCAGTATGTTTTTGTTTATCTCAGCCATCGTAGGACTTATTTATTATAAGAGCAAGGGATGGATCCCTGATGGCGGAGTAAAACGTATTTTTGTAAAATCTGTTTCCATGACCATGCCATCCGGTATTGCGGTAATTGGATTAGTCATTATGTCGAAAATTATGAGTGGAACTGGTCAGACGGTAGTGCTTGCTGAGGGGATCTCAAATGTCCTTGGAAAGGCATACCTGATCCTTGCACCATTTGTGGGACTTCTTGGAACCTTTATGACTGGAAGTAATATGAGCTCCAATATTCTCTTTGGAGATTTCCAGAGAACCACTGCAAGTCTCTTGAAGGTGAGTGTTCCGGCAGTATTAGGTGCGCAGACCGCAGGTGGAGCCATTGGTGCTGCGGTAAGCCCGAGTAAAATTATTCTTGGAACTACTACGGCTAACATCCTTGGCCGTGAGGGCGAGGTTCTGAAGAAACTTCTGGCTATTACGGTACCGGTAACGATTGTAATTGGTGTGGTTTTGATCCTTGTAGCTAGTATCTAAATATAGGAGGCAGATCCTAAAATGGAAGAAAAGAAATTTTTTAAAACAAAAGAGGGGGGACTTACCATAGCTTTTATTGTAATTATGATAGCTTTTGTTATAATTATGGTGGGCTTAAATAGTGCCTCAAATAGTTTATGTATGATTGGATTTCTGTTAATCGTAGTTGCAATGCTTTATTCACCGGTTAAGATTTATATTCTTGATCCCATAAAGCGTAAAAAATAGTTCATAAAACAACAAGAAAGGAAATTCAAAGAATGATTGAAAATGTAACAGCAAGAATTGCAAGAGATTTAGAGTATTTAAAGCAGTTTACTTCTACACCGGGGAATGGTTGTACAAGACTTCCCTTTACAAAGGAAGCCAGAGGTGCTGTAGACTTTCTTAAGGAGTTAATGGCAGAGGCAGGCCTTAGTGTAAAGGAAGATGTGGCGGGAAATGTATTTGGTACCTTGGAGGGAACAGATCCTACACTGCCATGTGTTATGATGGGGTCGCATTTTGATTCCGTTATTAACGGCGGTGATTTTGATGGAATCGCCGGAGTGATTGCGGCGATTGAAGTGGCAAGACAACTTAAGGACGAGGGATTTAGGCCGGTCCGCAATTTTGTAGTTGCCGGATTTATGGATGAGGAAGGCATGCGCTTTGGTACCGGGTATTTTGGATCCGGAGCAATGCTTGGTCACAGAGATGTAGACTACTGTAAACACTACAAGGATGTAGATGGAATTTCCATTTACGATGCCATGAAATCTTACGGATTAGATCCGGAAAAGATTGAAGAGGCAAGATGGCCGGAAAGATCTATTGGCTCTTTCCTGGAACTTCATATTGAGCAGGGACCGGTGCTTGATGCGGAAGGCACAGAGCTTGGCCTAGTAAATGGTATTGTGGGTATCCAAAGATATATGGTAAGTGTTCATGGAAGAGCAGACCATGCAGGAACCACTCCTATGGATATGAGATTAGATGCAGTGGATGCAGCGACAAAGGTAATCTCTAAGATCCCGGATTGGGCAAGAGAAAAGGCAGACGGAACTGTTGCCACCACAGGCCTTATCAAGGTAAGTCCGGGAGGAATGAATATTGTTGCAGAACAGGTAGACTTTACCGTAGATATTCGTTCCATGAATAATGACAATATTAATGATATTGCAAATCGCATCCGTGCAGCCCTAGACCGAGAAGTAAAGGCCATGGGCGGAAGCTATGATATTGATACCAAGCTGGTGATCACACCGGTATTCCTTTCTGAGGAAATGCTTGGTATTATGGAAGACAGCTGTAAGAATCGGGGATACAGTTATAGGAGGCTTCCAAGTGGAGCAGGCCATGATGCTTTGGAAATTGGACAGAGCATACCGACAGTTATGCTGTTTGTTCCAAGTAAAGACGGAAGAAGCCACTGTCCAGTAGAATTTACAAAATATAGTGATTTTGCCAAGGCATCGGTAGTAATGACAGACTTAGCAAAAGAAGTATTAGCAAAATAATTTCCCTTACAAAATAAAAAGATAGAGAGGTAAGCAATGGGAGAAGATAAGTTAAGCACAGAGTACAAAAAAGATAATATTCGTCTGCTGCGAAGATACCTGCATTTGACACAGAAGGAATTTATTGGGCAATTCCTGGTGGATGAGAATGGAAAAGCTTCTATGAGCATTGCCACCCTCTCGAATCTGGAGGCAAAAGGGGGCAAGCGCTTAAACGAAGTGGTCCTGGCTTTGGCAGAGAACCTGGCCATGGATGCTACAGTATTTTCCATGAAGCCGGAGGAATTTGCCGAAAACCTAGACAATCTCTTGCCAAATACAGCAGACACAGAGATTATTCAAAAAAGCAATTCCAGGAAAGGAAATATTAATCAGCTCTTGAATGAGTTGACTATGTACTTTGCAGACCAACTCTTTGATAAACGGCTGAAAAAGGGAGATAAGATTGAGTCAGACCGTGTATTAGCTTCTAAACTTGGGGTTGGCCGGTCGGCGGTAAGAGAAGCCCTAAAGGTCTTAGACGTTCTTGGAATGATCGATATTCGCCCGGGCCAGGGAAGCTATATCAGCAGTAACGAGGCAAACTTCTTTATTATTCCTTTATCCTGGTCTTTATTTTTAAATGGCAACCAGGTGGATAACATTGTAGAGGTTCGAAATCTGTTGCAGATACGTGCGGCAGAGCTGGCTGCAGGCTGTGATTCCAATGAGTGCATGTCAAAACTTTATGAGATTTCCCACAAATCCCACAAGGCATATGTGGAGCAAAATTATAAAGATTTTTTGGAGGATGATCTGGAATTTCATCTATGCATAGCAGAGTGTTCAGGAAATCAGGTGATCTACAGTTTGATGCAGACCATTAACAACCTAATGAAACGAGTAAGCCGTACCGGAATGGTAAATGAAGACCAGCTCCGCAATGTCTATGAAGAGCACCAAAAGATTTATGGATTTATACTTGCCCATGATGCGGTAGGTGCAAAAAAGGCTATGGAGGATCATATTACCAGTTCGGTGGAGCGATATGATTACCGAAATTCCTGATTGCATGTGGTTTGTATGTCTTCTGAATGTGGGGGGACGCATTGCACGTGTAAGATATGTTTTTTGATGCGGGTGGGCTGCATTGCATGTGAGAGATGTCGTTTTTGAATGAGGGACGCATTACACGTGTAAAATATGCCGCAAAAACATGCTGCGTTTCCTACTCGCTGCACGCGCTGATTCGCTCAGGCTCCAGCGCAACTCGCCACCCAAAGGACGGGTGGCTCAAACAGGCGCCCGCCTTCGCCGCTAGCGTGCAGCTCCCGACGGAAGCCTCGCAATTGTTTTTTCGACATATCTTACACGTGTAATGCTGAATATCCAACCCCCTTTATCTTATACATACAATACTGAATTCTACCGAGTGAAAGCTATATCCTATACGTGCAATGCAAAGCACCATTGCATTGAGGGAATATTTTCCACCTGCGGTGTGGCAGTCAATGGGTAGACAACCATTGGGCAATATAGCGCATGAGGTGAAAGAGCTGTTTCTATGGCTCTTTTTTTGTGCCCTGCATGCAGAATGATAAGCGATAAATACCTATTGCCATGTTTGAGAAGTAAGCACCGCAGCCGGGCGCCTGTCCCAGCCGCCCGCTTTTGGGGTGGCGAGTTGCGCTGGAGCCTGAGCGAATCAGCGCGTGCAGCGAGTAGGAAACGCAGGGGTGTCTTGGCAGACATATCCCCTTCCGGCGGAGAGTGCGAGCTGTATCGACAGCTTTCCTTCCGGCGGAGAGTGCGAGCTGTATCGACAGCTTTCCTTCCGGCGGAGAGAGCGAGCCACATCGATCAATTTGATGCAAAACCGGTTGATCACGCCCAAACCTGCAAAATACACCACAGTGCTAGCTGCGCAGAAAAGTAATACGCCATCAACCACTTTTTAAATTGCTTTTACCTGGGGAAAAAGCCGTGGATTTCAGTATTTTAACGAATTTTATGCAAGTTAGATATTGAAATTATGCAAAGACATTTGTATAATGGTACTTGTTTAAAAAAGATCATTATTAAAAAAATAAATTTAAAGAAAGAAGGAACGTACTATGAATTTTAGAGAAATTAATCCCTCACCTCGTACCCTGATGTGTCCGGGACCTGTAGATGCTGATCCTCGTGTACTTAGAGCTATGAGCGCACCGATTCTTGGACAGTTTGATCCTGAATTTACAAGTTTAATGACAGAGACTATGGAGATGGCTCGTCAGGTATTTAAGACAAAGAACCAGCAGACTTATGTAGTAGACACCACATCCCGTGGAGGTCTTGAGACTATCCTTACAGGAGCAATCTGCCCCGGAGATAAGGTTTTAATTCCGGCCTTCGGACGTTTCGGATATCTTTTATCTGAGATCCTGGAGAGATGCGGCGCAGACATCACCCTTCTTGAGAGAGAGTGGGGAACTGTATTTGAGCCGGAAGAGATTGAGGAAGAATTAAAGAAGGGTGGTTACAAGGCAGTTGCATGTATCCACGGAGAGACTTCTACTTCCATGATGCAGCCCATGGCAGAGATTGGAAAGATCTGTAAAAAGTATGATGCCCTTCTTATTGTAGATACAGTAGCAACCTTAGGTGGTGTTGATATCCGCGTAGACGAGTGGGAAATTGATGCATGTATCGCAGGTACACAGAAGTGTATTTCCGCTCCATCCGGATCAGCTTTAGTTACTTATAATGAGGCGGTAAGCAATATTGCAAAAGCCAGAAAGAAAGTAGAAAAGGGAATTCGTACTTCCTCTGATATTGATGGAACCCTTCCTGGAATTCCAAGTAACTACTTAGATATGGCCCAGCTTGAGGATTACTGGAGTCCACGTCGCTTAAACCACCACACAGAGGCAACAGCTAACCAGTATGGAGTTCACGAGGCTCTGCGTATAATCCTTCAGGAAGGTTTGGATGCCCGTTTTGCCCGTCACAACCTGAATAACGAGGCCCTTTGTGCAGGACTTCAGGCAATGGGACTTACTATTTTCGGAGATCTGAAGAATAAGATGCCGGTAGTAACAGCCATCAATATTCCGGAGGGAATCGATGGACCTACACTTCGTGGCCAGATGTTAAATGACTTCGGTATCGAAGTTGCAACATCCTTTGGACCTTTAGACGGAAAAATTATCCGTATCGGTAACATGGGATACTCAAGCCAGAAGAGAAATATTCTTCTTACTTTAGGAGCTCTTGAAGCAGTATTTATCAACAACAAGGTTAAGATTAATGTTGGGGATGGTGTACAGGCAGCCCTTGAAGTATACAGAAAGGCTGAGAAATAAAAAGCAATCTTAAATAATAGATTTTTGAATCGTCGAAGGAAGAAAGAACTTCTTCCTCCGGCGATTTTTATAGCATTCATGGTTTTTGAGAAGGGTTTTCAAAAAAACTTCTTGTAAAAACAAGGCTTAACCAATAGAATAGAACATAACTGTGTTATCATGACAAGAATTTACGAAAAATAAAATCTTGTCAGATTGTATATGATTATACTTATTTATAAAAATGAAAGGACAAGATAAACAATGGAAATGTTAGTAGACATTCTTGTGGATACTTGCCTCGATAGTATAAAGATGCTGCCATTTTTATTTGCAGCCTTTCTCTTGATTGAGGCTTTGGAGCACTATTCCAGTGATTTTACTGCAAAGGCTCTGACAAAAGTAGGAAAAGCAGGGCCTGTGGTAGGAGCAATCTTAGGATGCATCCCCCAATGTGGATTCTCGGTAATGGCTTCAGACCTGTATGCCGGGGGCATTATTTCTGTGGGAACCTTGTTGTCTGTATTTATTGCAACTTCAGATGAGGCGGTTCTGATCATTATGGGAAATCCAGGATACCTAAAAGAAGTGGGAGCCTTGCTTCTTGCAAAAGTAATCCTGGCCGTGGTGGCAGGTTATTTGGTGGATTTCTTTGGCAGAAAATGGATTACAGAGCATAAGGTTGGAGGAGATATCTGCCAAGATGATAGCTGTGGCTGCGATCACGGTCACGGAGGCATTCTCCTTCCGGCATGGCGCCATACCCTGAAAATTTTCATCTATTTATTTATCTGCAATGGAATCCTAAATTTGGTGATGGAATTTTTCAGCATTGAGCAGCTTTCGGCTTTTCTTTTGGGAAATACCATCTTCCAGCCGGTAATTGCTGCAATCATTGGTTTGATTCCAAATTGTGCAGCTTCTGTAATCCTGACCCAGTTGTATTTAAGCGGAGCAATTTCCTTTGCTTCCGTTATTTCTGGCCTTAGTACCGGTGCCGGAGTAGGTCTTTTGATCCTTTTTAAAATGAACAAAAATGTTAAAGAAAATTTAAAAATCGTAGGAGTTTTAGTGCTTATTGCTATATTGGCCGGCCTTTTCATTGAATTATGCTTCTGATGGGGTTATAATGTGGAAAGATGAAGACTTCCGGAAAATAAAAAAGGATAGGAAGGGCTTCTTCGTAAAGGAGAGAGAACTTCAGGGGATTGTAATAAGGGAAAGAAGGAGATATTTATATGGGTAGTTTTACGAATATGTCAGAAGCTTTACAGCAATTAACTGGAAGCGGAGTCAATTCCTATCTCACCGGTGCGGTATTGATGGGATTTTCGGCAGCAGGGATTGTGATAGGACTGTTGATTTGTTTCTTTGGTGTAAAGATCATGAGGCTTTTGGCTGCAGTCTTAGGTCTGGTTGTTGGAGCGGCAGCGGGAGCACTAGTTGGAACCCTTCTTAATGTAGACTCTACACCTATGGTCATTATTGTGGTGGTGGCAGCTATTATTGGGGCAGCGCTATTGATCTTTTTGCGAAGACTGGCTTCCTTTGTCATGGTATTTATCTATGCCCTGTCTATTTGCACCCTGCTTCTTGGTCTTCAAAAGAATGTGATTATTACCATTATCT
>CAVAKZ010000004.1:37683-60124 GCA_963589425.1 Parabacteroides distasonis | reverse complement strand
CCTTGCCATTTTGGCAGCGGTGTTTGTGGATCCTTTGATTATCGTATTTACAGGTCTTGGTGGGGGTATTTCTGTAGGCACCTCCCTGGTAAGTCTTGTAAAGATTGATAATTCTCTTGTAGGCTACGGCCTTGGTCTTGTGATTGCTATTTTAGGTATTGTTGCTCAGTTTATTATGTATTCTAAGAAACAGTCCAAGCGTGATAAGCAAAAAGCGAAACTCTTCCGGGATAAGGATTCTAGAGAATCAGAGGTGGAACGTGCCAGACACCTTTTGGGAGATGATGGGTATGCAGACGACGATGCAGATGACGATGATGATATTACCTTTTTAGAATATGACGACGATGACGATCTGGATTATTTAGATGACGATGATGATTATCTGGATGATTAAAAATAGTGGGGATATCTGTGGGATCTGCGCATTTGTATGTGGCTGATTCCATAGATGAAAATCGAAGGAGATTGCGATGAAGATTGACATGCATTGTCACGTAAAAGAAGGTTCCTTGGACAGTAAGGTGTCCATAGACGAATATATCACCCACTTGAAAGAATTGGGCTTTGATGGGATGCTGGTGACAGATCATGATACCTACAATGGCTACCGTCAGTGGAAGTACAATATGCAGGGCCTGGTTCACGAAGACTTTCTGGTACTGAAGGGGATTGAGTATGATACCAGAGATGGGGGCCATATTTTGGTGATCATGCCGGAAAATGTGAAGATGCGTCTTTTGGAGCTTAGGGGGCTTTCGGTGGCCACCCTTATTGAATTTGTGCATCATCACGGAGGAATCCTAGGTCCGGCCCATCCTTGCGGAGGAAAGTATTTAAGTTATACCAATTCAAAAAAGCATTATACAAATCCGGAGCTGATCAAACGTTTTGATTTTATAGAATCTTTTAATGCCTGTGAACCGGAAGAGTCTAATGCTTCAGCTTTAAAGCTAAAAGAAAAGTATAGAAAGCCGGGAATCGGAGGCAGCGATGCCCATAAGGTGGACTGTATTGGCCTTGGCTATACCATTTTGCCGGAGGAAATTAGTTGCGAATCGGACTTAATTCGTCTGATCAAGGACAAGGCAGATATCAAAACCGGTGGTTCCCTCTATGGCAAGACAACCAAAGATAAGATGGGGAAGGCAGATTTCTTTCTTACCTATTCCTTCTGGTGCTATAATATGTTCGGTGCCCTTATGAAATATAGAAAACGTAAGAAGACCGGTGCAAAAGAAGAATTGAATCACGCAACCATGGGAGTTACAGAGTAGTTATGGAATTATATAATTGGATCTTATATTTTTATGTATATGGTGTGCTGGGCTGGTGTACGGAAGTGGCATATGCAGCATGTAAGCATGGAAAATTTGTAAACCGAGGTTTTTTAAATGGGCCTATCTGCCCGGTATATGGAATCGGAGTGGGAGTTGTAGTGCAGTTCCTGATGCCTCTAAGACATCAGGAACTGCTTCTTTATGTAGCCTCTACAGTCTTAGTCACCCTTATTGAAGGCTTGACAGGATTCCTTCTGGATAAGATTTTTCATCATAGATGGTGGGATTATTCCTCTTTAAGATTTAATCTTGGAGGTTATGTGTGCCTGAGATTTTCCCTGATCTGGGGAACCGTCTGCGTCTTTGTTGTAAAGGTATTTCATCCCATTATTTTGGATTTGCTTGCTATGATCCCTTTTTATCTGGGACTGGTCCTGATGGTAATCCTTGGGATTTCTCTTTTGGCAGATCTTTATGTAACAGCATCGGCTATCCTTAAGTTTAACAAACGCCTGCAGTCTATGGAGAGGATCGCAGAGGAGCTTCGAAATCTTTCTGATAAAATGGGAGAAAATATTTACGAAGGAGTGGCAAGCAGTGCAGAGGCCAGGGAAGCGGGGCTCAAGCGCATGGAGGATGGAAAAAATCAGTTGGCATCCTACAAGGATAATTTCATGGACAAGGTGGAGGCAGCTCAGGCCAATATTCAAGAGCGCATGGAAAGTGCCCAGGAAAGTATGCAGGAGCGAATTGAAAGTGCCCAGGAAAGTATGCAGGAGCGAATTGAAAGCGCCCAGGAAAGTATGCAGGAGCGAATTGAAAGCGCCCAGGAAAGTGTCCAGGAACGTATTGAGAGTGCTCAGGAAAGTGCAAGGGATCAGTTTGCCAGATACCAGGAATTGCAGAAAGCATACGCAGACCTTGCCAGTATGCCAGGTAAAGTTAGCCGTCGTCTTATGAGAGCCTTCCCAAATATGACAGCTCCGGGATTTGAGCAGGCAATGGAGAAAATTAGAGAGGCTATGGAAAATCGCAAGTAAGCCAGCATAGTTTAATTTTTGATACATATTATCCATATAGCCTTTGCGGCTTGCTTCTTATTATTTATGTATGCTACAATGTTTTGAAAAGTTTACAATTGTTTCAAACCTTGTTTTGAACAATTATATAAATATTTTTCAGGTAGGAGGATTTATAAAATGGGAATGACAATGACCCAAAAGATTCTGGCAGCTCATGCAGGACTTGATTCTGTGGAAGCTGGTCAGTTGATAGAAGCCAAGTTAGATATTGTAATGGCAAATGATATTACAGGACCTATGGCACTGCCCATTATTAAGCAGATGTCAGACAAGGTATTTGATAAAGATAAGGTGGTATTTGTACCGGACCACTTTACACCTAATAAAGATATTAAATCAGCAGAGAACTCCAAGGCTATCAGAGAGTATGCCAAAGAACAGGGACTTTCCTGGTATTTTGAGCAGGGAAAATCCGGTGTGGAGCATGCCATCCTTCCAGAGGCCGGTGTGGTAACTGCAGGAGATTTGATTATCGGAGCAGATTCTCATACCTGTACATATGGCGCTTTGGGAGCATTTTCTACAGGAATGGGAACTACAGATGTAGCGGCAGGCATGGCCACAGGAATGGCATGGTTTAAGGTGCCAAGTGCTATTAAATTTGTTTTAACAGGAAAGCCAAGCCAGTATGTCAGTGGTAAGGATGTGATTATCCATATTATCGGTAAAATTGGTGTAGATGGAGCTCTTTATAAGTCTATGGAATTTACCGGAGAAGGTATTGCAAATCTTTCTATGGCAGATCGTTTTACCATTGCCAACATGGCTATCGAGGCTGGTGCAAAAAATGGTATCTTCCCAGTAGATGAAAAGACTAAGAAATATTTAGCAGAGCATTGCAAGAAGGAATATGCTGTATATGAGGCTGATGAGGATGCAGTTTATGACCAGGTAGTAGAGATTGACCTTTCCGAGGTTCGTCCAACAGTAGCATTCCCACATCTTCCGGGAAATGCAAAGACCATCGATGAGATCGAGGCTATGGAGCCTATTAAGATTGACCAGGTTGTCATTGGCTCTTGTACTAATGGTCGTATGGAGGATATGAGAAGAGCTGCAGCGATTCTTAAGGGTCAGACTGTTCACCATGATGTGAGAGTTATGGTGGTTCCTGCTACTCAGAAGATTTACAAGCAGTGTATTAAAGAAGGTCTTATGGAAATTTTTGTAGATGCAGGCTGTGCGGTGAATACTCCAAGCTGCGGACCTTGTATGGGAGGACACATGGGGGTTATGGCAGCTGGTGAGAAGTGTGTATCTACTACCAACCGTAATTTCGTAGGTAGAATGGGACATGTAGATTCCTTGATCTACCTGGCTTCCCCGGAAGTGGCAGCAGCCAGCGCCATTGCCGGATATATTGCAAATCCAGAGAAAGTAGGTGCTAGATAATGAAAGCTTTAGGACATGTATTTAAATATGGAGATAATGTAGATACAGATGTAATTATCCCAGCAAGATACTTAAACTCTTTTGACGCCAAGGAACTTGCAAGCCATGCTATGGCAGATATTGATGCAAGCTTTGCTGAGAAGGTAAAGCCGGGAGATTTGATCGTAGCCAACAAAAACTTTGGATGCGGTTCTTCAAGAGAACATGCACCACTGTGTTTAAAGGCCGCTGGAGTAAGCTGCGTAATCGCAGAGACTTTTGCCCGAATTTTCTATAGAAATGCTATTAATATCGGACTTCCTATTATTGAGTGTGTGGAAGCTGCAAGAGGTATCGAGGCAGGAGATGAGGTTGAGGTTGATTTTGACAGCGGAATGATCTACAACCGTACCAAGGGAACTGAATTTAAGGGCCAGCCATTTCCACCATTTATGCAGAACATTATTACTGAGGGTGGATTGGTAAATTACGTAAATCACAAGAACAATAAATAGTTGAAAAAGGATACCCGAAATCTTAGGGGAGTTATTGGCTTCCAAGTTTAATCAGAAAGGCGAGAGAGAACATGAATCTACAGTATAAGAGCACTAGAAATTCTGAGTTAAAGGTTACTGCATCCCAGGCAATTCTGAAAGGATTGGCACCGGATGGAGGATTGTTCGTTCCGGAGACCCTTCCAAGTCTGGATGTGTCTATGGAGGAATTAAAGGACAAATCTTACCAGGAGATTGCTTACCTGGTTATGAAACAGTTTTTGACAGATTTTACAGAAGAGGAATTAAAATCTTGTATTAACAAGGCTTATGACAGCAAGTTTGACACCCAAGAGATTGCTCCTCTCGCAAAGGTGGATGGCACTTATTATTTGGAATTATTCCACGGTGCTACTATTGCATTTAAGGATATGGCCCTGTCCATTCTTCCTCATTTGCTTACAACATCTGCTAAGAAAAACAAGGTAGAAAATGAAATTGTGATTCTTACAGCTACCTCCGGTGATACAGGAAAGGCAGCCATGGCAGGTTTTGCAGATGTAGAGGGTACCAGAATTATTGTATTTTATCCCAAGAATGGTGTCAGCAAGGTTCAGGAGCTTCAGATGTTAACCCAGAAGGGAGCCAATGTAGATGTAGTGGCCATTCACGGCAACTTTGATAATGCCCAGAGCGGAGTAAAGGCTATGTTTGAGGACAAGGCTTTGGCAGAGGAACTTGGAAAGAAGGGCTATCAGTTCTCTTCTGCAAATTCCATTAACATCGGACGTTTAGTACCTCAGGTAGTTTACTATGTATATGCCTATGCAAAGCTTTTAGCTCATGAAGAGATTCAGGCGGGAGAATTAATCGATGTAGTAGTTCCTACCGGTAATTTCGGAAATATTTTAGCTGCATATTATGCAAAGAACATGGGAGTGCCTATTGAGAAATTGGTTTGTGCTTCCAATGAAAATAAAGTTCTCTTCGATTTCTTCCAAACAGGAACATATGATAGAAATCGTGACTTTATTTTAACCACCTCTCCTTCTATGGATATTTTGATCTCCAGCAACTTAGAGCGTCTGATCTATCTGATTACAGGAGAGGATTCTGAAAAGACAGATGCTTTTATGCAGGAGTTAAAGCAGGATGGCAAGTATGCAGTAACAGATGCCATGAAGGAGAAACTTGCAGACTTTGAGGCAGGATATGCCACAGAGGCTCAGACTTCTCAGATGATCCATGATGTATATAAGAAGACCGGATACGTAATGGATACCCATACTGCAGTGGCAGCCTATGTTTGCGATTCCTTAAAGAAAGAAGAAAAACTGGATAAGAAGTGCCTGGTTGCTTCTACAGCAAGCCCATTCAAATTTGTAAAGAGTGTTATGACTTCTATTGATCCTTCTTACGAGAATGCAGATGAATTGGCGCTTATGGATACCTTAAAAGAGACAGCAGGAGTTGAGCTTCCACAGGCTATCAAGGATATTATGGATGCAAAGATTCTTCATAATCTAGAGTGTGACGTAGACCAGATGGAAGCTACTGTAAAATCTGTTCTTGGATTATAGATTTTAGAAGGAGAGAAAAATGACCAATATTATTGGGATCATCACCCTGGTATGCGGACTCTATTGCCTCTACGGGGCCGGTCTGATGCGATTTAAGGGAGAGGTCAAAGAGTCCCTGGTTATGGCAAAAAAGGTGGATCTTAAGACATGTATGGACCTAAAAGGATATTGTAGGGAAGCCCAGGTTCCCCTATTTGTGCTGGGAGCTGTAGTTACCCTCTATTCCCTTGTGGATATTTACAATACACAGTATGGCGGATTGGCTATGCTTTATTGGATCCTGCTTGCTTTAGCAGCAGTTTCTCTGATTTGGTATACCAAGAAGATCAGGGAAATAAACAAAAAATATTTTGGTATATTATAGAATTGTAAATTTCCTGTAAATGAGTTATAATGCTTTTAGATACCTGGGGTGTGCGATAACCTCTGTTATTTTGAACCTACAATACTTTAAACGGGACTCTTAAATCTTCGTAATATGTCAAGCCTTCATTGCGCAGAGGAAGACAAAAAAGCGAATGCGGACACCCACCTAGCTGAGGCTAGGAGTCAAAATACAGAAACCGGCATCCTGGGCCTAAAGAAAGAATATGGAGGAGTTACCTTTTGGTGGCTCCTTTTTTTATATAGGAGGAAAACTAGACAAAATTATACTTTTTGTGTAAAATAGGCTTCGAATGTTTAGGAGAGCTTATGAAAACAATTAGAAAAATATATGAACAAATTACGGATATTACATCCGGCATATCCAGCCACCACGTGGGAGCATATGCGGCGCAGACCTCTTATTTTTTGATGCTGTCTTTGTTTCCGATTATTTTGCTCTTGCTCACTATGGTGAAATATACTCCACTTACTAAGGCGGATATTATGACGGCAGTGATTCAGCTCTTTCCATCTACAGTCACTTCCCTCATTACCTCTATTGTAAATCAGGTCTATAGTCAGTCTTTGGCCATGGTGCCTTTGACCCTCTTAGTAACCTTGTGGGCTGCAGGGAAGGGTGTTCTGGCTTTAACTACCGGACTGAATAATGTATACAGCTGTGTGGAGACTCGTAACTATGTGATCCTTAGAATCCGGGCCACTGTATATACCGTAATGATGCTTATGGTAATTATTATACTTTTGGTACTTGCAGTTTTCGGTAATACCTTGAATGTATTTATCGGGAAGTATCTTCCCTTTGTGGCAGATGCCTATCGCAAGATTTTAGGACTTAGATCTATGATCACCTCGGTGATTATGATCTTTTTTACCTTGATCGTATACAAGTTTCTTCCCAATAGAAAGTGTAAATTTTTAAGCCAGATTCCGGGAGCTGTCTTTGCTACTGTGGGATGGATGGTGGTGTCTTGGATCTTTTCCGTTTACTTGGATATT
Source organism: Parabacteroides distasonis (assembly GCA_963589425.1). Lineage (GTDB taxonomy): Bacteria > Bacillota > Clostridia > Lachnospirales > Lachnospiraceae > CAKRJP01. The sequence goes on along the minus strand of CAVAKZ010000004.1, from coordinate 52,934 downwards.
TTCACAGGATTTTCTACCATGTATGGAAGTCTTACCACGATTATATTGGTGCTTTTGTGGATGTATTTTTGTATGTATTGTATCCTTCTTGGGGGAGAGGTGAATGTCCGAGCGGAAGACATGTTTTTCTCTTCAAAATCAAAGGAAGCATAGAATGACATTTTCATAATTTTGAAAGAAATGCTCAAAAATTAAGCATTTCTTTTTTTATACCTTCATATAGAAATATAGTATAATACTATATAAGCAAAAATCGAATCAATAGGATAGAAAGGTACGGGATAGGATGATGCAGATAAAAAATCTGACAGGAAAGGAACTTCGATGGGCTAAAGCCTTAGTGCCTCATGAGATTCTTCGCCAAGGGACCCTGGTCCTTGGATGTTTCTCCAAGGAGATTTTGGCCGGAGTGGCTATATTGATGAAGCGAGATGTAGATTGGGTAGTGACTTGGCTATATGTAGATTCAGACTATCGGAAACGGGGTTATGGAAATGCCCTTCTTCAGGGAGCTGTAACAGCAGCAAAGAATGCAGGAGCCATTTCCCTATCCATGGATTTGGACGGAGACAGTAAGGAGGGGCACTTGATGGCCCTTATGCTGACAAATTACTTTTTTCGCCTTCATTTTGAACGGATAGCCAGTGTACAGATAACAAGGGAACAGTTTGAAAAGGCTGTAGTTTTTACGAAGCCACGGTATGTTGGAGGAGAAAAAAGAATATCCTCTAAGGTGTATTCCCTGCGAGATTTGAAATCTGCAGAGCTTTTTTCATTTTTGGAGGCTTGTGAGAGGCGAGGGAATTATCTGGTGAGCCGCGCAGATTACCGCAGTGCTGATGGACGAGTAAGCAAGGTCTTAGTATCTGGAGGGCAGATTGTAGGAGTGGCCCTCTTAGAAGCTACCGAAGAAAAGGTATATGGATTTCAGCTATGTTATGTGGAGAAAAAGCACCAGATGGATTTTATCGGCTTGATTCAGTCGGTGGGCCTAAGCCTTCAAGAAAGAAAAGGATGGAAAAAATTGGAATTTGTCTGCATGGATTCTACAGTTTTACAGTTAGCAGACCATATTTTTCCGGAGAAAGAGATTGCATGGAAGTGTGTGATCACAGGAGACAAGTGGTTGTAAAAGAGAGAAAGTGATAAAAGGGTGATATAGGAGGAAACTATATGGGATTATTTACGAAAAAGAAAAGGCAAACGGAACTGGTGGCAGAGCGTTTGCAGGCTATGAAGGATGACAAACAACAGACACTGGCAGATTTTTATCATTTAGAGATGGGGAAGGAGGAAGAAATTCAAAGAAAGATTAAGAATCCACCATCGGGAATCTGGAAGAAGAATCGCTATAAAGAAAGAAAAAAAGCAGAATTGGAAGAGCTTAAAGAGCAGCATGACTTTCTTTTTGATCGGGGGGGAATGGCTGCAGCTCAGGATATGAGCACTAATGTAATTCAGGATCTAAATAGAAGAAAAGGAAAAAAGGAACAAACCAATATCCAGGATGTTGAGGAGGTCTTTCAAGCACTTGATCTTTATGCCGCTGACGGGTTGGTGCAGACGGAAATGCTTTTGCCAGAAACAGAAGCTTATAAATTCTATAAGGGAGCCTTAGAGTCTTGCAAAAGGGATGAAAGACCAAAATTGGATGTGAAGACGAAAAAAACTGTAGGAACAAGCCTTCATACTATTTTGGGAGATGGTGGGGAGTTAAGTGATGCAATGAAATTTCTGGAAAGAAAGCACCCGAAGATTCAGAAACTTTTGTATTACCGTGCTTTGCTAGAGAGTATGGAGGATGAGCTTGGCATTATGATTCGTCAGGAGGGGGCTAATTTAAGAGGATTAAAGAGGAGTGAATATGCAAAGTTTTATGGACAGAGACTGGCAGTAGATGCACTGGTGGCTCGCCTTATCTTACAGCAGGATAGTATGCAGCAGGAATACCGGCAATACCTGCAGGAGGAAAAGCATCAGAAGGAAAGCAATTTCTATGTAGAAGAGGATGAGGATTTTGTAATACTGAATGATCCAGAAGAGATAAAGGAGGAAAAAGTAGAGAAAAAAGTAGAAAAGAAAGAAAAACCAGAATCACCCTATCAGACACTTTATAAGCAAATGAGTAAGCTGGATTTAGAACATACTTATATACCCTATGGATGCAAGCGGGCGGAATATTTTTTGGGAATTTATAAGAATCTCAAGACTTATTTGGAAGCAAGAATTCAGAAGAAAAACAAGAACATGGATAAGGAGTGGCTGCAGATTCGTAAGGAAATGACAAAAAATGGTTTGCTTAAGGATATGGGAGCGGTCTCGGACATTGCCAGTTTTTCTCTTACATTAATTAGAAAAGAAGAATTTGGGATGGACTTTCTAAAAAATACGGATGAATCCCTTTTTCTCGAATATGCAGTCCAGGCAGTGGCTGGGGCTTTCGCCCAAGCAATGAAGGTCACGGCTGAACAAACCGGTATGATTGATAAAGAGGATGCAAAAAGGGTCAAAACCCAGATCGAGCAGTTTAAACAGGAACTAAATACGGATGAGAAGAATAAAGACCGTATTGAGAAAGCAAAAGTTGCTTTTCGGTCTGCAAGACAAGAGGGTATCGAAGAAACCTGGCAGAAGTATCCGGAATGTTTCTCTTATTATGAATTTATGAATGACGAGGTGGTAAAGACAAATCAATATCTAGAGGAAAAACGCAAGGAAAAAGGGCTTTTTGAAACCTATGATTTTAATGTTTTTGATTCCAACAAACCAGAAGTTCTTAAGGCTTATCTGACATATTATAGGGAACATTATCTGGATAAAGAAGGTCACGATCCTATGTATGATGAAATCTATGTATATCTAGAGAAGCATATTAATTATCGAATAGAGGCCCAGGAGCGATTGAAAAAGCTTAGAGAACAAGGTCCGGTGGAAGCTTATAAAAAGGGAAAAACCTTTGAGGTTAATGAGAAAAAAGGAAAGTATGTCTTGAAAGGATTTGAGACAACAAAGCAGAATACTGGTCAGGGTTGTTGGTCTGTGGCTATGGCGGCTATGCTCCAGTATCGAGGTTACCAAGTGAACCAGACGGATATTCGTAGTCACCGATTTGAAGCAGACACTAAGATTAACTATAATTCCAGCTACCACCAGAATATGAACTGTGCTCTTGATATTGCAAATCATGCCAACCTATTAGCAGAACTTGCACCGGATACCATGATGAAGCAGATATTCTTTGGTATTTTGCCAAGTAAGAATGAACTGAAGAAAAGAATTCAGAATATGGCAAAAGAAGCCATCGGAAAGAGCCATGGTCCTATAGCAGTGCTTTTTAAGGGACATTACCGGGTTATTTACGGCTGCAAGGGAGAAGATGTGATTATGCATGATCCTTTGAAGGAAAATGCTGAAACGGTAAGCCTTAACAAATTGATTGACCAGATGCAGGGGGCTTCGGATTTAAGCTTCTACTGGTTAGCGGATTTGCCGGAAGTAAATGCGGAGGGAGAACGAGTTCTGGAAGTGGAAGATAAAGCCATTGACATTCGTTATGACAAAGATGGAGTCTTAGAGTATAAGGGAACAGATGAGTATGAGGATCCGGGGTTGTCTATTGTACGTAATAATTATGCTCAATTTTGCACAGGCGGAAACATGTACAGTCGATTAGAATATGTATACCTGCCAGTCAGCAAGAAACAGAAGCTAGGATAAAAAATTAGTTGACAGGTATAGGATACCTGTGCTAAGGTTTTGGCAGATATAGTGTGTTACTCGATTTTAGGAGGCATTAACTATACATAGCAATCAGTGTTTATGTATGTTAATGCCCTTTTTTTCGTTTCAGGAAGCCGGAAGCAAAGGAAGGCTTTCATACATAAGAGGAAAAAAGTAAAAGGAGTAAGACACATGAAAGACAAAATTTTTGGCGTTTTGCAGCGTGTGGGAAGAAGTTTTATGCTTCCAATCGCAATCCTTCCGGTGGCAGGACTTTTGTTGGGAATCGGAAGCTCATTTACCAACGCTACAACCATTGAAACCTATGGATTGACCGGTATTCTGGGAGAGGGAACCATTCTTCACTCCCTACTGGTTATTATGAACAGTGTAGGAAGTGCAGTTTTTGATAACTTGCCCTTGATTTTCGCAATCGGCGTTGCCATTGGTATGGCAAAAAAAGAGAAGGAAGTAGCAGCTCTTGCATCTGTAATTGCCTTCTTTGTTATGAATACAGCCATTAATGCTATGTTAAATGTAACAGGGGATATCCTGGAAAATGGTGAGATTGCTGAGAGCGTGCTGGATGGAACCATTACTTCGGTATGTGGCATTCAATCTCTGCAGATGGGCGTATTTGGTGGTATTATTGTAGGACTTGGGGTTGCAGCCCTCCACAACCGTTTCTATAAGATTCAGCTTCCGGCAGCCCTGGCCTTCTTTGGAGGAACCCGTTTTGTGCCTATTATTTCCACCCTTGTGTATATGTTTGTGGGAATTGCAATGTACTTTGTATGGCCGGTGGTACAGAATGGAATTTATGCTTTAGGTGGCCTTGTTACAGGATCCGGATATGTAGGGACCTTAATCTTTGGACTGATTAAGCGGGCTTTGATTCCCTTTGGTCTTCACCATGTATTCTATATGCCATTCTGGCAGACTGCTGTTGGAGGTTCCATGGAAGTGGCAGGGCAGATGGTTCAGGGAGGACAGAATATTTTCTTTGCGCAGTTAGCAGATTCTGCAAATGTTAGCCACTTTAGTGCAGATGCTACCAGATATTTTTCCGGAGAGTTTATTTTTATGATCTTTGGACTTCCGGGAGCAGCTCTGGCTATGTATCAATGTGCAAAGCCTGAGAAAAAGAAAGCTGCAGGCGGTTTGCTTTTGTCAGCGGCTTTAGCTTGTATGGCAACAGGAATTACAGAACCTTTGGAGTTTTCCTTCCTTTTTGTGGCTCCGGCCTTATTTGCAGTTCAAGTAGTACTTGCTGGTAGTGCCTACATGATTGCGCATATCTTAAATATTGCAGTAGGACTTACCTTTTCTGGTGGTTTCCTTGATTTCTTCCTCTTTGGTATTTTACAGGGAAACGAAAAAACCAGCTGGCTTCGTGTGATTCCTGTGGGAATCATTTACTTCTTCCTGTATTATTTCATTTTCAAGTTTATGATCTTGAAATTTGATTTTAAGACTCCTGGCCGTGAGGATGACGATGTGGAGACAAAGCTTTATACTAAGGCAGATGTCAATGCAAGAAAAGAGGCAGAAAATAGTGAAGCTGGTTCTGACAGTACAGATCCTTTAAGTGAGAAGATTACTAAGGGTCTTGGTGGAAAGAAGAACATTTCCGATGTAGACTGCTGTGCTACCCGCCTTCGTTGTACTGTACACAATGCATACCTTGTAAATGATGCACTCTTAAAATCTACCGGAGCTTCTGGCGTGGTTCACAGAGGCCAGGGCGTACAGGTTATTTACGGACCAAATGTTACGGTGATTAAAGCAAATTTAGAGGATTACCTTGAAACTGCTCCGGATACATTGGAAACTACCGAGGAAGAGGCTTCCTCGGTAGAAGTAAAAACGGAAGTCCCAGTCGGCGAAAAAAAAGTTGTAGATCGTATTCTGATTAGCAGTCCTATTACAGGTTTGGCAGCAGATTTATCTACTACTCCTGACCAGGCTTTTGCAGAGAGAATGATGGGAGACGGAGCCGTGGTAACTCCTGAGGATCCTTGTGTGAAAGCGCCGGAGGATGGAGAGGTTGCCTTTGTATTTGATACCAAGCATGCTATAGGATTTGTAACAGATTCCGGGATTAGTCTTTTGATTCATATGGGAATCGATACTGTAAACTTAAATGGTGAAGGATTTGAAGTTCTGGTGGAAAGCGGTCAGAAAGTAAAGAAGGGCCAGCCAATGTTAAAATTGGATTTAGAGTATTTAAAATCTCATGCCCCATCCCTTACATCTCCGGTTCTTTGTACGGAACTTGAGGATAATCAGAGAATTCACTTGTTGAGAGAAGGCAATGTAGAGGCAGGAGATCCCCTCTTTGAGGTGGAAATCCTAGAATAAAGTTGCTGGCAGGGGGAAATTATGCTGTATAGAATTGAGAGAATTTTAAATCATAATTCTTTTATGGGACTTTCAGGTGAACAAAATCAGGACTGTTTGGTTATGGGAAAAGGAGTGGCTTTTGGGAAAAAAGTTGGGCAGGCCATTGAACTTCCGGCAGATGCTAAGGTATACTCTTTAAGGGAGCTTACAGAGCGTGGAGATGCAAAAGACATTGTGGCAACGGTTTCTCCTCTTTGTCTGGAACTAGCCAACGAGGTGTTAAACCGCGGAGAACAGGAGTTTGGAAAGGTAGATCGGTCTATCCTATTTCCTATGGCAGATCACCTGGATTTCGCTATTCGACGAATGCAGCATGGAGAACAGATCAGTAATCCTCTCACTGAGGATATTCGTGTGATGTTCTATAAAGAGTATAAGGTGGCCTCCTGTGTAAAAGAACTTTTGCAGGAGAAGCTCTCGCTAGCCATCGATGAACATGAGATTGGCTATCTGGCTCTTCATGTTCATGCGGCTATAATGGATGAGAATGTATCTCAGGCTATGGAAATTGCAAGAACTGTAAGAGAATGCATTTCTTTAGTCGAGCAGGAGACAGGTCACTCTATAGATGTACTTTCCCTGGGATATAATCGTCTTATGAATCATGTGCGCTATATGTTAGCAAGGGCATTAAAGGGCGAGAAACTTAAGATGAATATTAATGATTATATGTCTGTAAAATTTCCGGGGGCCTATCTGTCGGCTGAGCGGATTTGCAGACAGATGAAAAGAAGTTTGAAGCTTCCTATTTCAGATGTGGAAATTGGATATCTTGCTATGCATTTGGAACGTCTGATCGAAGCTGAGACCAATGATTGATTGTTAGATTCTTTTACGAGGATCTAAGAATAAATATAAATAAAAAGGAGATTGGTTCAATGAAAACATTTGATTACACAATTAAGGATGAGTTGGGAATTCACGCAAGACCGGCAGGTATACTTGCAAAAGAAGCTAAGAAGTTTACTTCTGAGTGTACCCTTACAAAAGATGGTAACACAAAGAAACTGACCCAGCTTATGATGCTGATGTCTCTTGGTGTTAAGCAGGGAGAGACCGTTACAGTAACTGCAGAGGGTGCTGATGAGGATGAGGCAATTGCAGCTTTAAAGGCTGTTTTTGAAGAAAACCTCTAGGAAAATGCCTTGACATATTTTCTTCATATGATAGAATTGTTAACGTATGAAGAAAAAGGTAATGATCGTGTTTTAAGATTATGATTTTCCAGCAGAGAGAGGGAATCACCGGCTGTAAGTTCCCTTTGGTTCAGATGATAATTGAACTTCCCACGTGAACTGCATTTTTGAATCTTGTATTAAGAAGTAGTAGAGAATGACGTAAGCTGCACGTTACGCAGACAATGAGTGCATAGAGTCTGAGGACTATATGAATCAGGGTGGTAACACGGGTATATAAGACTCGTCCCTAGTTAGGGACGGGTCCTTTTTTATGTAATAGGACACTTCGTTCCTAGATCGCTTATACGAAAAAACCTACAGGAAAGGAAAAACGAATATGAAAAACATGTTGCAAAACATCAAAGATGAAGCTATCGCCGCCATTGAAAATGCGGATCGCCTGGAATCTTTAAATGATGTCAGAGTAAAGTTCCTTGGAAAGAAGGGAGAACTTACCGCTGTATTAAAGGGAATGAAGGATGTTGCACCGGAGGAGAGACCTAAGGTGGGACAGATGGTAAATGAGACCAGAGCAGCTATTGAGTCTTTGTTAGAAGAGAGCAAGACAAAATTAGAGCGTGCCGTAAGAGAAGAGAAGTTAAAACAGGAAGTGATTGATGTTACTTTACCTTCTAAGAAAAACTTAGTAGGCCATCGTCATCCAAACACTATTGCCTTAGAAGAAGTAGAGAGAATCTTTACAGGAATGGGTTATGAAGTAGTGGAAGGACCGGAAGTGGAATATGATGAATATAACTTTGAAAAGTTAAATATTCCGGCAGACCATCCGGCTAAGGATGAGCAGGATACCTTCTATATTAACAAAGACATTGTGCTTCGTACCCAGACATCTTCTGTACAGGCCCGTGTAATGGAAAAAGGACAGCTTCCGATTCGAATGATCTCTCCGGGACGTGTATTCCGTTCTGATGAAGTGGATGCAACTCACTCACCGTCCTTCCACCAAATCGAGGGATTGGTTATTGATAAGAATGTATCCTTTGCAGACTTAAAGGGAACCTTGGCAGAATTTGCAAAAGAATTATTTGGACCGGAGACCAAGACAAAATTCCGTCCCCATCATTTCCCATTTACAGAGCCAAGTGCAGAGGTAGATGTATCCTGCTTTAAGTGCGGCGGAAAAGGCTGCCGTTTCTGTAAAGGTGAAGGCTGGATCGAAATTTTAGGTTGTGGAATGGTACATCCCCATGTGTTGGAAATGTGCGGAATCGACCCAGAAGAATATACCGGATTTGCCTTTGGTGTGGGATTAGAGAGAATTGCCCTACTAAAATACGAAATTGACGACATGCGCCTGCTGTATGAGAATGATATCCGGTTCTTAAAGCAGTTCTAGCGATAAAATGAACATATAGGCATAGATGATTGCAAAACAAGGATAGTCCATGAAGAATTTGAACGTTTAGCAATCAGCCAGGGATATATAAACAGGAGATAAAGGAGTAAAGTATGAATACATCATTATCATGGATAAAAGCCTATGTTCCGGAGCTTGACGTGACAGCCCAGGAATATATGGATGCAATGACATTGTCCGGAACCAAAGTAGAAGGATATGAAAAACAAGATGCAGATCTTGAGAAAATTGTGGTAGGACAGATTGAGAAGATTGAAAAACACCCAGATGCAGATAAATTAGTGATCTGCCAGGTAAATGTAGGAACTGAGACTATTCAGATTGTTACAGGTGCTCAGAACGTATTTGAGGGAGCTAAGGTTCCTGTAGTTTTGGTAGGTGGTCGCGTGGCCGGAGGTCACGAGGCCGGCTCTAAGGTAGAAGGCGGAATTAAAATTAAAAAGGGCAAGCTTCGTGGAGTGGAGAGTTTCGGAATGATGTGCTCTATTGAAGAGTTAGGATCTACCCGCGACATGTATCCTGAAGCTCCGGAAGAGGGAATCTACATTTTCCATGATGACGTGGAAGTAGGAGCAGATGCAGTGGAAGTTTTGGGACTTCATGATACTGTATTTGAGTATGAGGTTACCTCTAACCGTGTGGACTGCTATAGTGTCATTGGTATTGCAAGAGAGGCGGCAGCTACATTTAATAAAACTTTCTGCCCACCGGTGGTAACAAAGACCGGAAATGAAGAAGATGTAAATGATTATATTAAGGTAACCGTTAAAAATGAAAAGCTTTGCCCCAGATATTGTGCAAGAGTGGTAAAAAATATCAAGATCGGCCCATCCCCGGAGTGGATGCAAAGAAGACTGGCTTCCGTGGGAATCCGTCCTATTAACAATTTAGTTGATATTACCAACTATGTAATGGAAGAATATGGTCAGCCAATGCACGCTTATGATCTGGATACCATTGCAGGCCGTGAGATTATTGTAAGAAATGCCCAGGCAGATGAAAAATTTACTACCTTAGATGGTCAGGAAAGACAGATGAACGAAGATGTTCTTATGATCTGCGATGGAGAGAAATCTGTAGGTATCGCAGGTATCATGGGTGGAGAAAACTCCATGATCACTGATGATGTAAAGACCATGCTCTTTGAGGCAGCTTGCTTTGACGGAACTAATATTCGCCGTTCCAGCAAGAAGGTAGGCCTTCGTACCGATGCTTCTGCTAAATTTGACAAGGGTCTGGATCCAAACAATGCAGAAGAGGCAATTAACCGGGCTTGCCAGCTGGTAGAAGAGATGGGTGCTGGCCAGGTTGTAGGCGGCATGGTAGATGTATATCCGGTAAAGAGAGAGCCGGTACACATTCCATTTGATGAAAATGCAGTGAATAAGCTTTTGGGAACAGATATTTCCAAGGCGGATATGCTTTCTTACTTTAAGAGAATTGAACTTGCCTATGATCCGAAGAAAAATGAGGTGATTGCACCTACCTTTAGACAGGACCTTCTCCGCCCGGCTGATGTGGCAGAGGAAGTGGCAAGATTCTACGGATATGACAAGATTCCAACCACCCTACCAAGTGGAGAGGCTACTACAGGTAAGCTTCCATTTAAACTTCGTGTGGAGGAAGTGGCAAGAGATATTGCAGAATTCTGTGGATTTAGCCAGGGAATGTGCTACTCTTTCGAGAGTCCTAAGGTTTTTGATAAATTAAATTTAGATGCAGATGACAAGCTTCGCCAGGCCATTGCTATTAGTAATCCATTGGGAGAAGATTACTCAGTTATGAGAACGACTTCTTTAAATGGTATGCTGACCTCACTTGCAACCAACTACAACCGTAGAAATAAGAATGTAAGGCTTTATGAGCTTGGAAATGTTTATCTGCCAAAAGCTCTTCCTCTTACAGAACTTCCTGAAGAGCGTATGCAATTTACTTTGGGAATGTATGGGGAAGGAGACTTCTTCAGCATGAAGGGTGTAGTGGAAGAGTTCCTTGAGAAAGTAGGTTTGCACGAGAAAGAAATCTATGATCCAAAGGCAGGAAAGAATTTCTTACATCCGGGAAGACAGGCAAATATTATCTATGATGGAACTGTTATCGGTTATTTGGGAGAAGTTCATCCAGATGTTGCAGACAACTATAATATTGGAACCAGAGCCTATGTTGCAGTTTTAGATATGCCGGAGATTGTAGAGAGAGCTACTTTTGATAGAAAATATACAGGAATTGCCAAGTTCCCGGCTGTAACCCGTGACATTAGTATGGTAATGCCAAAATCCATTATGGTAGGTCAGGTAGAAGAAGTCATCGAGAAACGTGGCGGAAAGCTTTTAGAAAGCTATCACCTCTTTGACCTTTACGAGGGAGCCCAGATTAAGGCAGGCTTTAAATCTGTGGCATACTCTATTGTATTCCGTGGAAAGGATCGTACTCTTGAAGAGGCTGATGTGTCTGCTGCAATGGAGAAGATTCTTACAGAATTAGAAGGAATGGGTATCGAGCTTCGTAAATAGCAGATACCTGGGGAAAATAAGATGTTAAAAAAAGAAGACTTTTTTTTCAATCTTCCGGAGGATCAGATTGCCCAGGATCCTCTGGAGGATCGCTCCAGTTCCAGATTGCTGGTGCTAGATAAAAATACCGGAGAGACGGCCCACCATGTCTTTAGAGAAATCCCAGATTTCCTAAAAGCCGGGGACTGCCTTGTTATTAATGATACCAAGGTAATTCCTGCGAGACTAATTGGAGAGAAAGAATCTACAGGAGGGAAGGTGGAAGTCCTTCTCTTAAAACGAAAGGAAAATGATATCTGGGAAACTTTGGTAAAGCCTGGAAAGAAAATGAAACCGGGAGCCAGAGTTAGCTTTGGTGGAGGCCTCCTAAAAGGAGAGGTTATCGATGTGGTGGATGAGGGAAACCGTCTGATCCATTTTGAATACCAAGGGATTTTTGAGGAAATCCTAGATCAATTAGGCCAGATGCCTTTGCCTCCTTATATCACCCACCAGCTGGAGGATAAAAACCGTTATCAAACGGTTTACGCCAAACATTCCGGGTCTGCGGCGGCTCCTACAGCAGGTCTTCACTTTACTCCGGAGCTTCTTGAGAAGATCAAGGCTATGGGGGTGGAGATTGCTCATGTTACCTTACATGTAGGTCTTGGCACTTTCCGGCCGGTTAAGGTGGACAATATTTTGGAGCATCATATGCATTCGGAATTTTATCGAATTGAGGCTTCTGAGGCGGAGAAGATCAACCGATCCAAGGATGGGGGACATCGGGTGATCTGTGTAGGAACCACAAGCTGCAGAACCATTGAATCAGCGGCAGATGAGTCGGGACATTTAAAAGAATGCTCCGGTTGGACAGAGATTTTTATTTATCCGGGATACAAATTCAAGGTCTTGGACTGCCTCATTACTAATTTCCATTTGCCGGAGTCTACCTTAATCATGTTGGTATCGGCCTTGGCCGGAAGAGAACATGTCCTTGCTGCCTACGAGGAAGCGGTGGAGAAAGGATATCGTTTCTTTTCTTTCGGAGATGCTATGTTTATTACTGATGAGATGTAGAAACTCTAGATGCAGAAAATTCAGATTTAGAAATCATATAATTTACTAGAATAAAGGGCCATTTAGCAACCCCTAGTGGGTGTTAGAAGGTCCTTTTTTGTTTGTGGGTTAAAGGCAGATCTTAGAGCCTTGCTCTCTTTGACCGGGATAGCAAATTCGTGTATAATCTTCATAGCGAAAAAAGAGACAGGAGAAGAGTTTGATTTGAGCAAATTAAGAAGTGGATACACCACAGGAACCTGTGCCCAGGGGGCTACAAAAGCTGCTATAACCATGTTACTTACAGGGAAAAAGGTTCATAAGGTAGAAATTTGTCTTCCTAAGGGCCAGCATAAGACCCTGGAAATTCGGGAAATTTCTTTTGAATACACTTCTGATCAAGAGAAGGAAGGGTGTCTGGTTGGTGTTAGCTGTGCTGTGAAAAAAGACAGTGGAGATGACCCGGATATTACTAATGGAATCTTGGTCTACAGTAAAGTGACTAAAAGTAAAGAGCCTGGAATTGTGATTGATGGCGGCCTTGGAATTGGGAGAGTTACCAAGGCAGGTCTGGACCAACCTGTGGGAGTTGCGGCAATTAATCGGGTTCCCAGGTCCATGATTCGAAATGAGGTGGAAGAAGCCTGTGAGGCCTATGCTTATGAGGGTGGCATTCAGGTGGAAATTTCCATTCCGGAGGGGGAAGCCCTGGCGGCGAAAACTTTTAACCCAAGGCTTGGAATCAAGGGAGGCCTTTCAGTATTAGGTACCAGTGGGATTGTGGAACCTATGAGTGAGCAGGCTATTAAAGATACCATTCGTGTGGAGATGCGGATGAAACTCTCGGAAAGTAAAACCGGCTATCTTATTGCAGCTCCCGGAAATTATGGGCTACATTTCCTGGAAGAAACCTATGGAATTAAGGCCAGCCAGGTGCTAACCTGCAGCAATTATATCGGAGAGACCTTGGATATGGCTGTGGAGCTTGGCTGCAAAGGCTTTGTTTATGTAGGTCATATAGGAAAGCTTGTGAAGGTGTCCGGTGGAATTATGAATACCCACTCCAAGTGGGCAGACTGCAGGATGGAACTTTTGGCAGCAGCAGCTATAAAGGTAGGCCTTCCCCTAGACCAGCTGGTGGAAATTCTAAATGCAGTTACCACCGATGATGCTCTGGCAAAATGCAGCTCTTCTCAACGAAAATTGCTGGTACACTATGTGCTGGAAGGGGTTAAAAAGCACATGGAATACCGGGTGGCAGGAACTTTTCCTGTAGGGGCACTTACTTTTTCCAATGTGTATGGTATTTTGGGAATGACTGAGAAAGCTGAAGAATTGATGCTATAGAAAGAGAGAAGTTTACATGGCGGGAAAATTATACGGGATTGGAATCGGGCCGGGAGATCCGGAACTTATAACTTTGAAGGCAGTCAGCCTCCTTTCCGGCTGCAAGTATCTGGCAGTGCCGGGAAAGAAGCCAAAGGATACAGTGGCCTATGCCATTGTGGAGCAACTGAATCAAAAGATAGATATTGGCCTTTCTAAGAAGGAGCTTTTGGGACTTGCTATGCCTATGACTAAGGATGAAAAAAAGCTGGAAGAAAGCCATAGACAGGCAGTTAAAGAAATTAGTGATGTCTTAAAGCTAGGGCGGGATGTGGCTTTTTTGACTCTAGGAGATCCTAGTATTTATTCTACCTATATGTATGTCCATGAAAGAATCAAAGATCTGGGTTATGAGGTGGAAATCGTTAATGGGATATCCTCTTTCCTGGCAGCAGCCGGAAAGGCAGGCCTGCATTTGGGAAGCAAACAGGAAGAGATTCACATTATTCCCGCTTCCTATGATGTAAGGGAAGCCCTTAAACTTTCGGGAATGAAAATTTTTATGAAGGCCGGAAGAGAATATGCTAATCTGAAAAAGATATTGTCAGAAGAGTTTGCCTGTGTGGGGTCCCCTGATACTGGGGGAAACAAGAGGAAGTCTCGGCTGATTATGGTGGAAAATTGCTGCATGCAAAATGAAGCCATATATCAGGGCCTGGAAAATTTTCCGGAGACGGCAGGTTATTATACGATTATTTTTGTAAAGGATGGAAAATAGAATGGTTTATTTTGTTGGTGCCGGTCCCGGGGCTTTGGATCTTATCACGGTGAGAGGACAAAAACTTCTTAGGCAGGCGGATGTTATTATCTATGCAGGATCCTTGGTAAATCCAGAACTTTTAAAAGAGGCAAAGGTTGAGTGTAGGATTTATAATAGTGCTCATATGACCTTGGAGGAGGTTGCAGAGGTGATTTTTGAGGCTGAAGAAGCTGGCCTTATGACGGTGCGCCTTCATACAGGAGACCCAAGTATCTATGGCGCCATCCGTGAACAGATGGATCTTTTAGAGGAAAGAAAGATTTCCTATGAGGTGTGTCCCGGAGTCAGTGCGTTTTGCGGGGCTGCAGCAAGTCTTGGAATGGAATATACCCTGCCGGATATTTCTCAAAGCCTGGTGATTACTAGAATGGCAGGGAGAACACCGGTGCCGGAGAGGGAGACTATCTCCTCTTTTGCAAGGCATAAAGCCACTATGGTTCTCTTCCTAAGCACAGGGCTTTTAAAGGAGTTGACCAAGGAATTGACTTCAGGTGGATATTCGCCTGAAACACCGGCTGCCCTTGTGTATAAGGCTAGTTGGCCTGAGGAAGAAGCCTATGTTTGCACCGTGGAAACTTTAGAGGAAACGGCTAGGATTCATGGTATTGTAAAGACTGCCCTGATTATTGTAGGGGATGTGGTAAGACAGACAGGCTATGATCGGTCGAAGCTTTATGACCCCGGCTTTTCTACAGAATTTCGGCAGGCCAAGGAAAAAATAGATAGTGAAGGCGAAGCTAAAAATTCGCATTGAATATGAAAATTGCAATTATTTACTTTACAAAAAACGGAAAAAATATCGCAAATAAGCTGGCCCATCGTTTGGAGACTTCTGAAAATGGCCCGGACCAGTCAGGGAAGCTTACAAAAGAGTC
>CAVAKZ010000004.1:0-37673 GCA_963589425.1 Parabacteroides distasonis | reverse complement strand
GTTTAGTAAATGGAGAGGAGATGCTTCTTATAGAGAAGAATCTTTATCCGCTATCACAAAGGAACAATTTGCCCTCTGCCAAGGATTGATTTTTGTTGGGGCAGTGGGGATTGCCGTTAGAAGTATAGCACCATTTTTGAAACACAAATATAAGGATCCTGCTGTGCTGGTGATTGATGAACTGGGAAAGTTTTGTATCCCTATTTTGTCAGGTCATGTGGGAGGTGCTAATGAACTGGCAGAGAAAATTGCTGATTTTTTTGGAGACTCCATGGAGCCTGTTATTACTACAGCTACAGATCTGTCCGAGAAATGGGCAGTGGATGTATTTGCAAAGAAACATCAATTGGTGATTGCAGATTCAAAAAAAGCCAGAGACATTTCTGCAAAAATATTGGCAGGAAACGAAGTAAAGATCTACGTGGACAAGGATCTGGATGGACAGTATGAAGAAGAGTTAGAGGGTGAGAGGAACCTTTCCTTTACATCTGAGATTTCTCAGGCAGACCTTTATATTGGAATTAAGAAGTCCAAAGAGAACCAAAAAGCTCTTAGACTGGTGCCAAAATCTTTGGTCCTGGGAATTGGCTGTAAAAAAAATACAGATAGTGTTAAGATAGAACGAGCTGTTAGAAAAGGCCTGGAGGAGGCAGAATTTTCTATGGAAGCTCTTGGGCTCTTGTGCAGCATCGACTTGAAAGCCAAGGAAGAGGGAATCCTGGAATTTTGCCATAAATACCAAATACCATCACAATTTTATAGTTCGGAAGAATTACAAAAGATGCCTGGAAGTTTTACCGCATCTGCCTTTGTAAAAAGTATTACCGGGGTGGACAATGTGTGTGAAAGGGCGGCCCTTTTGGGAACCGGAAAAAAGGGAAAACTTCTGGTGAAAAAACAGGCTCTTGATGGGGTGACTCTTGCAGTGGCGATTAAATAGGAAATAGATAGACAAGACAGGAGAAAAAAATTGAGTAAAATATATGTAGTTGGCATGGGGCCTGGGGCCTATGAAGAAATGACCATAAGAGCTGTACAGGCCTTGGAAGCAGTTGATCTTATTGTGGGATATACAGTATATATAGAACTCTTGCGTCCGCATTTTCCTGAGAAAGACTTCCTTACTACACCCATGCGAAGGGAAGTGGATCGGTGCCAGATGGCCTTTGAGGAGGCAAAAAAAGGAAGAAAGGTGGCCATGGTATGCAGCGGTGATTCCGGCATCTATGGCATGGCAAGCTTAATGTATGAGCTGGGAGAAGAGTACCCGAAAGTGGACCTGGAAGTGATTCCGGGAGTGACAGCAGCCTTAGGAGGCAGCAGTGTCCTTGGAGCTCCCTTAAGCCATGACTGCTGTATTTTAAGTCTTAGCGACCTACTTACTCCCTGGGACCTTATCGAGAAGAGGCTGCTTTCCGCCGCTGCAGCTGACTTGGCTATTGCCGTCTATAATCCCTCCAGTAAGAAACGATTTGACTATCTTGAGAAAGCTTGTGATATCTTATTACAGCATAAAAATCCCGAAACGGTTTGTGGAATCGTGCAAAATATTGCAAGAGAAGGACAGAGCTTTCAGATCATGACCTTAAAAGACCTTAGAGATACCAGGGTGGATATGTTTACTACAGTCTTTGTAGGAAACAAGGATACCAAGGTGATTGGCGGACATATGGTTACGCCTAGGGGCTACAAAAGGTAAAAACAGAGAGGATTGGTCCATGGCATTAAAGCAAAAAAAGATTATTGTATATGGGGGAACTACAGAAGGGAGAGAGATTATAGATTTTCTTCTATCTGCAGGGGCTAGGGTTCGTGCCTGTGTGGCTACGGAATATGGAGAAAGTCTTCTTGCTGAAAATGAGAATTTAACCATTTCCCATGAACGTCAGGATGTAGAGGCTATGAAGAAACTATTTCAGGCTTATGAGCCGGATTATGTGATTGATGCCACCCACCCCTATGCTCAGCTGGTAACTGCAAATATAAAAAAAGCTTGTCTGGAAAGCGGACGGGAAAAGACATACTTGCGTCTTCTTAGAGAGAAAAGCCTGGCTGTTCATACTGCTTGGAAATCCTTAAATGAGAAGAATTCCAGGGAAGGCCAGGTGATTTGGATGAATAGCCTTACTGAGGCTGTGGAATTTTTGCAGCATACAAGTGGAAATATCTTAGCTACCACAGGCAGCAAAGAACTGGAAGTCTATACAAGGCTTGCAGACTATAAAGACCGGCTATATGCCAGGGTCCTTTCTTTGAAAACAGTGGTAGATAAATGTGATGAACTAGGAATTGTGGGACGACATTTGATTTGCATGCAGGGCCCTTTTTCTTTGGAAATGAATAAGGCTATGCTCCGGGATTTTCAAATCTCCTATATGGTAACAAAGGAATCAGGAAGCATCGGAGGTTTTGAAGAGAAGTGGCAGGCTGCAGCAGAGACAAATACTACTTTGCTTGTAGTAGGGCGACCAAACCTAGAGAAAGGCTATACTTATGAGGAACTTAAGACCTATTTACAACAAAATGAATAAGACGAAAATTTCTCTTGTAGGAATAGGAACCGGATCTTTGGACAGCTTTAGTCTGGAGGCCATCAATACCTGTCTGGAGGCAGACCTTCTAATAGGAGCCAGTCGAATGCTGGAGGCGGCAGAAAAACTTAGACAGGAGCTTTTGGAGGAAGGGGAGCCGGAGGGGGATTTTGACTTAGAGCCGGGAGACCAGCAGCCGCCGGACTACCTAGAAGAATACCGCCCAAAGGAGATTATTTCTTATATTCGCAATCACCCGGAATACCGGAAGGTGGCAGTAGTTCTTTCCGGAGATGTGGGCTTTTATAGTGGGGCAAAAAAGCTAAAGATCGCCTTGGAAGAAGATGAAAGCTTAAAAAATCGGCAAGTAGAAATTTCTATGTTGCCGGGAATATCCTCGGTGGTATATTTTGCCGCCAAGCTTGGAGTGTCCTGGGAGGATGCAGCCTTTGTAAGTATACATGGGCGGGAGGAAAATGTAATCGGAGCAGTAAGAGACCATGAGAAGACCTTTGTCTTGGCAGGATCGAATGACTGTATAAGGACCCTCTTGGATAAATTTGCCTACTATAACTTTGAAAATTTAAAAATTTATCTGGGCCTAGATCTTTCTTATGAAACGGAAGAAATTATGGAATTGACAAAGAAAGAATATGCTGGAGTTATGGAGGGGGATGAAAAGACAAGCCTGTCCCTATTATTTATTCAAAATCCCAAGGCAGAAAAAATATCTGAGACTTTTGGCATCCCGGATCAAGAATTTCTTCGTGGAAAAGTCCCTATGACCAAGGAGGAAGTTAGGTGCGTAAGCCTGGCAAAGATGCATTTAAAAAAGGATTCCCTTGTATATGACATAGGAGCCGGCACAGGCTCTGTTTCCGTGGAGGCGGCCCTCCATACTACAAAGGGAAGGGTCTATGCAGTGGAATGCAATCCTGAGGCGGTAAAACTTATAAAAGAAAATGCCAGAAAATTCAAACTGGACAACCTGTCAGTCATTGAAGGCATGGCACCGGAAGCTATGGAAGCTCTTCCGGCTCCTGATCTTGTATTCATTGGCGGCAGTAAGGGTCATCTAAAAGAAATTCTACAAGTGGTTATAAAAAAGACTGCTAAAGCACGAGTGGTAATAAATGCCATAACCCTAGAAACTCTTTCAGAGGCCCTGGCATGCTGTAAGGAATTTTCAATCACAGAAGATGAGATTCTGGAGTTACAGATAACAAAAGCCAGTAGCATCGGAAACTATCACATAATGAAAGCGCAAAATCCCATCTACATAATTGCCTTCACATTGCTGGGCTGATAAGCAGCTTATGCAGCCAAGAATAAAGGGCTCTGTATTTGGCCTTGGTCTAGACAGTTAAGGAGAGGAAAGGAAGGAAAATAAGTGAAACAAGTGAAGAAACTTATGATCGCAGCCCCAGCTAGTAATAGTGGAAAAACCTTATTTACCTGCGGCCTTCTTCAGGCAGTCTTAAATCGAGGCCTTCGCCCTACTGCCTTTAAATGTGGACCAGACTATATTGATCCTATGTTTCATCGACAGGTGCTGGGTGTGGATAGCTATAATTTAGACACTTTTTTATGGACAAAAGAAGGGGTTAGAGATCTTTTTGAAAGCCATGCCACTTCTTCAGACCTGGCAATCCTAGAGGGGGTCATGGGATATTACGATGGCTTAGGAGGAATCTCTACGGAGGCCAGTGCCTTTGATGTGGCCACCATAACCAAGACCCCTGTTGTGCTTTTGATTAATGGTAAGGGGGCAAGCCTTTCTTTGCTACCCATGATTAAAGGTTTTCTGGAATATGAAAAAGAAAGTATGATTCGGGGAATCGTATTTAATCGCATTTCCCCTATGATGTACCCCAGGCTTAAAAATATGGTAGAGTCCAAATTACAGATCCCGGTATACGGCTATCTTCCCCTTATGGAGAATGTGAATTTTGAAAGCAGGTACTTGGGCTTAAAACTTCCCGGAGAAGTGGATAAAATCCGAGAAAAAATTGAAATATTGGGACAGCAGGTGGAAAAAACCGTGGATGTAGAGGGTCTGCTTCAAATGGCACAAGCCCCATGGGAGGAAAAAGCAGGGAATCCTGCAATTTCTTTGGGCAGCAAGCTTGATTTTGAAAAAAAACTTGCAAATGGACCTGGCAACAAAAGCTTACGAATTGGCATTTCCAGGGATGAAGCCTTCTGCTTTATTTATGAAGATAATCTGGAGATTCTTGAAAAATTAGGAGCAAAGCTGGTAGAGCTATCCCCTCTTCATGATGGGCACTTGCCAAAAGATTTGGATGGCCTTATTTTATATGGTGGTTATCCGGAACTTTACGGCAAGGAACTTGCGGCCAACAAATCTTTTCGCCTGGAGGTCTGTGAAGCTATAAGAGGAGGGCTTCCCTGTATGGCCGAATGTGGAGGCTTTATGTATCTTCAGGAGGAAATTGTGGATTCCTCAGGAAGGGCATATCCCATGGTTGGTTATTTAAAAGGGAAATCCTATAGCACTAAGTCTTTAAAGCGGTTTGGCTATGCCAGCCTTTTAGGAGGCAAGGTCTTTGGAAAAAATGTGGGGGAAATCCCGGTCCATGAATTTCATTATTTTGACTCAGACTATTGTGGGGAGGCCTTTCTTGCAAGGAAACCTCTTTCTGAGAGAAGTTGGAAGTGTATGGTAAGTCAAGATAATTTACTGGCTGGATATCCTCATTTGGCCTATGGAGGAAATATAAAAGTTGCGAAAGCATTTTTAGAAGCATGTAGACGATATCATGCAGACAATATCATGCAGACAATATAGAGATAAGAAGTGTTGATGAAAGAAATTATGAGTGAGAAAGAAGAAGAATTAGTAAGACTTATAAGTCAGATCAAGCCCTTGGACCCATCCTATGTGGAGGCTTCAAAAAAACGCTGGAACTCCATTGCCAAGCCTCTTCACAGTTTAGGAAAGCTGGAGGATGCAGTGATGAAGATTGCCGGAATGACCAGGTCTCTTTCTGTTCATATAAATAAGAGAGCCCTTCTTGTAATGTGTGCAGACAATGGAGTAGTGGCAGAGGGGGTAACGCAGACCGGTCAGGAAGTGACGGCTATTGTGGCGGAAAATTTCCTTAAAGGAACTACCAGTGCTGCCATTATGTGTACTAGTGTGGGAGTGGACCTTTTTCCGGTGGATGTGGGAATGGTGGTGGATACTAAAGTTCCTCAAAAAAAGGTGGCAAGGGGAACAGCCAATTTCCTCAAGGAAGCTGCTATGACAAGAGAAGAGGCTATAGAAAGCATTCTTACGGGCCTTGGCCTTGTTAAGGAAAAAGTAGACCAGGGCTATAATATTATTGCTACAGGAGAAATGGGCATTGGAAATACCACCAGCAGCAGTGGAGTGGCTTCCGTCTTACTTGACCTTCCTGTGGAGGATATGACAGGAAGAGGGGCAGGTCTTGATGATGCAGGGCTTATGAGAAAGAGAGACGTGATCAGGCAGGCTATTTCTTTGCATCAGCCAGATAAGAAAGATCCTGTGGATCTGGTGTCTAAGATCGGAGGATTTGACCTGGCTGCCCTTACTGGAATTTTTCTAGGAGGAGCCCTTTATCAAGTGCCGGTAATTCTTGATGGTTTTATTTCCGGGGTTGCAGCTCTTTTGGCTTATGGTCTCTGTGAACATACTAGGGATTATATGCTGGCTTCCCATGTTTCCAAAGAACCGGCCAGCCGCTATGTCTTAGAGACCCTGGGTCTTTCTCCGGTAATTCATGGAGACCTGTGCCTGGGAGAGGGTACCGGAGCCGTGGCCTTTCTCCCCCTTCTTGATATGGCAGTAAAGGTTTATGAGGAAATGAGTACTTTTTCAGATATTAATGTGGAAGATTATGAGGATTACGAAAATGCTTCATCTAATCACCGGCGGTAGCGGAAGTGGAAAATCGGAATATGGAGAAAACTGGCTGATCGGTAAAGAAAATAAGGAGTCAAGGCTTATCCAGAGAGAGGAAACTTATCTTTATATAGCTACTATGGAACCCTACGGAGAGGAAGCAAAAGAACGGATAAAGAGGCACAGGAAGATGCGTTCTTCCAAAGGCTTTTTGACAATAGAATGTTACAAGGATCTAAAGAAATTAAATGCTTTCCAGGAAACAGGGCAAAATTTTGGCGGAATCCTTTTAGAGTGTATGTCTAATCTTGTGGCAAATGAGCTTTACCTACCGGATGGTTCTATGAGGAGGGAAGACTTGGTGCTGGAGGAGGTCCTACTGGGGGTGGAAAACCTAAGAAAACAGACTGATCGTCTTCTTATTGTCAGCAACGAGGTGACTTTAGATGGAATTGCCTATCCTGCAGAGACTAGGACTTATCAAGAGCTTCTTGGAAAAATCAATCAGGCTCTGGCCAAGCAGGCAGATTTAGTGACGGAAGTAGTATATGGGATCCCTATAAAAATCAAGGAAAGCCAGGGACCCCATAATGGCTAGAAAAGAAATAAGCGGGAATAATCATGATCAATAGATGGTGGAATAGTTTTAAAATATCTTTTTCAATGTATAGCAGAATTCCTATGCCAAAAGCAGATTGGACTAAGGAAAATATGGCTCATACAATGTGCTTTTTTCCCTTGATCGGGGCAGTGATCGGTGGAGCTATGCTGCTTATGTATCATCTCATGCTAGCCCTAGAATTTCATGGCAGCAGCCTGTCTAACTGCTTTTGGACGTCGATTTTTGTCTTGCTTCCATTTCTTATTACCGGGGGCATTCACATGGATGGATTCCTAGATACCATGGATGCCATCAGCTCCTACCAGCCTAAGGAGAGGAGACTAGAGATTTTAAAGGACCCTCATACAGGAGCCTTTGCAATTATATCCTGCGGCCTATATTTAGTGGCAGATCTTGGAATTTATTCTTCTGTAAATGACAGATCTATAAAAATAATCTCCCTAGGATTTATTTTATCCAGAGCCTTGTCAGGTCTTTCTGTACTTCGATTTCCTCAGGCCAGAAAATCCGGGGAAGGTTCTGTGGCTACCTTCTCAGACAATGCAAAAGAAAAAGTGGACCAAGTCTTCTTGCTTGCCTATATCATTGTGGTAGGGCTTCTTCTTGTTTGGCTTGGGGGAATCTCTGGAGCAGCAGTGCTTGCAACTGCTTTTCTGGTTTATGGATATTATCATCATATGGCTCTGGACAAATTCGGAGGAATCACCGGAGATTTGGCAGGATATTTTCTGCAGCTTACAGAGCTTTTGATGGCTTTGGCGGCTGTGATTTGTACATCTTTGTAACAGGAATTTAGTTTTGGGATAGAGGTTAAGAAGTAGATGAAGATGGTAATTGGAGGGGCCTATCAGGGAAAACTTGCCTGGGCCAAGGAACATTTGTGGAAAACTTATAGGGATCCAATAGAAAAGGAGAAGGAAAACCTGAAGGAATGGGTTGATGGAGACAAGTGCGATAAAGAAGAAATCTATCACTGCGTCGGAATCTATCATTTTCATAGATATGTTGCCAGGTTTTTAAATCCAGAGGATCTTCCGAAAGATTTTGCAAAAGACCTGCTTAAGAAGAATCCGGATTTAATCATAGTTACAGATGAAATTGGCTATGGCATTGTTCCTTTGGACCTAGGTGAGAGAAGCTACAGGGAACAGGTGGGAAGAGTCTGTACAGGCCTGGCCTCTGAAGCAGAAGAAGTTTACCGGGTAATCTGTGGAATTGGAGTTCGAATCAAATGAAGATGAAAATACATATTTTTTTGATCCGTCATGGCTTGACCCAGGGAAACCTTAAAAAAAGATACATAGGTCGTACTGATGAATCTCTCTGTGAAGAAGGAAAATGTAAACTTTTAAAATTACATAGAAAGTATCCGGATGTTCAGAAGATTTTTGCAAGTCCTATGAAGCGGTGCATAGAGACGGCACACTTGATTTATCCGGGGAGAGATCTTCAGATTCTTACAGATTTCAGAGAGTGTGATTTTGGGATATTTGAAGGAAAAAATTATCTGGAGCTTTCAGATTGTAGGGCATATCAAGAGTGGGTGGATAGCGGAGGAAGCTTGCCCTTTCCAGAAGGAGAAAGTAGAGAAGCCTTTCAAAAAAGAAGCCTTCTTTGCTTTGAGCAGATGGTAAAACAGTGTCTGGACTTACAGCTTTCTAGGGTGGCAGCCCTTGTTCATGGGGGGACCATTATGAGTATTATGGAAGCTTATGGCTGCCCTAAGGGAACTTATTATGATTATCAGATAGAAAATGGAGAAGGATATGACTTACTTGTGGAGGCCTATGCTGCCGGTGATGGCAGGATTTGTATTGGACCTGATCTTGGGGGATCCCCGATGGATGTATCATCCGGTGAGGCTGATCGGAGCCTTGATTTCCCGGATGGAAAAAATTATAAGAAGCTTTTTATCCAAGAATAAAATAGGCCAGCGGATAGGGGGAAGCCTCTTGGTGTTGGTGGTGCTTAGCATAAGCACTGTTGTGCCCTATGGAGTCCTAAGACTTTGCTATAGCCTACATTTTGCCTTGGGAATTTTGGTGGAGAGTTTTATGTGCTATCAGATTCTTGCTACTAAGTCTTTGAAGGATGAAAGCGATAAGGTTTATCTTGCTTTAAAGGATGGCTTGGATGCAGGAAGGAAGGCTGTATCTATGATTGTAGGCAGAGACACGGAAAGCCTCAGTGAAACTGGAGTGGTGAAAGCCTGTGTGGAAACGGTGGCAGAAAATACCTCTGACGGCATTGTTGCCCCTCTTTTTTATATGATGATTGGTGGAGCTAGTTTGGGATGGGCCTACAAGGCGGTAAATACCATGGACTCTATGATTGGCTATAAAAATGAGACCTATAAGTATTTTGGGACTGCAGCTGCAAGATTCGATGATATAGTAAATTTTATTCCGGCCAGATTGGCAGCTCTTTTTATGATACTAGCCAGTGGACTTTTAGGATTTGATATGAAAAACGCCATAAAAATCTATAAAAGAGACAGAAAAAATCATAAAAGTCCAAACGCAGCTCAGACAGAGGCTGTTATGGCAGGAGCTTTAAGGGTGCAATTGGCAGGGGATGCCTGGTATTTTGGACAACTATATCAAAAACCAACCATAGGAGACCCCCTTCGAGAGATTGAAATCCAGGATATACGAAGATCTCACAAATTGCTATATGGGACCTGCATACTGGCCTGGATCATTATGTGGATAACTAAATTTTGCATCTTAAGAAATGTTTAAAACTCTTTTTCATAAGGGGAGTTAAGTAAATGGAGAATGGATCCTTGAATAAGAAACAGTTACAATCTGAAAAAAAGCATACTCCTCTTCACGGTGGAGATATTTACAGCCATCCGGTGCAGGTAGATTTTTCTGTAAATACCAATCCTTTAGGACCGCCAAGGTCTGTGATAAGGGCCTTGCAGGAACATTGCATGGACATTGTGCATTATCCGGATCCTAGCTGCAAAAAGCTAAGAGAAGCTATTGCCTCTTATGAAAAGCTAGGGCCACAACATATTATCTGTGGGAATGGGGCGGCGGAATTAATCTACAGCCTTGTAGAGAACATAAAGCCCCAAAAGGCTCTTCTTGTGGAGCCGGCATTTTCTGAATATGAAAGAGCTTTAAAATTTGTGAGTGCTGATTGTCGCTATTACAGTTGTCTTAGGGAAAATGGCTTTAAGCTAAAAGAAGATATTTTGAATTATATTACACCGGACCTTGGCATGATCTTTCTTTGTAATCCGGGAAACCCTGTAGGGGAAGTGATAGAAGAGAATCTTTTAAGAAGGATTTTAAACCTAGCTGAAAAATACTATATTCCGGTGCTTTTAGATGAGTGTTTTTTAGATTTTTTAGAGGATGCAAAATCCTATGAAGCCCTGGCCTACTATAAAGAGTATCCCAATTTATTTATTTTAAAAGCCTTTACAAAAATCTTTGCTATGCCGGGACTTCGCTTAGGCTATATGATTAGCTGTCAGGAGGACTTGCTGAAGAAGATGGAGGAGGGCCTTCCTAGCTGGCATGTTTCTAGCTTGGCTCAAGTTTGTGGAGAGGAAGCTTTAAAAGCCCCGGAGGACTATTTAAAAGAAACAAAAGAGTATCTAAATAAAGAGAAGATTTGGATGATTCAAGAATTGAAAGATTTGGGATTTCATATCTATGGATCTAAGGCAAATTACATCTTTTTCTCTATTGAAGAAGATAATCAAGAGATTTATGGAGAGTTATACCACAGGCTTTTGGCTGATCAAATTCTTATTCGAGACTGCAGTAATTATCCGGGACTTTCAAAGGGAGATTATCGAATTGCAATTAAAAGCAGGCAGGAGAATGAGAAGCTCATCCAATGGCTAAATAAGGCCGCAGGGAAAGGAAGAATAAATGGCTAAGAAAATTATGATACAGGGAACCATGTCAAATGCTGGGAAAAGTTTGATCTGTGCGGGCCTGTGCAGGATCTTTCGTCAGGACGGCTATAAGGTAGCTCCTTTTAAATCGCAAAATATGGCCCTGAATTCCTTTATCACGGAAGAGGGTCTGGAGATGGGAAGAGCCCAGGTGGTCCAGGCAGAGGCGGCAGGAATTGCCCCTTCGGTGGCTATGAATCCTATTTTGTTAAAGCCTACCAATGATGTAGGGTCTCAGGTAATTGTAAATGGGGAAGTCTTAGGAAATATGAGAGCAAAAGATTATTTTGCCTATAAAAAGAAACTAATTCCTGATATTTTAAAGGCTTTTCATTCCTTGGAGGAAGAATTTGACCTTATTGTCATAGAAGGTGCAGGAAGTCCTGCAGAAATCAATTTAAAAAGCGATGATATCGTAAATATGGGCCTGGCTAAATTAGTGGATGCCCCTGTCTTATTGGTGGGAGATATTGACAGGGGAGGGGTTTTCGCCCAACTTCTTGGAACCTTAATGCTTTTAGAGGAGGAAGAAAAGGAGAGGGTCAAAGGCCTTATTATTAATAAATTCAGAGGAGATAAGACTATTTTGGATCCGGGAATCCAGATGCTAGAAGAAAGAGCACATGTTCCAGTAGTGGGAGTGGCACCTTATATGCAGGTGGAAATTGAAGATGAGGACAGTCTTAGCGAACGATTTAGCAAAAGCTCGGAAGATGGCTGGGTGGATGTCGTAGTGATTCGTTTCCCTAGAATCTCAAATTTTACAGATTTTCAGGTTTTGGAAAATACAAGGGGAATAAATCTTCGTTATGTTTCAAGAGCAAGGGATCTAAGGCATCCGGATATGATTATTCTGCCGGGAACAAAAAATACCATTGAGGATCTTCTCTGGATGCGGCAGAATGGCTTGGAGGCTGCTATCCTAAAGCAGGCAGCAGCAGGCTGTGTGATTTTTGGTATCTGCGGAGGATATCAAATGTTGGGAGAGTCCTTGGAAGATCCTATGAAGTTGGAATCCCCGGCTGGCGCAAGTGTGGCAGCTATGAAGCTGCTTCCCATGAACACAAGGTTTTTAGGAGAGAAAAGAAGGACTAGAGTCACAGGAAAGTTTCTTCCTTTGGAGGGAGACCTGAAAAAATTAGAGGGAGTGACCTTTGAAGGCTATGAAATCCACATGGGAGAGAGCAAGGATTCTTCCTCCCAAGCCCTGCCAGAAATGACCCAAATAAAAGATGAAATTACAAAAGAATCTTCTTTCGATGGCAGAAACATGGGAAATATTTACGGAACTTACGTCCATGGAATTTTTGATTCCGAGGAAGTAAACCATGGAATCCTTACCATATTGACAGAGAAAAAAGGAATGGAAGCTATGGTTTCTTTAGACCATGCAGGTATGGACTATAAGGCCTTTAAAGAAAGTCAATATGACCTCCTGGCTCAGGAACTTAGGAAGCACCTGGATATGGAGAAAATATATAAGATTTTAGAAGGAAGGGAGGCTTAAGTATGGATGAGGAGATAAAGTTTGAACATGTACTTCCGGAAGATATAGAAAAGCGCAGTTTTGAAATCATTGGTCAAAAGCTAAGGGAAATGGGAATTGTTCTTCCCAAAAAGCAAGCTCCTATTACCATGCGATGCATTCATACCAGTGCAGATTTTGATTATGCGAAAAACCTGGTCTTTTCGGAGAATGCCATAGATAGGGCCTTGGAGGTTATAAAAAAAGGTGCTTCTATTCTCACAGACACCAATATGGGAAAGTCCGGCATTAATAAGAAGCGGTTGGAGAGTTTCGGCGGACAGCTTTATTGCTTTATGTCTGATGAGGACGTGGCAAAAAAAGCAAAAGAAAATGGCACTACCAGGGCGGTGGCTAGCATGGACAAGGCTTGTCAGTTAAAAGAACCCCTCATTATCGCCATAGGAAATGCCCCTACAGCCTTGATCCGTTTGTATGAGTTAATAGAAGAAGGAAGAATCTGTCCGGAGCTTGTGATTGGTGTGCCGGTGGGCTTTGTAAATGTGGAGCCGGCCAAGGAACTGATTATGTCTCAAAATAAGGTCCCATATATTGTGGCAAAAGGACGAAAAGGGGGCAGCAATATTGCAGCCTGTATTTGCAATGCATTGATTTATAGCCTATAATAATGGGCAAGTGAACGCCTAAACGGGAAGGAAAGAAGGAGGGTTTTATCCGTGAAATATAAAAAAATTTTGGCTATGGTGGCCTGTGCAGGAATTTTGCTGACAGGGACTCCCGTCCTAACTTATGGGGCTACAGGAAATATCGAATTTTCAGACCCTGATACGAAAGTAGGGGAAACTGTAGAAGTAAAGTGTATGGTCACTGTGTCAGATGATACCCTGGTGAAAGATGAATTGATTCTGACCTATGATACTGCTGCTCTTAAATTTATATCAGGAGATAAGGTGACAGATTCTGGAAATGGAACCTTAACCTGTACAGGCAATGCCGGAGCTAAGGGAGAAACATTTACGATAAATTTTCAGGCTCTTAGGGAAGGTGGTACCCAGATTCAGGTTAGCAAACAGAATATTAATACGCAAGGAGAGACCTCTTGCAATTTCTCGGCAGGAAATTCTACAGTTACTATTGCAGCAGGAGATGCCTCGAAAATAGAAACTGCAGCAGATACAGAAAATAAAGATGAGAAGCAGGAAGAGACTGATAGCCAAAAGCAAGCGCAAGAAGCTGCCCAAAAAGACCAGGAAGCGGATGCAGATGTCACAGTAGTGGTCAATGATATATCCTATACCATCAGTGATTTTGAGGAGAAAGACCTGCCTCAAGGCTATAAAAAAGCTGCAGTTACCTACGAGGATAAAGACTACTCTATGGGATATAAGGAAGCAAACGGTGTTTACCTTGCTTATTTAAAGCCCCTGGAGACTTCTGAAGATACAGAGCCTGCAGAGGATGCGAAGTCAGAAGATAAAGATAAGGAAAAGGAAAATACCGGAGATTTCTTTTTATATGACAAAGAAAGGCAAAGCTTTTCACCTTATGCGGAGATCGCTATCTCCGAGAATTCCAGCATTGTGGTATTAAGTGATGACAATGTGGAGCTTCCTTCTAAGTATCAGGAGACCACATTAACCATAAATGAGAAGGAATTTCCGGTTTGGCAGAACATGGAAAAAGATGGCTATTATCTGATTTATGCCATTGACAGCAAGGGAGAAAAGTGCTTTTACGAGTATGACTCCGAGGAAGAGACCTACCAAAAGTGTGATATTGATCAGGAACTGGAGGAAGAAGGCCAGGACGAACCTATGCTGATTAGTGAAAATCCTGAATCTTACGATGGTCCTCTTGGTAAAATTTACCAGATGGTTATGGATAATATTTATCTGTGCCTGGGTTTGGCAGCAATTATTTTCCTTCTGTTGATTATCCGACTGATTATGCTTAGGGTGCAGCTTGGCAGACGGGATTCAGAAATAGATGAATTGTTTAAGGATGATATGAAGCCTGAGGATGCCCTATCCCTAGCTGCCTCAGGTGCAGATGGCGGGGATGACTGGTTGGATGATAAGTCTAAAAAGAAACTATTTGGTGGTAGTAGGAAAGAAAAAAAGAGTGAAATGGATGACCTGCGAATTCAAAAGAAGCAGGACGCAGCCCAGATGGCCAGACTTCGACAGGAAAATACAAGTCTCCAGGAAGGAAACAGCCAGCTGTCCCATAAGATTGCAGAGCTTAAGGGCGAGGTTAGTGGCTTAGAGAATAAAAATGAGGCTCTGACAGGACTCCTAGAAGAGGCCAAGCAGAAACATGAGGAGGCTATGGGCCAGACAGATCTTACCAGTATCTTGCCTCCAAGGGAACGAGTGGAAGAGTTGGAGCTTATTAGCCTGGTGCAGGGTGTGGTAGAACAAATGAGACCTCAGTGCAGCCAGCTTGGTATTCGATTAGAAGTTTCTACCTCCAGTGAGAAGATCCAGTATCCGGCAGACAAGCGCTATATGGAATTTGCCATCCAGAACATTATCGATAATTCCATGAAATACATGCAGCGCAATGGAAATCTTGTAATTACCGTATCTCAGGCAGAGGATAGTATCTTTATTGCATGTAAGGATAATGGTAAGGGTCTTCCCGCCAGAGAGCTTCCACAAATTTTTGACCTGAATTTCCAGGGCTCTAACCGGGTCAGTGGAAATGGATTAGGACTGGCCCAGGTAAAGGCCATTGTAGAACACTATCATGGAAGTGTTTATGCCCATAGTGTCAACGGTATGGGAATTTATATGCAGCTTCCATTAGAAAACATAGTAAAAGAGGAAAATATTCAAAAAGACAGTATAGCAATTCAGGAAGAAAGTCCGGAAGAAGAGCAATAAGGAAACCATAGAATGGAAAATGAAATTAAGAAGGTGGCTCTTATAGGAGCTGGTGCGGTAGGATCCTATTTTATATCCGGATTGGCAGACCATTTAAAAGACGACTTTGTGGTCATAGCCAACGGAAAACGGGGCGAGAGACTAAAAGAAAATGGTGTCACTATTAATGACAAGATTTATTACTTCCCGGTAAAGGATAGCAAGGAGGCAGGAGTGCAGGATCTGGTGCTTATTGCAACAAAGTACCAGGGACTGGCTGAAGCCATCAAGGAACTAGCCAATCTTGTAGGAGAAGATACCATAGTGATCAGTCTTTTAAATGGGGTCACCAGTGAAGAAAAAATAGGCCAGGCAATTGGAATAGGACATCTACTATATGCCAATATGCGGATTGCATCTTCAAGAAAAGAAGGCAGGATCTATTTTAATCCAGAGATTACTGCAGGAATGTTTTTTGGAGAACCGGGAATTACAGAGCCGACAAAAAGAGCTCAGGCCGTAATAGACTTATTTGAAAAGTGCAATTTAGGATGCCATTATCAGGGAGATATTCTAAAGAATATGTGGAGCAAGTATGCAGCCAACGTATCCCAAAACCTTCCCCAGGCCATATTGTCTGTGGGACATGGGGCATATATCGACAGCCAGCATGTTTATTTTATTGCCAACAAGCTTTGGAAAGAAGTGGCAGCAGTGGCCAAATGTAAAGGTGTGGAGCTTTCAGAAGAAATTGAATTATTTTTCGGAGTAAAATACACATCCCGTTACTCCACCCTTCAGGATTTAGATGCAGGTCGCCATACAGAGATTGAGATGCTGGCAGGAAATATGATGGAAATGGGCCGGGAATGTCATATACCAACCCCCTATTGTGAGTATACCTATCACCTGATCAAGGCCTTGGAAGAAAAAAATGAAGGGAAGTTTGATTATTCCGGAAGAGATGAGATTGTGCCGATTCGTCAGGGAATATGATGGTAATTTGTTTCATCAGAATACCGGCAGAGGTAGAAAAATTAATTGATGAGCAGTCAGGAATAGGTTTGGCATCTAGAAATATAGATACATTTGTTCGGTATCAGTTTGCAAGGGCTATTAGAGATGCGGCAAAACAGCCAGGAGGTTTATTTGTTATTGTAACGAGTGCATGCTTTTTCAAGTTTTTCGTAATTAAGGCATCTACTTATTCCTTTATAATTAGAGTTGCTTTTGCATAGATTATATAGACAGTTTGCTTTATTGATTATTGTTTCAGCGTTTTTTCGGCACCATGTAAGTTCATCAATGCATAACTGTTTATAGTGTTTTTCTGGTATAGAATCTCTTTTGTCGGTTTTAAGATTTACTTTTATTAGCTGATTATCATTCACCGGAATCATAAGATTATAATTTAAAACCCCCAGTAATTTGCCTTTCTTGTCAAATATTTTATCAAAATCAGCTCTAGGACTCATTTTTTATGTTTTTCTACTGGATGAGATAATGGTATAAGATATTTATGTTCGTTGCATATGACCACTGTACCAACATATATTCGGTGTTGTTTTCCTATTTGTGGCGAAACAGATGACACTCTGTTGTCAATATTATGCAAATTTCTAATATATTTCATATCTACACGATATAAATTTAATCTCTCTTGTTTCATATTCCTCCTTAAAGTTAAAAGTGGCTATGCTTTTTAGCATAGCCACTATGAAGAATCACCAGAAGCGATTCTTGCGCTTTTACAACTTCCACTTATAGGTAGGACTCACCTTTAATCCTATAATAGCAGAATCAGAAAAATAGTCAATATAATTTATAGTATTTTTACCGCTGTAACTCCTCCAAATTTGAGAAGAAGGCCGGATAGGATACATCTACGCATTGGCTGTCCAATATCCTAGTTTCGCCCTGTGCCACCAAGGCTGCAACTGAAAATGCCATGGCAATTCTGTGATCTAGGTAACTGTTTATTGTAGCCCCCTTTAGGGCTTTGCCACCCTGAATAATCATGCCATCTTCTGTTGGGGTGATGTCTGCTCCCATCTTTCTTAATGCCTCTGTGACAGTGGAGATTCGGTCAGTTTCTTTTACCTTCAACTCAGTAGCATCTTTTATGATGGTGGTGCCTTCTGCCAAGGCTGCCATTACTGCGATCATTGGAATCTCATCGATTAAGCTAGGAATCAGATCTCCCTCAATAGTAGTAGCTTTTAAGGAACTGCTTTTTACTAAGAGGTCTGCTCTTGCTTCTCCACCTTGAATGGAAGAGTCCACTATGGTGATGTCAGCTCCCATGCTTTCACATACTTTTAGGAAACCGGCTCTGGTGAAATTGGTTCCTACATTTTTTACAAGAACCTCAGATCCTGGAACCAAGAGGGCAGCAGCAATAAAGTAGGCAGCAGAGGAAATGTCTCCCGGCACTTCGATTTGCTGACCGTAAAGCTCTATGCAAGGCTCTATGCTGGCAGTGGCACTGCCATCCTTGTGCATGGTGGAGCTTACCCTGGCACCGAAGCCTTGAAGCATTAGCTCTGTGTGATTCCTTGAAAGAGCCGGTTCTGTCACTGAAGTTTCTCCGTCTGTGGTGTAAAGTCCTGCCAAAAGTATAGAGGATTTTACCTGGGCAGAAGCTACCGGCGAAGTGTAGTGAATGCTCTTTAAATTCCCGGGTTCAATGCGAAGCGGGGCACAGTTGTTGCCCTTTATGCTGCTGATATTAGCTCCCATACTATTTAGGGGAGTCATGATTCTTGCCATTGGTCTGGAATTTAAGGAGTCATCTCCTGATAAAACACAGCTGAAACTTTGCCCCGATAAAATTCCGGAGATTAACCGAGTAGTAGTACCACTATTTCCCACATTTAAAGTTTCTTTAGGGGCGCTTAGGCCTCTTAGACCTTTTCCCCGGACCAGAATGCGGCTGTCTTTCTTTTCGATTTCAATTCCCATTTTTCGAAAGCAGTCAATAGTGGAAAGGCAGTCAGCTCCTTCCAAAAAATGCGTTACTTCTGTGGTTCCGCTGGCGATGGAACCAAACATAATCGAACGGTGGGAGATGGATTTGTCTCCCGGAATTGTAACTTCTCCGTGAAGTCCCTTTGCAGGAATAATTGTCTTAACGCTCATAGACTACATACCTAAATTTCTGCAATAATTCTCTTGCCTTTTTGGAGGAATCTCCATCATAGAATTCAATACGCAGAACCCCTTCTTCAAATTCTCGGTTATGGACGATGCCAATATTTTTAATACTAATAGCATTGGAAGCTAAAATGGTGGCAATAGCTGCAATTCCACCAGTCTCGTCAATAATGTCGCAGTAGATGGCATGGGCCTTCTTAATAGGACCGGAGGAAATGCCTGGAAGCGAATTCCTGTAATTTTTGGAAGAATCAAACATTTGATAGATTCCAGAGGCATCCTCCTTGTCAATCAGTTCCTTTGCATCTTTTAGCGTCTCAATATACTGGCCCAAAATCTTGGACACGTGATCCTTGTTTTTGGTTAAAATATGCTGCCACATAGTGGGAGAGGAGGATGCAATACGGGTAATATCCTTGAAACCTCCTGCTGCTAAATGTTTCATTAGCTCATCTTCTGTATCTGTATCCTTCACAAAATTAACCAAGGTAGACGCAATAATATGAGGCAGATGACTGATGGTACCTGTAATTTCATCATGGAGATCATAGTCTAGAACCACAGGGATGGCCTTCAGGGAAGTGACAAATTCCTGGTAGCGATCAACCTTCTCCCGGGGCACTTTCTTGGTAGGTGTCAAAATATAGTAGGCATTTTCGATTAACATGGCCTTAGAATTCATAAAGCCGCTTTTCTCCGAACCTGCCATAGGATGGCCGCCAATAAAATATTTTTCAATTCCTAAATTTTTGGCTTCCTCATGAATGTTGGTTTTTACACTGCCAACATCAGTAAGAATCACCTTGTCATCTAAATATTTTTGCACCTGTGACAGGTAAGCTGTATTGAAGGCTACCGGAGCACACAGAAAAATATAGTCGCAGTGATAAAAATTATCATCAATAGTAGTAGCAGCTACATCTATAATAGAATCCTGGGTTGCATAGGCCAGGGTTTCCTTGCTTTTATCAAAGGCTACAATTTCGTAATCCGGATAATATTGTCTGATGGCCTTTGCAATAGAGCCCCCAATTAAGCCCAGACCAATAAATCCGATTTTCTTTTTCATTTTAATAGAATCCCCCTTTATTTGTAATTTTAGTAGTAGTTCAGCCATGCATTTACAGAAATCATAATTACCCTTATAAGCTTGCTTATATAAGACACGAACATTACTTCATTGTAAGGCTTTCTTAACATAAAGTCAATACACCGACGCTTTAAAGCGAAAAAGTAACTTTTCCAGATGAATGATGGAGTAATTGATATAATTTGTAAAATATGCATAAAAGAGTTGTAAAGTAAAAGAAGTTTTAGTACAATATTTACATAGTATTTTTAGCGGACAAGGAGGCTGGAATTATATGAAAGTTTACAGAACGGATGAAATTAGAAACGTAGTATTATTAGGACATGGCGGAAGCGGTAAGACCAGTCTCGTAGAGGCCATGTCCTATGTATCGGGAGCAACAAGTCGTATGGGTAAGATCGCAGATGGCAATACCATCAGTGATTTTGATAAAGAAGAGCAGAAGCGGAAGTTTTCTCTAAGTACCACCTTAGTACCGATTGAGTGGGAGAAGGCCAAGATCAATATTCTTGACACTCCCGGATATTTCGACTTTGTGGGTGAAGTAGAAGAAGCAGTTAGTGCGGCAGATGCAGCAGTTATCGTAGTATCCGGTAAGGCCGGTGTGGAAGTTGGTACGGAGAAGGCTTGGGAGCTTTGCGACAAGTACAACCTGCCTCGTATGATCTATGTTACAGAGATGGACGTGGATGATGCCAGTTTCCGTCAGGTAGTGGAAGACCTTACTGAAAGGTATGGAAAAGTCATTGCCCCACATTTCATGCCTATTCGTGAGAATGAAAAATTAGTAGGATACGTTAATATTATTAAGAATGCAGCCAGAAGATATACAGGTCTTGGACAGAGAGAAGAGTGCGAGATCCCGGATTACAGTAGGGAGAATCTAGAGAAGTATCGGGAGAAACTTTTAGAGGCAGTTGCAGAGATCAGTGAAGAATATATGGAGCGCTACTTTGAGGGGGATGAGTTTTCTGTAGAGGAGATTCGAGCAGCCATGCGTACAGAGGTTATGAGTGGAAGTATCGTGCCGGTGGCTATGGGATCTAATACAGAGGCCCAGGGCGTTGCCAACCTCTTATCTGATATTGTTCGTTTCTTCCCAAGTCCGGACTGGAAGGAATGTGCCGGATTAAACCGCAAGACCAATGAAATTTATGAAGCTAATTACGATTTTGCAAAGGCTAAGAGCGCTTATGTATTTAAGACCATGGTGGATCCATTTATCGGAAAGTACTCCTTCGTAAAGGTATGCTCCGGTGTATTAAAGGGAGAGGATGTTCTGGTAAATACAAGTTCTGATACAGATGAAAAGCTTGGAAAGATCTATACCATGATTGGAAACAAACCGGTGGAAGTTCAGGAGCTTTTTGCAGGTGATATCGGAGCCATCGGTAAACTGGCCAATACGAAAACCGGAGATACCTTATCCGCTAAGAATACTCCGGTAATCTATGGAAGGACAGAATATTCCAAGCCTTATACCTATATGAAGTATGTAACTAAGAATAAAGGAGACGAGGATAAGGTGTCCCAGGCTCTTCAGAAGATGATGGCAGAGGATGTTACCTTAAAAGCTGTCAATGACAGTGAGAATCGCCAGTCCTTGATTTATGGAATGGGTGACCAGCATCTGGAGATTGTAGTAAGCAAGCTTTTAGAGCGGTATAAATGCGAGGTGACTTTAGAGACTCCAAAGGTTGCATTTAGAGAGACGATTAAGAAGAATTCAGATGTAGATACTAAGTATAAGAAACAATCCGGTGGTCATGGTCAGTATGGTCATGTAAAGATGAGATTTGAACCTTCTGGAGATTTAGAGACTCCATATGTATTTGAAGAGTGTGTTGTGGGAGGTGCAGTACCAAAGAATTACTTCCCGGCAGTTGAAAAGGGATTACAGGAATCAGTAGGAAAGGGACCTTTGGCAGGTTATCCGGTAGTTGGGGTTAAGGCAACTCTCTATGATGGATCTTACCATCCGGTAGATTCTTCTGAGATGGCATTTAAGACCGCTACCATTCAGGCTTTCAAGAAGGGCTTTATGGAGGCAGGACCAATCCTCCTAGAACCTATAGCATCTGTAAAGGTATTGGTTCCGGATGATTATACCGGAGATGTTATGGGAGATTTAAACAAGAGACGTGGACGTGTTCTTGGAATGAATCCGGTATCCGGTGGCTATCAGGAAATAGTTGCAGATATTCCTATGACAGGTCTCTTTGGCTATTGCACAAGCCTCAGATCCATGACCGGTGGAAGGGGAAGCTATTCTTATGAGTTTGCCCGCTATGAGCAGGCGCCATCAGAAGTTCAGGAAGCAGAGATTGCTAAGAGGGCTGCAGAAGAGTAGAAAGCTACAGAAAACTAATGATAATAATGTACTTGATTTAGAAAAAAGCCTCAATGAAATGGGGCTTTTTTTATTGGTAAGAAAGTGCTATAATCTCCTTGCTAAATAGCGTATTTATGGGGAATTTTGTTAAAAATGCGCTAAGATTTTATGGATTTTATAGGAGCGAAAAAATGAAAATTGTGATCATTGGTGACGGTAAAGTTGGTCATAAATTGACCGCTCAGTTATCAGAAGAAGATTATGATGTAGTACTGATTGATCAAAATCAGACAAAACTTATGAATGCAGTCAATCAGATGGATATTATCTGTATCCATGGAAACGGAGCAGATGTAGAGATTTTAAAGCAGGCAGATGTGCCAAATGCAGACATGTTGATTGCATGTACTTCCATGGACGAATTAAACCTCTTAGCTTGTCTGTTTGCAAAGCGGCTTGGGGCAAAGCATACCATTGCCAGAGTGCGAAATCCAATTTATTATGGACAGTTAGACCTGTTAAAAGGAGATTTGCACTTGAGTATGGCCATTAACCCGGAGCTTACAGCAGCGGATGAGATTGCAAGAGTCTTACTGTTCCCGGAGGCCAGTAAGGTAGAGACCTTTATGAAGGGCCGTGTGGAGTTAATTGAGTATGTCATTAAAGACAATAGTCTGCTGGTGGGAATGCCCCTAGCAGAACTTTATAAGACCTATCAGATCAAGATGCTGATCTGTGCTGTTAGGCGCGGAGAGGAGGTTTTTATTCCGGATGGTAATTTTGTTCTCCAGGCAGGAGATAAGATCCACATTACAGCCTCCAGAGAGAACTTGCGTCTCTTCTTTAAGAAGATGGGACATCGCCTTACCAGAGTAAAGAAGGTAATCATCTGCGGTGGCGGGCATGTATGCTACTATTTGGCAAGACGTCTTTTGCAGGCCAAGATGCAGGTAAAGATTATCGAGATTAATGAAAAACGCTGTGAGGAACTTTGTGAGACCTTGCCGGAGGCTACCATTATTAACGGAGATGCCTCAGAGCAGGCCTTACTGCTAGAAGAGGGAGCAAAAGAGGCAGATGCCTTGATCAGCCTTACGGGTATGGATGAGGAAAATATTATTATTTCCCTTTTTGGGGTTTCCCTTGGAATTGAGAAGATTGTAGCTAAGGTCAATGAAGATAATAGGGCTAGAATGGTAGCAGGCCTTGGCATTGACAGTATTGTATCTGCTAAAACTGCCACAGCTAACACCATTATGCGTTATGTCCGAGCAAGAAAGAATTCTTATTCCAGCGAGAATGTAGAGACCATGTACAGACTGATTGATGGTCAGGTAGAAGCCCTAGAGTTTATTATCAAGAAATCTAGTGAATATGTAGGAATTCCTTTGAAGGATCTGAAATTAAAATCTAACAATTTGATCGCCTGCATAGGCCGTAAAAGAAAGATCATTATTCCGAATGGTGACAGCCATTTAGAAGTAGGTGACAGTGTGATTATTGTCACGAGAAATCGTTCTGTTAATAGTTTCAGAGATATTTTGAAATAGGGAGCGGTGAAGTTATGAATCGAAGAATGATTTTATATATTTTGGCCAGGATGCTGGGAGTAGAGGCAGCTCTTTTGCTGCTTCCGGCTTTAGTATCCTGCCTCTACGGAGAGGGATCAGGCATTGCCTTTTTAATTTCCGCAGGAATTCTCTTTGTTATTTATGTTGCCTTTGGAGTGAAGACCCCTAAGGATCAGACAATCTATGGAAAAGAAGGGATGTTGATCGTAGCTTCTGCCTGGATCCTTTGGTCCATTTTCGGAGCTCTTCCCTTTACGATTTCAGGAAGTATTCCAAGTTTTGTGGATGCCTTTTTTGAGACTATCTCGGGATTTACAACTACGGGATCCACCTTGCTTACAGATGTAGAATCCTTGCCTAAGTGTATGCTCTTTTGGCGAAGTTTTACCCATTGGATTGGCGGAATGGGCGTGCTGGTTTTTGTAATGGTAATTACTGCCTTGGATAAGAATAACTCCATGCATTTGATGCGGGCAGAGGTACCGGGGCCGGACAAGGATAAGTTGATGCCTAAGGCCACTACAACAGCCAGAATCCTGTATGCAATGTACCTGATCCTTACAGCCATTGAGGTGGTATTCCTCCTTTTAGGTGGAATGGACCTTTTTGATAGCTTGATCCATGCCTTTGGCACAGCAGGAACCGGAGGATTTTCTAATTATTCAGCCAGTGTAGGATATTTCGACAGCGCCTATATTGACGGTGTGATCACCATATTTATGATTCTCTTTGGTATTAACTTCAGCTTGTTTTACTTTTTATTAATTGGAGAGGTGAGAGCCTTCCTTAAAAATGAAGAGCTTAGGGTTTACTTAGGAATTATTGCAGTTTCTACAGGAATTATTACCTGGAATATTTATGGTCAGTTTGGAAGCCTCCTAAAATCCTTCCGCTATGCAGTTTTCCAGGTGGCATCTATTATCACTACTACAGGATATGCCACCACAGATTACAATAATTGGCCTATGCTATCCCAGTGCATTTTAATGATGCTTATGGTGGTGGGAGCCTGTGCCTCCTCAACCGGCGGCGGAATGAAGGTTTCAAGACTGATTATGATCTGTAAATGCATCCGAAAGGAAATTTTAACCATAGTACATCCAAAGAATGTCTGTATTATTAAGGTTAACGACAAGAAGGTAAATGAGGATGGCATCCGAACCTTATCCATTTATCTGATGTCCTATGTAATGATTTTTATTGTATCTGTTCTGCTGGTGGCAATTGATAATAAGGATTTTGCTACTACCTTTAGTAGTGTTTTGACTTGTATTGGAAATGTAGGACCGGGAATTTCCCTGGTAGGACCTTCCGGCAACTTTTCTTCCTTCTCGCCATTTTCAAAGTTAGTTTTAAGCTTTGACATGTTGGCAGGAAGATTGGAATTATTCCCCATGCTGATTCTCTTTACAGTCAGTGCTTGGAGACGAAAATTTTAATATAGGATCCCTTGAAAGTGGACAAGCTGCATCCTGAAGGTCTGCTTTTAAGGGATTTTTTTGTCAATTTTAAAAGATGCTAGTCAATGGACTGAATTAATAGAAAGTTGTCTATTTGTCAAAACCATGTTACAATGTGTCGAAAACAGGAGGAACTTATAAATGAAAAAGAATAGTAAGGCTTTAATCGGCCTTGTTTTAATCATAATGGCAGGGATTTATTACTATGTAACCCTTCCTGCTTTTAATTTACATTCCAGTGAAACCTGGTACTTGCTTGCTATATTTCTTGTGTTGCTGTTTTTTTACTACCTAGCCAGAAGGGGCAGAGAGTATGGAATAAGGACCCTTATGGAGTTTAGAGAAGATAAGATTTTAAAGATTTTCCTTGGCCTTATTGTAGGTCTTGGCCTTGTCTATGTGGTGGGGTCTGTGTTGTCATCGGAGATTGTAAATGCTTCTGCCTACGAGAAGCTTATGACAGTGGAGGAGGGGACCTTTACTGATGATGTGGAGGAGTTGTCCTTCGATAAAATCCCTCTTCTTGACAGAGATACTGCCACCTTATTAGGAGACCGGAAAATGGGAAGCATGGTGGAGATGGTTTCCCAGTTTGAGGTAGATGATATTTACAGTCAGATTAATTATAAGGATAATCCGGTGCGGGTTTCTCCCTTAAAATATGCCAGCCTTATTAAGTGGTTTACCAATATGAAGGATGGTATTCCTGCATATATTCGCATTAATATGGCTACCCAGAACACGGAACTTGTAAAGCTTAAAGAGGGAATGAAGTATACTAGCAGCGACCACTTTAACCGGAACATCTACAGACATCTAAGATTTGCCCATCCTAGCTACATTTACGGAGACCTAAGTTTTGAAATCGATGAGGATGGGGTGCCTTACTGGGTGGCCCCGGTAAAGAAGTTTAAGATCGGTCTCTTTGGAGGCGAGACGGTGGGGAAAGTTGTTCTTTGTAATGCGATTACAGGGGAGATGGCCACCTATGACGTGGAGGATGTCCCCCAGTGGGTAGACCGGGTATATTCCGCAGACCTTTTAGTGAAATTATTTAATTACTATGGAACTTTAAAACATGGCTTTTTTAATAGCATCCTAAGTCAGAAAGACTGCCTAAGCACCACAGATGGCTATAATTATCTGGCCCTTGATGATGATGTGTGGATGTATACAGGCGTTACTTCTGTCAATGGAGACCAGTCTAATGTAGGCTTTGTCCTTGCAAATCAGCGGACTATGGAGACAAAGTACTATGAAGTGGAGGGAGCAACTGAGTCTTCAGCTATGTCTTCCGCAGAAGGCCAGGTGCAGAATTTGAAATATAGCGCGACCTTTCCCCTGCTTCTTAACATTTCCGGGGAGCCTACCTATTTTGTGGCTTTAAAGGATGATGCAGGTTTGGTAAAGAAGTATGCCATGGTAAATGTTCAAAAATACCAGATTGTTGCTATAGGAGACAGTGTAAGTACTTGTCAGGATTCCTACCAGGAACTCCTTCTTAGCAACGGGGTAAAGGAAGCAGACAAGGACACCAGAAAGGAAGAGGAGATTTCCGGAAAGCTGGAAAAAATTGCCCAGGCAGTTATAGATGGAACTTCTCATTATTATTTGATGCTAGAGGGCAGTGATGAGATTTACGATGTATCAGTGGCAGACTTTTTAGAAGTTGTAAAACTAGAGGTGGGAGATTCTGTGACTTTAAAGTATAAAGACAATGAAGATTCAAAGTTGGTGACAGACTTAGAAATAAAGGAGTAAATTCATGAAAAAACTAACAGCAGCAATCATCGGACTGACAGCTATTTTGGCTGTTGGATGCAGTGGAAAAGATAGCAGTATCCGATTTGGGGCAGCCAGGGTAGGAGCTATGTATGCTTCCTTTGCCAATGCCTTTACCCAGGTGGCGGAAGAAGACCAGGAAGATTTGGAGATAG
Source organism: Parabacteroides distasonis (assembly GCA_963589425.1). Classification (GTDB taxonomy): domain Bacteria; phylum Bacillota; class Clostridia; order Lachnospirales; family Lachnospiraceae; genus CAKRJP01. Next base: position 10,822 of record CAVAKZ010000004.1, on the reverse strand, counting down.
TAGTTAAGAATACTGCCGGTACCGCAGCCAACCTAAGGCTTTTGTCAGAGGGATATATTCAGCTGGCTATTGCCCAGGCAGACGTAACAGAGGATGCCTACAATGGCAGGGGAGACTATGAGAAGAAACCTCTTAAAGGTTACAGTGCCATAGGAGCTCTTTATACAGAGGCCTGCCAGCTGCTTGTACGGGGGGATTCAGGAATTAATACAGTAGATGATCTTATGGGACATACCATCAGTGTAGGCGAAACGGAATCCGGAACAGAGCGAAATGCCAAAGAGATCCTTAGCATTTATGGATTAAATGAGAAACTGGTGGACATGGGAAATTATGATTATACAGAGGCAGCGGAAGCTATGGTAAATGGCAAGATCGATGCTATGTTCTGTACCTCAGGCACCCAGACTACAGTAATTGAGGAACTGGCAAGAAAATGCGACGTTAAGTTAATTTCGCTGGATGAGGAACATGTTGAAAAATTGACAAAGGCCTATGACACTTATGTGCCTTGCACCATTGCGGCTGACACCTATACCAATCAGAAGGAAGCGATCAATACTGTGGGAGTAGAGTGTCTGCTTTTAGCAAGAAATGATCTGGGAGAGGATACTGTTAAGGACCTTACAGAGTCCCTCTTTAAACATGAGAGTGATATAGGATATGCCCTGCCTATGGATATTTCTCTACAGGAGGAAACTGCAGTGGAAAATGTAACGATACCTTTCCATGCCGGAGCGGCTGCCTACTATAAGGACCAGGGAATTAGTGTGGATGTTGAATAGTAGCTACTGGAAGCTTTAAGCAAGTTTAGAGAAGTGAAAATAGAAAGGCGAGAAATATGGCGATTAATATAGATATGTATCAGACCCTGGCCATTGCGGTGCTGGTTTTGATGCTGGGAAGTTTTTTGAAAAAAAGGATCAATGTGTTAGAGCGATTTTGTATTCCTGCTCCGGTAGTGGGAGGTCTGCTTTTTGCAATCTTTACCTGTCTTTTGTATGCTACGGGAATCGCAGAGATCAGCTTTGATGATACCCTAAGAGAAGTTTGCATGGTATTTTTCTTTACCTCTGTAGGCTTCCAGGCCAACTTAAAGGTATTAAAAAGTGGAGGAAAGGCCCTGGGAGTATTTTTGATTCTGGTTATTTTATTAATTACTATTCAGAATTTCACTGCTGTTGGACTATCAAGTTTAATGGGCTTAGATCCCTTGATCGGTCTTTGTACCGGGTCCATCCCAATGGTAGGAGGTCATGGAACGGCAGGAGCTTTCGGACCGGTTTTGGAAGATTTTAATATTACGGGAGCTACCACTCTTTGTACAGCGGCAGCCACCTTTGGCTTGATTGCGGGAAGTTTGATCGGCGGCCCTATTGGAAGGTCTCTTATTGAAAAGAAGAACCTGCTTTCCACTATTGTTACAGAGGATGATAGTGTTCTGGTGGAGGATGAGAAAAAACATATGCGTCATACTACCATGTATCCGGCAGCTACCTTTCAGCTGATTTTGGCCATCGGTCTGGGAACTATTTTTTCCTGGATTCTTACAAAGACAGGTATGACTTTCCCAATTTATATTGGGGCAATGATAGCGGCAGCCTTATTTAGAAATTTAGGAGAGTATACAGGAAAATTTACCATCCATATGGGAGAAATTAATGATATCGGTGGAATATGCTTGTCCTTATTTTTAGGAATTGCTATGATAACCTTAAAGCTGTGGCAGCTGGCATCTTTGGCCCTTCCTCTGGTACTTCTTTTGGCAGGACAGGTAATTTTAATGTTTATCTATGCCAGATTTGTAGTCTTTAATATTATGGGAAGAGATTATGATGCGGCGGTATTGGCCTCCGGTACTTGCGGATTTGGTATGGGAGCAACACCTAATGCTATGGCCAACATGCAGGCAATCTGCGATAAATATGAGCCTTCGGTCAAGGCCTACCTATTGGTACCTATCGTAGGAAGTTTATTTGCAGATTTTATAAACAGTCTGATCATTACATTTTTTATTAATATGATTTAAGAACTTATTTTGGGGGATGAAGATGTTCTGGGACAAACTTAAAGAGAGAAAAGAAAAGAGGATGGCAGAGAAACATGCCTATGATGTGCAGTATGATAATGTAGCAGTGCCGGAGGTCCACATTCATAGAGAGAAGGGTTCATCTATGGAAGCAGAAAGGAAAGAACCTGAACAGGAAGAGTTCTGCAAGGAGAAAAATACCGAGATTATCTATGATTCTGTGGCAGTGCCGGAGATCCATATAAAAAAGCACTCATAAAATCCGCTATGAGGAAACGAGATTGAGAACAGGGGAAGATCCTTGTTCTCTTTTTGCTTCCAAAGATTTTTGAAAACTGGTGCTATACTTTGGGGAATGATGGGAGTAAGATATCGGGAGAGAGTTTGAAAGGGATAAGAAAAAATGAGTGAACAACAAGAAAAGAAAAAGAAAAAAATGCCCATTCCGGGTCAGCGCATTATCAGGTCAGCTATAGCAGTGGCCTGCTGTTTTGTAATCTACTATATAAGGGGGCAGCAGGGGATTCCTTTTTATTCAGCCTTGGCAGTGCTGCAATGTATTCAGCCTTACACAGACAGTACAAAAAACATGGGAAAGAAGAGGACCACAGGAACCCTGATCGGTGCCTTTTGGGGACTTATCATGCTTCTGATTTTAATCGCAGTCAGCGGAGGAAAAATGGAAGATATGCATGTCTCAATCCTTCAATATTTACTGATTTCTGTATTTACAGGGGTTGTATTGTATTCAACGGTGCTTTTAGACTGTACCAACTCCTCCTATTTTTCCTGTGTTGTATTCTTAAGTATTACAGTAAACCATATTACAGATGAAAATCCATTCCTTTTTGTATTAAATAGAGTGGTGGATACCATGATTGGAGTGGTTCTGGCAATTCTTATTAACAAGGTCCACATGCCAAGAAAGAAACTTAAAGATATTCTTTTTGTTTCAGGAGTAGATGATACCATCCTTACCAAGGAAATGACCCTTACCTCCTACAGTAAGGTAGAATTAAACCGTCTCATAGACGATGGAATGAAATTTACCATATCCTCTATGCGAACACCGGCTTCAATCAGGGAGGCCCTTCCGGGGGTTCACATAAAAAATCCGGTAATCGCTATGGACGGAGCAGTGCTCTATGATATGAATGAAAATGCCTATCTGAAAAAATGCACCATGTCTAGGGACCAGGCTCAGTTTATGACAGACCAGCTGAAAAAATATGAGCTGGCATATTTTACCAACACAGTGGTAGATGATTTGCTGGTTATTTATTATGAAGAACTCAGTAATATTTCCATGAAGGGAGTTTATGAAAGACGGAGAAAATCCCTCTATCGAAATTATGTAAAGACAGATCAACCCATGTATGAGAATGTTGTATACCTCTTTGTAGTAGATACCATGGACAAACTGCGGAGGTTTTATGACCAGCTACAGCAAATGGAGGAGGCAGCCGACTATCGTCTTGTGCTAAATGAATCTCAGTATTTAGAGGGCTATGGAAATATTAAAATCTATCATAAAGATGCAACCAGAGACAAGATGCTAAAAACTCTCAAGGAATATCTAGGGGTAGAAAAAACCATGACATTTGGAAGTATACCCGGAAAATACGACATATTTGTGGAGGATTCTAACGGAGATGTGATGGTGAAGGAACTGAAGAAGCAATTTGAGCCAATCACCTTTTGGGGGTGGACGCATTGAAAGGGGCGCATTGAATGAGGACGCATTGAAAGGATATCTTTGAAGGTATGTCAAGGCCCATGCACTGCGGACTATATCAAAAAAGACTGCCGTATCACGACAGTCTTTTGGATGAAAGCAAGCCTTAGCCCATTTTCTTGGCCAGCTTCGCTTCCCTCTTTCTTTCTAGGTTTGCAACTACTACGCAGCAACTGGCATCGCCGGTTATATTTACTACGGTACGTCCCATATCAAAGATACGGTCTACGCCGGCTACAAGGGCGATTCCATCTACCGGAAGTCCTACAGAAGTTAGTACCATGGCCAACATAACCATACCGGCTCCGGGAACACCGGCGGTACCGATGGAAGCTAAGGTAGCAGTTAAGATAATGGTCAACATCTGCCCCAGGGTTAAATGAATGCCGTAGCAGGCGGCAATGAAGATGGAGCAAACTCCCTGGTAAATTGCAGTTCCATCCATATTGATGGTAGCTCCTAATGGAAGTACAAAAGCAGAAACCTCGTTTGGTACATCCATTTTCTCTGTCCCCTCCATGTTAATTGGAAGAGTTCCCACAGAAGAAGCACTGGAGAAGGCAAACATCATAGCCGGAATCATTTCTTTGAAGAAGCGAATCGGGCTCATACCACCTAAAGTTTTAACGGTTAGAGAATAGGTGAACATCATGTGTACAATATAGCAAAGATAAGCAGCTAAAAGTACCATTGCAAGAGAACCGATAATGGTAGGGCCGTTGGCGGCAATTACCGGGCACAGCAAGCAGAATACACCGATAGGAGATAGCTTCAAGATCATCTCCATACACTTCATAAATAAATCGTTTAGATCATTACATCCCTTAACTAAGGCCTCATTCTTCTCCCCCAGAAGAATCATAGCAAAACCAAGGATCAGGGCCATAACAATGATCTGCAGCATATTTGCTTCCACCATAGGCTGAACAAAGTTGGATGGAAAAATATTAACGATAGTATCCATTACAGAGGTGGCTTCAGTAGCTTCATAGCTTAAATTGGAAGTGGCAACTTTTGGGAAAAGTCCTTCAAATAGATTTCCTCCAATCAGTCCAATGGTAATGGCAAAGGCTGTGGTCATTAGATAGTAGACAACAGTCTTCAGTCCAATGGATCCTACTTTTCGAATATCTTTCATAGATATAACTCCACACATAATGGAGAATAATACGATAGGTACTACAATAAATTTAACCAAATTCAAAAATATAGTTCCCCAGGGTTTGATGTAAGTCTCGGCAAAATCAGCATAATTCTGTAAAAGGAGACCAGCAATGATGGCTAGAACCAGGGCGATAAAGATTTGCATCGCCAGGGACATCTTCTTTTTTTCTTTTGTCATTCGACAACCTCACTTTCTCTCTCTCTTATAAATATTAAAGGTAAAAAAATACAGGCTTAATGTTTTTTGCAAGACACCTCTCTGAATCTTTCAAAAAAAGCACATAAGCCTGTTTAGTATACCATAAAAATATAAAATTTTAAATTTTAAAATGTAAATTATTCTTCTTTCATTGAATACTGCATCAATTCGTAATGAAGGATGCAGCCTTCGTAGATTTCTGCCGGCAGCAGCGCCCTAGCTGTTAATTTCGGTGGATCTTCGGGCTTATCCAACCGCAATAAATGGGCATAATCCCCGTCAATTTGTTCGACTCTGTAATCACATACTAACATTCTCTTATCTTTCCTCCTGATTTTTCTAGGTATATCCTGAGTATTTGCGAAATATAATAGTGCCTATGCTGGATTTCACACAATAAGCAAAGCATACGAAGACCCTTAATGTTTCGCAAATATCTACATATAGTATAAAAAAACAGAGACAGATACGGTAATAAAATGAATTTATAACTGGCAAGAGAAATTCTTGATTAGCAGATTTATTGACAAGAGCTCTTTCGGCGACTATAATCATCAGCATGAACAAAACATACAAAACATACCAAATAAGTATGTTAAGGGGATTTGAAAGGAGACAGGTCATATGAAGAGAAGTACAGAACAAACATCGGGAAGGGTCATGTGTTGCTGTATGTATTGCACATTGGCAATTTAAAGTATGACGTATCTTAGATAAATAAATAATAGAAAGAGGAACATTTGATATGAAACAGAATAGAATTAAGAGAATTATTACAGGAACACTTGTTGGAACTTTGGCTTTGGGACTTACTGCTTGTGGCAGCAGTTCTTCTAACTCCTCATCAGAATCATCCACTGCCGCTAGTGGAGATGTAACGGTTATTAATGCAGTAACCGGTGGAACTCCTAAGCCATATATTACCATTGATGAGGACAATAATTATTCAGGATATGATATTGAGGTGCTGAAAGCAGTTTTCGAGAAACTGCCTCAGTATGAGCTGAATATTCAAACTGCTGATTTTACTTCTCTTTTCTCCGGATTACAGGCAGGTAATTACCAGCTTGCTGTTAATAACTTCAGCTATAATGAGGATCGGGCAGAAAGCTATTATTTTTCCTATCCATATGATGAGATTAAGTATGTATTTATCCAGAGAAAGGGAGATGAGCCCTTAACCTCCCTTCAGGATGCGGCTGACCGAGGCTATAAGATTGAAGCGGGAGCAGGGGTTAATGTAACTAATGCCATTGAAAAATGGAACGAAGAAAATCCGGATTCTCAGATTGAGATTGTTTATACAGAGCAGGATCAGTCAGTGACCTTTGAGCACATTCAGGATGGAACCAGTGATTTTCGAATTGATGATCTTCCGATTTACCAGAGTTATCAGGAAGAGTTTGGATTTGACGGTCTAGAGTATACAGAATTATCAGAAGAAGAGACAGCAAAGATTTCTACAGCTTTAGATGCGTATTTCTTATTCCCTAAGGATGAAAAGGGACAGGCTTTAAGAGATGAGATTAATGTAGCCTTAAAAGAGCTGAGAGAAGATGGAACACTAGAAGAATTATCACAGGAATTTTTCGGAGCTAACCAGGTGCCATCAGCAGACAAATTTGAAGAGACCATAAACTAAAATAAGCATAATCAAGAACAATCTCGGGATAACCTGAAGGGTTATCCCGGTCTATATGGAGGAAGAAAATGGCAGAGTACGATTACGAAATAGTAAATGGAAGAAAAATCAGGGTTCGCCCCCAGGAGGTAATCTCTGAGGTGGATGAAAATGGATACTTTCACAGACAGCCCAATCATTTCACTAAGGGATTCGGACCCGGAGAAAACCCGGTAGAGAAGGGACGTTACCACCTGGTATGGGCCAAGCTGTGCCACTGGTCCAACCGTGCTTCTATTGTAAGAGAACTTCTTGGATTGGAGGATGCCATCAGCGTTAATATGGTAGAGCATGCCCCTCATGAGAAGAACCTGGGCTGGGAGTTTGTTTACGATAAGGATAATGTGGACCCGGTTCTTGGTATTCAATTTCTAAGTGAAGCCTACTATGCCGCAGATGATGACTATACAGGAAGAACTACCGTACCGGCCCTTATCGATATAAAAACCGGCAAGGTAGTAAACAACGATTATCACCGTTTAACCAATTATTTTGAAGTAGAATTTAAGGAACTTCAGGGAGAAAATGCGCCGGACCTTTATCCGGAAGACTTAAGAGAAGAAATTGATAAGTTAAATGCATGGCTTTTCCACAATGTAAATAATGGCGTATACAAAACTGCTTTTGCCAGATCCAAGGAAGCCTTCTGGGATGCTTATAACGCATTTTATGCAGCCTTAGATATTTTGGAGGAGAGATTGGAAAATCAAAGATTCCTATTTGGAGATTACGTAACAGACAGTGATGTTCGTCTCTATGTAACCCTGGCAAGATTGGATATTCGCTATGCCTTCCAGTTGGGACATACCAAAAAGCGCCTGATTGATTACAAAAATCTCTGGGCCTATGCAAGAGACCTTTATCAGATTCCTGCTTTCAGAAACAATACCTACTTTAAGGATTTTGCAAATCCATCTACAAAGTCAGGTCATTTAATGGAAACCTTTAATGCAAGATTCCTAGACGAGATTAATTTTGATGCCTACTGGGGAGCACCTCACGACAGGGCTAGACTTAGCAGCGATCCGGGCAACAAATTGAAAGTGCCAAAATAGAGGATAGAAATACAAAGGCAGAAACCTATAGATGGAAAAGCAAAAATAGAAATACAGGAGGCAGATCACATGGCTGAAGCTGAATATATAGAAGTAAATGGAAGACAGATCAGGGTTCGTCCCACAGAGACTGTCAGTGAAGTAGATAAATACGGAAATTTCCACAGACAGCCCAATCACTTTACAAAGGGATTTGGACCGGGGGAGAATCCAGTAGAAAAAGACCGATACATTTTATTCTGGGCAAAGGGTTGCCACTGGTCCAACCGGGCATCCATTACCAGAGAGCTTCTTGGATTACAGGATGCCATTAAGGTAGAGATTGTAGGATGGGAAGAAGATGCCTACGAAAAATTCTTGGGCTGGGAATTTGTAAATTCTCCAAATCATATTAATCCGGAGACAGGAGCCCAGTTCCTTAGTGAGCTTTACTATAATGCAGACCCAGAATATACAGGAAGAGCTACCGTACCTTCCTTTGTTGATTACAAGGAGAAAAAGGTAGTAAATAACGACTATCACAAGCTGACCAATTATTTAGAAGTAGACTTTAAACCCTTTCAGAAGGAAAATGCACCAGACCTTTATCCGGAGGATTTAAGAGAAGAAATTGATAAATTAAACTGGTGGCTTTTTGAAAATGTCAACAATGCAGTGTACAGGGCCCAGTTTGCCCAGTCTCTCCAGGCATTTTCTGATGCCTATGAAACCTTCTTCGCAGGCTTAGATGCTATGGAAAAGAGACTGGAAGACCAGAGATTTTTGTTTGGAGACTATGTAACAGACAGCGATATTCGGCTCTACGTAACTCTGGCAAGATTTGATGTTAGCTATTCCAGAAATATCGGACCTTGCAAGAAGCGTCTGGTAGACTATAAAAATCTTTGGGGCTATGCAAGAGACCTTTATCAGATCCCTGCCTTTGCCCATAACACCTACTTTAAGGATTTTGCAGCCTCTGTAGATCTAGACAAGGCAGATCCGGATTATTGGGAGTCCACCTACTATGATATTGTAATTCCGGCTACGGATTTTGATACCATTTGGAAGACCCCTACAGGAAGAGAAAAGTTAAGTAAGGATCCGGCCAATAAACTTTTGACACCGGATGCCCTTCATCCTCATGGTCAGTTGTAAATAAAAGGACTAGTAGATAAAAGAAGTAGCAAAAAAAGGAGCGGCATATGGAAGCAGTACATGCGACAGAAGAATGGCAGAAGGCAGGAGTTCATTACATTCGGATTCAGGCCATGTGCGTGGGATTTGGCATTCCCTTAGAAGGGGAATTTCATGATGACAAGGCAGATAGTGATTATATTTTGGTGCATGAGAATGGCTTTCCGGTTTCCACCTGCAGGGTTAGGATTGACGAGGATGGCTTTGGCCATGTGGAAAGAGTGGCAACCCTTTTAGAATATCGCGGAAAACACTATGGGGCCTTGGGAATCAAGGCGGCAGAAGACTTCCTTAAAGCCAGGGGAGTAAAAAAGGTCCTTATAAATTCCAGGGAAAAAGCCTTAGGATTCTATGAGAAGTTAGGTTATACACCGGATTTTTCTACTAGGAGCGGGTCTGGAGAATTTGTATGTATCATGACCAGTAAGAATTTGGATTAAAAATTTATCGAAAAGATATTAAGCCGGAAAGGAAATAAGTTACTATGGCAAAATTATTTGACCTTCAAGCGGTCTTTACTACCATACCAGAATTATTAAAATACCTCCCGATTACCTTGGAGTTAGCAATTAGTGCTATGATTATTGCCCTGATTGTAGGTATGATTCTGGCCTTAATTAAGACAAAGGAGATACCGGTATTAAAGCAGTTGATAGGGATTTATATTTCCATCGTAAGAGGAACCCCTATTATCGTACAACTCTATATCGTATATTTTGGAATCCCTATGTTGAACAAATATATTTGCCTGCAAAGAGGTGTAGAATATCAGGCTTCCACCACTTCCGGCGTTTTTTATGCCATCTTAGCCTTGGCTGTAAATGAATCTGCCTATATCGCAGAAATTTTCAGAGGTGCCCTAGGTTCTGTTAATCCAGGCCAGATCGAGGCGGCTTCTGCTATAGGAATGAATTACCTGCAAACATTTTTCAGAATCATTTTCCCTGAGATGATAGAGGTGGCCTTGCCGGGACTTGGAAATTCCTTCATCGGTCTCATAAAGGGAACTTCATTGGCTTTTGTCTGTGCTGTTGTGGAGATGACAGCCCAGGGAAAAATCATCGGTGGAAGAAACTATCGATACTTTGAAGTCTATATTTCCCTGGCAATTATTTACTGGGTAATTACATTTATCCTGGAGAGACTATTAAAGCTTGTAGAGAAAAAACTTGAGATTCCGGATCAGGTAGCAAAAATTGAGCTGACATCGGAAGAAAGAGGGGTATAAAATGTTAGAAATAAAAAACCTTTCAAAAAGCTTTCATGATAATAAAGTATTAGAGCAGGTGGATTTGAAAATTGAAAAAGGTGATGTTATAGGAATCATTGGTCCTTCAGGAACAGGAAAATCCACCTTGCTTCGCTGTATCAATCAGCTGGAAATTCCGGAGGAAGGCCAGGCAATCTGGAAGGATCAGACTATCGATCTTTCCAAAAAGAATAAAGATAGTCAGGAATTTCGGAAAAGTACAGGAATGGTTTTTCAGAGATTTTATCTCTTTGAAAAGAAGACAGCCTTAGAAAATGTTATGGAAGGCCTGGTCACGGTTCAAAAGAAAAGTAAGAAGGAAGCAAAGGAAATTGCCCAGAGGGAATTAGAGAGAGTGGGCATGTCAGCCTGGGCTAATCACTATCCTAAGCATCTTTCCGGAGGCCAACAGCAGAGAGTAGCTATTGCAAGGGCCTTGGCCTTAAAGCCGGAACTGCTTCTCTTAGATGAACCTACATCAGCCCTGGATCCGGAACTTGTAGGAGAGGTTTTGGAAACCATTAAGAATGTGGC
>CAVAKZ010000003.1:0-100353 GCA_963589425.1 Parabacteroides distasonis | reverse complement strand
CCATCCATCTGAGCAGCACCAGTGATCATGTTCTTAACGTAGTCAGCATGTCCTGGGCAGTCAACGTGTGCATAGTGACGCTTCTCTGTCTCATACTCAACGTGAGCTGTAGAAATTGTGATACCACGCTCTCTCTCTTCTGGAGCCTTATCGATGTTCTCGAAATCTACAGCAGCGTTTCCTGCTACTCTCTCAGAAAGAGTCTTTGTAATAGCAGCGGTAAGAGTTGTTTTACCGTGGTCAACGTGACCAATTGTTCCGATATTACAATGTGGTTTAGTTCTTTCAAATTTAGCCTTTGACATTTTGAATATCCTCCTTAAATGTGTGCCCTATGGGCAAATAAAAATTATTAACATTTATCCTGACATATTTTTGATTATATTTCAAAAGAGTCAGTTTTTCAAGCCTTTTTATAGGTTATTAGGCATTTTTGTTGGATAATACTTTCTCCTGAACTGACTTCGGTACCGGCTCATATTTCTCGAAGAACATTGAGTAGTTACCACGTCCCTGTGTTCTGGAACGTAAGTCTGTGGAGTATCCAAACATTTCTGACAATGGAACATAACCACGAACGATCTTTCCACCGCCAAGGTCATCCATACCTTCGATACGTCCACGACGTGAGTTGATATCACCGATAACATCTCCCATGTACTCTTCCGGCATAGTAACCTCAACCTTCATGATTGGCTCAAGAAGTACAGGAGCTGACTGCTTCATAGCATCCTTGAATGCTAAAGATCCAGCGATGTGGAAAGCCATCTCACTTGAATCAACTTCATGGTAAGAACCATCATAAACATTTGCCTTAACACCAACAACCGGGAATCCTCCAAGGATACCAGACTGCATGGCTTCTTCAATACCTTCACCAATCTTCGGAATGTATTCCTTAGGAATTGCTCCTCCGACTACGGTAGACTCAAACTTGAATACTTCCTCGCCGTTAACATCCATTGGCTCAAATTTAACTTTACAGTGTCCGTACTGTCCACGTCCACCTGACTGCTTAGCATACTTGCTATCAACGTCAACAGCCTTTGTAAATGCTTCCTTGTATGCAACCTGAGGTGCACCAACGTTAGCCTCTACCTTGAACTCACGAAGAAGACGATCTACGATAATCTCCAAGTGAAGCTCACCCATTCCGGCGATGATTGTCTGTCCAGTCTCCTGATCAGTATGAGCGCGGAAGGTAGGATCTTCTTCAGCAAGCTTAGCAAGTGACTCACCAAGTTTACCCTGTGAAGCCTTAGTCTTAGGCTCAATAGCAAGCTCGATAACAGGCTCTGGGAATTCCATGGACTCTAAGATAACCGGGTGCTGCTCATCACAGATTGTGTCACCTGTTGTGGTGAACTTAAATCCAATCGCTGCAGCGATATCTCCGGAGTAAACCTTTGAAAGTTCCTCTCTCTTATTGGCATGCATCTGAAGGATACGTCCTACACGCTCCTTCTTTCCCTTTGTTGCATTAAGCACGTAAGATCCGGAATTCATAGTACCAGAGTAAACTCTAAAGTAAGCAAGCTTACCTACGAATGGATCTGTCATAATCTTAAATGCAAGAGCAGAGAATGGCTCTTCATCTGAAGAATGTCTTACGACATCATTGCCATCCTCGTCAACACCCTGAATTGGTGGGATATCAACTGGTGATGGCATATACTCAAGAATTGCATCAAGAAGCTTCTGTACACCCTTGTTTCTGTAAGCTGATCCACAACAAACAGGAACTGCTGTACACTCGCAAGTTGCCTTTCTAAGTGCTTTCTTCATATCATCTACGGAAGGCTCCTCACCCTCTAAGTAGATCATCATTAACTCATCATCAAGATCGCAGATCTTCTCTACCATCTCTGTATGATAAAGTTCAGCATCATCCTTCATATTATCCGGAATCTCAACGATGGAGATATCATCTCCCTTGTCATCGTTGTAGATATAAGCTCTCATCTCCATAAGGTCAACGATTCCCTTGAAATCATCTTCCTTACCGATTGGAAGCTGAAGAACGATAGCATTCTTACCAAGTCTTGTCTTGATCTGCTCTACTGCATTGTAGAAATCAGCTCCAAGGATATCCATCTTGTTGATGAATGCCATTCTTGGTACATTGTATGTATCAGCCTGACGCCATACATTCTCTGACTGCGGCTCAACACCACCCTTTGCACAGAACACACCAACAGCTCCGTCAAGTACACGAAGGGAACGCTCTACCTCTACAGTAAAGTCAACGTGTCCCGGAGTATCGATGATGTTAATACGATGCTCCTGTGCTCCGGCTTTTGGCTTACAATCCTCTTCCAAAGTCCAGTGGCATGTTGTAGCAGCGGAAGTAATTGTGATACCTCTTTCCTGCTCCTGCTCCATCCAGTCCATGGTAGCAGTACCTTCATGAGTATCACCAATCTTATAATTTACACCAGTATAATAAAGGATACGCTCTGTCAATGTGGTCTTACCAGCATCGATATGAGCCATAATACCAATATTTCTGGTTCTCTCTAATGGGTATTCTCTTCCAGCCATTATTGCCTCCTAATAAATTAGAAACGATAGTGAGCAAATGCCTTATTTGCCTCAGCCATCTTATGCATATCTTCTTTTCTCTTAACAGATGCACCGGTGTTGTTTGCTGCATCCATAATCTCGTTGGCCAATCTTTCCTTCATGGTCTTCTCGCCTCTTGCACGAGAAAATGTTGTAAGCCAACGAAGTCCAAGAGCCTGTCTTCTGTCTGGTCTAACCTCGATCGGCACCTGGTATGTTGCTCCACCGATACGTCTTGCCTTAACCTCAAGTACTGGCATGATGTTGTTCATAGCCTCCTCAAAAACTTCAAGTGCTGGCTTTTCGGTCTTCTCTGCAACCTGTTCAAATGCGCCATATACGATCTTCTGTGCTACACCTTTCTTACCATCAAGCATAATGTTGTTGATAAGCTTAGTAACCACTTTATTGTTGTATAATGGATCCGCTAATACGTCTCTTTTTTGAGTATGTCCTTTACGTGGCACGGTTCTTCCCTCCTTAATATATTTGTACTTTTTTGTACAGATTAATTCATAGGTACTCACATGTGTCTTTCTGATGATACAGTGTATTGCCCGGGCATACATAATATATACCTTGCAACTTACTACATCATAGTTCTGTTCGTGAATAACAGTTCTTAATAGTAGTACTTATCTTATTTTGCGTCTTTTGGTCTCTTAGCGCCGTACTTAGAACGAGCCTGACGTCTCTTTGCAACACCTGCTGTATCAAGTGTTCCACGAACGATATGGTATCTGGTACCTGGCAAGTCCTTAACACGACCACCACGGATCAGTACAACACTATGCTCCTGAAGGTTGTGTCCTTCTCCTGGGATATAGCTTGTAACTTCAATTCCGTTAGAAAGACGTACTCTGGCGATCTTTCTAAGCGCTGAGTTAGGCTTCTTAGGGGTAGCTGTCTTAACTGCTGTACATACACCTCTCTTCTGTGGTGCAGATACATTGGTAGACTTCTTCTTCAATGAGTTGAATCCCTTCTGAAGTGCTGGTGCTGTAGACTTCTTTACAGATGTCTGACGACCTTTCTTTACTAACTGATTAAATGTTGGCATTTCGTTTCACCTCCTATGATAGTAATAAGTTGCTTGTCATTCTTTGACATTGCGTTGTAAAATGAGCACACAAAAAGAGAATGCCTTTTTACAGCACGCTAGATAATAGTATTACTTATTTATCTCCTTGTCAAGGCATTCTCTTGGATTTTTTTCGCAACAGCCTCCATAAAAAACCGCTGCTTTTATTCTTTTGTTATGATTTTGTTCTTTATATTATTCTATTATTATTCTTTTATTATTCCTTTATTGTGATTTTATTCCTCCGGAACTACGATGATATCTTTTGTAAAATGATTCAAGACTTCACATCCATCTTCCGTGATAATAACCAAATCTTCAATACGAACTCCCAGTCCTTCTTCCGGAAGATAAATTCCCGGCTCTACAGAGAAGCACTGTCCTACCTGGATAATGTCCTCATTAACAGATGACACATCACCAAACTCATGATCTTCAAGACCAATAGAGTGTCCTGTACGATGGGTGAAATATTTTCCATATCCCTTCTCTTCGATATAGTTTCTTGCGGCCAAATCTACATCACACATTCTGTTGCCCGGCTTAGCAGCTGCGATTCCTCTAAGATTTGCTTCTAATACAATATTATAAATTTCTTTGGCTCTATCAGATACTTCACCGATAAATACAGTTCTTGTCATATCAGAGGCATAGTTATCTTTAAATCCTCCAATATCAAGGATTACGCAGTCTCCTCTTTTTCCCTTAGAATCATCAGTCACATGATGAGGATCTGCGGCCCCCTTTGCATAGGCGGTAATAGGATCAAAGGATACATCTTCACAGCCATGCTTCTTATAGATATCGCGACAAATCTGATTTAATTCTTTTTCTGTATATCCCTTAGCAACGTAAGGAATTAATTCTTCCATGACCTGATCATTGATAAGAGAAGATTTTCGCATCAGCTCCTGCTCTCCCTCATCCTTCACCATACGAATGTAGTCAACAATAGGTGAAGCATTGACAAATTTGCTTCCTCCGCCTAATTCCTGAAGACGGATCAAGAATCTTGCAGGCCATGTCTTATCGATTCCCATAACCTTGTCTTTCTCAACAAATTTGCTAAGGATTTCTACTCCGTCCTGAACGTCATTATACCAAACAAGTTCTACTCCCAAATCTTTCTCCTGGGGGAAGAGCTCGTTAATTACCAGCTTATGATTTCCATTCACATTTAGATACAAAGCAAGTAATCGCTCTCCTGGAATGATCCATTTTCCTGTCAGATAGAAGATTGCCACAGGATCCGAAATGATCATCTGTGGAATCTCATGCTCCTCCATTGACTTTAATACTCTTGATACTTTGTTTTGATCCATATTATTTCCCAGCCTTTCTTTCTAGGACACCTTTTACCCCAGTTCGCATTTTCACGAACAAAATGTCCCTTAATCTATGTCAAATTATAGGCCAGTGTTTTTCCAAAGTCAACGAATGTAAAAAACAAAGCTGTAATATTCTCACCTTATTAGGATTTTTGTTTTTTTGCACTGCCGCAGCCCTCGGAACAAGTAGCGCAATTGCATCCGCAGCCTTGAGATTTTGAGGCTTCTTCTCCGTTTCCCTGTCCTAAACTTTTTAAAGAAAAATAAGCTACCAATGCTAAAAGGATCACTACACCTAGGATTAATAATTTCACTATGTTCACCTCCTATAAATTTCTCCCTGTTTTCCTAGTATACAACAAAATCCGCCAAAATTATAAGTATATTGCTTTTTTATTTTGCACTTCACCTATAATTTTTGACGGATTTTCTTTTTATAGAATATTTCTAAGATATTCCCAAAACCTCGTAGCCTGCGTTTTTCACTGCCTGTTTCAAATCTGCGGTATTAATCTCACGGTCGTAGGATACTTCCGCGCATTTTTCCTTCAAATTCACATTGGCAACTACTCCATCCAAAGTGTTCAAGGCTTCGGTCACCTTTGCGGCACAATGTTCACAAGTCATTCCTGAAATCTTGATGGTCTTTCTTCCTATTACAGGGCCATCTAGAAATTTGGCTTTAGCCTTCTTAGGACTGCTTCCTGAGCCACCGCCGCAGCAAGCTCCCTCTCCCTTAAAATGTTTGACAGCACTTTTTCCAGCAAGAACCATCAATACAATTACAATCAATATAATAATGATATCTACCATAGTATTTTTCTCTTTATACTTTCTTATTGCTACCTTCTAATTAGTATTTTAATAAATGCTTTTTTTCTTATTGGTCTATCTTATCTTTTCTTTTGTCTTTCCAGGCTTTGATCCAAAGATAGAGCTGATAAATGGATGCTCCTACAATATAAAGTACCAGGAACAAGCCAAATGCATAGAACATTGAAGTGGTTGAGTTACCCATATTGTCTCTGCCTTTCTATATGATATGCCTTTCTTTATAGCTGCTTCTTTTTGGGTGGTTTTTTCGAACTGCATCCACTACAGCTTCCACCGCAGCCTCCGCTGCATCCTGCGCAAGCCGGGCTCTTGCCTTCCTTCCAGTTTTTAATCATTTTCCGAATCAAATAAATACAATACGATGCAATCAAAACTATGATAATTACATTTGCTATCATTATCCTCACCAATCTTTCACAAAATGCAAAGGTCGGATGTAATTTCTACATCCGGCCTTTTGCAAATGATTCTTTAACTGTTTAATTACGCATTAACCGAACGCTTAGAATATACCTTCTGATCCTTGTATGGGTCTGGTCTAAAGAGCATGAATAACAAGGCTGCTAAAAGGATAATAGCAACGATTGATCCAAGTCCAAAGGCTCCGCCTGTTAAAAGAGATCCAATCTGATATACAATCAAGCATACTACATATGCGAAGATATTCTGGAATAAAATTGCAAACCAGAACCATTTTCTTGACTGCATTTCCTTTGCCATTGTAGCGATAGCTGCAAGACAAGGAGAATCAAGAAGGTTGAACATCAGGAAGCTGAATGCTGCCATTGTTGATGGGAACCAACTTGCAACTCCCTGTGCTACATTAACTGCATCCTCTGTATCTCCGGATACATTTGCAAGTACACCCATGGTGGATACGATTGCTTCCTTTGCAGTAAATCCTGAAATTGATGCTGCAACCGGCTGCCATGAGCCAAATCCAAGGGGAATAAAGATCGGTGCAATAATGCCTCCAAGTAATGCCATCAAACTGTCTGCACTGTCTTCTACCATTCCAAAGCTTCCGTCAACAAATCCGAATCCTCCAAGGAACCACATAACTACGCATGCAAGGAAGAGGATGGTACCAGCCTTGATAATAAAGCCTTTTAATCTCTCCCAAACATGAAGAAGAACTGTCTTTGCCTGTGGAATGTGATACTGAGGCAACTCCATAACGAAAGGAGCCGGCTTTCCTGAGAATGGTTTTGTCTTCTTCAGGATGATTGCTGATACTAATACTGCCACGATACCAACGAAGTACATAAGAGGAGCGATAAATGAGCTTTCCTGATATCCTGCTACTTCACCGGCAATCACTCCACCCATCATAGCAATAACCGGAAGTTTTGCTCCACAAGGGATAAATGTAGCTGTCATAATTGTAAGACGTCTGTCGTTGTCCTGTTCAATAGTCTTAGATGCCATGATTCCCGGGATACCGCATCCGGAAGAAATCAAAAGCGGGATAAAGCTCTTTCCTGATAATCCAAAGTGTCTAAATACACGGTCCATAACGAATGCGATACGTACCATATATCCACAATCCTCAAGAATTGAAAGGAATAAGAACAAGATTGCCATCTGAGGCACGAAACCAAGGACAGCTCCAAGTCCGCCGATAATACCGTCTACTACCAGGCCATTGATGAGATCGCTGGCTCCAACATTTGTAAGGAAGTCTCCTACAACTGTCTGAATTGCTCCTACAAAAGTATCATTAGTCCAATCTGTTACCAAGGTACCGATTGTTGTTACGGAAATGTAATATACAAGCCACATAACAGCGATGAAAATCGGAATACCTAAGATACGGTTGGTAACGATTCTATCGATTTTGTCAGAAACAGTAAGCTTATCTGCTGACTTTTGAACTGCTGTTCCAACAATCTTCTGAATGTATCTGTAACGCTGGTCTGTTACGATACTTTCCATGTCATCGTCTTCTTTTGTCTCGATAACTTTTCTCTGTTCATCTACAATCTTAGTTGCATCTGCCTTAAGATTCAGACTCTCAATAACCTTAGCGTCGTTCTCTAAAAGCTTAACTGCATACCATCTCTTCTTGTCAGCTGTGATAGCTTCAGGAAGAATATCCTTAACAGTTGCCACTGCTGACTCCAGGTCTTTTTCAAAAATCTCACCGGGAAGTTTGATATCAGACTGTTTTGCAACGCTGATTGCTTTGTCAATTAAGTCCTCAAGGCCTTCCTGTTTTAAGGCAGAAGTCTTAATAATTGGGCAGCCAAGAAGCATAGAAAGACGTTCAACATCAATCTTTATACCCCTCTTCTCCAACAAATCTGACATATTAAGAGCGATCACTACAGGAACTCCCGTCTCGATCAACTGAGTTGTCAAATACAGGTTACGCTCAATATTTGTTGCATCTACAAGATCCACGATTACATCTGGATTCTCATTCAAAATATAGTCACGGCTGACCACTTCCTCCAAAGTGTATGGAGATAAAGAGTAAATACCCGGAAGGTCGGTAACCTTAACATCCTCTGCCTTGTATTTCTTGCTCTTAATTTTTCCCTCTTTCTTCTCTACCGTAACCCCAGGCCAGTTACCAACATACTGGTTGGCACCTGTAAGTGCGTTGAACATGGTAGTCTTACCACAGTTCGGGTTTCCGGCAAGTGCAATTGTAATTGCCATTTCTCGCTTCCTCCTTCAATTGTCTATCACGTGAACTGGTTATGTAAAATGAAATTATTTTACCTGAACACAAGCAGCATCTGCCTTACGTACAGAAAGCTCATATCCACGAACTGTAATTTCAACAGGATCTCCCAAAGGCGCTACTTTTCTGATATAAAGTTCGCTTCCCTTTGTGATGCCCATGTCCATGATACGACGTTTGTAAGCACCGTCTCCCTCAATTTTTGTTACAACTACAGTACTGCCTACTTTTGCGTCTCCTAAAGTCATAACCATTCTCCTTTCTTTAATCACTCATGCATGTTACATGTATATCAACGTAGCTTAGACGTAGATATGTCTTGCCATGTCTGCGTTCACTGCCACTCTGGAATCTTTTACATTGACAATAACATTGCCCCCTATAGATGACACAACACTTACTTCTGCATCAACTACAAATCCCAAATTTGCCAGGAAACGCTTCACCTCTTCACTGCCGCTAATTCTCTTAATCTTGTTTACTTCTCCAACATTAACCATTGTAATAGGCATTACCCTTACCTCCTTTTATGAATTAAACGTGTACTACCATTTCCTTATGAATGAGTTCCATGTCTTCCAATAGCTGTACCGTTCGATAAACGGTGGCAAGGCCTACCTTGTCATCTAATTGCTTAGCTGCAAAATAGATCTCCTTGCAGGAAGAGTATTCGTTTTCCAGAATTATGCGAATCAACATCCTTCGTTGCGGCGTAATTCGATATCCGCTGTCTCTTAACTCTCGGATAAGGCAATCCAGCCCTTGTTCTTGACTCATGATCCGCCTCCTTTAAACGATATTAATTATCATTTGCAAAGCTATTATAGTCTTGTTGATAATGATTGTCAATAGCAGTATTGTTTCAAAATGATAAACAATTGTAAAAAAAACAACCAAAGAGTTTCTGCTCTTTGGTTGCTTTCATTAATCTCTTGTGGTTTTCAGAATTTTATTGATTAAAAATTTTCTGACAATTCTTCTATTCTGTAACAAGGGTCTCTTCGGAAGTCTCCTCTGAGATTGCTTCTACAGAATCCTCTGCTTCTTCCATCTCATCAAAGAATAGCTCTTCACCGTTAAAATCATCCGCGTCAAATCCTTCTCCTTCAAAATCATCTTCATCAAAAGAAAGTTCATCGCTCTCCTCAAACTCTGTGCTGAGTTTAACGTCTCTGTATCTTCTCATACCGGTACCCGCAGGAATCTGCTTACCGATAATAACATTCTCTTTCAATCCTACCAACGGATCAATCTTACCCTTAATTGCTGCTTCTGTCAGAACCTTTGTGGTCTCCTGGAAGGAAGCTGCTGACAAGAAGGAATTGGTTGCAAGAGAAGCCTTGGTAATACCGAGTACGATCTGCTCTCCGGTTGCAGGCTCTTTACCTTCTGCAACTAGCTCTGCATTTTTATCTTCAAACTCTAAGATATCTACATTTGTTCCTGGAAGGAATCCGGTATCTCCGGCTTCCTCAATGCGAATCTTCTTAAGCATCTGACGAACAATTACCTCGATATGTTTATCGTTGATTTCTACACCCTGGAGGCGGTATACTCTCTGAACCTCTCTAAGAAGGTAATCCTGGGTTGCACGAAGACCTTTGATTCTAAGAATATCATGTGGATTTACAGAACCTTCTGTCAGTTCATCACCGGCCTCTAAGCGTACCCCATCCTGAATCTTAATACGAGATCCATAAGGAATCAAATATGCCTTTGATTCTCCGGTTTCTTCATTGGTTACGATAATCTCACGTTTCTTCTTGGTGTCACTGATATTTGCAATACCACCAAACTCTGTGATGATGGCAAGTCCCTTTGGTTTTCTTGCCTCCAAAAGCTCCTCGACACGGGGAAGACCCTGTGTAATATCGTTTCCGGCTACACCACCACTATGGAAGGTTCTCATAGTAAGCTGGGTTCCCGGCTCACCGATGGACTGAGCGGCAATAATACCAACTGCCTCACCAACCTGTACAGACTCTCCGGTTGCCATGTTGGCACCATAACATTTTGCACATACGCCATTGTGAGAACGGCAGGTAAGAACGGTACGGATCTTAATCTTTGTAAGAGGCTCTCCATTCTCATCTACACCCTTTTTCATCACAAGCTCTGCACGCTTAGGTGTTACCATGTGGTTGGCTTTTACCAGTACATTGCCTTCTGCATCCTTAATATCCTCACAAAGATAACGTCCGGTAATACGCTCCTGTAAGCCCTCGATTTCCTCATTGCCATCCATAAATGCACTTACGTACATTCCCGGAATTTCTGGTGCATTTTCGCAACAGTCAATATCATGAATGATCTGTGACTGAGATACATCTACCAAACGTCTGGTCAAATATCCGGAATCGGCTGTACGAAGAGCGGTATCTGACATTCCCTTTCTAGCTCCATGGGCTGACATAAAGTACTCCAATACGTCAAGCCCTTCACGGAAGTTAGATTTGATAGGCAACTCGATGGTACGTCCGGTTGTATCAGCCATAAGTCCACGCATTCCTGCCAACTGTTTGATCTGCTTGTCAGATCCACGGGCTCCGGAATCCGCCATCATGAAAATGTTATTGTATTTATCAAGTCCATCTAACAGAGCCTTAGTAAGCTTATCATCGCTGGCCTTCCAAGTCTCAACAACTTCCTTGTAACGCTCTTCCTCTGTAATAAGACCACGCTTAAAGTTCTTTGTAATCTTATCTACAGTCTCCTGAGCTTCTGCAATGATCTGTGGTTTCTCCGGCGGTACAGTCATATCTGAGACAGATACAGTCATAGCTGCTCTGGTAGAATACTTGTAACCGATAGATTTTACAGAGTCTAATACTTCTGCAGTAGCTGTTGCTCCGTGGGTATTAATAACCTTTTCAAGGATCTGCTTTAACTGCTTCTTGCCAACCAGGAAGTCTACTTCCAAAAGAAGCTTATTTTCTTCCGGTTCACGGTCTACAAATCCAAGATCTTGGGGGATGATCTCATTGAATAAGAAACGTCCTACAGTAGATTCTACAACACCGGTTCTCTCTTCTCCGCTTGGAAGAGTCTTAGTAACACGAACCTTCACACGAGAGTGCAGGGTAACTGCCTTATTCTCATATGCAAGGATTGCTTCATTCAAACTCTTAAAGGCCATACCCTCGCCCTTTGATCCAGGTCTTTCCTGGGTCAGGTAATAAATACCAAGGACCATATCCTGCGATGGAACCGCAACCGGTCCACCATCGGAAGGCTTTAAGAGGTTGTTTGGTGAAAGCAACATGAAACGGCACTCTGCCTGGGCTTCTACTGACAATGGAAGATGTACAGCCATCTGATCTCCATCGAAATCGGCGTTGAAAGCAGTACAAACCAATGGGTGAAGCTTAATAGCCTTTCCTTCTACAAGGATTGGCTCGAAGGCCTGAATACCAAGTCTGTGAAGGGTAGGGGCACGGTTTAACATAACCGGATGCTCTTTAATCACTTCTTCCAGAACATCCCAAACTTCCGGCTGAAGTCTCTCTACCATTTTCTTTGCATTTTTAATATTGTGTGCAGTTCCATTCTGAACCAATTCTTTCATAACAAATGGCTTGAAAAGCTCAATAGCCATCTCTTTTGGAAGACCACACTGATAAATCTTAAGTTCCGGTCCTACTACGATAACGGAACGTCCGGAGTAGTCAACACGCTTTCCTAGGAGGTTCTGACGGAAACGTCCTGATTTACCCTTTAACATGTCTGACAAAGACTTCAGGGCTCTGTTTCCAGGTCCTGTAACCGGACGGCCACGACGTCCATTGTCAATAAGAGCATCTACTGCTTCCTGCAGCATTCTCTTCTCATTTCTAACAATAATATCCGGAGCTCCCAGTTCAAGAAGTCTCTTTAAACGGTTATTTCTGTTGATAATTCTACGATACAGATCGTTCAAGTCAGAAGTAGCAAAACGTCCACCATCCAACTGTACCATAGGTCTAAGATCCGGCGGAATTACAGGAATGTTGGTCATGATCATCCATTCCGGCTTATTTCCGGACTCCCGGAAGGCTTCTACTACTTCCAGACGCTTAACAATTCTGGCACGCTTCTGGCCGCTGGCTCCCTCTAATCCTTCAGTAAGCTCCTTGTACTCTGCCTCAAGATCGATCTCCTCAAGAAGCTCTTTGATGGACTCAGCACCCATACCTACACGGAAGGCACCGCTTCCCCACTTCTCGTAAGCTTCCTGGTACTCTGCCTCTGAAAGTACCTGCTTGTACATCAAGTCTGTCTCTCCGGCATCCAATACGATATACGAAGCAAAATAAAGTACCTTCTCAAGAATTCTTGGTGAAATATCAAGAATCAGTCCCATACGGCTTGGAATTCCCTTGAAATACCAGATATGAGAAACCGGTGCAGCCAGGGCAATGTGTCCCATACGCTCACGACGTACACTGGACTTTGTAACCTCAACACCACACTTGTCGCAGACTACGCCCTTATAGCGAATCTTCTTATACTTTCCACAGTGACACTCCCAGTCCTTGCTAGGTCCGAAAATCTTCTCGCAGAAAAGTCCATCTCTCTCTGGTTTTAAAGTTCTATAGTTGATGGTCTCGGGCTTGGTAACCTCGCCCTTAGACCATTCTAAAATCTTCTCAGGTGATGCCAGACCAATTTTAATGGCGTCAAAGGTAATTGGCTGGTATGTTTCGTTATTATTTTCCGGCATATTGGCACCCCTTCCTATTCTTCGTCGTTAAATTCTTCAAATTCTGCAAAATCATTTTCGAAGCTCATATCATTATCGTCTTCCTCAGCTTCTTCCTCTACGTCAACGAACTCGTCTCCCATGATTTCCTGCTGAGTATATCCGTGAGCTGCAAAATTCTCATTATCACGATGTCTTCTGCTGTCTCCTTCAATAATGGATCTAAAATCAGTATTTCCGCTATCTACGCTTTCTCTGATCTCAACCTCTTCGTTATTGTGAAGAACTCGTACATCCAATCCTAAGGACTGAAGCTCTTTTAATAATACCTTAAAGGACTCCGGAACACCTGGTTCAGGAATGTTCTCACCCTTGATAATTGCTTCATAAGTCTTAACACGTCCAACAACATCATCGGATTTCACAGTCAAGATTTCCTGCAAGGTGTAAGATGCACCGTATGCTTCCAGTGCCCAAACCTCCATCTCTCCGAAACGCTGTCCACCGAACTGAGCTTTACCACCCAGCGGCTGTTGGGTAACTAATGAGTAAGGACCGGTTGAACGTGCATGAATCTTATCATCTACCAAGTGGTGGAGCTTCAGATAATGCATGTGTCCAATGGTTACCGGGCTGTCAAAATACTCTCCGGTACGTCCATCTCTTAAGCGAACCTTTCCATCTCTGGAAATCGGAACTCCCTTCCAGAGTTTTCTGTGATCTCTATTTTCATAGAGGTAAGTCAATACATCCGGATGAAGCTCTTCTTTATGTTTTGCTTCAAACTCTTCCCAGCTTAAGTTGACATAGTCATTTGCCAGATCAAGAGTATCCATAATATCATTCTCGTCTGCACCATCAAAAATAGGTGTAGCGATGTTAAATCCTAATGCTTTTGCGGCCAGTGACAAGTGAATCTCAAGCACCTGACCGATATTCATACGGGATGGTACACCCAGTGGGTTCAATACGATATCAAGAGGACGACCATTTGGCAAGAATGGCATATCTTCTACCGGAAGCACACGGGAAACTACACCCTTGTTACCGTGACGTCCAGCCATCTTATCACCTACAGAAATTTTTCTCTTCTGAGCGATATAAATACGTACTGACTGATTTACACCCGGAGACAACTCATCTCCGTTATCTCTTGTAAATACCTTGGCGTCTACAACAATACCATACTCTCCGTGAGGTACCTTAAGAGAAGTATCTCTTACTTCACGAGCCTTCTCACCGAAAATTGCACGAAGCAATCGCTCCTCTGCTGTAAGCTCTGTCTCTCCCTTAGGAGTAACCTTACCTACCAGGATATCTCCGGCACGAACCTCAGCTCCTACACGGATGATTCCTCTCTCATCTAAGTTCTTTAGAGCCTCATCTCCAACACCGGGGATATCACGTGTGATCTCCTCCGGTCCAAGTTTGGTATCACGAGCCTCTGCCTCATATTCCTCAATGTGAATAGAGGTATATACATCTTCAGCTACCAGACGCTCACTTAAAAGTACAGCATCCTCGTAGTTGTATCCTTCCCAAGTCATAAATCCGATCAATGGATTCTTTCCAAGAGCCATCTCGCCCTGTGAAGTTGATGCTCCATCTGCAATAACTTCTCCGGCTTCCACTCTGTCTCCCTTGAAGACGATCGGTCTCTGGTTGTAGCAGTTGCTCTGGTTGCTTCGCATAAACTTAGTAAGTTTATACTTGTGAAGCTTTCCATCATCCTCACGGATAGTAATCTCTGTGGAAGTAGAGCGCTCTACCACACCGGCTTCTGTGGCAACTACCGCCACACCGGAGTCTACTGCAGACTTTTCTTCCATACCGGTTCCTACAACAGGGGCCTCTGTAAATAAAAGCGGTACAGCCTGACGCTGCATGTTGGATCCCATCAGCGCACGGTTGGCATCATCGTTCTGAAGGAAAGGAATCAAAGCAGTAGCTACCGAGAATACCATTCTAGGAGATACGTCCATGTAGTCAAATTTGCTTCTCTCATATTCCTGTGTCTCTTCACGATAACGACCGGATACATTCTTACGAACGAAATGTCCTTCTTCATCTAACTGCTCATTCGCCTGTGCTACATGATAGTTATCTTCTTCATCGGCAGTCATGTAGACAACTTCGTCAGTTACTACCGGGTTCTTTGGATCGTCATGGTTGATCTTACGATAAGGAGCCTCAACAAATCCATACTCATTAATTCTTGCATAACAAGCAAGCGAGTTAATAAGACCGATGTTTGGTCCTTCAGGAGTCTCAATCGGACACATTCTTCCATAGTGAGAATAGTGTACATCTCGTACCTCGAATCCGGCACGGTCTCTTGACAAACCACCTGGTCCCAATGCGGAAAGACGTCTCTTGTGAGTCAACTCTCCTAACGGGTTGTTCTGATCCATAAACTGTGACAGCTGAGAAGATCCGAAGAACTCCTTAACTGCTGCTGTTACAGGTTTGATATTGATCAGGGACTGTGGAGATACGGTCTCCGGATCCTGGGTAGTCATTCTCTCACGGACTACACGCTCCAATCTTGATAATCCGATTCTGTACTGGTTCTGTAACAACTCTCCTACAGAACGAATACGTCTGTTTCCCAAGTGGTCAATATCATCATCATTTCCAATGCCATACTCAAGATGGATATTGTAGTTAATGGACGCAAGGATATCCTCCTTGGTAATGTGCTTTGGAATCAAGTCATGGATATCTCTCTTAATTAAATCCTTAAGAGCCTCAACATCTCCGGCACTTTCCTCTAAAAGTCCTTCCAAAACCGGATAATATACCTGTTCTGCAACTCCAACCTCTTCAGGGTCAATATCGCAAACCGCTTGAAGATCTACCATTAAGTTGGAAAGAACCTTAATATTTCTCTCGCTTTCTTCCTGCTCAAGCCATACATATGGAACTGCAGCATTCTGAATTTCTTTAGCAAGATCTCTTGTGATCTTAGTTCCGGCTTCCGCAATCACTTCGCCTGTGATCGCACTTGCCACATCTTCTGCCAATACATGACCAGTAATACGATTCTTAAGAGCCAGTTTCTTATTGAATTTGTATCTACCTACTTTTGCAAGATCATAACGTCTTGCATCAAAGAACATGCTAGTGATCAAGCTTTCTGCGCTATCGATGGCCAAAGGCTCACCCGGACGAATCTTCTTATATAATTCCAGAAGACCTTCGTGGTAATTGCTAGCTGCATCCTTCTCAAAACTTGCAAGAATCTTTGGCTCCTCACCAAATAATTCAATAATCTCAGGATTGGTTCCGATACCCAGAGCACGAATCAATACGGTAATCGGCACCTTTCTTGTTCTATCTACTCTTACATAAAAAACGTCATTGGAGTCAGTCTCATACTCTAACCAGGCACCACGGTTTGGGATAACTGTAGCTGAGTACAATTCTTTACCGATCTTATCATGTCCGATGGCATAATAAATACCAGGAGAACGTACTAACTGGCTTACGATAACACGTTCTGCTCCGTTGATCACGAAAGTACCTGTAGCTGTCATCAGCGGCAGATCTCCCATGAAGATTTCATGCTCGTTGATCTCGTCGGTTTCTCTATTATGAAGTCTTACCTTAACCTTCAGCGGTGCCGCAAATGTAGCGTCACGTTCCTTACACTCTTCAATTGTGTATTTTACGTCGTCCTCGCACAAGGTGAATCCTACAAATTCCAGGCTGAACTTTCCACTATAATCAGAAATAGGGGAAATATCATCAAATACTTCATTTAATCCCTGCTCAAGAAACCACTTATAGGAATCTGTCTGAACCTCGATCAAATTAGGCATCTGAAGAACTTCTTTTTGTCTGGAATAGCTCATACGTGAACTTCTTCCGCTTTTCATTGGGCGAATTCTGTTTTTCTCCATTTGACGTTTCACTCCTCATTCATTTTTTAGTGAATATACTAAAACCACTATAGCATAGCATTCCACAATAGTGCATTTTTAACCATAGCACAAGGACCCCCTATTGTCAACCATTATTTTTATTTTTCCAAAATAAAAAAGAGGACCCTTCGGTGACGCAAAACATCCCAAGGATACTCTTTTTTCAAATATATTTTTTATAGTCTTGTTAAGACAAGGGCAGATTTTGCCCCCATATTCA
Organism: Parabacteroides distasonis; assembly: GCA_963589425.1. Taxonomy (GTDB): domain Bacteria; phylum Bacillota; class Clostridia; order Lachnospirales; family Lachnospiraceae; genus CAKRJP01. Next base: position 83,038 of record CAVAKZ010000003.1, on the reverse strand, counting down.
ACACTACTTCTCCCCGCTCCACATTGTACTCCTCATACTCTGTGGTATATCCATTTTCATAGGTATACATCAAGCGGTTCAAGGTACATTTCATAGGAACTTCTGCCTGCCATACAGGAATCGTAAGCTGGGTCCATTCCGGACGATTGTTGACCACAACGATCACCTGCTCCTTATCCTGGAATCTGCCGTAAGCAATAACTCCATAGTCCAGATACAGGTGTCTGATACAGCCTGTTTTCAAGGAAGGGTAAAACTTATGGATTGCAATCATTTCCCGGTGAAATTCAATCAGATCTTTATCCTCATGTCCCCAAGGATAGGTTCGGCGATTGTCCGGATCGGTAAATCCACAAACCCCTGCCTCATCTCCGTAATAAAGAGTTGGCGCTCCTGTCCAGGTCATTTGCACAACCACCGCTTCCCTCATAACTGCAATATCCACATTTTTATTAGCAGCCTCCGATCCGAGATTTGCCACACGGCCTGTCACATGATTGGTCCTGGTCAAGAATCTGGAATGATCATGATTGGACAATTCATTCATAGCCACCTGGAGGGATGGGGTCAACATCCGAGACATATGATGGGCCATGGCCTTGATGAAGTTATCTGCATTATTCAGCATGTCCCCTCTGTACTCATCACTGTGTTTTTCCATTCCCGTAAGGAACCAGGTAAGGGGCTCCATGAAGGCATCATAGTTCATGACGCTGTCCCATTCATCTCCCTTTAGCCATTCTGCCGGATCTCCATAATGCTCTGCCAAAATAATGGCATTTGGATTTGCTTCCTTTACTGCGTTTCTAAATTTTTTCCAGAATTCATGATTGTACTCCGGGCTGTGGCCTAAATCTGCTGCCACATCCAATCTCCAGCCATCTACATTGTAAGGTGGAGAAACCCATTTTCTTCCAATATACAGAATGTAGTCTTCCAGATTTTCAGAAGCCTCGTAGTTTAATTTCGGCAAGGTATCATGGCCCCACCAGCCATCATAATTAGGATTATAAGGCCATGCCCTATCTCCAAAAAATCCGAAGAAATCCCGGTAGGGGCTGTCTGCCGAGACATAGGCTCCCGGTTCATAGCCTTCTTTCCCTTCATAAATGCACTCTCTGTCCATCCATTTATTAAAGGAACCGCAGTGGTTAAACACACCATCCAAAATCACCTTCATTCCCCGGGAATGGATCTCTTCCACAAGGTCTGCAAAAAAGCTGTTGCTGGCTTCTAGGTTCTTGTAATCTGTCACTCGCTTTTGGTATTTTGTGGCATTCTTATTGCTGCAGTCACCTTCTGCCAAAACCTCTCCCCCATCTTCCACAATCTTGCCAAAGTGAGGATCTATATAGTCATAATCTTGAATATCATACTTATGATTGGAGGGCGACACAAAAAGCGGATTAAAATAAATCACTTCCACTCCCAGCTTTTCTAAATAATCCAGTTTATCCTTTACTCCCTGAAGGTCTCCTCCATAGAATTCTCTTACTCCCATACTAGCCGGGTACTTATTCCAGTCTCTTACCTTGGCGCTGTAATCTCCTATATAGTAATACTCCCTATCCTCTACATCGTTGCTTTTGTCTCCGTTAAAGAAGCGATCCGTGTAAATCTGATACATCACAGCACCCTTGGCCCAGTCCGGAGTGGAAAATCCCGGAACTATGATAAAATCATAGATTGGAAGCACATCTTCTGTTACGCCATACTGGTTATAATACCTAATTTCTTCCCCGGATTGAATCTCAAAATAATAGCGAAACGGACCCTTGTCCAATTCTTTACAGACATGATAATAGTCAAAAGCTCCCCAAGAATGTTCTTTTCCCAATTCATAGCGTTGGTCCCCTGTCACCAGCCAAACATGGTCTACATCATCTCTTCCTGTTCGAAACCGCAAAGTTACTGTTGCATACGCATCTGGTTCCGGTGGAAATACATATTCCGAAGTTCCATCGCAAAACAGTGCTTGCTCCTTCATGATCGTTTCCCCTTTCTCTTTAATGGCAAAACTTCGTGAAGCAACTTTACTTAGCTGTTCCACGAAGTTTTCTCATGAACTGTTTCCCTATATAACTAGATTATTCTTCCGAAACCTCCGCCGGAAACAGTGCCTCAAATTCCTCTCTGGAAATTTTCTCTTTTTCCAAAAGCAAATCTGCGCAGGCATGAAGCACATCGTCATATTTACAGATAATATGTCTTGCCCTTGCATAGCTCTCATCAATAATTCTCTTTACTTCAGAGTCAATAACTGTAGCAACGTTCTCTCCATATCCTCTGGAGTTATGTGCCAAATCTCTTCCAATGAAAACTTCATCATTTTCATTGTCATAATTAATCAAACCTACCGTCTCAGACATACCGTACTTGGTAACCATAGATTTCGCCAAAGCTGTTGCCTGCTTAATATCCTGAGAAGCTCCCGTGGTAATGTCATCAAAGATTTCTTCCTCAGCCACACGGCCACCTAAGGCAACAGTAATATCCTGCAGCATCTTACCCTTGGTATTAAACATTTCATCATTCTCAGGAAGGGGCATGGTGTAGCCTCCTGCGCCTCCCGTAGGAATAATAGATACGCTATAAACCGGTCCCACATCCGGAAGCACATGAAATAAAATAGCATGTCCTGCCTCATGGAAGGCTGTGATCCGTTTTTCCTTATCGGAAATAATCCTGCTCTTTTTCTCTGCACCGATGCCAACCTTTACAAAAGCCTTCTCAATATCCTCCTGAAGAAGGTAAATTCTGTCTTCTTTTGCGGCTAATATGGCAGCTTCATTTAAAAGATTTTCAAGATCTGCCCCTGTAAATCCTGCGGTAGTCTGGGCGATCTGTTTGAGATCGATCTCCTCACTTAAAGGCTTGCCCTTGGCATGAACCTCTAAGATCTCCTGCCGTCCTTGAACATCCGGTCTTCCAACCATGACCTTACGGTCAAATCTTCCCGGTCTTAAAATAGCCGGATCCAAAATATCCACACGGTTGGTAGCTGCCATAACGATAATTCCTTCGTTGACACCAAAACCATCCATCTCTACCAGCAACTGGTTTAAGGTCTGCTCTCTCTCATCGTGGCCACCGCCCATACCTGTTCCTCTGCGTCTAGCCACCGCATCAATCTCATCAATAAAGATGATACAAGGTGCATTCTGCTTGGCATCCTCAAAAAGATCACGGACACGGGAAGCACCTACACCTACAAACATTTCCACAAAATCAGATCCCGAAATAGTAAAGAAGGGAACTCCCGCCTCTCCCGCTACCGCCTTTGCAAGCAAGGTCTTACCGGTTCCCGGAGGTCCTACTAATAATACTCCTTTGGGGATTCGTGCTCCCACCTGGGTATATTTCTTAGGATTACTAAGGAAATCTACAATCTCCTCTAATTCTTCCTTCTCTTCCTTAAGGCCTGCCACATCTGCAAATGTCACCTTCTTATCTTTTGGTGAGCTAAGTCTTGCCCGGCTTTTCCCAAAGTTCATTGCCTTAGCATTGGCTCCGCCCGCTCCCTGACGGTTCATAAGCATAAAGAGTAAAAATACCGCTATGACAGTAATAATCAAAGGGACCACTGTGGTGGAGATAACTCCGTCCTGCGGTATATCTGTCATCTGATACTCTATCTTTTTCTCTTGGAGATATTCCTGTATCTCATTTACATCTGAAACATACAGATAGCGAAGAGTATCTTCCTCATCTGTAGATTCATTAAGGGTAATCTCCAGCCGACCTGTAGGTACGCTTTTGTTCTGATGTACAATCACGAAGGCCACATTATCCTTGTCCACTAGGTCTTCAAACTGGCTCTGGCTAATGGTATGCTCTCTAGATTCAAACTGATTGGTGAGCCAGAGCACTGCAAATACAGCAACCAAGATGATCACTAAACCGGCTCCGCCAACCCCTCTGGTTCTTTTATTATCCAAATTGTGTTACTCCTTCCTACTCTACATCTTCCACAACACCGATGTATGGAAGATTTCTATATTTCTGCATGTAGTCAAGTCCAAAGCCCACAACAAATTCGTCCGGAATGTCAAGTCCTACATAATCCACCTTAACATCCTTTACACGGCGCTCCGGCTTATCAAGAAGGGTACATAGCTTAATGCTGTTTGGATTTCTCTTCTGAAGCACATCGATTAGATAGTAAAGAGTTCTTCCTGAATCGATAATATCCTCAACGATAAGTACATCTTTTCCTTCCAAAGACTCATCTAAGTCCTTGGCGATACGAACCACACCACTAGAAACAGTTCCATCTCCGTAACTGCTTACGCTCATAAAATCCATGGTTACAGGAACGCTGATTCTCTTTGCCAGTTCGCACATAAAGAATACGCCACCCTTTAAAATACAGATCATATGGATCTGCTTTCCCTCATAATCCTTGCTGATCTGTTCTCCAAGGTCCTTGATCCTTTTATTCACGTCTTCTTCCGGTACCAAAACTTTAATTCTCTCTGCCATTGTCCTCTCCTCCGCGAAATGTAATCTCCAGCACCTTGCTGGTATCTTCTGTTATTTGATAATATTGATTCTGTCTATATCCCACGACCCATAAAATATGATGTCCGTCAGCCACCAGCCAAATCTGGTCCCTTTTTTCCTTAGGGATCTTCTCATTAATGAAATATTGCTTCAATGTCTGAGTTCTTCCCTCTTTATTTATGGTAATGTAATCTCCTGTCGTTCTGTGTCGAATCGTAACAGCATTGCTAATTATATCATAATCAAACCATTTCGTGTAGGTGCTTTTCGGAAATAATATAGGCCCGGCTTCCCTTGAAAATGTACGGATTGCCCATAGTTTTTCAGATTCTTCTAAAACTTGCCTATGGCTTGTTCCCACCTCAAATTCTAGGCCTTCATAGACTCTCCTTACTTTCAGTCCATAGGGCAGCTCCACTCGTCTTCCTACCTGGCGACCTATCAGATCTCCCAGAATTTCTATATGCCTTCCTGTAATATCCTTTTGTTTTCCTGTCATTCTCCCAATCACTTCACGAAATAGGTAGGGTTTTAAGGCCTCATCCACCTGTTCAAAAGGGGTTTTTAACAGCAGACCCTTCTTATATTCCTTTTCTTCTTTTTTATCTTCTTTTTTTTCTTCTATTATTTTGAAACAAATAGCTAATTCTTTTTCCACCTGTCTATAAACATAGGCATCTAAACTTCGCATTTGTCTTGTAAGTTCTGATATATGGTCTACTGTCTGCCAGTTTAACTCTTCTTCCAAGTAAGGAAGAACATGGTGTCTAATTTTATTTCTGGTATAATGATCCTCCAGATTACTTTCATCTGTCCGGTAGGAAAGCTTTTCTCGCCTTAAATAATCTTCAATTTCCTGGCGATTCACTCCAAGAAGGGGCCGAATATAATTTCCCTCCACAGGAGAAATCCCTCCCATACCGCGAAGGCCGCTGCCACGACACAGATTCCACAGCAAAGTCTCTGCATTGTCATTTTTATGATGAGCCAGGGCAATTTTTGCCTTGCCCGATATACCCTCTCCTAAGGATGCTGCCACTTCCTCAAAAACACGACGTCTCACGTTCCTCCCTGCTTCCTCCACCGTAAGTCCCTGTTGTTTGGCATAGGCTTTTACATCTTCACGATATAAGTAAAAAGGAATCTTAAGTTCTTCACAAAATCTTTCTGAAAATTCTGCATCCGCCTTAGCAGTCTCTCCCCTAAGTCCGTGGTGCACATGAACAGCAACCAGGACCAAACCGTACTCTTTTTGAAGTCTCCACAAAATATGGGTCAGGCATACAGAATCCGCCCCACCGGAAATGCCAACCACCAACCGGTCTCCCTTGTTCAGCATTCCCTCTTCTTCTATGTATCTTTTTACTTTGTCATACATAAGTAACTCCCAGTACACAAAAAGGCTTCAGGAATATCTTCCTAAAGCCCCTTGATTATTCTGACTTAAACACGATCTCTCCCTCGTGTACCAATCCCAACTTTTCCTTGGCCACGCTCTCGATATATTCATCTGTACCTACGTAGTCTTCCAACTCATCGATTTCTTCCGAGCGGGTCTTCTCTGTCTCAATCTGTTCTTTTAGTTCCGTCTCCTGAGACGCCAAAGATTTATCCTTAGCCTGCAATGTCATACTGCTTACAGATACCATAACGATCAACAAGAGCACAACTGCACAAATGCTCAGCACACTGATTGTCTGGCCAGAAGCCCGTCTGCCGGACCTTCTCTTCCCCGACCTTCTGTGTCTATTCTTACTCATCTTATACTCACCCTTATTAATTAGCCGGAACCCCTACCGACCTTAATTTCTAAATCATTTCTATCATATCTTTTTTCGGAATCAAATTCAAGAACTTCTCTCTAGATTCTATAAATATTTAAATAGTTCTCCGGCTTCTTCCTTCTTTGTAGTGTCTTTAATATCCAACACTTCCACCTTCACAGTCTTCACGCCAAATTGAATCTCTATCACATCTCCCGGTTTTACCTTCACAGAAGCCTTAGCCACATTTCCATTGACTAACACACGGCCAGCATCACAAGCCTCATTTGCCACCGTCCGACGCTTAATCAACCGGGACACCTTCAAAAACTTATCTAATCTCATTTTATATCTCCTTTTATATAAAAACAGACCATAGATACTTACAGATATATAAAAAGCAGAGAGCATAAAACTCCCTGCCTTCTTTTATCATGCAACTATCGAAAACGATTAGTTAACAGCATCCTTTAAAGCCTTACCAGCTTTGAACTTTGGAGCCTTGCAAGCTTCGATCTTCATAGTCTTGCCAGTCTGAGGATTTCTTCCCTCTCTTGCAGCTCTCTGACTTGTCTCGAATGTTCCGAAACCTACGATCTGTACCTTATTGTCCTTCTTAAGTTCTTCTGTTACTACGTCAACAAATGCCTTTAAAGCTTTCTCAGCATCCTTCTTGGAAATCTCAGCACGATCTGCAATTGCTGCTACTAACTCAGTTTTGTTCATGGATTACTTCCTCCTCTTTATTGTCTTCATAGGATCTCTCAATATCTACATATAACTGATATACGTCTGGCCTTCGCCTGAACAAGCCGCGAAAGCGCCTATGTATCAGTTATAACGATTTTTATATAGGTTGTCAAGTAAAAAAATCGCGGTTTTCCTTGATTTTCCAAGGTTTTTTCATCCTCTTGTGGCTTCTTCTTTAACAAGATACAATATCTTGTCAGCCACCCCTGGGAAATCCCCAAATTTACGAAGGAAGTTCTTTAACAACGCTTCAAAAGTTCTTCTTTTGTATTAAGTTCCGGTTCCTCGATGACAAGCTCCAATAGTCGTCTTAAAGTCTCACCAATTTCTTTTCCCGGTGTCATGCCTGCTGCAATAAGATCACTGCCGGTAACCGCCAAATCCTTTAGACAAACACATTGACCAAGGGCAAGAATCTCCTTATAGATCGCTTCTATCCGATCAATATTTTCCAGCTTCTCCTGTCTTTGATAATGGCTTTGCGCTAAGGCATCTGCCCTTCTCACCTGAATATAGTAGGGGAACAAATCTTCTCCTATCTTATTCATTGCCCGACGTACATTTTTATGGGTAGCCGGCATCCGGTAATCATGAACCTCCACCAGCCTTGTAACTTTTTTCAGGGTATCATTGTCAAATTTTAAGCGATGCATGATCTCCCTTGTCATACGAGCTCCCTGAAGAGGATGTCCACAGAAATGAGCGATTCCATCTTCATCTATGGTTTTCATAACCGGTTTACCCACATCATGAAAAAGCATGGTCAGGCGAAGTATCTTGTCTGCCGATACATTGCAAAGGGCATGGATGGTATGCTCACCCACCGAATACATATGATGGGGATTTTCCTGGGGAGTCTCCATCATTCGATCAAATTCTGGAAGAAATACCTTCGTGATCCCAAGTTCATAAGCCTCTTGTATACGTTCCGGATTCTTGCCGCATAACATCTTGATAAGCTCCACCTGGATTCTTTCCGCACTGATATTAGCCAAGCTAGGAGCAAGTTTTCGCATACCCACCTTAGTAGCCGGGTCAATGTCAAATCCCAGTTGGGCTGCAAATCGAACTCCACGGAGAATTCTTAAAGCATCCTCCGAGAAGCGTTCCTCTGCTTTCCCAACACATCTTATCCGATGGTCTGCCAGATCTTTAAAGCCACCAAACTTATCAATAATCCCAGAGTCATCATTATAAGCCATGGCATTAATGGTAAAGTCCCTCCGCAGCAAGTCCTCTGTAAGGCTTCTGGTAAAGGTAACCTCTGTAGGATGCCTGCTGTCTTCATACTTTCCATCAATACGGTAGGTGGTAACCTCAAAGCTATCTTTATCAAGCAATACCGTCACAGTACCATGCTCTATTCCTGTATCGAAAGTATGGGAAAATAAGGCCTTAGTCTCATCAGGCAGGGCCGATGTAGTAATATCCCAATCCCCAGGCACCCTGCCTAATAAAGAGTCTCTGACACAACCTCCCACTGCATAGGCCTCATAGCCATTTGCCTGCAGCTTATGTATAATCTGATTCACTTTTTCCGGTAAGTTAATTTTCATGTGTTTTCCTAGTAAGATTTTCCCCAGTATGCCATGTGTTTTGCCGGCTTTCCACACCAAATACAGCTGTCGGAGATCATTTCTTCATCTTCAATCAGACATCTGGTTGCTGCTCCGCCTGTGGCCGCCTTTACTTCATCCTCACATTCAGGATTTCCGCACCAGCAAGCTTTTACAAAACCTCTGTTGGCATTAAATTTTTCCTTCATCTCGTCCATGTTAGTAGCTGTATCAATATGGCTTTGAAGGAATTCCACTGCACGCTGATACATGTCTTCCTGCATCTGCTCTAAGATTTCACGAAGCTTTACAGCAATCTCATCCAAAGGAACAAAATACTTCTCACGGGTATCTCTTCGAACGATAACCGCCTGATTATTCTCAATATCCTTTGGTCCGATCTCGATACGGGTAGGAATTCCTACAATCTCCTGCTCGGAGAACTTCCATCCCGGGCTCTTCTCTGAGTCATCAATATTTACACGGTATCCTGCTGCCTTTAATTCTGCCAACAAGTCATTTGCACGGTCTAAGACCCCTTCCTTGTGCTGGGCAACCGGAATCACGCGACACTCGATCGGTGCAACATGAGGGGGCAATACCAAGCCATCATCGTCACTGTGTACCATAATAAGGGCTCCGATACTTCTGGTAGACCATCCCCAGGATGTCTCATATACGCTCTTTAATTTGCCATCCTTATCCACGTATTTGATACCAAATGCGTCTGGGAAGGCGCTTCCGAAGAAGTGGCTGGTAGCTGACTGTAATGCCTTACCATCATGCATCAGAGCTTCAATGGTATAGGTATCCTGGGCTCCTGCAAACTTTTCATGCTCTGCCTTTCTTCCGGATACGAAAGGAATTGCCATTGTCTCACGGTAGCAATCCTCATATACATGGAACATCTGGATGGTTCGCTCCTCAGCTTCTTCATAGGTTGCATGGATAGTATGACCCTCCTGCCACAAGAATTCTCTGGAACGAAGGAAGGGTCTTGTAGTCTTCTCCCAACGAAGTACTGAGTTCCACTGGTTCCATACCTTTGGAAGATCTCTGTAAGACTGCACGGTTCTTGCCCAAAGATCGCAGAATAAGGTCTCAGAAGTCGGGCGGATACACATCTTCTCCTGAAGTTTCTCAGTTCCTCCGTGGGTTACCCAGGCAACTTCCGGTGCAAATCCTTCAATATGATCCTTTTCTTTCTGAAGAAGGCTTTCTGGAATCAGACACGGCAGATATACATTCTCTACTCCGGTTTCTTTAAAACGTCTGTCTAAGTCAGCCTGAATTCTCTCCCAGATGGCATAGCCATTTGGCAGATAGTTTAAACATCCCTTTACGCTGGAATAATCGCAAAGCTCAGCCTCTCTAACAACGTCGGTGTACCACTGTGCGAAATCCACGTCACGTGGTGTAATGTTTTTGACTAATTTCTTATCTTTTGCCATGTCTCTTCTCCTTTTTGCATTTTTTTATAAACAAGCGGGGCAAGTCCCCCGACATAATGTCAACTCTTACAAGCATTGTTTGCAAACCCTTTTTTGCAAGTCCTAAATGGTCTCTCCGTTTTTATAACGAGTAGTTACATCCTGAATACGCTCGCTTGGATTTAATATATCACTGATAGAACCATCGTGATTCAAGGTATCAATCAATAATGCCACATACTTACTCATGCCGCAGCTGATGTAGTAAGGACGCTCTAAAAGCTCCGGTGTCTGATAAATCAGATTTGTAGTCAGCACTGCATCGATAATGCCTTCTTCATAAGCCTCATCAAATTTCGCCAAGCCATTGGTAAAAAGTCCAAAGGTTGCCGCTGCAAAAACCCTCTTTGCCTTACGCTGCTTCAACTGACGGGCTACATCCAAGATACTATCTCCTGAAGAAATCATATCGTCTAGGATGATGACATCCTTTCCTTCCACAGAAGATCCCAAAAATTCATGAGCCACAATAGGGTTGCGTCCATTTACAATCTTGGTATAGTCTCTTCTCTTGTAAAACATACCCATATCCAGATTCAATACATTGGCAAGGTATACTGCTCTTTCTGTGGCACCCTCGTCCGGACTGATAGCCATCATATGTTCACTGTCCACCTTTAAGTCAGTAAAATTACGAAGCAGAGCCTTCACAAACTGATAAGTCGGTCGTACTGTCTCAAAACCGTGTAAGGGAATTGCATTCTGTACTCTTGGGTCATGGGCATCAAAGGTAATAATATTATCTACACCCATTCCTACCAATTCCTGCAAAGCCAGAGCACAGTCCAAAGATTCTCTGCTGCTTCTCTTGTGCTGACGACTTTCATATAAGAAGGGCATAATAACTGTAATTCTCTTGGCTTTTCCGCCAATAGCAGCAATTACACGCTTCAAATTCTGATAATGATCATCCGGGGACATATGATTTTCGTGTCCATTCATATTGTAGGTAAGACTATAATTACATACATCTACCATAATATAAATATCTCTACCTCTTACTGATTCCTCAATACTTCCCTTTGCCTCACCAGAACCAAATCTTGGAAGTTTTGCCTGAATTAGGTAATTATCTTTCTCATATCCGCTAAAAACAATGTCATTCTTGAATTCGGGACCATCTTCATGTCTCCACTGTACCAGGTAGTTGTTTACCTTATTTCCCATAACCTGGCAGCCATCAATGGCGATAATGCCTATAGGTCCTGCAGGAATATTTTCCAGTTTGCGATCATTACGTCGTAACATTTTTTGTACCTCCAAGGTTAAGTAATTTTTTCTGGACACGGATATCGTCGCCGGTCAGACGCAGTATAGTATAATCACTGCTGATCCGGGAGAAAATCCTTTCGGAATAAATGTTCTTTATATCTTCCAACGCTAGGTTGGTGGATATCATGGTAGATTTTTTTCGAAGAATCCGCTCATTTAAACATACAAAGAGTTGTGAGATACTAAAAGAGTTGGGACTTTCTGTTCCAAGATCATCAATGATCAAAAGCTCACAGTCATAGATATATTGATAGGCTTCTTCTTCCTTTTCATCCCGCCCTCCAAAGACATTTTTTGAAAATATCTTAAAGAGCTGATCTGAGGTAAGATAAATTACCGAGCGAGATTGGTCCATCAGCTCCTTGGCCACACAATGAGAGAGAAAGGTCTTTCCCACTCCTGTGTCTCCATACAAGTATATATTGTGAAACTCTGTAGAAAAGTTATCAACAAATCTACGACAAGTTTTTAAAGCAGTTTTCATAGCATCCAAAGAGGACCGCCCGGTCATAGGATCTATGTGGTTGCTGGAGTAATAGTCCAGGCAGCAATGTTCAAAGTTCTCTTCTTCTAAAATTCCTTTCAGATTGGACTGGGTATACAAAAGGTCTCCTATAGCCTTCTTTAAACAGTGACACTTCTGGCTGCCAATATAGCCGGTATCCTTACAATCAGGACAGGTATAATGTTCCTCCAGATAATTCTCCGGGAATCCTGCCGCTGCCAGGGCTTTTTTCTTTTTAAGAGAAAGGGCTTCAATTTCTTCTTTTAGATTTCCAATATCTTTGGCTCCTTCGAAAAGAAGAGCCTTGGCCCTAGAAACACTGAGGGAAGCAATCTGATTGTCAATCTGTGCAATCTCAGGGATTTTTTTCACAGCTTCCTCATAGCGAACTTTCTGGTCCCGTTCATTATCTAGTTGTCGCTGCTCATAGGATCGCATAAGTCGGTCATACTGGGAATTAGATAAGGCCATATAATTACTCCTTGCTACTACTGTTATTGCTGTACCAAACGCCGCTCTAGGTCACTCATATTATATTCTCTCTCATCAAAGTTATTAAACTTAGTCTTAGCTGTCTTCTTTGCCGGAAGGCTGGCCTCCTTTTTCTCATTAGCCTGCCTACTCTTATTTTTTAAATATTCTGCATCCAGAGCTTCCACGTCTTTAAGAGAATGAACCTTCTTATTGAACCATTTCTTTAAGATGGAATCGGTATATTCAAAGCTTGGATTATGGATGGTCTGCATGGTTCTGGTACATGCTTCCAAAATAATATCCAAGGAAAATGCATACTCCTGGGTCCACTTGCGGATAAAGTTAATCTCTGCAGCTACAGGAGCTCGGTTCTTGATTCCATAAGCATTCAATACCGAATAGCAGGCAGTATTATAAACTTGCGAGCAACTTTTTGCCTGTTTTACGGTCTTAATCCCCTGTTCATGCCAGGAAATCGCCACCTTCTCAATATAACGCATACTCTTATGGCCTGCCTCCACGCAGGATTCAATAAGATAATCGATTAAATCCTCTGACAGATTTAACTTTTCAAGGAAGTAGGCAATGGTATCAACTTCCCTGGAAGTCAAAGTCTTCTCCAGATACTGTTCAGCCACATAAAGGCGTTCTTTCAAAACAGCCTGATCCTTGCGGCTTCGATAGTTCAAAATATCATTATTGGTTTTTGCAGATTCTGCCTCCTTCTCTGGTATTAGCAAAGAAGGCAACTCTTGGGAAAGATCGTTTTTAGAGGGTTCTTCTGTTTTTGGAAGCAAGCTTTCTCCTGCTTGATCTAAAAGGGCCTGATCCTCACTTAAACCTTCCCCTGCCTGCGATTCATTAGCCTCTTCGTAGTCTAAGAGACCCTGTTTCTTCCAATATTTGAGCGCCCGGGTTACATCTTTCTCGGTACACTCTAGGCGGTCTGCCATCTGGGCTACCGACAAAAGCTCTGTGGAGCGATTCATATAACGTTGGAGAAGAAGATAAACCTTCACATACTCTCCATTGGCCTGGGCCATATATTTATCTATAAATTCATTATCCAACACCGTGGTTGTATCCTGAGGATAATTCCTCAATGTCAACTTTGTCATAACTTGTCTAAACTCCTCTTAACTTCTGTTATACTCCCGAAAATACTGCCTGTAAGCTTGCTTCAGGGTTTTGCCCCTAGGAGATACAGGCATTATGTTACTCATTATAACATTGCTGCATCTCCCGAAAAAGAAATTTTCGTGACAATTTTTGACTTTTTTGTGGATAATTCCTTGTGGAAAATGTGGATAACTAAGCCTTAAGGAGCTCTTCCCCAATGTTTACAACATCTCCGGCTCCCATAGTTATCAACAAATCTCCTTTTTGGCAGTGGTCTAAACAAAAGTTTTCAATAGCTTCAAAGGATGGCAGATAGTAGGCATCGCATCCTTTTTCCTTTAATGCTTTAGCCAAATCCTCTGAGGACACCCCCAAGGTATCTGTCTCTCTTGCAGCATAGATATCTGCCATGATCACATGATCTGTGTGAGCCAGGGCTTCCACAAAGTCATCAAAGAGGGATTTTGTCCTTGTATAGGTATGGGGTTGGAAGATACACCAAATCTCTTTATGGGGGTAATGCTCCGCTGCGGTCAGGGTTGCTTTAATCTCCGTTGGATGGTGGGCATAATCATCTACAATAGTGATGCCATTTTTCTCTCCCTTTAACTGGAATCTTCGGTCTGTTCCCGTAAAGCTCTTGATTCCTCTTGCAATTACATCCATAGGAACTCCCATAGTATCTGCTGCCGCAATAGCTGCCAGGGCATTTTGTACATTGTGGTCTCCATTAACAGATAAGGCAATGCGCTGTACAAAGGCTCCCTTCTTTAAGAGGTCAAAAGAAGCATCTCCCTTTTCATCGTGGCTGATATTTGTAGCACTATAATCGCAAGCTTCTTCCATTCCAAAGCAAAGCACCTTACAAGGCAAATCCCCTGTTAGTTCTTCTAAATTTTCAATGGAATGGTTTATAATTAAGGTCCCATCTTCCGGCAAGAGCTTTGCAAATTTGTGGAAGGAATTTCGAATATCCTGAAGATCTTTGAAGAAATCCAGGTGATCTTCCTCGATATTTAAGATTAGGCCAATCTTTGGGAAGAAATCCAAGAAGCTGTTGGTGTACTCACAGGCTTCTGTGACAAAGACTTCAGAATCGCCCACCCGGATATTTCCTCCAATGGCCTTTAAAATCCCCCCTACGGAAATAGTTGGGTCTAGTTCTCCCTCCAATAGAATATGGGACAGCATAGATGTAGTAGTGGTTTTTCCGTGGGTTCCGGAAATAGCCACCGGTGTCTCATAATTTTTCATAAGCTGTCCTAAAAGCTCTGCTCTTGTAAGCATAGGCAGATTCTTTTTTACTGCCGCCTGATATTCCTCATTGTCTTCATGAATTGCCGCAGTGTAAACCACTACATCAATCCCTTCTATAATGTTAGAAGCCTTCTGTCCATAAAATACAGTGGCGCCCAAGCCCTCCAAATGAGTGGTCAGGGCTGATTCCTTGTTGTCCGAGCCGGAAATGGTAAAGCCTTCCTTTAACAGGATCTCTGCCAGACCGCTCATACTAATGCCACCGATTCCAATAAAATGTACATGTACCGGTTTCTTAAAATCAATTTGATATGTATGCATGATATCCTCTTTTCTTTGATTATCATAAGTTTTCATCTGCATCTGCATCATCACTATCATAAGACACAAAGCAGGATTTTGCAAATCTTGTTACCACCATTCCTCAGCTTTCAGCTGAAAGTCCATAAAATTTCCTGTAGTAGGATGTCGAAATTCCAACTTATAGGCGCACAGGCACAAGACACTTTCAGAAAAATTTTCCTGGGTCCGGGTATTATATTTGGCATCTCCCACCAGGGGATTTCCCATGTGGGCCATCTGTACCCGAATCTGGTGGTGTCTTCCCGTATCCAAATGAATTTCCAAAAGGGAGGAATCTTCAAAAGTTTCCACCACTCGATAAGAAAGCCTGGCCTCCTTGGCCCCTAAGCTTTCTTTTTCGCAGATACAGGAAGTATTTTCTCTTCCATTTTTTACTATATAGTTTGCAAGATTCCCCTCTTTCTTTTCAGTGATTCCTTCCACCTTGGCCATATAGTATTTCCCAAATTCTCCTGTTTGTAATTGACTGCTTAAGTTTCCTGCCGCCTTTTTATTCTTCCCAAGAACCAAGATTCCCTTCACCGGTTGGTCCAGTCTGTGGATCACTGCTATATAGGGACTTTTCCCCGGATTCTCCTGAAAAACATGATTTTTTCCCCACCGCTCTAAATCCATAATCCGAAGATTCTTACTTTGGGTCGGAATGCCGTGGGGCTTTACACACACCAGGATATCTTTATCTTCATAGAGAATTTCAATCTCTTCTTTATTGCGTTCTCTTCTCATTGTCCAAACTCGCTTATTCTTTATTTCTTTTGGCCTTGTTTCTCTGGGACTTCCTGGGTCTCCTTAGCCTCTTCTTCCTGGGTATTTTCCTTGCCCGATTTTTCCTTATTGCTTTTAATCCAAGGGGCCGTAAAACTTATGGCTTTTCTTTTAAAGGGATGACTTAAAGGGGAATGCTTTTGAGCGTCCTTTCCTTCCTCATCTTCTCCAGACTCCTCCGGTATAGGAAGATTCACCACAAATCTGGTGCAAAGGTCATCGCTTCTAGCCATGATCCGGCCTCCGTGAAGTTCTACAATTTCCTTTGCAATAGCAAGACCTAATCCTGCTCCTCCGGTACCGCTGGATCTAGACCCATCCACCCGGTAAAATTTTTCAAAAATAGTTTGCAGCATTACTCCCGGAATCCTATCTCCCTGGTTAGTAAATACAATCTCAATCTCCCCCTGCTTTTTCATAGCAGCAATTTCAATGGCAGTGTTTGGATAGCAGTAGGAAATAGCATTCCTTAAAATATTATCAAAGACTCTGGCTAATTTATCCGGATCTCCGTAAACAGTAAGATTTTCCTCTGCTGCAACCTTGCATACAAGATTTTTATCCCTAAGCACTCCGTAAAGCTCATCTGCCAGTTGTTCTAGCATCATAGACAGATCAATTTCCACAGGCTCCAACTCAATATTCTGCAGGTTATATCTGGTAATATCAAAAAATTCCTGGATTAATTCTCCTAGTCGCAGAGATTTTTCCATTGCGATATGGATATATTTTTCTCGCTCCTCCTTTGGCATATCGGGATTTCCATCCAGCATACTTAGATAGGCTACAATAGAGGTTAAGGGAGTCTTTAGATCATGGGCCAAAAACAGCACCATATCATCTTTTTTCTTTTCCCCTTCTTCTGCTTCAAGCTCCTGCCTTTTTATGGTAGCCTTAATTTCATTTAATCGAATTTCTATGGGTTTTAGCTCCGTAACAAGGCGGATAGGTTCATTGGAGTCTGCCACAATATTTTCAATACCATCTCCGATCTGGTCCAAATAGGTGGTAAGCCTAGACAGGGAAATATAGAAAAAAAGAGCAAACAACAGCAAGAAACCTACGATAACAAAAAAGAACTTATTATCTCCAATAAGGCTCCAGTAAAGGTTTACTGCCGTCTGCTCCTCCACATTAAAGTACACTAAAACTTTTACAAAAAAAGTCGCAAAATTATCGTTATATATACCGTCGATGACATAATTCAGCAAAAAAAGGCCTACCAGCATGGTCACCGCAGTGACCAGCACAGTCTGCACCAAAATACTGAATTTCAGTTTTCGATAATTATTCTTCAACTTTATATCCCACTCCCCACACAGTTTTTATAAAATCAGATTTTCCTGTTGGTCCGCTCATTTTCTCTCGAAGGTGACGGATATGCACCATTACCGTATTGTTGCTATTTTTGTAGTACTTCTCATGCCATACATTTTCAAAAAGTTCCTCGGAACTTATAACCTTCCCCCTATTCTCACAGAGAAGCCACAGAATATCAAATTCAATAGGAGTTAAGGTTAAGGGCACTTCATTATAAACGCACTCATGGGAACTTTTATTTAATACTAAGCCTCCAAAGTCAATAACAGTCTCGTCAGCTCTTGCCCCGTCGTTGTACTGGGTAGAGCGGCGGATCTGGGCCTTTACTCTAGCCACAAGCTCCAGGGGATTAAAGGGCTTTGGAATATAATCGTCAGCCCCTAAGGTTAATCCGTTAATTTTGTCCATATCCCCGGTCTTAGCTGTCAACATCAGTACCGGAAAGGTATAATTTTCTCGAATCTTTTTTAAAATCTGAAAGCCGTCAATGTCCGGAAGCATAATGTCCAAAATAGCCAAATCGATCTTGGTGGATTCGATGCATTTTAAAGCATCCATGCCAGTGTAAAATTTATAGACATCATACTGGTCATTTTGGAGATAAAGCTCCACAACGTCAGCAATCTCCTTCTCATCATCTACTACTAAGATATTCATGGCAAGCCTCCTTTACTTAGGTCCTGCATACTTTATACTATTTACAATTATAGATCACAGTTATTTACAGTTCTGGGGAAGGGAATTACATCTCTGATATTGCCCATACCTGTAAGATACATAATACACCTTTCAAATCCCAGGCCAAATCCTGCATGGCGGGTGGATCCATATTTTCTAAGGTCTGTGTAGAAGCTGTATTCTTCAACTTTCATTCCCAGTTCCTTCATACGAGCCAGCAACTTGTCGTAGTCATCTTCTCTCTGGCTGCCGCCGATAATCTCCCCGATTCCCGGAACCAAACAATCCACTGCCGCTACTGTCTTGTTATCCTCATTCATTTTCATATAGAAGGCCTTAATCTCTTTCGGATAATCTGTAACAAATACCGGTCTTTTATAGACTTCCTCTGTCAGATATCTCTCATGCTCTGTCTGAAGATCTGCACCCCAGGAAACCTTATATTCAAAGTTGTCATTGTTCTTTTCCAGAATCTCAATAGCCTCTGTGTAAGTAACTCTTGCAAACTCAGAATCTACTACGTTATGAAGGCGATCAAGAAGTCCCTTGTCCACAAAGGAATTAAAGAAATTCATTTCCTCCGGGGCATTTTCCAGGACATAATTAATGACATATTTCAGCATATCCTCTGCCAGTTCCATATCATCATTTAAATCTGCAAATGCAATCTCCGGCTCGATCATCCAGAACTCTGCCGCATGGCGGGTGGTATTGGAGTTCTCTGCCCGGAAGGTTGGTCCAAAAGTATAGACATTGCGGAAGGCTTGGGCAAAGGTCTCTGCATTTAGTTGGCCACTTACCGTAAGGCTGGTTTCTTTTCCGAAGAAATCCTTGCTGTAATCTACACTAGCATCCTCCTTTTTGGGAAGGTTCTCCATATCTAAGGTAGTAACCCTAAACATCTCTCCTGCTCCCTCACAATCACTTCCGGTGATCAAGGGAGTGTGGACATAGACAAAGCCCCGCTCTTGAAAGAATTTATGAATGGCATAGGCTGTTAAGGAACGGACGCGGAAAACTGCCTGGAAAGCATTTGCCCTAGGTCTTAAATGGGAAATGGTTCGCAAATATTCGAAGCTATGACGTTTCTTCTGCAAAGGATAATCCGGTGCAGAATTACCCTCTACCTCCACGGTGTCTGCCTGGATTTCAAAAGGCTGTTTTGCCTGAGGGGTTGCCACCAAGGTTCCGGTAACGATCAAGGCTGCTCCCACATTCATCTTAGAAATTTCCGCAAAATTATCCATGGTGTCATGGTAAACCACCTGCAGAGGCTGGAAGAAAGTTCCATCACTGAGGACAATAAATCCAAAGGATTTGGAATCTCTAACGCTTCGAACCCATCCTCCTACAGAAATTTTCTTATCCAAATATTTCTCGCTATTTTTGTATAATTCTCGAATTGTAATAAGTTCCATGTTTGTTCCTTCTCCTTCTGACTTTTTTATTTTCCGAATCCAATGTAGGTATGGCCGCTAGCAGCTGTCTTGCTACCTAGTTCCTCGTAAGTAATTTCCGTTGACTCCTCATCAGAAAGTCCAAGATAATACACCTTACTATCATCATAGCCCACTAACAGCACAGATGTATTGCTGTCTAACATTGCCACAACAGGATTTCCCTGGTCAATGATATATAAGAGTTCTTCCACTGAACATCCGCTAAGGTCCAAGGTCTTTCCATCATTAACCTCTCCAACTGCATCTACCGCAGATTTGCCCTGACTTAGAGCAGATTTCAACTTGCTAATGCTTTCCTCGCTACAATCAAGTTCACAGTAAAGATCTCTGTTTCCCCGCTCCCAGATATACTGTTGCTTTTCATCTACCACAACTCCATAGAGGCTGTCTGCCGCCTGGATAGCTGTAGCTGCTTTATTATAGATCTTTTGTAAAGCGCCTGTAGCATATACATAATACTTATCTGTTGAATCGGTCGCTTTTTCATCAAATGATAGCTCCACTGTATTTTCATACATGACCTGTTTAGGATTCAAGACTTTTGGATTCTGGTCTGAAATACCTTCCGTGTAAGTAAGTCTCACCTGGGTTCCCTTAAGATCCGTAAGGTAGGTCTCTAAAGTAATATTGCTCTCCTTTTGCTGGTCGTTGTTGGCAATATAATCCTTGGCTGCTGAAGCATAGCCTTCCCCCTCCTTGGTCAGCCGCTCCACCATGATCATATTATCATCAATACTGATTCCGGAAATGTAGACGCCCTGTTTTTCATAGGTTTTCACTACTGTTCCCGTTTCATCTGCAATCTCAATCTTGTACATAGGAAGCACGGTCTCCCCAGAAGCGGTGCTTCCTGTATCGGCAGCTTTTGCCAGACCATAAACCACATCCGTCTTCACAAAACCTAAAGGTCTGATGCATTCTCCTTCCTGACAGGAAAGCTTAAAACTTGTTCCTTCTGCCAGATTTCTAACTTCCATTTCTGTGGCTGTATCTAAGCCCCCATTGGTCTGATAAGCTACCATGGAGCTATCATCAGACACCATGTACTGATTTTCTGAAAGGTCTGTTACCAGCTTATCTTTTGTATTCAAAGTAATATTGCAGTCATAGAGATTTCCATCCACCATAGCATACAAACGGTTTTGGGCCTCATCATAGTAAATCAGGCTTTCTAATTCCTGCTGTACAATCTCGTAGGACTTGTTGCTCTTTATAAATACCCTCTCATCAACAGAATTCTTGCTAATATCGTAATAGTAAACGGCAACTCCCACCTGGCCTTCATGACCTCCACGGTTCATATAGCCATAAACTGCGAAGCTTGTATTTCCATTTTTGTCCACATCCAGGATCTTAATATCGTACTTGGGATTCAAGTTTCGAAGATCTGCCCTTTCTGTGTCTGCAAAGGAAAATACCTTGGACATTTCATCACTGGATTTATTATAATTCCAAAGTTCCCCACTTACCACAAAAGAAACAATGGTTCCGTTTTTGTTGACCTGATACTGGGTATCTACCGGCACAATTCCAAGAAGAATCCCCTTAGTGCTTAACACCTGTTTGCTAGTATCAAATACCTGGGACATGCTGCGGTCATAATTTAGGAGATAGTTGGTCTTGGTGTAGGAATCATACCGCACTCGGAAAAATTCTGTTACTACATAAAGGTCAGTATCATTTTCCTCCCCGGTACACCGCACCTGATATTGCAGTTGAAGGGCGGTATAATTATCTGCCAACTCCTTTACATTCCACCGCATTCCACCTACGATCTCCGGCTTCAACTCTCCCCAAAGCACGGTTTTGTAAGCGGAATTGATCGTGACATGGCGATAACTATCCACTGCCGAAGAGTCAGTCTCAAGGGCAGAGCTTATTTCATCATCCGGATCCTGACCTGCCAGGGCATTGTCATGGAAGGAACTTACATAATCCAGGCAATTTAGCATTCCTGTGTCTGCCACATCTCGAATTCTAGTGTAAAAGTAAACAGCTTTGTCATCTTCATCTGTAAGGATCAGGACCAAGGCCCTCTCTTCCTGCAAAATGTAATTCACACCTGCCTGGTCCTGGTCTTTCGCTTCCTCATCCATGGCAGCCTCATCAAGGGCCTTTCTTGCAGAATTTTTAAGCTTACTGTCCTTTAGATCAATCTCCACCGTATCCTTAACTTCCTTAATAGTACCGGCAGCCAGCTTCTCACTGCCATCTAGGGTATAGATTTGATATTCCAGGGAAGTGTAGGTATTTCCATAGGCAGAAATATTTGCAGAAATCTTCCCATCTGCCACCGGCGTTATGGTATCCCGCATGGAGTTTATTTCCATCTTCTCCACGTATCCCGGCAGAAGGTTCATGTTATACCCATTATAGGAAAAGGATATCTGAGGCAGGGTAGCTCCGCTCATGTCTGCCGTTGTGCTCTCATTTCCTTTGTTGGTAAGCAAGCTAAACACGTTAACAGCTATTAAAAAGACTGCCAGGAGAATTCCTGCATTGATCAAATGTTTCTTCATATGTAAAATTTACCTCTGTAACTATTTATTAAATACTCTCCCCTTCTTTTTGCTGCAAAAGCCTTCCTAACATAGGATCCACATGAAGGGCACTTATGCAGGCCTTTAGAGCCTGTCCCTGATCTTTTTTCTTGCCGGTTTTTACTGCCCGGATCAAAATATTTTTTGGCGTATGTTCCATATCAATAAATTCCAGGATCTGGGCATCATAGCCCTCCTGCTCCAAATATTCTGCCCGCAAGGCATCGGTAATCAAAGCCGCCATTCGCTCCTTAACAAGACCATATTTTAAAACAGGAGCCAAAAGCTCATTTTCAATCTGACGATTTAGCTCATGCTGGCAGCAAGGAACAGACAGGATAACTTTGGCATCCCAGCCGATGGCCTTGGCCAAAGCAAAGTCTGTAGCGGTATCACAGGCATGAAGGGTCACCACCATATCCACCTTGTCAACTCCTGTATAATCCGCAATATTCCCCTCCAGGAATTTCAGTTTCTCATAGCCATATTTTTCTGCCAGTTCATTACAATGACGAATCACATCTTTTTTTAAGTCCAAACCAATAATCCGAATATCATAAGCCTTAAGCTCGTGGAGATAATAGTACATGGCAAAGGTAAGATAGGACTTTCCGCATCCAAAGTCCAGGATGGTCAGTTCTCTCCCCTTGTCTAACTGAGGCAAAATATCCTCAATAAATTCCAAAAAGCGATTGATCTGCTTAAATTTATCAAATCTTGCGCGAACAATCTTGCCCTCCTCTGTCATAACCCCAAGGTCTCTTAAGAAGGGCACTGGCCTCCCCTCCTCCAGCACATATTTCTTCTTGCGGTTATGACTTAAATCGGCCACCTCTTTCTGGCACTTTTGCATTTTTTTCTTTATAGTGACCTTTCCCTTTTTGCTTACCAGAACACTATAAATCTCTTGTCTGGTCTCCAATTGCATCTGCTTCATATTTTCCATATGAGAAAGGATTAGATCTACCGCTTCTTTAACTTCTGCATTTTTGTGAAAGGCCTGGTTGCCCGAAAAACTTTCCAATTGAAAAATAAGCTGATCATCCTTCAATAAGGGGCGAACCTTAATCTTTGTAGGCCCCTCTTTTTCTCTTGGATTACTTAAGGTAGCAGAAAGAAAATCTATATTGAGCTTTGCTTGTAATATCTGTTTTAGTTCATCCATCCTAGTTTCCTTCCGAGAGAAAATTACTGAGAGCAGCAAATTCCTGAAGGCTCAAAGCCTCCCCCCTAATGCTTGAGCCCTTCCCAAGGCTCTCAATCGCTGCCAAAATCTTTTCCTTGGGAAAATCCAATAAATCAGAATTATTCAACCCATTGGCCAAGGTTTTTCTTCGCTGATTAAAAGATGCCCGAATAATATCAAACATTAATTTTTCATCCGCAACCTGCACCGGTGGCTTCTCATGGCAGGTCAGACGAATTACTGCCGACCCTACCTTTGGTCTTGGCATAAAACAATTTGGTGGTACATTTGCCACAATATAAGGCTTAGCATAATATTGCACTGCCAAAGACAGGGCTCCATAATCCTTATTTCCCGGTCCTGTCTGCATACGGTCTGCCACTTCCTTTTGTACCATAACGGTAATACTATGGAGGGGCACATGTTTCTCAAAAAGACCCATGATAATGGGGGTAGTAATGTAGTAGGGAAGATTAGCCACCACCTTAATAGGACGACCTGCATTCTCCGTCTCGACCAGCTTTTGGATATCAAGCCTCATCACATCTTCATTGATTACCCTTACATTGTCATACCCACTTAAAGTATCCTGCAAGATAGGAATCAGATTTTTGTCAATCTCTACCGCAATCACTTTTCCCGCAGCTTCTGCCAAATACTGGGTCATAGTTCCAATCCCCGGCCCAATCTCAAGAACCATATCTTCCTTGCTAATCTCTGCTGCGGAAATAATCTTATCCAGCACATGGGTATCTATAAGAAAATTCTGTCCGAATTTCTTTTGAAAATTAAAGTTATACTTCTGCAGAATCTCTATGGTATTCTGCGGATTTCCTAAGGTTGGGCTCATATAAGCTTCCTCATCTTTCTATCTTCTGAATCTTTGATCTACTGAATCTTTAATGCATTTATTTTTCACTCTTGCAACATTATAACAGACCCGACTACTTAATGCCATACAGCCGCCTTGCATTCTTCTCTGTTTGTGCAAGGACTTCTTCCACAGAAATTTCTTTGATATGGGCAATAGTCTCTGCCACATATCTAATGTAATCCGAGCGATTACGTTTTCCACGGTTTGGTTCCGGCGCAAGATATGGGCAATCTGTCTCCAGCACTAAATATTCTAAGGTGGTGCTCTCCACTACCCTTCTAAGTTTCTTTCCATTTTTGAAGGTCACCACACCTCCAACTCCAATGAGAAATCCCATCTTCACGTATTCTTTCGCGATTTCTCTAGATCCAGAAAAGCAGTGGATAATTCCGGAAAGGTCCCGGTATTCTCTCATAATTTCCAGGGTATCTTCTGTGGCATCCCGGCTATGGATATTTACAGGAAGTTTTAGCTGTCTGGCCAAGTCTAGCTGCCTTTTAAACCAGTGTTTTTGCAGGTCCTCACTTTCCACATTCCAGTGGTAGTCAAGACCGATTTCTCCCACTGCCACCATCTTAGGAAGTTCTAACAGGCTGATCATACGGGCAAGCTCATTGTCATTCATTTTCCCCACCTCATCAGGATGGGCTCCCACCATGCCGTAGACATTGGGATATTTTTCTGTAAGTTCCACAATCTGATCCCAGCTTTCTGGATCTGCTGCAGCATTTACGATGGCAGCTACCCCCAAAGACTCCATGGAGCTTAGCAAGCTGTCCCGGTCTTCATCAAATTGCGGATCATCATAATGTGCGTGGGTGTCAAATATCATAGGTTCCTCCTTGCGATTTTGGTTTGTATAGATATTAGCGAACCCCTTTACATTCTTCATGGATTGTTCTTTAGGGGTTCGCAATGGTCTATATATACGCAAAAACGCACTCACGGGAGTTTAGAGTCTCGTGAGTGCATATGTTCTTGTTTTTCGGATAGGCTGCAAGCTAGCAGATTTCTGCTCCGGCTGGCATTGGTTTTTCCGGGGTCATAAGGGATAGGTTTCCTTCTGCGTCTTCTGCACAAAGGAGCATTCCTTCTGACAGCACACCAGCTAGTTTTGCCGGTTTTAGGTTTACTAACACCATTACCTTCTTTCCTACCATCTCCTCGGCGCTATAGTGTTTCTTGATTCCGGAAACAATCTGCTTTACCTGGCTTCCGATCTTCACCTGGGAGCAAAGTAATTTCTTAGACTTTGGCACTTCTTCGCAGGCAATGATCTCTCCTACCTGGAACTGCATCTTTCCGAAATCATCAAAGCTGATTTCCGGCTTTGCTTCTATATCGATGACATCTTCATCTTCTGCCATCACGTCTTCCTCCACAGAAGGATGAAGTTCTTCTACTTTCTTTAAAACTTCTTCTACATCCATTCTTGCAAAGAGGATTTCCGGTTTCTCTGTTACTTTGCCATCTCCAAGCTGGGCCAGGATCTTCTCAGATGTCTCTGGCATATATGGCTCTAACTGCCTTGCTCCGGACTTAATGGCCTCGATCAAATTATAAAGTACAGTCTCCAGGCGGTCTGCCTTCTCCGGGTCTTTTGCCAGAGCCCAAGGCATGGTCTCATCAATATATTTATTACATCTCTTAAAGAGATTGAAAATCTCTGTCATGGCATCTGCTACTCTTAAATCTTCCATCTTAGCAGCTACTGCCTTTGGTGTTGCCTCAACTACTGCCTGTAAATCAGCATCTACTTCTTCACTAACACCCTTGTCTTCTACCACTCCGCCAAAATATTTGTTGGTCATGGAAATGGTTCTGTTTACAAGGTTTCCTAAGGTGTTTGCAAGGTCAGAGTTCAAACGCTCTACCATAAGCTCCCAGGAAATAACCCCATCGTTTTCAAATGGCATCTCGTGAAGCACAAAGTAACGGACAGCATCTACGCCAAAGAAGTCTACCAACTCGTCTGCATAGAGAACATTTCCCTTGGACTTACTCATCTTACCGTCACCTTGAAGCAGCCATGGATGTCCAAATACCTGTTTTGGCAGGGGCTCTCCAAGGGCCATCAAAAAGATTGGCCAGTAAATGGTATGGAAGCGGATAATGTCTTTACCGATTAAATGCAGGTCTGCCGGCCAGTTTTTCTTGTACTGGTCACTGCTGTTGCCATCTGCGTCATATCCGATTCCTGTAATATAGTTGGTAAGGGCATCTAACCATACATAAACTACATGCTTGTCATCAAAGTCCACCGGAATTCCCCACTTAAAGGAAGTTCTGGATACGCACAAGTCCTGAAGTCCCGGAATTAAGAAGTTATTCATCATCTCATTCTTACGAGACACCGGCTGAATAAATTCCGGATGAGTGTTGATATGTTCAATAAGGCGATCTGCATACTTACTCATCTTAAAGAAGTAGGCTTCCTCCTGGGCCGGCTTTACTTCCCGTCCACAGTCAGGGCACTTGCCGTCTACCAACTGAGACTCTGTCCAGAAAGACTCACATGGTGTACAGTAAAGTCCTTCATAAGCTCCCTTGTAAATATCTCCCTGGTCATATAATTTCTTGAAAATCTTCTGTACCTGCTTCTCGTGATCTTCATCTGTAGTACGGATAAACTTGTCATAAGAAGTGTTCATCAAATCCCAAATAATCTTAATCTCTCCGGCAGCCTCATCCACGAACTGCTTCGGAGTTACCCCAGCTTCCTCAGCCTTAAGCTCAATCTTCTGTCCGTGCTCGTCAGTTCCTGTCTGGAAGAAAACATCATATCCCTGACTTCTTTTGTATCTTGCAATAGCATCTGCCAAAACAATCTCATAGGTATTGCCAATATGAGGCTTGCCTGATGCATAAGCAATAGCTGTGGTTATATAATACTTAGGTTTATCACTCATGTTCCCGATCTCCTTTAAAAATATCACAAAATATTCTATGTCATAACAAACATCGTACTTGTCATGGTATCACAGAAAACCTTAGAAGGTCAAGGGGCATCCAGTGCTATCTCCTATGGAAGCTGTCAACCAAAAGATGCATTACTGTATCGTCCAAAAATGACACTGGCTAAATACTGTGGCAGCTTCCTGACTTTTTATATATTCCATAAATGCTGCGGCCGCAGCAGACTCCTCCTGGCTGGCTTTCTCATTTTTTATCTGGGCAAGTGAATATACGATTCTTCCGGAATAATCATTTCCTAAAGTCTGCAGCACGTCCAACTTATCCTCATAGCCACAAATATCCGAATAAAGCACACATCCTACCTCACAGCTTCCATCTGTCACTGCGGATATTATCTGGGCACCACTATCTTTTTCCTGGATTGTGGTTCCATTTAACTGGTCCGAAATCTCAGCAGCAGTGATAGCCGACAAATCATCTGTCTCTATGATCAATCCAGATACTACCATGGCTCTTCTGGTATATACTCCCAGCGAAAGGCTTCCCTTGGCCAAAGCAATGCTTCCTGCATCGGCAATATTTTCCAGGCTTGTCACCGTTCTTGTGCTTCCCTTTTTCCCGATCACGATCAGATTGTCTCCCACTACATTGGTATAAGCATCTGAGATGATCCAGCCACTATTTCTAAGGTTTTCCATCTGAGACTCAGTCCCGGAAAAATAAAGATCACAGGGAATACCTGCCTGAATCTGGGGCATGAGGCTTACTGAGGAATCCACATTATAGATGACTTCCACATCTGGGTGGGCACTTTCGTAATTTGCAGCCAACTGCTTCATCGCATATTCCAAATCCGAATCAATAAAGGCCTGAATCTCTGTCTTCTGCTCCTTGGTCTGCTGATTTTGTTGGCTCTCCTGTCTTGCAGCATCCTCTTTTTTTTCAACTTCTTCTGAAGTTTCAGAATTCGTCTTCTGATCAGATGAATCTGTAGTCGTTTCCTTGTCACCTTCCGTACTTCCCGTGCTTTCCGCATTTTCCGTCTTTTCTGTATCACTTTTGGATGTGTCCCTTTGCTGACCACATGCAGCAAGACTGCAGGCAACTGACATTGCAAGGAGCATTGCTAATAATTTCTTTTTCATAATATTTTTACAGGTCACTTCTGATCTTCCGGAAATTCAAAACAGATGTTATTTATTTTATGACATGGTTAAGGGCTATCGGATCTTCTTTTTGAATGATCAGATAGCCCTTTTAAGGAATAATCAAAAGCTTCACTGTATAACCTCCGACTTCTATTATATTGTTTTTAAGTTAGATTAGTGTCCCATTGGACCACCCTCCATTTTCTAAGAATCGAACTGCAATACTTACTAATAATCATCTCTGGAATAAATTTCCCTTATCATGTAATGCTCCGTTTCTTTTGTATGGCTATATGTTAATACTTTTTCCGACCTATGTCAACTATTTTTTGCAATCTTTTTATTTATTTTTATTTATTCAGAATTTTCTGACTTTTTATAATAAAGACTTTCGTCCAAATTTTCTATAACGCAAAAACCGACTGTATCATCTACTTAGAGACTCTACAGTCGGTTCTATATTGATTCTACAATCCCTTATTCAACAGTTACACTCTTCGCCAAATTTCTCGGCTTATCTACGTCCAATCCCTTAGATACGGATACATAGTATCCTAGGAGCTGTAAGGGAATCACTGCCAAAGAGGTAGCAAAATGGGGATCTATCTGAGGAATGTAAATTACAAAGTCTGCACTGTCCTCAATGCTGTAATTACCGTAGGTGGTCACTCCCATAAGGTATGCTCCTCGGCTCTTACACTCTACCATGTTACTGATGGTTTTCTCATAAAGGTCCGGCTGGGTCAACACGCCGATCATTAGGGTTCCATCCTCAATAAGAGAAATAGTTCCATGCTTTAATTCTCCCGCCGCATAGGCCTCGCTGTGAACATAGCTGATTTCCTTCATCTTCAAGCTACCCTCCAAACAGGTAGCATAGTCAATTCCACGTCCGATAAAAAAGGCATCCCTGCTGTTGGCCTGCTTGGAAGCAAACCACTGGATTCTCTCTTTATCTTCAATGATCTTCTTGATCTTCTCCGGAATAGCCTGCATCTCTGAAATATAAGAAGCATACTGGTCCTCGTCTATATTTTCTCTTACCTTTGCAAACTGCAAGGCTAAGGCGTAAGTTGCAATGAGCTGTGTGCTGTAAGCCTTGGTGGTTGCAACGGAAATCTCCGGTCCTGCAAGAGTATAGAATACATTGTCAGCTTCTCTTGCAATGGAAGAACCAATTACATTGACAATACCTAAAGTCCTAACTCCCTGAGCCTTAGATGCCCTTAGGGCCGCCAAACTGTCGGCAGTCTCTCCGGACTGACTGATAATTACTACTAAATCCTTGGGATGCAGAAGCTGTCTGCGGTAACGGAATTCAGAAGCAAGCTCCACTCTCACCGGGATTCTTGCCAGATCTTCAATAACGTACTGGGCAGCCACACCTACATGGTATGCGGAACCACAAGCCACAATATAAATCTGGTTAATCTCTTTAATGGCATCATCATCCAGTCCCACCTCAGACAGATCAATCTGGCCATCCTTAAGTACAGAATTGAGAGTATCCGCAATAGCCTTTGGCTGCTCATGGATCTCCTTGATCATGAAATGCTCATATCCAGCCTTCTCTGCAGCCTCAGTATCCCACTCGATAAGCTTAGCTTCTTTTTGGATTTCCTCTCCGTCCAGGTTGTAAAAAGTGATCTCACCTTTTCTTACTCTGGCCATCTCAAGGTTGCCGATATAGTAAACATTTCTTGTATATTTTAAAATTGCTGGAACATCGGAAGCAATGAAGGACTCCCCATCAGCCACTCCCAGAATCATTGGGCTATCCTTGCGGGCTACATAAATCTCCTCCGGATAATCTTTAAATAGTACTGCAAGGGCATAGGAACCACGAATACGAACCAGGGCATGATTCACTGCATCTACAGGTGTTCCCTCATATTTCTTATAGTAATAATCAATAAGCTTTACTGCAATTTCTGTATCTGTCTCAGAGTAGAACTTATATCCTTTTCTGGTCAATTTTTCTTTCAGTTCCTGATAGTTTTCAATAATACCATTGTGAACTGCCACTACATTACCATCATCGGAGCAGTGTGGATGAGCATTATCTTCAGAAGGCTCTCCATGGGTCGCCCATCTGGTATGTCCAATTCCACAAGTTCCCGGAACGCTGGCGCCCCCATTGGTTTTCTCCACCAAAGCCTTCAAGCGTCCCTTTGCCTTAATAACCTCTGCCTGAGCCACACCATCTCTCACAGCAATCCCTGCCGAATCATATCCCCTATATTCTAGTTTTGACAATCCATCCAAAAGAATTGGAGCCGCCTGGCGATTGCCTGTGAATCCTACGATTCCACACATATCATTTTCCTCCTCTTATAAAACCCATAATTGCGGGCCTATCCAAAGATTAATCCCACAATTTTTCAGGATAAATTCCATCCCGAATCATCTTTTCAAAGGATTTCTGGGCTAATGCCACATCCTCTTTGTAAGTAATTCCTATCCAGCGATCAGTAGTTTCTAAGACCTTAACCGTAGCTTTTTTCTCTTCCAAAAGCTGACCTACGATAGTAGGAAGCAAATACTCAGCAGTCTCTGATTCCAGATTCTTTAAAAACTCTGTGAATCCCTCTTCCAGATATTCAATGAAATCCGGGAAGCCTGCCCACATGTTCATGGATACATTAAGATCCTCGCTAATCCACTCCTGCATCTCTGGCTCCTTGCAGCTCATTGTGCCGTCCGCCTCTTTCTTAATCTCATGAGTCTCATATACATCTGCAAGCATTCCCTCTGCATCGGTCTTACAGAGACCTCTTGTAACTGTTCCATTCTCACTTAAGGTATTCTTTAAAATAAATCCAGCCATTCCCATGGTATAGGTATCAGCTTTATTGGGAGTCTCTACCAAAAAATCATGGAGGAGTTTAAATGCCTGTTTTCCATAGTAATCATCTGCATTGATAATTACATAAGGATCCTTTACTACGTCCTTACAGCAAAGGATGGCCTGGCCGGTTCCCCAAGGTTTGGTGCGTCCGTTAGCCTCAAATCCTTCCGGAAGATCATCTACTGACTGATATACATATTCCACTTCGATCTGTTTTGCAATACGATCTCCGATTACTTCTCTAAATTCTTCTTCGATATCTTTGCGAATGATAAAAACAACCTTCTCAAATCCGGCCTCTTTGGCGTCGTAAATGGAATAATCCATGATCACTTCGCCATTCTTCCCCATCTTAGCCAACTGTTTGATACCGGTTCCAAATCTAGATCCAATACCCGCTGCCATTATAATTAATGTTGGTTTCATACTTGTCCTTTCTTTGAATCGTGAAATAAAATCTCACATCTGCTAGTCTTTTTCATAACATTAACCTCTAAATTTTACCATAAAACGCCCTTTCTTTCAACCAAACTCTAGAAACAGCTCAAAATCCACCTCCCCAGCCATTTTTTAAAGGCCAATAATCTCTTCCTGTACAAACCAGAGTTTAATTTATTTTTCTATTTTTCTTTTCGTAGTTTTCAAAAAGCCATTGTGCTAAAATAAATACAGATTATTTTAAGCAGGAGGAATGCAAAAAATGGATAACGAAAGAATTAATCGCGTTTTAGAAAAAATGAAGGAAAAAGGAATCGACCAATTTCTGGTTTCTGATCCTTTAAGCATCAACATTTTAACAGGAGTTATGGTAAATCCGGGAGAGAGACTTTATGCTCTTCTTCTTAGAACCAACGGAAAACATACCTTCTTCTTCAATTACCTGTATTATGTTTCTAATACCGGACTGGAGGAAGTCTGGTTTAGTGATATGGACGATCAGATCGGCGTTCTTATGGACCACATTGATACAGAAGGAGTTCTTGGTATTGACAAGACCTGGCCGGCACGCTTCTTAATCCCCCTTCAGGAGAGATGCCCTAAACTTAAAACCATCTGGGGTTCTGATTGCATTGATGATGTAAGAGCCGTTAAAACACCGGAAGAAATTCAGATCATGAAGGAAGCTTCCATTATCAACGATAAGGTTATGGAACGGGTAGCTGATTTTATCAAAGAAGGCATGACCGAGAAGGAAGTTGCCAACTTTATTGACTCAGAGTATTTAAAAGAAGGGGCCAGCGGCGTAAGTTTCGATACAATCGTTTGCTTTGGACCTAATGCCGCAGACCAGCACCATGAACCAAGTGATACAAGAAAATTAGCTGCCGGCGAATGTGTGCTCATTGACATGGGATGTGTTTGGAAGGGATACTGTTCAGACATGACCAGGACCTTCTACTGTAAGGAAGTAGATGAAGAGCAGAAAGCAATTCACGATCTGGTTCGCCAAGCTGTTTTAAAAGCTGAGGCTGTTATTAAACCCGGAGTACGTTTCTGTGATATTGATGCTCAGGCCAGAGACTTAATTGACGAGGCAGGTTACAGTGAGTACTGGCGAATCCGTCTGGGACATTTCATCGGTCAGGAAGATCATGAATACGGAGATGTAAGTCCGATCAACAAGAATGAAGCAAAACCAGGTATGATTTTCTCTATTGAGCCAGGTATCTATCTAGAAGGAAAATACGGTGTTCGCATTGAGGATCTGGTACTAGTTACAGAGGACGGCCACGAATTATTAAATGCTGTTGATAAGAAGTGGAGAATTGTAGGATAGATTCAATTTGTTCTGCAACAATTAAAAATATCATAAGCTAACAAAGGCCCCTGCAGTAATCAAACAAGTTACTGCAGGAGCTTTTTATATTCCTGTTTTATAGGCTTAAGCAAAAGCCCGAGGCGAAATGCAGCCACAAAGTGCCAGATTCAAACTTCGCGATCAAACAGTTACACACTCTTAGATATTTAACAGATCACTGTAAGCTGCTAAGGCCCCATCTGTCTCATGAGCCAGAACCTTCTTTGCCAGAACTTTTCCTAACTGTACACCCTCCTGATCGAAGCTGTTTAGGTTCCATACAAATCCCTGGAACATGATCTTATTCTCAAAGTGGGAAAGTAAGGCTCCAAGAGCCTCCGGTGTCAGTTTGTCTCCAACAATAATGCTGGATGGGCGTCCGCCTTCGAAGTTCTTGTTACGGTTCTCATCAGCTTTTCCGCTGGCAAAAGCTACGATCTGAGCCACTACATTTGCGCAAAGCTTCTGCTGGCTGGTGCTATCCTGGATCACTACATCACTCTCCATCTGGTTGTTCTTAAATCCAACAAACTGAAGAGGAATAATATCAGTTCCCTGGTGTAAGAGCTGATAGAAGGAATGCTGTCCGTTAGTTCCCGGCTCTCCGAAGATAATCGGTCCGGTCTTGTAATTAACAGGTTCGCCAAAACGATTGACAGACTTACCATTAGACTCCATATCTGCCTGCTGTAAATGTGCCGGGAATCGGCTAAGAGCCTGAGAATATGGAAGAACTGCTGTTGCGGCATATCCCAAGACATTTCTCTCATAAACACCGATCAGAGCATCTAACATTGCAGGGTTCTCCATAAGATTTTCATTCTTTGCAAGAAGGTCTTCTTCTGCTGCTCCCTGTAAGAATCTTGCAAAAATATCAGGTCCAAATGCTAAGGATAGTACTGCTCCTCCTACTGCTGAAGTAGAAGAGAAACGGCCTCCGATGTAGTCATCCATAAAGAAGGCTGCCAGATAATCATCACTCTTTGCAAGAGGTGAAGTCTCACTGGTTACTGCGATCATATGCTTTGAAGGATTCAGTCCAGCTTTTACAAGGGCATCCTTTACAAAGGACTCATTGGTTAAAGTCTCAAGAGTTGTTCCTGACTTTGAAACCAAGATAAATATAGAATGAGCTACGTCCAACCCATATAAAACAGCAGAGGCATCATCCGGGTCTACGTTACTAATAAACTTCGCTTCCATTTTGAAAGTATGATTTACCTTTGCCCAGTTCTCTAAAGCAAGGTACATAGCTCTTGGTCCTAGGTCACTTCCACCGATACCAATCTGCACTACAGAAGTAAATTTCTCTCCGGCCTCGTTGGTAATCTCTCCGGCATGTACTTTAGCGGCAAAGTCAGCAATCTTCTCCTGCTGTTCTACATAAAAAGCTCGCTTATCTGTTCCGTCTGCAACCACAGCATCTCCAAGCTGTCCTCTGGTAAGCTGGTGAAGTACCAGACGGTTCTCTCCTGTATTAATCACAGCGCCATTATATAATTCTTTAAACTTCTCAGTAAGCTCAGTCTCTTTTGCCAGGTCAGCCAAAGCAGCTAGCACCTTATCATCTACCTGTTTTGCAGCAAAATTATATGCCATACCGGCTGCCATAGGTACAGAGTAATTCTTTACTCTCTCGGCGCCATTTGCACCTTCCATAACCTTCTTAAGATCCACTGCTTCCACTTTTGCAAGTTTGTCATAGGCAGCAATTGTATCCAAATTCTTCCATGAAGCCATTTTTAAATCCTCCTTTAATTGCCTATTAGATTTTCCCTCAACCTGGTCATTATACTATAGAAGACTCTATAAATTCAACCAAACTTCTAAATCTTAACATCTAGGCAAGCTTACTTTAACATCCATAAACTTCCGTCTATACCTTCATAATTTCCCCTATATTTTTTTGAATTTGCAGGGCCACCTCCGGTTTATTCATGGAATACACATGAATATGTTTTACCCCATTAGCCAAAAGATCAATGATCTGATCTGTGGCGTAGGCAATTCCTGCCTGCTGCATAGCGGCCTCTGTATCTCCGAATCGATCTACAATATTCTTAAATCGTTCCGGCACATTGCAACCGGAAAGTTTTACTGCATTTTTCACCTGGACCCTTTTCGTAATGGGCATGATTCCCGGAATCACCGGCACTAAGATTCCTTCCTCTCTTAGGCGATACATGAAATTATAGAAAATATTATTGTCAAAAAACATTTGGGTGGTCAGATATTCACATCCTGCATCCACCTTCTTCCTAAGTCCTTGAAGATCTTCAGATTTGTTTGCAGAATCCGGGTGTACCTCTGGATAGCAGGCCCCTCCTACGCAATAATCTCCCTGCTCCTTAATAAAGCTTACCAGTTCTGATGCATGGCTAAAGTCCGTGAAAATCTCTCCCTCATAATTTTTAGGAAGGTCTCCTCTGAGGGCCAAAATATTTTGGATCCCTGCCTCTTTCATTTCCAAAAGAGCCTTTAAAATGCTGTCCCTTCCGGCACATACACAGGTCAAATGGGCAATGGTGGGAACCTGATACTCCCTTTGAATGCTTTCGGCCAGACGAATAGTGAGACCTTTAGTGCTTCCCCCGGCCCCATAGGTTACGCTCATATAATCCGGCCTAAGTTTCGCAATACCAAAGGCAGCCTCCTCCACTGTTGCAAAATCCACATCCTTCTTTGGTGGAAATACTTCAAAGGATAGGGTAGGCTTCTCCTGAGTCAATAATTGTCTAATATTCATTGCATACACCTCTCTCGCTTAATGTTCTTCCATAAATTTCACTAGGTCTGCAGCCGGCAAAGGTTTGGAATAGTAATACCCCTGAATAAAGTCTACGCCCCATCGTCCCAAAAGTTCAACCTCTTCTTTTGCCTCCACCCCTTCAGCTACTAAATAGTATCCCATATTTTTGAAGGCTCCTACAATACTTTCATAGAAAGTGGCTACTTTTTCATCTTCCAAAATGCTAAATAGCAAGGACCGATCTAATTTAATAACCTGAAAGGGCTGCTGGGTGACGGTATTTAGGTTGGCATAACCGGAACCAAAATCATCCAGGCAAAGTCCGATACCTGCCTCCTCAAAAGTTTCCACTGCCGGCATGAGACTATCTCTGTACTGGGTGGCAACAGTCTCTGTAATTTCCATTTGAAACCAATTACAGGGAAGACCATAGGATTTTATAATATCGACTTTTTCCCGTCCACTTCCCGGTGCCAAAAGATCCATAGGAGACAGATTGATCTTAACATTCTGAAGTTTTCCCATTAATTCCCTATGGTCTCTGATGAATTCGCAAATTCTGCCAATCTGGAGATTGGTGATCTTTGTAATTAAACCATTTTTCTCCGCCTGGACGATAAATACATCCGGAGGAATAAAGCCAAGTTCCGGATGGTTCAGGCGGCTCAGTGCCTCTACCGCTACAAACTTCTTTTCTTTCAGATCATAGATAGGCTGGAAATATACTTCAAAAAAATTCTCTTCCACTGCCTGATAAAGGTACCTCTCTACCTTCTTGCCGTATCGAAAATTTTCTAATGTCTGCTTGTCATCCTGCACCAGCTCTGTGGGCCCTGATCTAGCGGCCAAGGAAGCCAGATACTCTCCATAGTCCAGGATGTCCTCCCCTGAGTTTAATCTTCCGGCATTTATAATACCACTGAAAATAGCCGGGAATTCCATCACTCCATCTTCTGTCTGATGTAGCCTATCAAAAAATTCTTCCAGAGAATCCAGGCAATCCTCGTACTCTTTAATGCTGTTTAACAGAAACACAAATCGCTTGCCGCTAATATGAAAAGCTCGCCGCCCACATATTTCACTTAATCTTTGGGATACAATCTGCAAAAGATAATCTCCGTGGCGGCTTCCTGCTACTTGATTTACATGGCGAAGTTGGTAAAGCTCCACCTCGATAATATGAAACTTCTGTCCGCTGGCAATTAGTTCCTTACACTGGCGAACGAAATAGGTCTTATCATAAAGTCCCGTCATATGGTCTGTATGAACATAGGGATTATTAAGGGTGAAAAATAATACTAAGACTCCCAGGCTTACTCCAAAACCTGTAGTCAGAAGAGCTCCTTTTTGCAGCTGAACAAAAATCCCCACAGTGGTTATCGCAAAAATCTCACACAGGGTTTTTATTTTCTGTCGTCCAAGCTCTTTTCTTCCTCTAATCACAATAAAAGAAGCCACCAAAATATTGGCCAGAGCGAAGAAATAAGTCAGCAAATAGCAAGATCCCCGGACATAGCCTTTTTCGGAATCAAAAGAAAAAAGAAGACCTGTAAATGTATTAGTAAGAACTACCAGAAGCATTCCTATGGTTGGGATTCCCCAAAGAAATAACCTTCCTATGGAAAGCAGCTGATTCTCCCGCAGAGATTCTATGTAGCACACCAATGTAAAGGGTAAAAGCACCTGCATCATATAGAACAATGTGTTAACAAAAGTTGCTGCCATACCATAGTTTTCCGTGGCAATATAATAGGTGCTGACAAGTTCAAACACCACGTCCGCCAGGCCAAGAAAAGCAAAGATACAAAAGGTTCGGCTATTAATATCCTCCAAATTCTTATGAGGAATAAAATGGAGAATTACTAAAGCTAAGATAAAAAAGGCAGTAATAAGGAAATCTATATTGTAGGTGTTCAACTTTTCTCGCCTCCTTTCTGTTTTTCCAAGTCATAATCGGTATGCCACTTCCATTGGCTTAAACTCTTAATCGTTTCTCCCCCTTCTTCCAGGACTCCATAGCCACAGGTCAAACGGAAGGGGTGATGGCCGGTTCGATTATATTTCTCCACCTCCCGATATAATCGTTTTTCCCAAACATAACGATCTGCTCCCGGAAGCAGCACCACCGCAAATTCATCCCCATGGATTCGGAAGCATTTAATTTCATTTTCAAAAATCTCGCAGGCGCGCTGAATACATCTGGCCGCCCCCATAACCATTTCATCTCCCACAGCATTTCCGTGGTCTTCATTCACCTGATGAAGGTCCTCCAAATCAACAAAAATCAGGAGGGTCTCCTTGGGATTTGTCGTATTATTTTGCACCATTAACAAGTATTGTTCAAAGGCCTTTCGATTCTTAAGTCCTGTCAGACGGTCTTCCCCAGACATCCGTTCGTAAGCCTCTTCCTCTGCCATTAGTTGACGTTCATAGATGATTTCTCTTAAGATTCCCCAGGTCATAATGCCAATGGCCAGCAAAATCCCCAGCTGGAAAATCACATCATACCAGTAAATCTGCAAAGCCCAATAGAGAATCAAAGATAGAATTCCCCCAAAAGACATAGCCCCAAAGGCTATCAGACAGATTTTTACCTGTTCTCTGTGATAGGCCTTATATTCCTTCCAAAGAAGATAGATTAGGGACACCACTCCTAACACTAAAAGGATATGTGTTGCTCCCAGCATTTTTACAAAGGAAATCTTAAAATAACTATGAACCAGTCCCTGAATCACTGCATTTCCATAAAAAAGCCCAATGATAAGGTCCGGAAGTATAAATTTGTTTATGGTTCCCGTATTTTTTACAAAGTGTACCATAGGTATAGCTAAGAGCATGAAACTATAGAAGGAAATCACTCCTCCCGCTGCCACCTCTCCTCCATACATCTGATAAAGGGAAGAATCGGTCACACACCAGATTCCCGTAAGGAAAAGGAAAATGGCCATGTCAAAAAACCGCCTCTCCAGCATCCCCTGACTCATTCCATAAAGAAAAATCATAATAGCAACTATAGCCAAAGCAAAGATGCCGGCGATCACCAAAAGAGAAAGGTAGTTTTCAGAAATGTGACTACTGACTACGCTATCCATACTTCCAAAATAAGGAGCCTCAACCTCAAAAACTTGTCCCGGCTTACAAGTGTAGGACAGCACAAGGGGTCCTTCTTTAATGGAACTTGGAAGAATTGCATCCCCCCAAAGTTTTCCTTTCATCTGGTTATTTCGCTCAAAAAGGGAGTTCTTATAGCTATAAAGAACCTGATCTCCTACCAAGATCTGCAATTCATTCTGCACATTACTTACAGAAAGGACACTTCCTTCCTCCCCCTTTAGGCTGTCATTATAGAGCAAAATTTTCCCATCCTGCCCTGCCTGAACCTTGGCCGGAAGGACAAGCTCTTCCTTGTCTCCATCCATCAACTGATACCATCCTTCTGTTACATATTTTACAGAAGGATTCTTCTCCTGCTCATATCGGTACATGCCACCCGCCAGCACCAGTACAAAAACAAGCAGAAAGAGATCCACAATCATTTCGACTTTCTTCTTGCTATCCCTTTTCATAGCCCCCCCTGATTTCATATTATCCATTTATCATTTTAGTTAGTCATTTGCAACCTTGATATCCTATCACAATCCAAGCTAAAAATCTAGCTTAAGTATAATCTATTTTTCTTCCCTCCACCACCATGAATATCCCATTTTTATTTTGTTCATTTTTCATCAATCAAAATCCCATTTGGCATCAATTTTTGCAAGTATTTGTTTGACTTCTTTCATAGGCGATTTTATAATAAGAATAGTTTTCGCCTCGTCATCTTTTATGACAGAGGCGTTTTTACAAATAAGGATAAAGAAAGAGAAGAGGGGTATTATGGAACAATTTACAACATGGGTAAACCAGTTGGATGGCATTGTCTGGAGCATGCTCTTGGTGGCTTTGTGCCTGGGAGTTGGTCTCTATTTATCTATTCGACTGAGGTTCCCACAAGTTCGCCTGTTGAAGGAAATGATTCGTCTGTTAACCACAAAAGAAGAAAGTGAAAGCGGAATCACGCCATTCCAGTCCTTTGCCACTACCGTAGGGGCAAGAGTTGGAATGGGAAATATTGCCGGGGTTGCCTCTGCAATTTTTTATGGAGGTCCCGGATCTGTATTCTGGATGTGGATCATTGCCATTATAGGAGCAGCTTCTGCCTTTGTAGAATCTACTTTAGGACAAGCCTATAAGGTAAAAAATCCGGAGGGAGAATTCCTAGGGGGCCCAGCCTACTATATTGAAAAGGGATTAAAGTGCAAACCCTATGCCATTTTATTTGCAATCATTGCCTTTTTAGGGCCTGGATTATTAATGCCCGGCGTCCAGATCAATTCCTTAGTTACCGTATTCGAGGAAGCCTTTTCCGTAAACAAGGTCATTGTAGGAGCCATTTGCTGTGTATTCCTAGCCATCGTGGTCTATGGAAGCATTAAAAGAATTGCAGCCATCGCTGAACTCTTGGCCCCTGTCATGTGCATGATTTATATTCTTGCAGCTCTGGTAATCATCGGATTAAACATTGGCAAGCTTCCAAGCATCCTGCAGATGATCATCAGCTCTGCCTTTGGCACAAATGCCTTACTTGGCGGAATTCTAGGTTCTGCAATTTCCTGGGGTGTAAAGCGAGGCATCTACTCAAATGAAGCCGGCATGGGATGCGGCGCCATTGTATCTGCCGCTGCAGAGTGTTCCCATCCGGTAAAGCAGGGACTGATCCAATCTTTCTCTATTTACGTTGATACACTTTTTGTAGGATCTGCCACTGCATTTATTGTACTTCTCACCGGCACCTTCGATGTCTGTGACAGTGCAGGAAATCTAATCATTAGTCAAACCGGTGGTATTGAAGCCGGAATTAAGTGGACCCAGCATGCTCTTATGAGCACCTACGGCGACTGGAGCGGCAAGGTCCTGGCCATTATTATTGTACTATTTGTATTCACTTCCATGACCGGCTACTGCTATCAGGCAGAAAGCAATATCCGCTATTTATCCGGCAACAACAAACATGCTATTACAGCAGCCAGAGCCTTATTTATCCTAGCATCCTTCTTAGGAGCTGTTGTAAATGCAGATGCCATGTGGGCTATGGGCGATATCGGTTACGGCCTTCTTGGATGGGCAAATATAATTGCCATTGCACTTTTAGCACCAAAAGCCGGGGCTATGCTTAAAGATTACGAGGCTCAGAAAAAAGAAGGGAAGGATCCTAGTTTTGATCCGGAAGCCTTTGGAATTGCTGATGATACCCGAGCTTGGGAAAAGGGAAAGCATACCTCCAAACAGAGCACTCCTTCAGAAGGAAGTTTAGCATCTGACTTTTAAACGGACGCATTACAGGGGAGCCTGGCAATTGTCTAAAAACGGACGCACCGCAGGGAGCGAGACATGTTCTTCGCAAACATGCTACGTTTCCTGCTCCTTGCACGCGCTGATTCGCGAAGGCTCTAGGCGCAACTCGCCACCCCAAAAACAGGGTGGCTCAAACAAGCGCCCGCCTTCGCTGCTAGCGTGCAAGTCCCTACGGAAGCCTCGCAATTGTTTGCGAAGAACATGTCTCGCTCCCAGCTTTGCTGTTTGCTTCAGAAAATATCCTAAACAAGAAGCCCCCAGTAGCAACCACTACTGGGGGCTTTTGTATATGCTTCCGTAGGGAGCTGCAGGCTAGCAACGAAGGCGAGCGCTTGTTTGAGCCCGCTTTTTGGGCGAGTTGCGCTGGAGCCGGAGTGGCTCGGCGCCTGCAGCGAGCAGGAAACGCAGTCCATTTTGACGGTATATCTCATCCCCTCGTATGCGTCCGTCCCTGCGGTGCATCCTCCCTCGACGTCAAAGTCGCTGCCTCTCAACTAACTCAGCAAAAAACCCCTGCTTCTCCATAAGCTCCCAGTAGCTTCCATCCTCTATAATCTTCCCCTGATCCAGCACCAGGATTCGGTCGCAATGACGGATGGTGGAAAGTCTATGAGCCACCACGATTCTAGTGCAATTTAATTTGTCTAAAGACTTCGACACCCTCTTTTGGGTTATGTTATCTAGGGCGGATGTTGCCTCATCTAAAAAGAGGATTTTGGGCTTTGGAGCCACTGCTCTTGCTATCATAAGGCGCTGTTTTTGGCCTCCGGACATACTTCCTCCGGTTCCTGCAATAATGGTATGCATGCCCATAGGCATCCGCCTGATATCTTCTGCAATCCCGGCCATCTCAGCCGCTTCCCAAACTTGGTCCATAGAAAGGCCCGGAGCTCCTATGGAAATATTTTCGTAAATACTTCCCTGAAACAACTTTCCATCCTGCATAACGGTTCCGATCTGTTTTCTTACAGACCGCATGTCCAATCCTCTGGAATCTTTTTTATCGTAATAAATACTTCCCTTGGTTGGGGTCTCAAATCCCAAAAGCAAGCGGAGAAGGGTGGACTTTCCGCATCCGGTTTTTCCTACAATAGCCACATACTGGCCTGCCGGAATCTTTATAGATAAATCTTCCAAAATCAGAGGCGCATCCGCTTCATATCGGAAGCTAACACTATCTACCTCAATTTCTCCCTGAAGTTCTGTAACGGTCTCTAAGTCCTCTCCCTCCTCAGGAACCGCTTCCATCAGAGGGCGAATCAAATCCATGGTAGGTCGGATCGTCGCCACCTTTGCGGCAACATTTGCCATAGACAATAAGGCCACAGATACGAAGGCATAGGATATAGTAAAGGCATAATAATCCGACACCGTCACCTGGCTTCTCACTGCTACAATATAAACTGCTATAGTTCCTCCCAAAGAAATAGCTGTAGTAAATACCTTACTTAACTTAATCTGGGCCGGAGGATCGTACTGAAGTTCTGCCTCCCTGGCATAGCTGTGAGCCCAATTTACAAAGGCTCTTTTTTCAGCCCCTGCCAGTCGGATCTTCCTAATCCCCTTAATAAGGGAATACACCAGACCCTTTTCCTTGGCAGCCATCTGCATTTGTTCTCTACTAATAGCGGACTGTGTAATTCCTGTAAGAGCACTGACAATCAAGGTAAATGCTGTCACAATCAAGGAAGGAATCACCAAAGGTTTTGCAAAGGTAAATACCTGAACCAGGAATACAAGGGAAAATAAACCTGTTATTCCTGTGGCAAAAAATCCCTTAATCGCTGTATTGCAAATGCTGGACATGTAGGCAAGATATTGA
The DNA here is from genome assembly GCA_963589425.1 of Parabacteroides distasonis. Taxonomy (GTDB): domain Bacteria; phylum Bacillota; class Clostridia; order Lachnospirales; family Lachnospiraceae; genus CAKRJP01. The sequence continues at coordinate 40,488 of CAVAKZ010000003.1, read as the reverse complement.
TTGAGTTCACCTGTAGAATAATTTTTAAAAAATTCCACCGGAAGAGATATTACCCGCATCATTGTAGCGGTAATCAAGTGCTGTGTCAGTTTGGTACTCATGCGCTTCACTAAGATATCCTTCATAGACTCAAAGAGAATATAACTAAAGGATGTGCAAGCCATAAAGACCATCACTGCAAGAAGGAGCTGTTCACTTTCAAAATCCAAGACTGTGCCGGTAAGAAGCTTGCTAAGTTTTGGAAGAAGCAAGCCTACCAGGGTAACAATTCCTGTCACTGTAGTGAAGCTTAAAATATCCCAGGCTGTCAGACACTCTCTCATATAATTCCAAATATCATAAGCTCTTAATTTCCGCATGGGAAGGGCCCGGTAAAAGCAATAGCCCTCCTGGCCGATTTTGGCAGCCTCCGTCTTATCTATTCTGGTGCGCTTTCCTGTATGGGGATTTACATAGTAAAAGCCTCCCCCCTCCCAGGGAAGAATGGTAATGACTGCGCCATCTTCTTTCATGCTGCTCATCATGACCCCCATGGCATCTTTTTGCCATCCTTCCTCCAAACGGATAGGACGATAGTAGACTCCTGCAGAGGAAAGAAGGAAGTCCAATCGATCCTCTAAGCTTTTTAAACTCTTAGGGACCTCCTTTTCTCTGATTCCGTAATGTCTCAAAAGCTGGGATACCGCATCCTTAGTATCCTTTCCCTCCTGAAATAATTCCTGGGAAATTTTCTTATGGGCAACGGCCTTAGAAATGTCCTGAAAGGCTTCTGTAAGGAGCTCATTTTCGTGTTTTTTTCGATTTTCAATTTGCCGGTTAAATCCTTCCACGAAATAATCTCCTTTCTAGTCGTTTGTAATCAGCAATTTATAAAATCCATCAAGTTTCATTAATTCATCATGGGTACCAGACTCTACAATCTGCCCCTGATCCAAGACAATGATCTCATCACAATCCCTGATAGTGGACAGGCGGTGGGCAACCACAATACAAGTGATTCCTCTTTTACTTATAGCATTTACCACATCATATTCTGTCTTGGCATCTAAAGCTGAAGTAGCCTCATCCAGAATGCAGATGGAGGGGTTCTTGGCCAAGGCTCTTGCAATCTCAAGTCTCTGCCTTTGGCCTCCTGACAGGTCCCTACCCTCTTCTTGGATCTTATTTTGATAGCCCCCTGCCTTTCGGATGTCCTCATGAATCTGAGCGTCCTTGGCAGCTGCTATAATATCCCCATCCTCCATAGTGTCATCCCACATGGAAATGTTGTTGGCAATGGTATCGTCAAAAAGAATTACTTCCTGGTCTACCACCGATACAGAGGCTGTAAATATATCTCTGTCCATTTTCGAAATCTCAATTCCGTCAAATAAAATCTCTCCGGACCAGGCCTTACTAAGGCCGGTGAGAAGTTTTACCAGGGTTGATTTTCCACAGCCTGAAGCTCCCACAATGGCAATCTTTTCCCCGGCTTTTACCTTCATGGAAAAGTTTTCAATAACGGGAGCTGCAAACCTTGAATATCCAAAAGTAACATTTTTTAGCTCTATTTGACCACTTAATTTCTCCTGTCGGTCTATAATTTCCCGCTCCTGAAACCAGGCGTCATTTTCATAATTCATAACATCGTCTACTCGTTCCATCTGGGTCAACATTTCCTGGAGAGACTGGCCTGCAGATACCATAGAAGTTGCGGGAGCTGTAAAAGCATTTAAAAAGCCTTGAAAAGCCATAATCATACCAAGGGTCATTTCTCCGTTTATGACCAGGTCCATTCCATAACCTAAAACTGCAAGGTTAGCTAGGGCTCCACAAAGTCTGGGAATAATCTCCAGCCACTGGTTAAATTTTGCAAATCTGGTTTCTCCCTCATTAACGCTGGCCTGATATCCAGAAAGTCTGGCGAAATATCCTTTTTCCACACCGCTGGCCTTTATGGTCTCGATCATATCAATTCCGGTGACAACTGCACTGGAAAATTTACTTTGATCTCTCATCTGGACTCGCTGTATATTTACTCGTCTTTGGGTAATCCAACCTGATACCAGCAAGTTGATAGCTAGTGAGCCCACTCCAATCAGGGTAAGAAAAAGGCTTCTTCTTAGCATCAGCACCAGATAGAATACCATCATCCAGCTATTGATCACCAGAGGGCCAAAGGTGTTAACCAAGTCTCCTGCAATGGAAGCATTGGTACTTTGCCTCTCCACCAAGTCTCTGGGAAGTCGCTGATCAAAAAATTGCATGGGAAGCCGCAGGATTTTCCACAAATAGGAAGAATTCCCCACAGCGGAAATCTTTCCCTGAATCTTTAATCCATAAATCGCATTGATCCAGCTCATTAGCACCAGGACTCCCGAATAAACTCCCAGAACCACAAGAAATCCAAAAAGCCAGTCTTTATTGGTTCCTGTAAGCAAACGATCCAAAAAAATCTGATTAAATATAGGTTGTAGGATTCCTAAAAAGGCAATAATCACCGTAGTTAAGGCCACAAATATCGTAGAGCTTCCCGTTCCTTTTATACGTTCTCCGGCATATTTCCAAACATTCTTTCTGGCCCCCTCCGGCACAAAGTCAGGCCCTGGTGCCATGGTCATGCAGACTCCTGTAAATTCCCTATCGAACTCCTCCCAGGATACCACAATCCGGCCTCTTGCCGGGTCATTAAGCACGGCCTTATTTCCATGGAAGCCATCAAGTACCACAAAATGGTTAAATCCCCAGTGAATCATACAGGGAAAAGGGCCCTCTTTGAAAAGGGCTTCCGGCTCCAGTTTGTAAGCATGCACTTCCATACCATAGCCTTTTGCTGCCCGCATAATATTTTTCGCACTGGACCCGTCTCTGGACACTCCACAGTCAATCCTTGCCTGCTCCAGAGTAATCCATTTCCCATAATATCCCATAATCATGGCAAAACAGGCCGCACCGCACTCCAGCATCTCCAGCTGCATAATCACCGGAACCCTTGCCACGCCCTTGCTTAGGGGTTGATTCATTTTTTTCTTTCTCATAGACATGGGCCCTCTTTAATCTAACAGCAAGGAAATGGGAGACAAGGTCTCCGTAGCAACTACTCCACTGTAGACTCCATTTTTCAAATCTCCATCCATAGGGATCGCATATACCACATCCCCTATGGACAAGTCTGCTGCCAGACGAATATAAATATTGGTTTCATCTGTAACCGTCTCCGGTTTTGGAGAATCAGGAGATAAAGAATACTCCCGATCATTAAGGGTCACGGTTCTGGCCTTCACCACTGCATCCAAGGCCTTGGCCGGCACATAGGCCGTACAAGTATCATTTTCCGAAACCACCGCCACTGCCACATGGGTTTCCAATCTTGCCATAAAACTCCATGCAACAAATCCTATGAACAACAGGAGCACTGCCAAAAGCAGTGCCCATATCCCTGGATTCGTAACGTGAAGATAGTGGTCAAGTTTCTCCGGGGAATCAATATATTCCTCGCTTTTTTTACGAAACAAAGATGTCCCTTTTTCTTCCGACATACGAAATACCTCTTATTCTGTCATTAGCCTTTTTAATTCCTGGATAGCCTTCTTGTGCACAATCTTAATATTGGCATAGGACATTCCCATCTTAAAGGCAACTTCCTTCAAGGTCATATTCCCATAGTAATGAAGTATAATAATATCTCTGGACCGCTCAGGCAGTTTTGCTAAGGCATCTGCCAGTTCCTCCAGTTGTTCTTCCTCCAAAAGACCTGCATCCAAGCCCTTAGACTCTACCAAACTATCCGGCAAGGCTCCGTTCTCTCCATTGTCCTCCGGAAGCTGTCCGTGAACCTTCCGGGTACGATAATAATCCAGCACTGTGTTGTTGGCTATAGTATATACCCAAGTAGAAACCGCTGCCTTCTCCGGGTCAAACCGATCAATATTGGCTGTGATCTTTAAAAAAATATCCGACACCAGATCCTCCGCCGCATTGGAGTCTCCTACTTTCTTATATACAAATCCACAAATCTTTTTATAGTAATCTCTGTAAATAGTCTCCGCAGTAACTGTCTGCATTATATACTCTCCTCATCTTTTCCAAATAAATTGCTGCCTCTGCCAACCATATGGGAATCTCCTGCCGCAAAAAGCATATCAAGATCATCTTCCTCAAGCTCCATTCTTCCTGTGGATCCAGCTCCATATCTGCTCATGGTATCATCGATTAAGGACTGCAATTTCTTATTCTCTGCAAAATGCTGTAAATCAAATAATTGTTGTAATTTTCCACTCATAATCCGCACCCCTTTCTAACTTTTGCTTTTCTCCTTATTATATCCAGAAGCCCCTTAATATTCAAGTTATATATAGGTTAATAAGCAAAGAAAGGGGAAGCAAAAGCTGCCACCCCTTTCTAAATAATTCGCAATCAAGCAATTAATTTGACTTCTGAGGAATATAGTTACTGATCTCTGCTGCCAGATTCTGAAGCGGCATTGTCTGAAGCCATACCCTGCCCGGTCCTGAAATCACTGTATTAAAGAGACCCTCGCCTCCAAACAGGATATTCTTTACCCCAGGAACTGTCTGGATCTCCATCTGGCAAGTAGCATCCATAGCTGCAAGATGTCCCGTATCCACCACAATCTGCTGGCCGGGCTGAAGATTATATTCCTCCACATGCCCATCAAACTCTGCAAAAACCAGTCCCTGTCCGCTAACCTTCTGCAAAACAAATCCCTCACCACCGAAGAATCCGGAACTGATTTTCTTATTAAAATGTACAGAAAGACTTACACCTGGCTCTCCTGCCAAATAGCCTTTTTTCTGAAGGATGATCTCTCTTCCGGGAGCAATATCAAAAGCCTTGATGACTCCGGGGAAGCAAGATGCAAATGCAATCATTCCATTTCCATTAGTTGCTGTATATACATTCTGGAACATCTTCTCTCCGGAGAACATTCTTCCAAATGCCTTGCCAATGCCACCGTTGGTAGTAGTCTCCATTACCATGTTGGGAGACATCCAGGACATGCCGCCTCCTTCTGTAATGATCTTCTCTCCGTCTTCTAACTGACAGATAACTACAGGTAATGTGTCGCCTTTAATTTCGTATTTCATATAAGTTCTCCTTTTTGTGGTTTTTCTTATAAAACATTTAAGCTTCCAAAACAATTTAACTACAACAAATATACCGGAAGTTCTTCCCTTACATGGCTGACTCTCTCCTCCGGCACAAACATGTCCTTTACTTCCTTGCTGGTTCCGGTATTCACCACTGCTGTTACCTCTTTATTCTCTGATTGATTCTCAAGCTTAGTCTCTGCCTTCTTGGCTACCGGCTTTTTACCGGCTGTTTTTGTAGCCGTCGTCTTTGTTTCTTTCGCAGCTGTTGCGCTGGCTGCCCTCTTTAAGCTATCCTTACCTACCGACATGTTCCATTACCTCCTCTGCTAAACTTATGTATTCCTTTGCACTTCTGCTGGATTTTTTGTATTCCACTACGGGAGCGCTGTTGTCCTGGGCCCATTCCACAGAGCTGTCTACTCGAATAATGGAATCAAATACGTAAATATCTTCCAAATCATGTAATGTTTCCAAAGTCTGTTTAAAATAATTCTTCCTAGTGTCTGCCTTGGTTACCACGATTCCTGCCACTGATAAGTCTGGGGAAATCTGCTGCACCTCATTGAGAAAATCAACCATATTGGCCAAACCAAACATGCCCCAGGGACTTGCCTCCACCGGAATCAAGACCTTGTCGGAAGCACATAGGATGTTCATCACCCATCCTCCTAGGGTTGGCGGTGCATCAATGAGAATATAATCATAGGCGCCTGATTCTTTCACCTTTTTTAAACATTTTCTCAAAATGAATTCTCTCTGCCACTTGGTAAATAGCTCGTACTCAATGGAACTCATTAGGGTAGAAGAGGGAATCAGATCCAGATTCTCATAAGGGGTATGTACAATATAGCCGGTAAGATCTGCCTGCTTTCCAATAGCCCGGTAGAGGTTCTTCTCGCCTGCTGCCTGCTCTAAGACCCAGTCCTGAGGAAAAAATGATAGAGAAAGATTCAACTGCATATCCCCGTCCACCAAGAGCACTTTCTTTCCGGCTCTTGCTAGGGCTGCTCCTAAATTAGAACAGGTAGTGGACTTACCGCTTCCTCCTTTATTGTTGGTAAAACACATGGTGATGGTCTTTCCCATGGGATACCTCCTTGCTTTGTTCATTCAACTATCTCCATTATAGATATTCATTCAGAATATTTCAACAAGCTTTCTCTCAATTCTATTTTTTCTTTTGTAGGAAAGTCCCAAAAACCAGGGGGCTTTTTATCCCTCCATCATCTCCAGATAGCTGCCCTTGTCAATATGCATCATGGAAATCTGGTTCTTATGACGGCGGAATCCATAGACACTGTCGACATTTCGAATCAAGGATTGCAAACGCTCATCCGGCACACATACAATAAGCTGCAAGTCCAATTCTCTGGCATATCTTAGACACACCTCACTTCGCTCCTTGTCCATTTTAGAAAAGGCTTCATCTAAAAGCACTAGTCGGATCTTGGAATCTCCACTGCCCTGGTTCATGTATAACATGGCAAAGCCTGCCAATAGGGCCACGTATTTTGGATTTTGTCCCTCTCCTCCGGAATCTCTGCCTGCCATATCGTCTACAGAATTTTTCTTTACATTTCCAAATTCATCTTCCACCCGCTCATACATGCTGAAGGTCAAATAATTTCGATAGTCCGCATATTTCTCCATTTCTTCTTTGTGGAGCCTTCGTCTCTCTCCATCTTCCTCCCTTGGAGGCATGAATTTTTCTGTTAAAAGACCAATCTGTTTTTCATATTTTTGATAGAAAAGATCTTCTCCTAAACTAAGCTGGCCTTCAAATCCATCATCGTCCAAGACCTTACTGTCTAACTCCTCCGCCATTAACATGTCGTAGAACTGGCCGTTTTCATTTTCTGCCGGCAAAATATCAATCTGATAGGTACTGTCGGAGAATCGAATTTTCGACAGCATCCGATTAATTTCTTTTCTATGGCGGTAGGCTGCCTTAATCTCCCCGTGAATAGTGGCAATGACATTTTCCCTAAGAGAGTGATAGACCAGCTTATATTGCTTTTCAAACTCCTCCTTATACTGGGGCTCAAAGTCTTTTTGATACTGGGAAAGGAGCTTATCATATCTGACGTTATCATGCTCTAAGCCGCTGTAACCGTAACTTGGGTATTCATTGTTAAAATGAATTCTGGCTGTGTTTCGTTTTTCTAAGGCAGTCTCTTCCTTCTTAGATAGGGTCTCCAGTTTTTTGTTTAACCCAGCTCGGTAGGTCTGTTCATTAAGATTTTTTAGGCTCTCTTCCACTTCTTTTTGAAGCTCTGGATTTTCTGCCTGACCTTCCTTTAGGTAGGCTAGGCGATCCTTTAATTCTCTTTCTTCTTTTTCCACCCGACCCTTATTTTCAGATTCCCTAACTAGGCTTCTCTGCACTTTATTTATGTCTCCTCCAAGACGGGAAAGCTCTCCTTCTAATTTTTCCCGCTTCTTATGAAGCTCTTTGGTTCTTACTCCCTCCTGGAGTTCTTTTATCTCTGCCTTGATTTTTTCCTCCTGCTTTAAGTATTCATCCAGAGACTCTGATGCAGATGCCAGTTCCAAGAGAGTCTTGGTGCTTTGCCGTAGCTGTTCCATTTTTTTTGCACCGCTTAAAAGGGCTTTGCCTTGGTTGTCCGAAAGAAGGCTAGTCTCAAGGTCCATAATCTCGTCTTCTACTTCCTGAAGCTTTCCCCTGGAAACCCTGGTGCCAATGCAGGCATAACGGGTATAATCCACTTCCCTTAGGTGCCTGAAAATATAATTACTGTAGGAATAACAATCTGCGGTAACGCCTTCCCTGACCTCATGAAGGTCCTCTATGCTGTCGCATTTTTTTATTCTTCCAAGATAACGTTTTAGGCACTGGTCCACATAGGCTTCCTTGGTGCTTACCGCCTCATAAAGAGTCCCTTCATTAGCCTCTGGCTGTTCTCTTAAAATAGCCGCCGTGTTAATAAGGTCAATTTCTTCATACTCCCGCCGCTTCATAGAGCGAAAGACCCCTGCTGCATCTAAGGCATATCTAGGTTCTGTAATAAGACTATGCTTTAATCTTCCTAATCGCCCCTCAATGGCATTCTTCCACTTCTCATCGGTAATATCAAAAAGATCTCCAAAAATGTGCACCGGTATGCTGCGGCCATAGCGGTTAGACAGCTCTCTTTGAAGCTCTACCCTGGCGCTTTTTAATTCTTTTTTGTATGGCTTTCGATCGTTTTTTAGATCTTCCACCATCTCCTTCTTTTCCTTTAAGTCTTTGGTCTTTTCCCGAATATTTACTCCTAAATCCGAAAGTTCTTCCTCAATACTTTCCATGGCAAGGGCAAGGCCTTTTTTAATTTTATCAATAGCTTCTTCTGTAACCTGGCCCTCAAGCAAATCTTCCATAGCCTGAAGAGTTGGATTGCTTATATAGCCGCCTATCTCCTCATCAGTGGTCCATTTTTCAAGGCCTTCCAAAATCTCCTTCCACTGGCCGGCATTAATCTTGGCCTGGGAAATGGTGCGCTCTAAATTTTCCAATTCCTTTTTCTTAGCACCAAAATCACTGGATTGCAGTTCCGCCTTCACCTCGATCAGGTCCTCAGATTTAGCATTTTTCTCCTGGTCCAAAATTTCCTGCTTTTTTTCCAGTTCTGCAATCTTATCCAAAATGCTTTCTCTCTGCCCCTTCTTACTTGCAAGCCTTGCCTTAGTTCCTTCTATATCAAGAATCCGCAGAAGGGCTTCTGTCCGAAGCTTGTCTGCCTGGGCTTCCATAAGGGCTTGGTTTTCAAGCTTTACCTCCGAAAGAAGGTCGATTCTGTGCTCTAAATCTTCCACCTTCTCCTTAATCTCCCGGTAGGCTCCCAACTGATCACTGATGGTAGAGACGGTATCTTCCTTGCTTCTTGGAAACATGTAATCTTTAATAAACTGACCGGTACCGTTGCTCATGCGAAGAGCAATCGCACTTTTTTCCATAGTGATAAAGCGGCCGGGATCCATATGACCTAAGACCAGCTCATAGAGAGTGCCCAGGTAATCTCTGTTGGTAAGATAGACCTTGTTCACCTCGCCCCGACCTTTATTATCCAGAGAATTTCCCCGCTCTTTAATAAGCTTTTGGATGTTTGCCAGAGTATATGGTCTTCCGTTAACATCTAGATATTCATCTTCCGGGATCTTTCCGGAGTGGCTAAAGAAAGAATATTTGGCATCGGAAAGTTCCCTGTCCTGCTTTCCTACCTGAAAGGTGACTCCGATACAGGTATAGGTGTCACTTCCTGTATCCCAAATTTCCAGGACCAGTTGGGAACAAAAGTCCATGCCCTGACGGTTGGCACTGCCATCCTTCTGGGCTCCCCTAAGATAACTAAAGACGCTTCGTCTGTTCTTGGCATCATCTGCCGCTTTATTTAAAAAGGTGGCCTTGGTACTTCCATACAAAACCACCTGCAAGGCATCCATAACCGTGGACTTTCCCGAACCACTCTTGCCACTGAAAAGGTTCACGTACTCATGAAATTCCATGAGCTTATGACTAATTCCTCCCCAGTTATTAATCACCATCCGGGTAAAGACTTTCTTCGATTGTCTCATTTACCGCATCCTCCTTATACTCCTCTATAAGCTCCCCAATGTCCGAATTTCTAATATACAGATTAATGGTGCTATAAAGGTAAATGGGGGTCTCATCCTCCACATCCTTAACGGCTCCAGGCACTTCAATAATCTGGTGACGATTCATTAGATAGAGGGCATCTCTCCACTCTGCTGTAGTTAGTTTTCGATTTAGCAGGCCAGTATTTCTTCCATAACTTCTAATTTCTTTCAGATTGGTAACCGTGGCCTCCAGCCCTGCCCCAAGAATTTTATCCCTATAAAGAATTCTTACGATCAATAAAATAATGGTGGTGGTAAGACTTAGTTTTTCAAGTTCCACTCCCTCCCCTTTTAGGAGAAAAATATGCTCCTGAGGATCATGGATCAGTTCACAACCTAGTACGGACAGGTAATCTTCTATAAACTCCTTATGCCTCACACAGGTTTCATAGTCCGGATTATCCTTGGGAATTAAGGTCTCAGGATCATAGCGCATTTGCAAAATGCAGGTTTGCCTAAATAACCGTCCTATGGTTTTTTTCAGATTGTCTGCCTCAGATAAGGACAAACTTTCTATATATTCCATCATATATATGCTCCTTTTTTACGCATTTACATATGCTTCTATCTACGTATCTATATACACATCTATCTACGCTTCCATCTACACATCTATTACGCCTTTTATTTATGCTTCTTGTTTATCGAATCACAAGCTTAGAAAAGCGGAAGCCTTCTGCGTTCTCATAGTCTTTTCCAATCTCAATTTCATTTTCACTGTCTGCCACTTCCGTAGCTTCCTGCCAGACAAAAAATAATTTTTCCAAATCTTCCATAGACCTTACCGTATCCTCTGTCACCTGGAAAGCTCCATCCTGCTCATTTTTCTTTCTAAACTCTTCAAGCTCCTGCCTGGTATACAGGGGCTTTAATACAAAGCCGTCCAAGGCTTCCTCTTTTTCCTCTAGGCTTACTGCCTCCGGTGCAAAGGCCTCCCTGTCTGTATTTCTCTTCTTATAAAGGCTTTTTTCTGATAAGAATTTAAACCTTTGGGTAAGGCTTATTTTCTCCCCAAGTTTTTCTAAAATTTCTTCTTTTCTCCGGCTTTTGTTTATGAGATTTATAAGGCTTACTGTCTGGTCTTCTTCCACATTTCCCTCTGACAGAAGATAGCGGATTCTAGCTGCTGCCCGACCGGCAAATACAGTCTTTTGCTCAATCAGCATATTATATCTTCGCTCAATGGCGTCAAACTCCCGGTCGATGCGAAGCAAAAGCTCTGAGGCCTCCTTGGCCCTTTTAAGACTCCTTTCCATGCGGTAGTAGGGAGCCTTTAACTGAAACAAATACTCCTCTGCTGCATCCATAGTATCTTTCTTAGACGCCTCATAGACTTCCTTCTTACCTAACAGCTCCTCATAGCGCTCTTCATTTTCTATACGAATCTCAGATACCAGTTCTTTCACCGCCTCCTTGTAGCGATAGAAACTGTCTGTGGTGGTAAGAATGGCATATTTCTTGCTATCCGTATTATTAAGCTCCTCTACCAGAACCTTTTGCACTCCAAGAAAACTTTTCTGCTTAGACAGCTCATCAAAATATCCCCGCATGCTTTCCTGCATACCGGCTAACTGCTGCAAAAGCCCCTTAGACATGGACCAGGTACTTCTCAGGATCTCCACATTCTTTTCCTTGTCCGTGTGGTAGGTATGAAGGTAACTATAAATGGCAAGAATACTCTCCCGCTCTTTGTTTTGATCTTCCAGCCTAAGCTCTCGAAAAAGTTCTACAAACTGCCTGCTGTACTCAGGAAAGGATACCACATAGCTATTTAAAGACTCATCATAATCCTGCTTAAGCCAGCCCCAATCCTCTAAGTGTTTTAAACAGACCGACGCCATGTTGGCTTTGGTAAGGAGGTCCCCTTCCTCATCGTAGGCCTCCTGGTCCCAATCCAGGGTGGTCTCAGCAATCCGCTCATTCATCACAGCCTTGCACTCCGCTTCTGTCAAGCCCAAAAGAGAATAAGACCTTCCTGAAGCCGCATAAAGGTCTACCAGAAACTGCTGGTAGTAGTCCATATATTTACTTGCAAATAATTTATAAAATTTTTTTGGAATTTGATCGATTAATTTCATAAGTTCCCCAAAATCAGCTAATTTACGTGTTTCGCACAGTGAATTGTATCAAAATCCAAAAAAGATGGCAAATTTTGCATCTTAAAAGTAAAAAAACATGTTACAATCCAAGTTAACCGACATGTAATTATCATCGTATAAAACAATGAGGAATTTTAAATATGGATCAATTTAAGATAAGAAAAATTACAGAATCAGAATATTTTAAGGTAAGGAATATGGCCCCCATCCATGGTCTTCGCACAGCTAGCATTGTTCTATCCTGTTTGATAGAGGAAGAGGCTGTAGGCATCGTAATTCTGATGAAAAAAGATAAAAATTGGGGGCTTACTTGGATTTACGTCCTTCCGGAATATCAAGAACAAGGAATTGGAAGCCGGCTTCTTGACAAAGCTATTTTAGAAGCAAAGAAAAATGGCACCCAAAATCTGGAGGTGGCATTAGGCGGAGAGACCGACCAGGAAAGAAGACTTATGGCTATGCTAGGGCGCCGAGGTTTCTTTATTGATTTCCATGTAGAGCCTGTTTTCTCTGTAAGCAGAGACCAGCTAAAGCAAGCCCTCTTCTACAGCCAGCCTGAAATTCTTGGTCCCAAAATTTCCTCCGATGACAGCATTGTTTCTCTTAGATATGCAAAATCCAGGCAGTTAGAGTACTTCATAAAGAACCGGGAGCGCCATCACAACTATGTGGCCAGCCGGGCCGACTATGCCTCTGCGGATCCTAGCTTAAGCAGGCTTTTAGTCTCTAATTCTCAGATCGTAGGAGCCATCTTAGTAGACCGCGTAGGGGAAGGTATCTATTCCCTGGAACTTTGTTTTATAGAAAAAAATTATCTAAAAGCCCTGATCCGACTTATGAAAACAGTCTCCGATCAGCTATTAACCGGAAGGGAAACTCTGAATCGAATCGAATTTACCTGTGGTCTTGATTCCATGTTAAAGGCAGCAAAAGCCCTTCTTCCGGACCACAACATTACAAACGCCGGCATCACCACCGGATGGAAAAATTTGCAGTCCAACGTTACAAGCAATATTTAGGAGGTAGCCATGCCAGGACCAGATGAACAAGTACAAAAAAAAGCTCAACAAATAAAGTCTCCTTACATCTCCCTCAAGCAAGATAAAGAGCAGAAGCTTCGGGGAGACTCCATTATGGACACTTACGCCCATGATCAGGAAAAAATGCAGTATTATTATAAAACTGCTGAAAAAAAGGGAGAAACTCCGGAGCAGTTAGAGTCTGCCTCCAAATTCAAAAAATCTTTCAAGGCTTTAGGCAGATTTCTTACCGGAATGCCTAACTACGGTAGCCTTTATAAAAAGACAAAGGCCAAATGGGAAACTTTTAACCTTGACCAGGTGTCCCAAAGAATAAGGGAAGAGTCTGATCAAATACTATACGAAAATCTTCCGGAAGAAGAGCTTCAAGAGCCTCAGATGGAGAATAATAAGCAAGGCGAGAAGGAAAAGATACCAGTGGAAAATTTCTATGAAGCCTTCTCCTCCATGGCAAAAAACGGGCACTTTTTCAAGACTGATCAAGCTCAAGACCCCAGCCAAGATCTTATGCAAATGGAGAATGACCTGACTGCCCAGATCGCGAACCTAAAAGTCAAAAAAGACAAGAAAAATAAAAAAGAAAAAGGACGGAAGGATCCCTCCCTTCCGGAACTAGAAAAAAAACTTAGGGATGTCCAAGAGGCAATGTCTGCCCAAAAACGGTTCAAGCAGCTTCAGGGGCAATTAAATTACTTTCAAGAAGGAAATGGTAGCCTCTCCTCCCAGCATATTTCAGATTTAAAAGATAAGTTTTTCTTTAAGGGCAGCGTTAGCAGCTATATTTTCAAACTAGTCACAGGAATGGCTGCCAGTCAGGAAGCCCTGCAATATGCCCAGGAGAATCATCCCAAGCTTCTCCAGATGATCTACTATAGCCAAATCCTAAACCAGATGGATATAGCAATTAACAAGATAACCCTTTTCAAGGCCACGGATGGAAAGGATTTGAGGATACTGCACTTAGAAGAATATACCTTCCTACAAGCCCAAAAGAAAGAAACCAATCGACTCCTGACAGAGCTTTCAGCTAAGACAGAGCTTAAGAAAAGTTTTCAAGACAAATTCTCGGAAGCCTTAAAAAAAGAGGATGCAAAGGCTGAGAATAGTTTAAAAAAGGAAGGAAACCAAGAAAAAGAGCAAGAAAAAGACCTTGCAGTCAACACCAAATTTATCCAGCTCTATAAGGAATACACAAACCTTTCCGAAAAGGATAAAGAACAATTTCTTTTCAAAAATTTAAAGAACATATTAAACGTTGCCGCTGAAATTTGCAAAAATCAGCCCGAGGAAAAAGTCGACAAAGAAGAACCTCGTTTGGCCTCTGTCAAGAGTAATATAAGGAGCAATGTAGAAACAATCGCAGCTGACCCCTTTGCCTACGATCATTTCCTAAACAAAAATTCTTCCACCGGATTGGACATCTTTATGAAAGCCATCACCTATCTAGTGCCTGACTCTGCTATTTCCAAAGAAAACACCGGGGAAAATCTAGCAGAAAATCTGTCCGAATATTACTGGAAGACTTATATTACAAAAAAGAAGGAAGAAGCAAAACAGGCTGCTCAGGTTTTAGAAGAGCCTGGCATACTGCTATTAAATGATAGCGGACACACACAGGATTATCTTCGCATACAAACAGAAGCCTATAGCGGATTCCATAGTAAAAAATTAGAAAAATACAACAATCTATATTCTGTTATCAAAAAAATTGTTTGCGACCCCAAAGCCTTCGACGCTTTAATGACAAACACCTCAGCTACATTTGAAAAGGAACAATTTGATGAGCTTTCCTATCTGATTACCTTAGACCATGCTCTCTACATCTTGGAAAATCAAAATCTTCAAAAGGATAAGTATTACACTAGCTTAGATGAAATTTCTCAGGAATTAGATACTTCTCTTCCGATTTTAGAAAACTGGTACAAAAAATATCCGGCAGAAGTCGCACAAAAAGAAAAAGAGGAAGTTAGCCAGACTCTGTCAGAACAAATAGAAAGTTTAAGAAAAGAAGTATCAACGAAGGATAAAGAAGGAAAAATTGCCGCAGAGAACTGTCAGAATCTTATTGACAACCTAAAAAAATTCCTTACAAACTTCCCGGTTGATGCTGAGGATGAGAATGCGGAAATATACAATCTCATCTCTGAAGTTCTCACCTCTCCATATGCTGCTACAGTTATAGAGAAGCCCGAGAATTTAGAACATTTCATAAGCCTTTCTGATGCGATTATGAAGAAAGATCAAGTAGATGGCCTGGCAAAGGCCGAGGCACTTACAAGCGCCTTCGCTTCTTATCCTGTGATTGTAAAAGCTTTGCAGGCAGAACAGAAAGAATCTGAACAGCAGGTAAAGGATGAGATAAAAGATGAGATAAAAGATGAGATAAAAGATGAGATAAAAGACGAAATTCCCAAGGCAAAAACCATGGGCGAATTTCAGTCCGGAACTCTCAGATTTTATCCTGATGAAAAAGAATACCGTGAGAAGGTTCTGGTGGAAGAAGCTGTCTCTGAAGAAAAAGAAAGACAGAAAATACAAGAAAGAAAGGCTCAAAGTATCCTGAATCAACAGATCAGCAAGCAACTCAATAAGATACAAGAAGAAGATATTGTGGAAAGACATAGTAGTTTACAATCTGTAGACAAGCTTGATCTAGCTTCTACAAAAGAACTAAAACCACTCAAAATTCAAGCAAAAAAGACTGGTTTCATCACTACTATTGCAGCATGGCTTTCTAGACTCTTTAAGAAGAAAACCACAAAAGCTACGGTAACTGCAGACACCGATCTTCTAATGCAGGAAATAGATAATTCCGGTTCTTTAGTGGAGGTAACTGATGAAAAAATTTCAGAAGCAATAAAAAAAGCATCGGTACAAGAGTCAGCAAAAAAAGAAGAAGTAAAAGTCGAAAATATAAACTATGAAAATATAAACTATGAAAATGACATCAACGAAGAACTGAATGACCTTATACTAGAAGAAAACAAGAAGGAGGCCAAGGAAAAACAAGAAGAGAAAAATGTAGAACCAGTGCAAGACAAAACAATAGTGGATGAGAACAATGATCCAGAAATGGATGAACAAATAAAGCAGTTAGAGATAGAAAATGATAAAGAAGAGGAAAACAACCAAAGAGAAAACCAAGCCTCCAAGAATTCAACTGTTGGAGATGTCTTTATAAAGTACAAGTCCGAGAATGAAGACCATTCGGATGTTAATGCTGACATAGAAAAATTGCAAAAAGAGCTAAAACAAGAAGAAAGAGTGAACAAACTAGCAAAAAATTCAAAAGAGAAGACAGATGCAGAATATACTCGCTTGCAAAAAGCAAATAATAATCAGATCAATGAAAGTAGAGCAAAATCCTCAATCCAACAAAGTTCCAAAAAAAATGGGCAGATAGTGTTAGATACAAGGAATCTTCCTCGCACCTTCCAGGAAATGAGAAATACATCTTATATGGTAACAGCACAGATGGAAAAAGATTTTATTGCTGTACAAAAAAACTTAATAAAACGCTCTAAGCATAAAGTCACAAAGCCGAATGCCAAACATATGCCCGAATATTACGTGAACTTTCATCAATTATATGACGCAATGGAAAATAATCCCGAAAACGTCCTTCTTGTTAAGCTTGTAAATCTTTTAAAGTGTAATGATCCAAAGATACTTAAGGAAGAACGAAACAACTTATACCAGAAGTATTACTATAACAAAACAGATAAACAAATTGATAGCTATTTATTGAAACATCTTAAAGACAGAGCTGCCTTACTTGAGAAGCTTAATGCACTTGATGATAAATATGCCAAGCAGAAACCGATGCCTTGTAGCATCGAAAACAATCATTTTAAATTAGCGAAACTAGAATTCCAAGATTTGAATCACTCCAACATCTGTTGGTCCATTGCTTTATCAAATTTGCTAGCGTGTCAGGGTATTAAAGTCCCCTCCCAGCTAATTCGTGCCGGCCGGGTAGAAAACGCTCCTTTTGAATTGAACCTAGACTATATTAATAGTTCTACTATCCACTCCCAAAGCGGACGTGGAGAAGCAGGAAATGTACGTCGAGGCTTCAAGCAAATTTCCCATCTTGATATGGTTAAAAATTATCACTGTGAGGAAAGTAATTTTGAAGATGCACAGCGAGATGATAAAAAACTCGAGTGGGAAAATTGGTTTATCTCCAAACTTAAAGAAGCTTTTGGTGGCGAGAATTTTACAGCTAATCACTCATCAGCAATGACTTTAACAAATGACAAACATGTAATCACTATTTTAGGATTTGAGAATCTAAAAACAACTGAGCCTGGAAATACAATTCTTTATGTACACGACTCGCTTCATCCAGCTCAGAAACCTTCTAGACTAAGTCTGAAAAGTCTTAAAAAATATTTCATCGACGACGAAAATGTACCGTATACAAGAACCGGCGTATGCTATCTTAAAAGAATCAATTAAAACTTGTAACAAGCCACAAAAACCCCGAGGCCTAAACCTCGGGGTCCCTTTTTACTCTTTTAGAAAATTTTCTCCTCTTTCATCTTTCGCCAAACTAAAAATGCATTTATATAAATCAAGCCTGTATAAATCAAAATAAGCACATTACTCTGCCAATTGTTGGCCTCTTCTAATACCCCTCCTGTCTGCTGTCCGCTGACGGTCATAAGGCTTGCAAAGTCTACAAATGAATGAAGAATAACCGTAATCCAAAGATTGCTTGTAATCAGATAGAGACCTCCAAACAACAAGCCAATTCCCACGGCATAGAGAACCTGGATTATGGTATTTACAGGATCCGCTCCTACTAAAACATTAAAGGCATGAATCAAGCCAAATCCCATGCCTGAAACTAGGTAGGTGATAAAGAGGGCTTTCTTTTTATTCTTGGCAGGCAGCCTTTTGATTGTTGAAATAGGGATAATGCGGAAGAGGAGTTCTTCACAAAATCCCGGGGCAATACCCATGATCAAAGCTACAATAACATTTCCCTGAGGGACTCCTTGAATAAAATTTAAAAACCACATAGAAAAGCCTAAAAACAAAAGGCTCCATCCCATAAGGAGTCCCTTACCGGTCTTCTTTACCGTAAAGAAATCTTTTAGATCCCTTCTATGCAAGGCCCAGTAAAGGACCAATATAAGAATTCCAATTAGAATATCAAAAATATTGGAAAAGGCATAGGTGCTTCCAAGGAAGGTCCTTCCCCCTTCAAACAGTCCCTTGACATTCACTAACACCACATACAAGATCCCATACAAGAAAAAAGCTAAAAAAGTTTTTCCCAAGGGATGCTTGCAAATTTTCTTCTCACTCATAAGCAAAAATCTCCCATCTCTTTCATTAATTATATTCCTATGTTACTTATATTAAATTATACGATTAAAGGCATTACATGTTCAAGTCCCTCTTAGTTTTTGTAATATTTACCTAAACACAAGGCATTATTTTTGTTATTTCTCACGAATTTGTTGTTTGGAAACGTTTTATATTGTAATCCTTTGTCAAAGGTGCTACTATAGCCTCAACAGATGGAAACGTTTTCGGAAACAGTTCCATTCCGTAACAATCATTAAAAATTATATAAGGGAGGAAACATTTTATGAAAAAGAAAAAAGTATTGGCTCTCGGACTTGCACTTGCAATGACCGCATCTTTAGCAGTTGGATGTGGCAGCTCATCTAGTTCTAGTTCTAGTTCCAATGACAGTTCAAAAGAAGCCAGCGGATCTGTTTACTATTTAAACTTTAAGCCAGAAGCAGACGAGGCCTGGCAGGAGCTTGCTGAAGAGTACACTGAGGAAACTGGGGTTCCTGTAACAGTTGTTACTGCAGCATCCGGCCAGTATGAAACTACATTAAAAAGTGAGATGGGTAAATCCGAAGCGCCTACCCTTTTCCAGGTAAACGGACCTGTAGGACTTGCTTCTTGGAAGGATTACTGCTACGACTTGTCTGATTCAGATATTTACGGAGAGCTTACGTCTGAAGACTTCGCCTTAAAGGATGGGGATTCTGTTGCGGGTATCGGTTATGTTATTGAGTCCTACGGAATCATTTACAACAAGACCCTTCTTAAAGAAGCGGGATATACTCAAGATGACATTACTTGTTTCGATGATTTAAAGAAGGTGGCTGAAGATATTACCTCAAGATCTGATGAATTAGGCTTTAGCGCATTTACCTCTGCTGGTATGGACGGATCTTCTGACTGGAGATTTAAAACCCACTTAGCAAATCTTCCAATCTACTATGAATATCAGGCAGATGGCATTGACGACACTGATGCTATCAAGGGAACCTACCTTGACAACTACAGAGAAGTTTGGGATCTTTACATCAACAACTCTACCTGCAGTCCAAAGCAGTTAAGCACCAAGACCGGTGATGATGCAGTAGCTGAATTTACCACAGAACAGGCAGTCTTCTATCAGAATGGTACCTGGGCTTACAGCGATATCTCTGATATCGGAGATGACAACCTGGGAATGCTTCCGATTTACATTGGTGTAGACGGTGAAGAGGATCAGGGACTTTGTACCGGTACTGAGAACTACTGGTGTGTAAATAAGAATGCTTCCGAGGAAGACATTCAGGCAACTCTTGATTTTATGAACTGGTGTGTAACCTCTGATGAAGGAACAGAAAAAATGTGCAGCGCAGATGGAATGGGATTTGTAATTCCTTTCAAGAACAATTTAGAGTCTGACAATCCGTTAGTAAATATTGCTAATCAGTATGTAGAAGATGGAAAGACTCCTGTTTCATGGAATTTCTCTACTATGCCTTCTGAGCAGTGGAAGAATGATGTAGGTTCTGCCCTCACCACTTACGCAGCAGACCAGACAGATGCCAACTGGGATCAGGTTAAGACTGCATTCGTAGACGGATGGGCTACTGAAGCAGCTGCAAGCAAATAAGTTGTATTGCTTATAGGACCGAAAGAAATAACAATTGAATTTTGCAGGGGAGCCATCGCTGCTCCCCTGTTTTTACGAAAGAGGACATTACATGGAAAAAGCAATTAAACGTTATTGGCCTATATTTGTACTTCCTACCATGGCCGCATTTATGATTGGATTTGTAGTTCCCTTCTTAGAAGGTATTTATTTATCTTTCTGTGAATTTACTACCATTAAGGATGCAAGCTTTGTAGGAATCAAAAACTACGTGGAGGCACTTAAGGATACTACCTTTACCCATGCTTTTTGGTTTACTACTGCCTTTGCCATTGTAACTTTAATTTTGATCAATGTGCTGGCTTTTGCAGTAGCCCTGGCTCTCACCCAGAAGATTAAGGGAACCAATATTTTCCGTACCGTATTCTTTATGCCTAACCTGATCGGTGGTATTGTACTTGGCTATGTATGGCAGCTGATCTTCGATGGAATTCTCAGTAAATTTGACACAGCCTTAAAGCTTAGTTCAAAATTTGGTTTCTGGGGATTAGTTATCCTGATCTGCTGGCAGCAAATCGGATATATGATGATTGTCTATATTGCAGGTCTTCAGTCCATTCCCGGATCCTTAAATGAAGCCGCTATGATCGACGGTGCAAATGCTGTGCAGAGACTTTTTAAAGTCACCATTCCAATGATGATGCCTTCCATCACCATTTGTACCTTCCTAACCATTACAAATTCATTTAAACTTTTCGACCAAAACCTGTCTCTTACCGCGGGAGAACCTATGCATCAGACAGAAATGATGGCCCTTAATATCTACGATACCTTCTATGGCCGTGTAGGATTCGAAGGTGTCGGTCAGGCCAAGGCCGTTATTTTCTTCATCATCGTTGTAGCTATTGGATTAATTCAGCTTCGTGTCACCAGGGATAAGGAGGTGCAGCAATAATGACCAAGAAATCAAAGGGCATTTTTGCCTCAATGTTTTTTTCGATTATTTCTATTTTGTTTGTAGCACCGATTATTATTGTGCTGATGAACTCTTTTAAAAAGAAAGCCTTTATTAACCTTGCTCCTTTTTCTCTTCCTGACGAGAAGAGTTTTACCGGATTAGACAATTACATGACCAGTATTACCAAATATGACTTTTTAAAAGCAGTGGGCTGGACATTATTTATCACAGTTCTTTCTGTACTTGTTATTTTGGTATGCTGCTCTATGTGCGCATGGTATATCACCAGAGTGCAGAATAAGATTACAAAAATGATCTATCTTCTCTGTGTATTTTCTATGGTAATTCCTTTCCAGATGGTAATGTTTACCCTTTCCGGAACTGCTGATTCTTTGGGACTTAATACTCCTTGGGGAATTATCATTGTCTACCTGGGATTTGGTGCGGGGCTGGCTGTCTTTATGTTCTGTGGTTTTGTAAAGGCCATTCCTTTGGAGATTGAAGAAGCTGCTATGATCGACGGATGCAATCCTATTCGCACCTTCTTCACCGTAGTCCTTCCGATTATGAAGCCAACCTATATTTCCGTAGGTATTTTGGAAGCTATGTGGATCTGGAACGATTTTCTTCTTCCTTACCTTGTACTGGATATTAAGAAATACAAAACCATTTCCATTGTGGTGCAGTACATGAAGGGAAGCTACGGTCGTGTAGATATGGGAGCCATTATGGCCTGCCTCATTATGGCCATCATCCCGGTTATTGTATTTTACTTAAGCTGCCAGAAGTACATTATCAAAGGTGTTGCGGCTGGTGCTGTAAAAGGGTAAAATATCAAGGATAACTAATTTTACGGAACTTAAGAAGACAGAAAGGATATTTACTTATGACCATTAAAGATATAGCCAAACTTTCAGGATATGGGATTGGAACTGTATCCCGTGTCATTAATAATCATCCTGGTGTCAGCGATAAAACACGAAAAGCAGTGATGAAGGTTATTGAGGAAACCGGTTTTCAGCCTAATTCCAATGCCAAGTTTTTAAAAATGCGGGCCAGCTCTTCCATTGCCATTATTGTAAAGGGAAATAAAAATATGCTCTTTCAGACCTTGGTGGAGCAGATCCAGCACCGCCTCATTAAAAATGACGAGGAAGCTGTGGTAAGTTATATTGATGAAGATGAGGACGAAGTGGCCTTTGCCATGAGTCTTTGCAGGGAGAATAATCCCAAGGGGATCTTCTTCCTTGGAGGGGATTTGGAATTTTTTAAAAAGAACTTTAAACATATTTCCGTTCCCTGTGTTCTTCTTACAAACAGTGCCAAAAGCCTTCCCTATAACAATCTATCTTCTTTAACTACAGATGATACCGGTGCCGCCGAGGCGGTAATCGACTATCTGGCAGAGCAAGGCCACAAACATATTGGGATTTTAGGGGGTAATAAGCCGGAGACAGGATCCGATACCCAGATTAGTTACAAGCGTCTCAATGGCTGTATTTTAGGATTTAAAAAGCACAAACTTCCCTTTGATCTGGAAAGACAATTTGAACCCTGTCGTTATTCTATGGAAGAAGGCTATGAGGCTGC
Source organism: Parabacteroides distasonis (assembly GCA_963589425.1). Classification (GTDB taxonomy): domain Bacteria; phylum Bacillota; class Clostridia; order Lachnospirales; family Lachnospiraceae; genus CAKRJP01. The sequence continues at coordinate 18,175 of CAVAKZ010000003.1, read as the reverse complement.
CAAAACCCTGCTTACAAAGGATCCTTCCCTAACTGCTATCTTTGCCCTGGGCGATACTGTGGCCTTTGGAGCCATGCGGGCAATTCGGGACATGGGAAAACAGATTCCCGAGGATATTTCCATTGTAGGATATGACGGCATAGATCTTGCCAGATTCTCAACCCCCAGACTGGCCACCATCTGCCAGGATACAGACCAGATGGCAAAGCAGGGGGTAGACTTGATGCTGCAGAGAATCCATTACCCCTACAAGGCCCTGCACAAAACCATACCCTATAGCTTTGTAGCTGCCGAGAGCGTGAAAGCTATGTCGGGTCACATACAATAACTACTTGCAATTTCAATATTATCTATAGATGTTTGCGAACCCAAACATACTTACACTAGATTATCCACAATAACCAAAGCAAAAAAGACCCTTGGAGCTGGCCGGTACTAAGGGGCTGTTTTTTAGCCCCTTAGTACCGCTTCCAGCGGAACGGAGCGAAAGCGGGTCTTTGTTGCTTTCGGTTATTGTGGACAATCCGTGAAATAACTACCCTTTCGCAAACATCTTCATATTATCAAATAGAAAGGAGGGTTTTGGATGAGAACCGCAGGTATATTAATGCCGATCACCTCTCTCCCATCCCCTTATGGAATAGGAACCTTGGGACAGGATGCCAGAGATTTCATTTGCTTTCTGGAGAAGGCAGGGCAAACCTATTGGCAGATTCTTCCCATAGGCCCTCTTGGATATGGAGATTCCCCCTACTCTTCCTGTTCTACCTTTGCAGGAAGCCCCTACATGATTGACTTGGATGATCTTGTAGCTGAAGGCTTACTGGAGGAATCTACCTTTAAAGACCTTACTTGGGGCGAATCCCCCACAAAAGTAGAGTACGAACTACAATACAAGCAAAGATTTACGATACTTGCATCTACCGTACCCAATGTATTAGCTAAGTTTTCTGATGAATTTGATAGCTTCTGTAAAGAGGAAGCTTATTGGCTTAATGACTATGCCCTATTCATGGCCATTAAGAGAAAATACCAAGGAGCCCCCTGGTCTAAATGGCCCCAAGAGATTCGGGTGAAAAATAGCAAGGTTCTGGATATACTTCGAGACTCCCTAAAAGAGGACATAGTATTTTGGAAGACTGTCCAGTTTCTTTTCTTTAAACAATGGCGGAAATTAAAGGACTTCGCCGGAGACCATCACATAAAGATTATAGGCGACCTTCCCATCTATGTTTCCGATGACAGCGTGGATGCCTGGTCCCACCCGGACCAATTTCAGCTGGATGAGAATTTGATTCCCACGGAAGTTGCAGGATGTCCCCCGGATGGATTTTCTGCTGACGGACAGCTTTGGGGGAATCCTCTCTTTAACTGGGAGGCCATGAAAGAGGACGGCTACTCTTGGTGGATTGCAAGAATTGCCCATCTTATGAAGATTTATGATGTACTGCGAATTGATCATTTCCGAGGCTTTGATTCCTACTATGCTATCCCCTACGGAGATAAGACTGCTGCCAGGGGTCAGTGGAAGCCAGGGCCCGGAATCAATTTCTTCCATGCTGTAAAAGAAAAGCTGGGAGACCTTCCTATTATTGCTGAAGACCTTGGCTTTCTTACGGATTCTGTCTATGAGCTGTTAAAGGAAACCGGCTTCCCGGGAATGAAGGTTTTGGAATTTGCCTTTGACTCCAGAGATACAGGAAGAGGTTACAAACCACATTTATATGATCATAACTGTGTGGTATATGCCGGCACCCATGACAACGAGACGATCCTTGGATGGTTTGATACCGCCTTGCCGGAAGATGCCAAGAATACTATCCGGTATTTCCGCCTGAACAAGGAAGAGGGATACAACTGGGGCCTGATGCGAAGCGGCTGGGCCAGCGTGGCAGACACCGCTATCATGCAGATGCAAGACTTCTTGGGTCTTGGCCATGAAGGCCGTATGAATACCCCCTCTACCTTGGGAAATAACTGGGTATGGAGATGTAATAAAGAAGATATAAATGATACTCTTGCTAGAAAGATTCGTAGAGAGATGGTTCTTTACGATCGGGTAGCAGGGACTGTATAAGGATATGCATAAGCCCCTTGTCGGATTACTCCGGCAAGGGGCTTATGGCTTATCGATTGACCCACTCCATGGCCACATCCTTTCCATGATGTGCCAAACCTATATATATAACTTTGCCTTTTAAATCAAAATCATATTTTCTATCCTGAATTTGCTTAATTGCTTCTTTTGAGAGTCGCTCTAATTCTTCTTTCACCTTATCTTTACTTTCTTTCAAATATTTAAATTCTATCACAAAAGAAGTTCTCTTCTCATCCTTTGCCTGAATCACAAGATCACATCTTCCCTTTCCTTCTTCTCTATTGGAAATCACTTTGTAATTATCGGACAGACCTACACACATTCCAAGCATCATCATGTGATAACTATTTTCACTGGTCAAGTCATGATAGCTTGGTAACATCAGAATATTTTTATAGCTATCATAAAACTCTTCCCTGTCTTCCTGAAGGATGCTCTCAATTACATTATTCATTTGACCCATATTTAATTCCAAATACTGTTCAGTTAAATCAATAAATTCTTTTCTAACTTCTTTATTTGGAATCTCCACCCGATAACGATCGGTAATGGCATTAATTGTTTTTGTGATGGTCAGATATCCGGCATTCACAAACAAGCCCCATAAAGATGGGGTATTTTCCATCTCATAAAAACTAGTTTGCAAAACAATGGTTGTTTCCAGATAATTATTCCTGATCAATTTTTCGTATTGTTCTTTAAAATCAGCTTTTGATTTTTTTATTGCCTGTTTGATCATTGTATTGGCACTGGTATTAACCCAGTAAGGAATTAGTTCTTTTCTTTTTACGTAGTTCAAAATAGACCATGGATTGTAAATTTCTTCATTTCCTATCTTATAACCATCATACATTTCTTTCACATTATCATCTAATTTTAACTGATAATACTCTAATAATCCTTTGGTCTCTTCTACGCCAAATCCAAAATATTCACTGTAATTATTATCCTTTACCGTATATACATCTAAATTATTCAAATCACTAAAAATATTTTCCTTCGCCACTCTCTGAATTCCTGTTAGCATAGCGTATTTCAGATCACTGGAATTTTTCAGGGAACTGCGAAGAAGGGTAGCCAATCCTCCCTTAATTTCTGAATAAAAACCGCCGACTCTTGCCTCAATAAATGGCGTGTCATATTCATCAATAAAGACCATTACATCTTTTCCGTAATGCTCCTTTAATTTTTTCATCAAAAAGATAATTGCATTGTTTATATCATCCAATGTTCCATTGTTTTTTTGAAGTAAACCATTAATGATATGATCAAAATCATTCTTGTCAAATATAGATAAATCATTAAACAGAAACATATATTTTTCATATTCTTTTTGAATTTGATTTTTAATAAAATTCACCACAGTGGTTTTGTTTTCTTTGGCATCTGCAAAGGAAAGAAAAATGATTGGGTATTGATTCATTTCACTTGCATAAGGAGTGTCCATGATCTTAGTCCCCTCAAAAAGTTCCCTTGAATCTTTGGTAATATCAAAAAACTCTGCCATCATGGACATATTCATAGTTTTTCCAAATCTTCTTGGCCTTGTAATCAAGGTTACTGCACTTTTTCTTTCCAAAAATTCTCGGATGATCAAGGTCTTATCCACAAAATAGCAATTTTCCTCTATTAATTTTGTAAAATTATTAAGCCCTATTGGTATGGCCTTCATTATACTCACCCTTTCCAAAACCGATTTTTGATTTTATTATAACAGAAAAGGAGGGCTTTCGTTTAAAAAGCTCTCCTTATTCTTTAATTTCTATCTTATTTATTTCATACAAACGATCATTACACAAGGGGAAATGAAATCATTACTTTGAAAAGATCTCCATCTAGATATAATTTGAAATCTCCTCCCTGTATCTTAGTTAAGGATTCTGCGATGGAAAGTCCCAGTCCGCTTCCCTCAGAATTTCTCGAAAGATCCCCCCTGACAAAACGCTCTGTCAGTTCATCAGCTGAAATATTTAAGGATTGTTCTGAGATATTCTTTAAACTAAATATGGCAGCCCCATCCCTTACCTGCAAATCTGCATAGACCCTGGTATCGGCCATGGCATATTTTGCTGCATTATTATAAATATTTGAGAGCACTCTCCAAAGTCTCCTGCCATCTACGCGAATGACCACCGGATATTCCGGCACATTCATAACTTCTGTCAGATGCTTCGCCTCAAATTTTTCCGCAAACTCTCCGCTAGTCTGCTGTATCATTTCCACCAAGTTAATATTATTGTATTCTAATTTTATATTTCCGGAACTTAGCTTGGAAGCCTCTACCACATCCTCTGTCAGAATTTTTAACCGTTGGGATTTCTCACTTAATATTTCCAAATAACGCTGTATTTTAGGATCCTCGAAATTCTCCTGCTTTAAAAGTTCCACATAATTGATAATAGAGGTTAAGGGGGTTTTAATATCATGGGAAACGTTAGTGATCAGATCTGTTTTTAACCGCTCGCTCTTCATGCTATTTTCCAGGGCAAGGTTCATGCCTTCTCCAATACAATTCACCGCCTGGGCAGTCTCTTTTGCTTCCCCTTTCAAGCCCTCCAGAGGAATTTTATAAGACACATCTCCTGTGGCAATTCTCTTAATTCCGGTCTGAAGCTTGTCCTCTGCCAGGGCCTTCCTACATAAATAATAACATACGTAAACATCTGCTATGATCATAGGAATAGCTAAGGCTCCTGTATTAGCTCCAATCAGATTTAAAAAGAATAGACCTAGGCAGATTAGAAGGGTTCTCCATATCTGTTTTCTACCCTTCCAAAAAATACAGATTTCTTTTCCTGCCTTTTTTAAACATAGGCAAAAGCATCTTAAAATACTGTTTTTCCAGAGAATTTTTCCCTTGATTCTCCGAACCAGGCTTAAATATCCAATAATGAAGAAGAGGGCACTTCCTCCCGCGTACAACAAAAGCAAGCCTATCTCGCTGGTCATAAAATAATAACCATAGGAATCTGCCCCTCCTGCAGAAAAGCTGTTTACATTTACATAATTGATTGACCATAATGCGGCAAGCACAAAGGTCCATCCCACACATAAGCAGATTAGGATTCCTGCTGCAATTTCCGTCTTCCAATAATCAAATCTATTCAGAAGAAGGAGATTATCTTCTGTATTTTTTCTTCCTGCAATCCATGTAAGCCAGCCCAGACAAAGAATAAAGCCCGAGACAGAGATTACTAATCCGGCTTTGCTGATACCAACATAAGGCTGATACTGTTCATAGGTTTTCCTATTGGACCAAAAAACATCCTGAATGGAATAAGTCGTATCCACCGCTACCAAAAAAGCATCTTCTTTTCCTAAATCCAGGTCACTTGCACGCTTTTGCCAATTTTCCAGATTTAAGTCTCTGTTAATATTTGTTGCAAAATCCTGCCGGGTATTTCTTACAATAATGTACTTTAAATTTTCTGAAGCTTTTCCCTGACCCTCTTCCAAATTTGTCAGTAGCTTCTTAGCATTTTCATAATCTGACCAGGCGCTATTGTTGGTATAGACTGTCTTGTCTTCTGCATTCAAATACAAATACCTGTAGTTGGTATTTCCCTCTGCCCAAGTTCCCGATGGATTCTGGTAATCCTCTCTCTCCTGCGCCAGGCCATAGCCTGCATTTTCCAGCCAATCGTAGACCTCGGATAAGTGGCCATTTAGGTCCTGATTTTCGTTTATAGCCTCTAACAGGCTGTCATATCCTTCCGGTGCAAATTTTCCTTTTTCAGGCGCACAGAAGGTCCAACAGTCATCATAAATGGTATCTCCATTTTCATCTTGTATTACTGTTTCACTGTCGGCATATCCAGAATCATAGTAGCCATCTTCCAAATCTGCCAAAAAAGATCCCAGAGTGTCCTGATCCAATTCTATGCGCAATTTCTTTGAATTTAGCAAGTCCTTAAAATCACTCATATAATAATAGTAATAGCTGTCATCTGGTTTTTGGCAGACAACCAAATTTTCCTCTTGTTCATCCTCATCCTGGTTCCATTGGTCTCCCCAGTTTGCCAGCTGGTCAAGGCTATAGATTAATCCGGAAGATACTTCCTTACTGTAGAAGACATTAGCATCATAATAACTTTTAATATCTACTTTTTGATTCGGATCATATTGTCCATTTTTTTCAAATTCTTTCCTAGCCTTTAGGGTAATCATTGTCTGAGAAGTCACATTCCGAAGCAAGCCTTCAAAAGCCTCGCTTTCCTCATATCCAGTCGTTTTCTTTCCCAATAAAGCTGTATCCAATGTGGATGCATTATACAAGATCGCCAGACTCAATACCCCTGTCATAGGAAGAAGTATTGCCAAAAAAATCAATATAGCCTCAGCTAGATTTGTCTTATACCATTTATTCATATACTCACTCCATCTCAATTTTTTTCAATTTTATATCCTACACCCCACACCACCTTTAGGTATCTTGGTTCCTTGGGATTAATCTCGATTTTCTCACGAATATGCCGAATATGTACCGCCACCGTATTATCCACCCCAAAGGCATCCTCCTTCCAGATGCTCTCATAAATCTGATTAATAGAAAATACTTTTCCCTGGTTCTTCATTAGCAACAATAGGATCTTATATTGAATCGGGGTTAGTCTTACAGGCTCCCCATCCACAGTCACCTTTTTTAGGTCGTCATTGATCACCAGACCTCCCGTCACATAAACATTCTCTTCCCTGTATTCTTCTGCACTTCCCAGTTTGGTATATCTGCGAAGCTGGGATTTCACCCTTGCCACAAGCTCTAGGGGATTAAAGGGTTTGGTCATGTAATCATCTGCCCCAATATTAAGTCCTAAGATTTTGTCTGCATCCTCTGATTTTGCCGACAAAATAATGATAGGCATATTATCCTTCTCACGAATTTTTAATGTTGCTCGGATGCCATCTAATCTTGGCATCATCACATCAATCACCAAAAGGTCAATGGCTTCTTTCTTCAAAATCTCTAAGGCCTCCTGGCCGTCATAGGCCTTGCATACCTCGTAACCTTCCTGCATCAGATAGATTTCAATTGCCTCAGCGATTTCTTTATCATCATCACAAACTAATATTTTTGACATCTTTTTCACCTCACTTCCTACTATACAAGAATAGGTGGAAAATCTTAAATCCTTTTGCTCAAAATTCTTAAGATATTATGAAAATCTAATTTTTTTCACAAAAAAGACCAATACAGAATGATTTTTCATACCTGTATCGGTCCTTTTATGTTTGATACTAAAATCAGAAATTCAAATAGTTTTTAACTATCTCCTTCTTCTAAGAGATAGGGTTACCACAGCTACCAAGGCTGCCAAGGCCAAAAGAGATATCCAGAAAATCAGGTTGCTTGTGTCTCCTGTTTTCACAGATGCATTTGTAGCCTGGCTTGTCGTGTTGTTCACTGTTGTAGTCTTGTTATCATTACTATTATTGCCCTTTGTATCGCTCTTTGTTTTAGTGTCACTTGGCTGAGGATTTGATTTTTCTTTTTCTACAATCTTATATGTTTTCTCAATAGTTCCGGAATAATTGCCCTTTCCGATAATGATTACCTTAATTTCTCCGGGATTTGTAAAATCATCAGTGGAATAGATTACATCATAGTCCACTCCTGGAGTCAACTTTGTACCATCTTTTGTAGTAACCTCCGGAACAAATTTATGTTCCTCGCCATCATATACTACATTTTCCGGATCGTTTGTAGCCACACCATTATAGTTTGGATCTTCTTTTGTGGAATCCTCCGGATCAACTTCCGGTGTAAGGTGTTGGGCCTCTACAGTCAAAGTTCCTTTTTCCACTGTAACTGTATAATTATCCGCCTTGGCTGTTCCATTCCAATCTAGGTTGTAAGTATTGTCACTTTCTCCTACATTGGTCTGACTTCCGGTTACAGTGAGGGTAACTGTCTCATCTCCAACTAAACCTTCCAAAGATCCTCCTGCAGTAAGAACATTACCATCATAAACCTTTGTAGCCGAATTCATTTTCAACGTCAAAGGCGCCTTTTTAATGGTGTAGGTCTTCTCGATGGTTCCTGAGTAATTTCTCTTTCCTGTAATGGTTACTGTAATGGTATTTCCGGCATTGGTATAATCATCTCCATCTGTCGAAGAAGATTTATAGCTTACTGTATAATCCTGGTCTTTCACCAATGTGGTAGTTCCATCAGTTACAACCGGATCTTGCTTCTGTGCTGTTCCATTATAGGTAACATCTGAAAAATCCTTTACCGTTATATCTTTGGTATCACCGCTAATAGATTTTTCTGTAATCTTTAAAGTTCCTGGCGAAGTAGTTATCGCATAGTTTGCAGTTACATCTACTCCGTCAGTCGTTTCCACCTTTACATTTGCAGCTGCTGTGATATTTCCCTCATAAGTTCCAACATTAGTGCCGCTAGCTGAAGCTGTCAGGCTGGCTGTATGTCCCTCTACCAGTTCATACTGTCCTTCAGCTTTGCTTACTGTATAGCCCTCAACGGTTTGTTTTTGTCCGTTGTAGGTCTTGCTTTTACTGTTTCCTACAAAGGTGATTGGACGCTTTGTAATGCTATAGGTTTTTTCTACAGTTCCTGAGTAATTGCCTTTTCCTGTGATGGTTATTTTAATCTCTCCGGAATTTGTAAAGTCATCGGTAGTTTGACCATCTTTGGTATAGGTCACCTCATAGTCTGTTCCTGGAGTTAACTTTGTTCCGTCTTTTGTAGTAACCTCGGGAACGAACTTATGATCATCGCCATCATATACTACGTTCTGAGGATCCTTGACAGTCACACCCTTGTAGTTCGAATCCTCTTTAGATGGATTCTCTGGATCAGTTTCCGGTGTAAGATGCTGAGCTTCAACAGTCAAGGTTCCTTTATTTTCCTGAATGGTATAGTTCGATTCCTTGGCTGTTCCATGCTCCCAGTCTATAGTGTAGGTGTTCTCACTACTTCCTACATCTGTCTGGTTTCCGGTTACTGTAAAGGTTGCAGTTTCTCCGTTTACTAAGCCGTCTAGTTTTCCTTCGGCAGTAAGAGGATCTCCATCATAGACTTTGCTGTCTGACTTTGTAGTCACTGTCAAAGGTGCCTTGGTAATGGTGTAGGTCTTCTCTACAGTTCCTGAATAGTTGCCTTTTCCTGTGATAGTTACTGTAATGGTATTGCCGGCATTGGTATAGTCGTCTCCATCTGTCGAAGAAGATTTATAGCTTACTGTATAATCCTGGTCTTTCACCAATGTGGTAGTTCCATCAGTTACAACCGGATCTTGCTTCTGTGCTGTTCCATTATAGGTAACATCTGAAAAATCCTTTACCGTTATATCTTTGGTATCACCGCTAATAGATTTTTCTGTAATCTTTAAAGTTCCTGGCGAAGTAGTTATCGCATAGTTTGCAGTTACATCTACTCCGTCAGTCGTTTCCACCTTTACATTTGCAGCTGCTGTGATATTTCCCTCATAAGTTCCAACATTAGTGCCGCTAGCTGAAGCTGTCAGGCTGGCTGTATGTCCCTCTACCAGTTCATACTGTCCTTCAGCTTTGCTTACTGTATAGCCCTCAACGGTTTGTTTTTGTCCGTTGTAGGTCTTGCTTTTACTGTTTCCTACAAAGGTGATTGGACGCTTTGTAATGCTATAGGTTTTTTCTACAGTTCCTGAGTAATTGCCTTTTCCTGTGATGGTTATTTTAATCTCTCCGGAATTTGTAAAGTCATCGGTAGTTTGACCATCTTTGGTATAGGTCACCTCATAGTCTGTTCCTGGAGTTAACTTTGTTCCGTCTTTTGTAGTAACCTCGGGAACGAACTTATGATCATCGCCATCATATACTACGTTCTGAGGATCCTTGACAGTCACACCCTTGTAGTTCGAATCCTCTTTAGATGGATTCTCTGGATCAGTTTCCGGTGTAAGATGCTGAGCTTCAACAGTCAAGGTTCCTTTATTTTCCTGAATGGTATAGTTCGATTCCTTGGCTGTTCCATGCTCCCAGTCTATAGTGTAGGTGTTCTCACTACTTCCTACATCTGTCTGGTTTCCGGTTACTGTAAAGGTTGCAGTTTCTCCGTTTACTAAGCCGTCTAGTTTTCCTTCGGCAGTAAGAGGATCTCCATCATAGACTTTGCTGTCTGACTTTGTAGTCACTGTCAAAGGTGCCTTGGTAATGGTGTAGGTCTTCTCTACAGTTCCTGAATAGTTGCCTTTTCCTGTGATAGTTACTGTAATGGTATTGCCGGCATTGGTATAGTCGTCTCCATCTGTCGAAGAAGATTTATAGCTTACCGTGTAATCCTTGTCTTTTTCCAATGTAGTAGTTCCATCGGTCACAACCGGATCTTGCTTTTGTGCTATTCCATTATAGGTAACATCTGAAAGATCATCTACGGAAATTTCCTGACCAGTAATATTCTTTGCCGTGATGGTTAAAGTTCCTGGTTTGGTAGTTATCGCATAGTTTGCAGTTACATCTACTCCGTCTGTTGTTTTAATCTCTACTTTTGTAGCATCTGTGATGGTTCCCTCATGAGTTCCAAAATCTGTTCCACTGGCTGAAGCTGTCAAAGTAGCTGTATGTCCCTCTACCAATCCATACTGTCCTTCTGCTGTACTTACTGTGTAACCCTCAACCGTCTGTTCCTTTCCGTTGTAAGTCTTGCTTGCGCTTTTTCCTACAAAGGTGATCGGTCTTTGTTTGATCTGATAGCTCGTTGATACACTGCCATAACCCTTAAGTCCTGTCACCGTAACCATAACCTGTCCCACATTTGTAGTATCTTCTGAATAACTTAAGGTATAATCTACATCTTTTGTTAGGACATTTCCGCTTACATCCTTAACTTCCGGTTCCTGCTGCTGAGATGCGCCATTATAAACTACATCTTTAGGAGCTGTAACATTAAGAGTGGTATCTACAAATTTCCACTTACCGGTTACTGTTACACTTGCCTCTTCTGTCGTTGGAGTCACCGGTGTTGAATCCCAGCCCTCAAAGGTCCAGTATCCATCACTTACCCTTACCATTTCACTAGCAAGAGTTTCTGGCGTATATTCTACCCCCACCGGGATCACCTTATCAGCCGGACACAACTTAGTTACTTCATCCGGCAATTCTTTTCCGCTAGTAGAAGAAGCAAATTGATGAGTCGCAGTTGCCTTCTTTGCAAAATTCGGGCCAGGAGATGCATCAGCCGAAGCCGTCTCTGCAATCAAAGCTTCCGAGTTAACCTTGCCTGAAGTTATACCAAAGCTACAATTATATTTCACGGTTCCACTTGCCGATAAAGTAACCTTGCCAGCCTCAAAATCCGCTTGCGTAATGGTATATGGTACTGTGTATGTATAAGTACCAGACCCTGTATCTGTACACTCATAGGAAACATCTGTTTCATTTATTTTCGTAAGAGTAACCTTTCCTATTGTACTATTAGACTCACTCTCTGGTGTAACTGTCACGGTAAAATCCAAGGTATCTCCAGGTTTTACATTGGAAGTATCTAATGGTGCAGCAACTGAAATCTCCATCTTAGGCTGCACAGCTGTAGTTGTAAAGCTTAAATTCACATCCGTAGAATCATAGGCTCTCATCCATCCAAAAACCGCTTTATATCCAGCGTTATACGCAGCTGCAATCACATATTGAAGTCCTGGATAGCCTCCAATTCCAGCTCCACTACTATTTTTATAATCACTAGCATTAAAAGTCTCATTAACTGCAAAGCACTGGCCTAGTCCATCAGCATTAAGACCTGTAAATAAATAGTTATCATTCGGTTTTACAAAAAAGACAACATATCCTGTTCCACCACTGGAATTACTGGAATCCACATAATTCGTTATGGTCTGAGTTGTTGTGCCTGCACTGATTGTATTAAGGGTAACACCTTTTGTTGAAGTGGGCGGATTCCCTGCCTGCCAGTTATAATATGCTAACTGCACATTACTCTGTGTAATGGTAAATGTAGCATCCGTTCCAGTCTCCTGGGCCTCATATTCAGACTCAACTTCTTCTCCTTCCACCAGATCTGTAACCTGAATGGAAATATCCTTACTTCCTACCATCTGGCCATCAAAATCCTCACCTTCCGCTAATACAATGGCCTGGAAATTGTAGGCACCATTCTTTACAATATCAAAGGCGTAAGTTTTTCCATCTTCTGTGGTAATTTCATGATCTATGGAATAACTGGGCGATTCCCCCCCCATTTTTTCTGACAACTCGTCGTTATTACTAAAATCAAGACTTACATTGTCTGCTGTATCCACGGTTATTGTCAAAGTGGCTTTGGAATAATCTTCATTGTAATTCAGATCATAACGAATGGCATCTGAATAGTCCGCAACTTGACTCTCATCATCTTCGACTACTGCAACGTTTGAAATGTCAGCATTCTCATCCTCAGCGCTTACAGCAACTCCAGGAACACTGATACTTGTCACAATGAGAACCAAGGATAAAAGCCAGTTCAACAGTTTCTGAACCCTTTTATACCGATTCATAAACAAGTTCCTCCTTCTTTTTTATTTTTTTGAAAAGCTTCCTTGAATCATTATTTTAACTCGAGTCCACTTTTATAAGCTTCATTATATCACTAATCAAATTTTATGATAGCTTTTATGCAACTAAAAATCAGAATCTAAATTAAAAAGAACCCTGGCTGTCTCTAACAACAGCCAAGATTCTTTTTTTATTTTAGTCTTCCCAAGGTCTTATTCTGTAGGTCACTCCCAGGTCTTTACAAATCTTAGCACACTGCCCTTCCTCTTCCTTGGTCAAGGTGGTATCCACTGTGGTCATTACCACATTAGGTACATATTTTCGCACATTTTTTGCAAAGGTCAGCATGGCTTCAAAGGATTTCATGCCAAATTTGCAGCGGACCAATTCATGATATTTTTCCGGATTTGGGGTGTTTAAGCTGATGGATACAGTATCCACCAAGCCTGCAAAATTCGGTGTGGTATCCTTGTCCCAGATTAAATCTGCCATTCCGTTGGTGTTGACACGAATCTTATTTCCAAAGTTTTCTTTCACATAGGCTGCCACTTTAAGCAGCATATCCAATCTCTCTGTTGGCTCTCCGTAGCCACAGAAAACCACTTCATTAAATTCTGTCATGTCATAATTTTTAAAGTCTTCTACGATCTCCTCGTAGCTTGGTTCATGCTCTAACCACAGAGGCCTGTCATCTACCTCTGACACCGTATCCATGTTCTGTCTTAAGCAAAAGGTACAGGCGCAGGGACACCGGTTGGTAAGATTTACATAAAGATTATTGTGTACTTTATATAGGATTGTCATTGCTTTTTTCATGTTAAATTCCTCCTAGCTTCTTTTCTATATTCTATATGCTTGCTCAACGATTATTTCCATTTTAATGTGGACAGTACTTCCTCAAAGGGCACCCCGTCTGTCACAGGAATATCCATCTCCACCGCCCGCATAATGCATTTCTTTATAAATTTTGACGCCTTCTTTACAGATACGGAAAACTCCACTCCGTTGACTGCATCTGCTGCCAGAATAGCCGAGAAAATATCCCCTGTTCCCGACCTGGAAGTTCCCACCTTATGGGTCTTGAATAGGTGCATCTCCGCTTCTTTCTTTGTACGGTCCAAGCAGAGATTACATAGAAAGCTTCTCTGGGGGATTCCCGTAATCACAAGCTTGGAGACTCCAAGATCTGCCACTGCCTCCGCCAGGCTTTGTAATTCCGCCAGCTTCCATTTATCTTTATAGGGGGTGCCCGTAAGAATACAGGCCTCCGTAAGATTAGGGGTGGCTATGTCTGCAAGGGATACTAGACGAATCATTTCCCTGCACATCTTTTCTGTGTAGGTTGGATAGGTATTGCCATAATCTCCCATGACAGGATCCACCAGCACAGTAGTATCCTCTCTTCGAAATCGTTTTATAAAATCTGTCACGATTCCGATTTGCTCTGAGGACCCCAAAAAGCCGGTGCAGATTCCCTTAAAATGAAGATCTAACTTGTCCCACATATCAATGTAGGTTGGCATATGTTCCGTAAAATCCGAATAATAGAATTCTGGAAATCCCGTATGATTACTAAATATAGATGTTGGTATAGGACAACATTGCACATGCATAGTAGAAATAATGGGCAGCTGTACCGCAACAGAACAGCGGCCAAAGCCGGAATAATCATTAATCAGGGCGATCTTATTCTGTCTATTGTGGTCAGGCATAGTTTTTTCCTGCTTTTGCTTTTTTTGTGCTTTCTGATGAATGGTCATTCTACTTCCTCACTCTTTACAAAGGATAAGTAAGATGATAAACTCGTTCTGAACCTATGAATATAATCAATTTTGATATTTTTTATATAACCAATTTATTTCAAGCAAGCTAATTCACCTAATCATAGCCCTTAAGCCGAAAGGATTGTATTTATGAATTATAAAATCACCCACACCCATGATACCCCCGCCTACATCCAATTGTACCAGCTGATAAAAGAAGATATTATAAAAGGAATTTACACCTACGGCTTGAGACTTCCCGCCAAGAGAACCATCGCTGTAGAAAGCGGCTGCAGCGTAGTTACAGTGGAACATGCCCTGGAGCTTTTAAGCGAGGAGGGATATATCGAGTTAAGGCAGAGAAGTGGAAGTTATGTAATTTATAAAGAAGCGGATTTTTTATCTAATGTGTATGGAGATGAAAAGCTTGATCTTAATGAAGACCTCCAGGAAGGAGAAGCCCAGGGGTCGAAATCAGAGGCGTTTTCTACACCTGACGCTAGAAATTCCAAAGACTTTTCCCAAACTCCCTCGAAAAATCCGGGAGATTTCCCCTATTCTGTCCTGGCAAGGACCATGCGCAAGGTAATTACGGACTATGGGGAAAATATTTTAGTAAAGGGTCCCAACCAAGGTTCTTTTGAACTGCGAACGGAGATCTGCCGCTATCTGGCCCGCAGCAGGAGGATCTATGTAGAACCGGACCAGATCGTGGTAGGAGCAGGGGCCGAGTACCTCTATAGCCTGGTGGCCCAGCTTCTAAGGGGAGACCTGCCCTTTGCCATCGAATCTCCCTCCTATGAGAAGATCCATATGGTATACGAATCCCTGGGAATCAAGTGCCTCTTTCTTCCTCTTACCAAAGATGGAATTTCTTCCAAGGACCTTGCCGGCACCCAGGCCAATATCCTGCATGTCACCCCTTTCAACAGCTACCCTACAGGAATTACCGTGGGAATTTCTAAAAAAAAGGAGTACTTAAAATGGGCTTCTGAAAAGAAGGCCTATATTGTAGAAGATAATTACGATTCGGAATTAACCGTGTCTAGAAAGGCCGAGGAGCCCCTATTTGCCATGTCAAAAGAAGGAAATGTGATTTATATGAATACCTTCTCCAAAACCATCGCTCCCTCCATGCGTATCGGTTATCTCATCTTGCCTAAGAAATTAATGGAGCCTTTTGGGGAGAAGTTAGGATTTTATTCCTGCACGGTCCCCCTCTTTGAGCAATATGTATTGGCAGAGCTTTTAAAAAGCGGAAACTACGAACGGAATGTAAATCGAATTCGAAGAAAAAGAAGAAAAGAAGGGTGAAATTTCACCCTTCTTTTTCTGCTTCCTCAATAATGCACTCATGAATCCTAGTTTTCTTATTATAATTTATCCCAACCAATAGGATGTTGCCCCTATATTCTTCCAGACTTCTGCAATATTCCTTGTTTTTTATTTGCTCGATGGCTCCTTTGGCATCTTGATCCCACTTAAGTTCAACTACAATTGCCGGTTTTTCCGGGAATTTTTTCCTTGGCAAAAAAACAAGATCTGCAAATCCTTTTCCACCTGCCAGTTCTCTATAAATAACATAAAAATTTCTTGCAGCATACAAGGCTAAAGAAATTGTATAACTCAATGCATTTTCATCATTATACTGAATATGTGAAGTTTCAAAATGAGCCTGGCTTATGGCCTCTGCCACCTGTTTGGGCCTTTTTTGCCAGATTGCCTCTAAAGTATCTGCTGAATTTTTTAAGGATTTTGACACCTCACCCCATTCAGATGTTGAAATGCTATTCACATACTCTGCCCGTACCTCTTCATTTGGAATCTTCACCGTCTTACTGTCGTAATCATAGGAAAGATATCCCAAATGAATTAAAAGAGTAAAAACATCATCTTCTGAATGAAAGGTAGACATATCGTTGGAAAAACTTCCTATATTCACCGGAACTGATTTTCCTGCGATCATGCTTAAAACATCATCTTTTAGTCCTTCAAAGTTCATATCGATATAAAATTTCAAGGCCTCAAAAGTTTCTGTCTGATTCCAGTAATTTCCTATTTTTCCAAACCGCATGCAACTTACTACTGAACGAGGGCTATATATGGATATGCCATTCTCAAAAGAATATCCATCATACCAAGTTTTAACTTCTGTCACATCCATCTGATACTCTTGGCACAACCTCTCTACCTCTGCTTCTGTAAAGCCCACATATTTCGCCAGCGGCCCCGGATCAATCATAGAAAATTCGTCAAACATATTTAAAGCAGAGTGGCTACCATATTTCTTAATAGGAAGAATTCCTGTCATATAGGCTAGATGAATATAAGCCTTATCTTTTAATAGGTCTCTTAGGAAATCAAGATACTTTTCCTGGGCTTCCTTATCTTCCTTGTACTCCCTAAAAACGCAATCCCACTCATCGAGAATCACAACAAATGGGCTTTTTTTCTGAGAATAAATATCCTGCATACATTCGATCACGTCTGTGTCATCAAAGTAATCTACCTCTGGATATTCATTTTTCAACTCCCGAATGATCAACTTGCCAAAACGCTCTATCAGCTCATAAATACTATGACTTCTGCTTAAAATCTCCTGCATATTTACAGAGATGGTATCATATTGATTCAGATATTTTTCAAATCCCTTATCTTTTGCAATCTCAAATTGAGAAAAGGTCTGCCTGGCATCACACCCTCTGCTGTAATAGGCCGTAAGCATATTAGCTGCGGTAGATTTTCCAAAACGACGGGGACGGCTAATGCAAATACATTTCTGCATAGTATGTAAAACCGAATTGGTATAAGTCAATAATCCCGTTTTATCAACATAAATATCTGAATTTACTGCTTCTTCAAATTTACTGCTATCCGGGTTCAGATAAATTCCCATTGATACGCCCTCCCTCTTTTTTTTATTCATTATAGCTTATTTTAAAAATTTCCGAAATACTACACAGGCGTATAAAGAAAAAAAGAATCCCATAATCAGGATTCTTTTCATCGCTTCATTCTATTATTTTGCAGCATGTGCAAATACCGCACCTTTGTAGCGTTTCAGTGCTGTATAAAGAATAAGTCCTAGCACGATACAAGAGATTACTTCTCCCACACCTACTGTCAACATCATAAATGGAATTGGAAGCATGGTTCCATATCCGTAGCGAAGTACGAATGGTACTATAATGATGTTAGCAATAATCGGAGGCAAGGTTCCAAATACTGGCTTTTGGTTTCTTAATGCATAAGTACCAATTGCTCCAAGTAAGGTTGCAATACTTCCAAAAATAATATCTGGAAGAATGGCTCCTCCTAAGATGTTACCAATCAAGCATCCTACAAACAGTCCCGGAATTGCAGCCGGTGTAAACAACGGAAGGATTGTTAACGCCTCGGAAATACGAACCTGGATTTCTCCAAATGAAAATGGTGCAAAGATATAGGTAAGCACCACGTAGATGGCAGCAATCATAGCCGCCTGGGTCAAAAATGCTACATTCTTGTTCTTCATATTCAGTTCTCCTTTAGTTTTGTTTTACGAGTGGAAGGTCTCGAACACTCGATGCAAGCTGGATAAGGACCTTGTTTTTGCCAGGTATCTGTAAATAATAATTTTTTAGCTAATACTTAGAGATACGTGCTTGCAACGTTTGGAAGTATATCACAAGCCACGGCCTTACGCAACTTAAAATTCAGAACATTATCTGCTTTTTTGTAACAGTTCAGCCTTCCGGCTGAACAACCAGTCTTAGCACCGGCTAAAATATAGCCGGTGCACCCATAAATAATCTTTTTATATTTTCAGTAATTCCCATTTTTCTTTTCT
>CAVAKZ010000002.1:66899-114972 GCA_963589425.1 Parabacteroides distasonis | reverse complement strand
CTAATGTATATCCGATACTAAAGCAGGTTAAGCCGAAGCTCACTACTGCTATGAAATCAACAATACTCATTGGCTTAGCCCTCCTTTCCAGTGGATTCCTTTACTGGTTTCTATGTAATCAGAGGGTCACAGTCCCTCTGGAGAAGGACTAACCGCCTACCGTTATGGTAGCACCCATGTTTCGATTATAACAGTTAAAAATTACCGGTGCAATATAAAGTTGGTAGAGTAGCATCTGTTAGCCGTGGAAGAGAATCTTTTCGACCAGGGTTTCCGGTGCCAAAACGGTGCCAAGAAATCAGGCAAATAAAAATAAATGGTGCAAATCAGCCGTTTTTCACTGTAATTTGGAGAGAAAACCATAAAAAATATAAGGTAAAACGGGATTAAAGTATCGTGAAGGTGGACGTACTGTAGGTTCAGGACGTGTTGCTACAATCATCGAGTAATCTTTGATAATTGCTCACAAAGCTAGTATTTATAAGGGTTTCAAGCTTCGGCTTGGAACCCTTTTTTAAACAAAATTTACTTGTTACACTCATGATGATAATCAGTACATTTGGAGAGTCCTGTGTGTTAGGATAGTTGTCAGTGAAATTTAATACCATATGTGATAGTATTTAACTATCACAGGAAGGAGTTTTACATCATATCAAAGGGGACAAGTAGTTTATGAAAAAAGAATTGATTTTTGGAGTGGCATATTATGATGAGTACATGCCATATGAGCGTTTGGACAAAGACATAGAAATGATGAAAGCAGCTTCTATAAATACAGTGCGGATTGCAGAATCTACATGGAGTACTTTAGAACCGGAAGAAGGAAAATATGATTTTACCCATATTGACCGAGTACTGGAGAAAATGGACAAAGCAGGAATTAATGTGATTGTTGGAACAATGACATATGCGGTTCCGATATGGTTGTCAGAGAAAGATGATGACGTACTGGCAGACAGAAAGACAGGAAAGGCAAGATATGGTATGAGACAGAATATGAACATTATGAATCAGACCTATCTCACATGTGCCAGAAAGACAATTCAAAAATTAATTGAACATGTTGCCGGATATAAATGCGTGATCGGATATCAAATCGACAATGAGACAAAACATTATCAGGCTTACAATGTTTCCGTGCAGGAAAAATTTAAAAAATACCTGCAGGAAAAATATAAGACCGTAGAAAATCTGAACCGTACATTTGGCTTTGCATATTGGAGCAACAGTATCGCTTCCTGGGAGGAACTTCCAGATGTAAGGGGAACCATCAATGCAAGTTATGCATGTGAATATGAGAAATTTTTACGGTTACAGGTAAGTGAATTTTTGCATATGCAGGCAGAACTGGTTCGTAAATATAAACGGGAAGATCAGTTTATTACACATAATTTTGATTTTGAATGGAAAAAATTTGGTTACTGGTTAGCACAGGATGGATATTCTTACGGTGTTCAGCCGGATTGCAATCATTTTACAGCCTCAAAGGCAGTGGATATTGCAGGAACAGACATTTATCATCCGACACAGAAATTGCTGACCGGAGCAGAAATCGCTTTTTGTGGAGATGAGATTCGTTCCCTTAAAAATAAAAACTATCTGGTATTAGAAACACAGGCACAGGCATTTAAAGAATGGCTTCCTTTTCCAGGACAGCTTCGCCTGCATGCATATAGTCATCTGGCAAGCGGTGCCTGTGGTCTCATGTACTGGAACTGGCATTCCATTCACAATTCCTTTGAAACCTACTGGAAAGGTCTCTTAAGTCATGATATAGAAACTAATCCAACTTATGAAGAAGCGTGTGGGATCGGAAAAGAATGGAAAGAATATAATCAGGAATTATATGGTCTGAAGAAAGAAAATAAGGTTGCAATAATGGTAAGTAACGAAACATTGACAGCCTTAAAGTGGTTTCCGGTAGATGTAGGACTTTCTTATAATGATATTGTGCGCTGGATTTATGATTCCATGTATGAGCTGAATATGGAATGCGACATTATTTCGACAGATATGGAGAAACTGGATAAATATCAAATGATCGTGACACCTGCGCTTTATTGTATTTCGGAAGGGCATATCAATCATCTGAAAGATTTTGTACAGAATGGAGGAACACTGGTTTCAACATTCAAGTCCTTTGTGGCAGATGAAAATGTGACGGTTTATCATGACAGGCAGCCACATGGAATGACAGAATGCTTTGGAATAAATTATAATCAGTTTACGGTGCCGGATGGTACGAAAATAGCAGGGCGTGAATGTTCATATTTTATGGAATTATTAAAAAAAGAGGGGGCAGAAACAGTATATTTCTATGAAGACGATAACTGGGGAAACTATACTGCAGTTTCTGCTAACTGCTTTGGCAAAGGATACGCATACTATATAGGATCATATCTGAAAAAAGACGTATTAAAAGAAGTGTTGAAGAAAGCTGCCAGCCATGCAGAAATTAAACTTTCATCATTTGAGTGGCCGGTTATTGTCAGAAATGGAGTAAATGAAAATGATGAAAAAATACATTATATATTATACTATTCTATGAAAGAGCAGGTCATTGAAAATCCATATTCCAGGGTGAAGGATATTCTTACCGGACAGATATATGAAAAAAATGCGAAAATTCCCTTAAAACCATGGGATGTGAAAATATTGAAAGAATAAAAAGGAGTGGTCATATAAACGAAGAGCGTTTCTGTGAATGTCTGGAAAAATCTGCTGATTCCGGCTATTGTGGCAGTTGCTCTTGAAATTGATCCAAATGCCCTTGGCAAGCTGGCTGCTAAAATAAAACAAGATGATAAAACATAAAACCAGCTGTTCCATAGAAAAATATCTGCTATGGAACAGCTGGTTTTTTATGAAAAGGCAAGGATTACATTCTCCGTTTCATCATCTCCGGATTGCTGGCATAGGTTAAAGCTACATCCTTGCTGATCTGGCCCTTTTGATACATATTCAAGAGACTGGAATCCATGGACATCAGTTCTCCGTTGGAGGAGGAATAGACAACTCCATCGATCTGAGGAATCTTGTTGTCTCTTATCATATTGCGGATAGCCGGGGTAACTGTCATGATCTCAAAAGCCGGAACCATGCGTCCATCTACTGTTGGCACCAACTGCTGGGATACTACGGCCTGAAGTACCATGGACAATTGAACCGCAATCTGCTGCTGTTGATTTGGGGGGAATACGTCAATAATTCGGTCAATGGTATTGGCGGCACCTATGGTATGGAGGGTGGAGAAGATCAAGTGACCGGTCTCTGCGGCAGTCATAGCTACCTGCATGGTCTCGTAATCTCGCATTTCTCCTAAAAGAATTACATCTGGGCTTTGTCTTAGGGAGGCACGAAGGGCAGTGACATAGCTTTCGGTGTCTACATTAATTTCTCTCTGGCTTACAATACTTTTATCGTGCCTATGAAGAAACTCCAATGGGTCCTCCAGGGTAATGATATGCTTATTATATTTTTTGTTAATATGGTCAATCATGCAGGCCAGGGTGGTAGATTTTCCACTTCCGGCAGGTCCTGTAACTAAAACCAGGCCTTTAGTATAATCGGCAAAATCAATGATGCTTTTTGGAATTCCAAGTTCCTTGAAATCAGGCAGATCAAAGGCGATGATTCGGATTACGGCAGATAGGGAGCCTCTTTGCTTATAGGCATTTACACGAAATCTGGAAAGCTTAGGAACAGCAAAGGAGAAGTCATCATCTCCGGTGCTTTCAAGAATCCCTATATCCCGGTGATTTGCCATCTCATAAATTTGCTCAATGATACTCTTTGAGTCATCAGGCATGAGAAGGTCCTCATTCTGCATGGTAATAGAACCATTTAGACGTAGGGATACAGGACGTCCGGCTACGATAAAGATATCAGAGGCCTGGGACCTTACAGCGGCTTTCAATAGCTCTAGAGTGTCGATATTTAACATGGTATATTTGCTCCTTATTAATTAATTATTGACCTATGAGTTTGATGGAATTATCTCCCTCCCACTGGCTGGTGGAGATAGTCTGCCAGCAAGTAATCTGATACAGGGCCTCTTTTGAGTTATCCTGGGGATAAGTACATAAAATCTCCACATGAAGGGCCTGCTTTTTACTTATAGAGCAGTCATAGGAGACACTTATGCCGGATAGGATGCCTCCATCAGTCCTCCAGGCTATGGAAGAAAAGCCTTCCATAGCCTGGAGTTTTTCCTCCAAATCTTTATAGTAGCTGTCTGAATCCTTAGAGTCAGCGTAGCTTTCTGAAAGTAGCTGACTAAGACCTGCCAACTTTTCTTCCGCATCATTAGAGGCCTTGTAATAGTTTGTCACATGCTTTGCAGACTTCTTTGCAGCCCGATAGTCCGCCCCTGCAGTGGAAAGAGATAAGGCGGCAAAGGATACCATACAGACTACAATAAAGATCATCATTAAGGTAACAGATCCTATATTTGTAATAGGAAAATAGATCTTCTTAGTCTGCTTCTTCTTAGCTTTATAGGAATTTTTCTTTTGATCTGAAGTAAATCCATAATTTAACATAATCATCCTCTTATTTTGTCCTGACCTTAAGAAGCATGAAGCTTCAGGTTTAGTTCTTCAATTACTTCTTCATTAGAAAGGGCTGATACCCTGATGCTATATACACAAAGGGAATTAGCATTCTTGGTAGTCTCCTTTTGTAATTCAATAGTATAAACTCCGTCATAATACCTGCAGGCCTGCCAATCACTGTTAAAGTAAATCTGCCAGGAAGCAGATCCTTCCGGGTCTGATTCCACAGATTTTCCATAATAATCTGTCAAGACTTTTGTGACTGCCTCAGTATCGGCAACCTTTTCAGAATCTAAAGATTTTAGAAGTTCCGTTACATTCTCTAATTGCGAGATGCCATGATTGAGATTATAGGTTGCTGTACTTAGACTATGAGCTTGGGCAAATACCTTCAGACAGGAGGCGCCTACCAGGGCAAAAAGTAAAATGGAAATCATAATTTCCAACAAAAATAAAGAAGAATGTCTGTGGGATCCTTTCATTGGCTGCTCCTTTCTGTTAGGATGCGGGTTTGGGAATCCCCCTCCAAATCAGTAACAGTGATTTTATAGGTATGTGTAGAAAATTTTTCCACCTGCAGGTCCATGGCTTCTATAATATTCTTTCCGGCCTCTGGGGAAGCGGCGGTATCGTCTCGAATCGTAAGTTCCTTTAACCATCCCTCATAAACATAAAGATAGGTAGAATAGGTCACATCGGAAGCGTTGCCATGAAGGACCAGGCTAGTGACTCCATTAATGTCTTCTATGGAAATATTTCCTTGATTGTCATTTTGCCTGACCTTCTCTGTAATGTAGGAGAGAGGGGTGGAACTTTCATAATTTTTCAAAGTCTTGTCTGTCTGGTCTCCATAGATATGTACCGATAAAAGCAAGACCAGAAAGGCAGATACTGTAAATACAAAGAAAATAGCCAGAGGAAATATAAGGTCAATGACGTGTCTTTTTTCTTGATGAAACCTCATAGGAAAGCTCCTTTCACTTGGAATAAGCAAAGTAAAATCTGGCAACCACGAACCAGCTGAATTACCTTGGGATTATAGTTACATCCGGAAGAATATTGGATCCTAGGGGCTGATAGTCGACAAAGTATTTATCCTCGTCGTAGGTAAGGCCATAATTTTCCTTTAAGTAGCTTAGACTTTCGGGATAGGAGCCTTCCTGGGCATAGCACCTGGTAATGTCCCTTGTAACTGCATCCTGCAGGATTCGCAGGTCTTCTTTTTCCATACGAGTGCTTATGGAAGTAAATCCAACAAAGCATCCGGTAAAGACAACCGCAAATAGCAAAAGGGAAATAATAAGGTTCCTTCCATAAGAACTTTCTTTTTCTGAAATAAATCGTGCGCTCATTTATTGGTCCTTTTTAAAATTTACAAGCCAGCCATAATACTGATTAGTGGTAACATAACGGATAAGAGAATAACCCCTACAATTAGGGATAGGATAATGACCAAGCTAGGTTCAATAGCGGCTACAACGTTTGACAGCCCTTCATTGATCTCATCCTCGTATTGTCCGGCAATTTTCTCCATAACCTCATCCATAACACCGGTCTTTGCTCCAATGGAAGCCATTTTTGCATATAGTCCGGTGAAAATTTTTTGGGATAGTAGGCTTTCGCACAAATCTCCTCCGGCGGAAACCTCTTGTTCACAGCACTCCAGGCGTTCGCGAAAGCTAGCATTTGTTACCAAGGGAATAGAAAGGCGGAGACATTCTAGAGGAGTCAAGCCGCTGCTTAGTGATAAGGCCATTCCACTGGCAAAACGTCTGGCCCCCATAAGCTCCTGTAAGTTTCGAAAGGATGGAATCTTTTCAAGAATCTTACGCAAACATAACTGTCCTTTAGGAGCTTTGAAAAGATAAATCAGAAAAATTGTCAGTAAAAGAAGGATGATTCCAAAAGCAAATGCGTGCTTATTTAAGAATTGTCCGAAATTAAGTAAGGCAAGGGAGGCTCCGGTCATTTCCGTTCCCAATTGGTTAAAGACCTGATGAAACACAGGCATAACCTTGGTAATCAAAACCAAGATAACCACAATCATCATAAGGATCATAAGAAAAGGATAGCTAATGGCATTCCTTAGAGACTGACTTAAGGAATGTTCCTTTTCATAATAGTCTGCCAAAGTTTCTATAACATTATCAAGCTTACCGGTTTGTTCTCCAAGCTGAACCATCTGCAGCATATAATCGGGAAAAACATTTGCATCCTTTACGGCCTGATAAAAAGAGCCGGTAGATAAAAGAGTGTCATTCATAATATTTAGCAGGGCCTTCTCTTTTTCATCAGAGGAATCTTCCAAAAGAATGGAAACTCCCTCCAGGGTGGAAATTCCAGATGTTAGGATCATAGACATCTGGGAGCAGAAGGCGGCAGTTTCTGCATTGGTTAAGGGTTTGTTTTGTTTTGCCATGGAATCTCTCCTTTGCTTAGCGTTTAGTCCAATGGTTAGTAGGAATACCTCACCACATAGTTGCTTCCGTCTCCTACGTATTCTTTCACAGAGGCTTCGTCATTGTTGGCGGCCAGGGTTGGGTCCATAAGCTGCCAGCTTTTTCCGTCAAATTCTATAATATTATCTACCCAGCCGGCGTCATCTACATAGGTACTGATCCAGGCATGATAGGCATCTCCTGAATAACCTACCTGCAGCTTGGTGGGGATTTTCTGTAATCTTAGCAAGGCGCTCATAAGGGCCGCGTAGTCAAAACAAATCCCTGTGCCGGAGGCTAGGGTCTCATCAACCGAGGGTAAATATCCGTACGATACAGATTCTGCTTTATCTGTATCGTAGCTAATATTCTGGGTTACATAGTTGTAAATATTTTCTACTACCTCAAGGTCTGTCCAGGTGTCTGTGGCCAGCTCCTTGCTTTTTTCTACAACGGCAGAGTCTAGGCTAAAATTCACATATTGGTTGGGATAGAGAAAGGGATCAAATTCACTTTCTAAGGTCACATCAATAGTGGTATCCAAACTGATCATGTAGGAATCCCCGGAAACATTTTCCAAGACCTGAAGAGAATAGCTTCCATCTCCTGCAGTTAGGGGGAAAACATTGTAATTGCCCCGGTCTGAAATAAGATAGGTATAGCAATCTCCGTCAGGGCCGGTAATCTGCAACTTTACCTTCTCGTTGCTGCCAGAGTAGTTTGCCATAATATAACCCTTACTGCTGTTAGAAGCGTCAATAGAAGCGACATCATTTTGAAAGGTGATAGTGCCATCGGCTGTGGGCACCAAAACCTGGGGAGTGGGGTCTCTTGGATCCCCTTCATGTTTTATATCCTGACTGGTGGTGTCGGCACTTAAAGAAGTGGAACACCCGCCGGAAAATAGGAGGGTGCAGGCCATGCATGCAGCGAGTAAAAAGCGTATTCGGTTTCTATTCACAGGCTGCTCCTCCTTTCTGGTTATTTGATAACCCTTAGTAAATGCTTCCAAATATGGTATATAGGTCGGGCTAAGATGTAATTGTCTACTGCGCTGCAGGTGACAGCAGAAGGGTAAGTTCGTTTCCAGCCATATCCGGAACCACCACCTGGGAGGATTGCTCTGGTATATCAAATACAATTACCCCACTATCACTATCATAGGACTTTGGTGTCATTCCGGAAATATTGTCATAATCAATTCCGCTGAAAGCATCCACCACCGTCAGATAAACCTGGCCGTCCTTAGAGTAGAAATCCTTTAGTTCAGGTTTTTCAGTATCAATCTGGGTAACTTCATAGGTTCTGGAAACGGTTTGTCCGTTGATGGCCCTGGCAGTGATTACCAAAGTTCCGTTGCTTTCCACATCAACAAGGTACTCATGGTTAGCTTTTTCCGAAACTCCTAGAGGTACACCGTCAAGGGTGGCCGTTACTTTTCCCATAGGTATCAGGGTCTTAATACGAATATCGTATTCTGCGTAACTTGCCTTCTCTACGTTGATACGTTCCGCTACAATGGTAGGCTGGAAAAATAGTAGCGGAAGAAGGATTAAAATTAATGTAGCACAGTAGGATATGATGCGACCGATACTAAAAGCCGGTTTCTTATAATTCCCCCATGATTCTAAGGTTTCCACAGGAATCAGATTAGGCTTCATCTGGCAGCTACTTAAAACATTGTTGAGGAGCTGATTGGCTGTCTTTGAATCCAGTTCGGGAATCTCTGGTTCACATGAATTATTTCTTAAATCTTCTAAATCTTTAATCAAGACCAATCCCTCCCTTCTGATTTTCAAGAAGGCTTTCTAAAAGTTCTTGGGCCTTCTTGATACGGCGCTTAGTGGTACTGCGGCTGCAGTCCATTGCCTCAGAAATCTCATCAATGCCCATGTTGTTGTAGTAACGCATAATAATGGTTTGGGCATATTGAGGGGGCAGGGAAAGGACAGTTTCCATAATTGTGATCTGCTGGTCTTCCAGAAGAACCTTGTGTTCAGGATTTTGGAAAGAATCTGTTTCCTTGGAGGGAGGGACATCCACCTGGCTTATGTCTTCGTAAGCAAGTTCCTCCGCCTGCTTTTTTTGCTTTTTTGCAGCGTCGAAGCAGAGCCTAAAGCAAATTTGATGGAGCCAGGAAACAAAGAACCTGGGATTCTTTAGACTTTGAATATTTTTCAAAACAACAATATAAAGATCCTGGAGAATATCCTGGGCTAAATAGGAATCTTTTACATATTGATAAGCGAAACGGTATTGGTTTTTGTAGGTGGCGGTATAGAGTTCGGCAAAAGCATTGCTGTCACCCTCCTTAGTTTTCTTTACCAGCTTCGCAAGATAATTATAATCAAGCTGTTCCATAGATTAACCTCTTTCTTTGTCAGAAGTTTCAGAAATACGCTTATTTGCCAAGGAAATTAATTGATCAATCTGGGTTAGGCCTTCTTTAGCGTTAAGGGCAGATCCGGCCTTGTATTCAATAGCAAGAGCATCTGGCTGGGCATTGTGTTCTTCAATCTTCCTGTCAATGCGGGATAGGAAACTCTGAAGTTTTTCTTCTGTACAATCCTCAAAAATTGCCAGGAATTTATTCCCACCATTTCTGCCGACGAAACAAAGGGAAACTGCAGAGGCAGTAAGAATATCAGAAAAGTCTTTTAGCATCTGATTTCCCACTTTGCGATCATGCTGCTGGTTGACCTTGGTAAGATTGGAAAGATCGATCATGATACAGCCTACATCAGAAGGAAGGTCCTGATCATAATATTTCTCGATTAAGGTGTCACAGCTAAAACGATTAGGCATACCGGAAACCTGGTCTGCGTAGGCAACCCCGTAAAGATCGTTATAATCTAGCTTCATAGAAGAAATTTTGCTAAAATCGATTAAGAGGAAAATAAAGCTTGCCAGTAATACCACCCATATAGTAATAAAAAGTATAGTGGCTGCAGTGGAGGAAAATACAAATTGCTTCACCTCAGGCTGTAGTAGGGCAAAAAGACTGATCAAAGTCAGTAAAATGAGAATTATTAGTTGAACTATTTTATAGGAATGAAATTGTTTCATGGTAAATTCTCCTTTCAATGCCCCTAGTATAACATAAAACAGCTTATTTTTTTCATAATAATCCGGGGATTCGTGTTATGATATTCCCAGAGTATACAAATAAGAGAAGGGAACTTTATGATGGAAGAACATATGGGCCTTGAGGAGATAAAAGAGAAGGTTTTGGATGATGTGGATCCTGTGCGGATCCGGGCAAGGAAGAGAGAGATGCGTAAACAACGTATTTTAATCGTTTTAGAGATCTTTGCTGTTTTCATAGTGATAGGTCTTTGCTTTTACTGGTACATGGGAATGGCTTCTGTAAGTGGAGATTCCATGTATCCATCCCTCCGCGATGGGGATATTGTTTTTTATCGCAGGCACAATTCAGAATACAGGCAGGGGGACGTGGTGGCAATCCTTCGTCCTAATGGAGATGAGTACGTAAAAAGGGTGATCGCCCTTGCAGGGGATACGGTTAATATTCAAAACGGGGAAGTCTATGTAAATGGCCAGCTGGTGGAGACAAAGGAAGCCTTAGGAATGACCAATGCCATGTCGGAGGATATTAGCTATCCCTTGGTGGTAGGAGATAAGGAAGTCTTTGTGCTGGGAGATAACCGGGAAATTTCCAAGGACTCCAGAGAATTTGGTCCTGTGAAGGTTGCGGACATTAAGGGAAAGATCCTATGGTATTTGGGGAAAATGTAGAGCCCTAAGTCCTAGGGGAATTTTGAAACATTTATAGAAAGCAGGAGTAAAAACATGACTCTCACACAATTAAACTACATGATTACAATTGCAGAGACCAAATCCATGAACAAGGCGGCGGAGCTTCTTTACGTTTCCCAGCCCTCCCTTACCAGTGCAGTAAAGGAGCTGGAGAAGGAACTTGGGGTAACCTTGCTTCACCGCAGCGGAAGAGGGGTGACCCTTACCAACGACGGTATGGAATTTCTTATGTATGCCAAGCAAATTTACGGCCAGTATGAAGCAGTTTTGGAAAAATATGGTCACGGTGGAAATTATAAGAAGAAATTCGGAGTGTCCACCCAGCACTATTCCTTTGCAGTAAAGGCCTTTGTAGACATGGCCAAGGCCTTTGATATGTCCCAGTATGAATTTGCTATTCGGGAGACCAGAACAGAGGAAGTGATCAAAGATGTCAGCACCATGCGAAGCGAGATTGGGGTCCTGTATCTTTGTGACTTTAATCGGAAGGCCCTGGAGAAGCTTATGAAGGGGTCGGGATTAAAGTTCCATCACCTGATCGAGTGCCAGGCCTATGTATATATTTGGAAAAATCATCCATTGGCAGGGAAAAAATCTATTTCTTTTAAAGAATTGGAAGGCTATCCCTGTCTGGCCTTTGAGCAGGGAGATAATAGCTCCTTCTATTTTGCAGAGGAGATTCTGTCCACCAATGAATATCCCCAGGTCATTAAGGCCAATGACCGAGCAACTATGCTGAATCTTATGGTGGGATTAAATGGCTATACCCTATGTTCCGGTATTATCTGTGAGGAACTAAATGGGGATGACTATATTGCTGTGCCCTACAAGGATGATGAGCAGAACCCAAACAGTGTTATGGAGATTGGCTATGTAGTAAGGAAGGATATGGTTCTTAGTGATATGGGAGAGCGGTATATAGAATGCATTAAGAAGTATCTGAATATTTGACAAGGGGGCAGGGCCTTGCCGGACATAAGACCTCCAGCTTGAAAAAAATCAAAGATACCGGGTTATAAATTTAAATTATAACTCGGTATTTTTTTTGTATATTAGACAGGGAAAACTGCCAGTGCTACTATAAGGTCACAAGATAAAACAAAGGCAACACACAAAAAACACACAAACAAATAAGTTGCCCATACAAGCATAATCAAAAACAAATTTAAGAAAATGGAGGAAGTAAAAATGGCAGATATTAAGGATTCAAAAAACTGGGGATTTGAGACAAAGCAGTTACACATTGGACAGGAGCAGGCAGATCCAGTAACAGACGCAAGAGCAGTACCGATCTATGCAACTTCATCTTATGTATTCCACAATTCACAGCATGCAGCTGACAGATTTGGTCTTCGCGATGCTGGAAATATTTACGGAAGACTTACAAATCCTACAGAGAGCGTATTTGAAGAGAGAATCGCAGCTTTAGAGGGAGGCTCAGCAGCCTTGGCAGTTGCTTCCGGTGCAGCAGCTATTGCTTATACCTTCCAGGCTCTTACAAAAGCCGGAGACCACATTGTGGCAGCAAAGACAATTTACGGTGGAACCTACAACTACTTAGCCCACACCTTCCCATTAAATAACAACGTAACAACAACATTTGTAGACCCTGAAGTAGAAGGTTCTTTCGAGGCAGCTATCCAGGAAAATACAAAGGCTATTTTCGTGGAGACTTTAGGAAATCCAAATTCAAATGTTATTGATATTGAGAAGATTGCAGAGATTGCTCACAAGCATGGACTTCCATTGGTAGTAGATTCTACCTTTGCAACTCCTTACTTGGTACGTCCGATTGAGTACGGTGCTGATATCGTAGTACATTCTGCTACCAAGTTTATCGGTGGACACGGAACAGCTATCGGTGGTGTTATCGTTGATGGAGGCCACTTTGACTGGAAGGCATCCGGAAACTATCCATGGATTGCAGATCCAAACCCAAGCTACCATGGCGTAAGCTTTGCAGAAGCAGCAGGACCTGCAGCATTTGTAACCTATATCCGTGCAATTATCTTAAGAGATACAGGAGCAACCCTTTCACCATTCCATGCATTTATCTTCCTTCAGGGATTAGAGACCCTTTCTCTTAGAGTAGAGCGTCACGTAAGCAATGCATTAAAGATTGTTGATTATCTTGCAAATCATCCACAGGTTGAGGCTGTTCATCACCCATCTATTGCTACAGAGCCTACTCACGAGATTTACAAGAAATATCTTCCAAATGGTGGTGGATCTATCTTCACATTTGAGATTAAGGGAGATGCAGAGACTGCACAGAAATTTATTGACAACTTATCTATCTTTTCACTGCTGGCAAATGTTGCAGATGTAAAATCATTGGTAATTCATCCGGCAACAACAACACACAGCCAGTGCACAGAAGAAGAATTACTTGATCAGGGAATCAAGCCAAATACAATCCGTCTTTCTATCGGTATTGAAAAAGTGGAAGACTTGATTGCAGCATTAGATGCAGCATTCGAGGCAGTAAAATAGACGCTTCCTCCAATTTAGATAGATTATGCAAGGGGATAGCGACTTCGTATTGAGGTCGCTATCTTTCTTTTTTGTTTAATTGTTGCGACTGTGTTCCTTTCGCAAATATTAAATAAAAATGAAAGTGGTGGGAGCGATGGATGTTTATTTCCTTGAGGGAGGAGCCTTGAAAGTGTGAAGAAAGTGCGAATTTTGCAGCTGCTGTGGTGTGGTGGCTTGTTCTTGTATGAAAAATGTTGTATCATGTTTAGGATTTGATAGATACGATTTGATATTATATAGGGAAGATGTTCTTGATATAGGGCATGGATTTGTAAAGGATAATTTGGGGTATGATCAAGGAGAATCAAAGGTTGTTAAACAGGATCCAGGTGGTGCTGGATGGCTTGGTTATGTTGTTTTGCTATGCTGTGGCCTGGTTTATTCGTTTTAAGACGGGTATTTTCCCTCAGGATTTGTGGGTTTTATCTCTTGGGGGATATATGAAGCTTCTGGTTTATATTGTGCCGGGATTTTTGCTTCTATATTATATGTACAAACTTTATGAGCCGAAACGGGTCCTTGGAAGGCGCTTGGAAGCTTGGCGGATTTTGCAGGCCAATGGAATCGGTGTTATGGTTCTTATTGTGGTTTTGTATGTGACCAAGCAGATTGACGTTTCCCGAAGAATGCTTGCGGTTTTTGCGGTGTTGAATGTTTGCGTCACCATCATTGAGCGTAATTTGATTCGACTCTTTTTGCGGAACATTCGAAGAAAGGGTTACAATTTGAAGCAGATCCTTTTGGTGGGTTATAGCAATGCCACAGAAGGGTATATCGATCGCATTTTACAAAACCCGGAATGGGGCTATGAGATCCGAGGAATCTTAGACGACCACAAGGAGATTGGTTACCAGTATAGGGGGATTAAGGTTATCGGTTGGCTGGCAGACCTGGATATCATCTTGCCTGAGAGCCATCTAGATGAGATTGTGATTACCTTGGGCTTAAATGAATATACCAAGCTTGGCATGTTGGTTAATAAGTGCGAGAAGTCAGGAGTTCATACTAAATTTATTCCGGACTATAATAATATTATTCCAACCAAGCCCTACACAGAGGATATTCTAGGGCTTCCGGTAATCAATATCCGGCATGTGCCTTTAACCAATTGGCTGAATCGTTTTGTGAAAAGGGCAGTGGATATTTTTGGGGCCTTAGTGGCTATTATCCTCTTCTCCCCTACCATGATCGTGGTGTCCCTTATTATTAAGATGACAGATTCCGGTCCTTTGATTTATAAGCAGGAGCGGGTGGGCTTAAAGAACGAGCCATTTTATATGTACAAATTCCGGTCTATGGTGGTGCAAAAGGAAGCCGACGAGAAGTCCAGGTGGACGGTGAAGGATGATCCTAGGGTTACTCCCATTGGACGATTTATGCGAAAGACTTCTATTGATGAATTGCCCCAGCTTTTTAATATCCTAAAGGGAGACATGAGTCTTGTGGGACCAAGGCCGGAGCGGCCTCAGTTTGTGGAGAAATTTAAGGAGGAAATTCCCCGCTATATGATCAAACACCAGGTTCGTCCAGGTCTTACCGGCTGGGCCCAGGTAAATGGATATCGGGGAGATACTTCTATTCGAAAACGAATCGAGTATGATCTTTATTATATTGAAAATTGGACCTTGGGATTTGATTTTAAAATAATTTTACTTACCTTTTTTAAGGGCTTTATTAATAAAAATGCTTATTAGGAATATTTAACTGGAGCGATTTTAATCTAAAAGTCCCTTTGGTAGCTTGATGAAATGTAAGGTTTTCTCCTATATTAGGAGAGAACCTTGCATTTTTTTTTGCCCTGTGCTAACATTTGAAACGTTGAAATGTTAAGAGAATCTTAATTTTCTCTTTAATAATGCTAAAATCCTTTAGCAGTGTTGTTTGTTATGAGTGGGGATAGTTGATCTGTGCAGGCAGAAAAGACGCGTCCGAGACAACCGCCGGATTCACGTCCTTGACGGAATCCGGCGGTTTGACTTTGCAAAAAGCTAAGCAATAATAAGCAGAAATTTTTGTGGAAAGGCATGATTCAATGAATAGAGCAGATGCAATGGAAATGGCAGTCCGTGCCTATGAAGCCTATTATGATGTAAATATAGAGACGCCTAAGACGCCATTCTTTGCGGAGGCCAGTTTTCATTCTCATGAGGATGCCTACTTTTTGGTACATGGGGCAGTGATTGGAGAATCCGAATCCAATGAATATGTCTTCTTTGCTTCAGAAAAATATTTAGATCTGGAAAAATTAAAAAAACTAGACGAAGAAGCCTGGGAGACCGGAATCTTAAGAGTAAAACCTCACGGACACCACCGCAATACCGACATCTCCCTGATCGTCCTTGCAGACACCGTAACAGAAGATGCAAGGAAAGCAGTAAAAGGATTAAAACACTACAAAAGCTACCGCTTCAGCCTGCAAGGCTTTAGCCACTACCGCTTACTGGTAGTAGATCTGACAGAAAAAAAGATGTTCTGGAACCGCCAAGGCACAAACCTGAAAAAAAGTTTCCACAACATCCTAAAATAATATCGCATATAAGGACAGAGAAAAATTTTTCTCTATCTTTATATATAGAGGGAAAAAATCCCAATGTAACATATAGGGAATTGTAAAACATTCAAAAAATATGCTGGATTGAACAAAATAATCAAAGTAAAAGAAGACCCTTGGAGCACGCCGGTACTAAGGGGCTGTCCTTTAGCCCCTTAGTACCGCTGCGTGCGGAATGGAGCGAGAGCGCGACTTCGTTACTTTCGGTTATTTTGTTCAATCCATGAAATATTTTTGGATTTCACAATTTGCTATATAAAAATAGTAACAAAGGAGAGAGGAAAACATGACAGCTATTTTAATCATTGTAGTAGCCGTTGCATTACTTTTAGTCGGTTATGTTGGCTATGGCTCTTGGCTTGCTAAGCAGTGGGGCGTAGATCCAAACAAAAAAACACCGGCAATTGAAATGGAAGACGGTGTGGACTACGTTGCAGCAAAGCCTGCTGTTTTGATGGGACATCATTTCTCATCTATCGCAGGCGCAGGCCCAATTAACGGACCGATCCAGGCAGCAGTTTTTGGATGGGTGCCGGTATTTTTGTGGTGTATCATCGGAGGTATTTTCTTTGGAGGACTTCAGGACTTTGGTTCCCTCTTTGCATCCATCCGTCATGAAGGAAAGTCTGTTGGTGAGATTATCCACGATTCCATGGGAAAGAAGGCCCAGAAATTATTTACCATCTTTGCCCTTTTGGTATTGATTTTGGTAATTGCTTCCTTCGTAAACGTAGTAGCAGGAACCTTTATGAGTGATTCCGGTATTGGTATTTCTACCAATCCAACAGGAAATCAGACCACTGCTATGATCTCAGTTCTGTTTATTGTATTGGCAATTATCTATGGCTATGCCACCAACAGATTGGGCATCAAGACTTTGCCGGCTACCATTGCAGGTATCATCGGTATCGTAATTATCGTTGCCATTGGATTAAACTTTGGTTTAGTATTAAACCGTGTAGCATGGATCGTTTTGATCGGTATCTATATCGCAGTGGCTTCCTTGGTTCCAGTATGGATCCTTTTACAGCCTCGTGATTACCTTTCAAGCTTCTTGCTTTACGCTATGATGGCCCTTGCTTTTGTAGGTATTTTCTTTGCAGGATTTACCGGAAGATCAGCTTTCCAGATTCCAGCTTTTACCGGATGGACATCATCTATCGGAAACTTGTTCCCAGCCCTGTTTATTACTGTTGCCTGCGGTGCTTGCTCTGGTTTCCACAGCTTGATCGCTACAGGAACTTCTTCTAAGCAGCTTGATAACGAGGCCAATGCAAAGCCAATCGCTTACGGTTCAATGTTAATTGAGTCTGCTCTTGGTATTGTGGCTTTGATCGCTGTAGGTATGGTATTTGATAAATACACAGGTGGAGAGTTCGGTGGACCTCCGGCAGCCTTTGCAGCTGGTATCGGACTTATGTTTGCAGATGCAGATTCCGCTACATATAACACAATCTACGCCTTGCTTACCCTGGCAGTTTCTGTATTTGCCCTTACTTCTCTTGATACAGGTACACGTCTTGCGCGTTTCTTGTTCTCAGAGATGTTCCTTCAGGAAGGTGAAAAGAGCTGGAAGGAAGCAAAGGGAGCTCGTAAGTTCTTAGCTCACCCGGCAGTAGGAACCACTATCATGGTTGTAATTGGATGTATCCTTGGTGGCTTGTCATTAAGCCAGATCTGGGGACTTTTCGGAGCAGCCAACCAGCTCCTTGCAGGTATTGCCCTTATGGCAGTTGCTGCTTGGCTTGGACAGGCAGGAAAGAACAACAAAATGTTCTATGTGCCAATGGTATTTATGCTTGCAGCAACTCTTACAAGCTTAATTTTAACTGTTAAGAATAAGATCATTATGATCGGTGCCGGAGAAGCTCTGTGGGGAGACTGGTTCCAGTTATTCTTCGCAGCAGCAATGGCAATTTTGGCAATCATCCTGGTAGTAGAAGGTGTTCAGACCTTCAAAAAGCAGATGGATGCTAAGAAAACTGCATAAAAATAAAAAAATAAGAAGAGGCCGTTGCCACCTATAAGGGGCGACGGTCTTTTTTTGTGCAAGTTTAAAAGGAAAAAATTGTATTAAATAGTAAACCAAAAGGCCTAAAAAGGGCGAAAACCTTGTATATTGGAGGAATGTATGCTATTCTTTTCGGTGATTGTAAGAAAAAAATATTGCCGAGAAATGTCGTAAAAAGTATTTTTGCCGGATATAAAAATAATATCTGCAGATGCATAGATATGCAATTTTTGCATAGTTTTTGTTATAGGAGAAAAATCTCGGTAATTGTAGAATGAGAAGGGAAAGTATAGTATGAGTAGAAGTGACAGAGAATACTCAGAGGGACGATCTTCAAGATCTAAGTCCTCTAGGAGTCGCTCGGGAAGAGGTAGTTCATCTAAAAGTACATCCTCCAGAGGATATTCTGACAGGGATTATGATTCTGACAGATTTTCCTCGGGAAAGAGACGTTCCTCGGGAAGAAGGTCTTCTGGAAAATCGTCAAAGAATAAAGGAAGACATAATAAGATTTCAAGAAATATAGGCCTAGTCTTAGTGGCTATTCAGGCAGTGGCCAGTGTGGTTTTCATGGGCACGGTATTTATGCTAAACATGCTGCCCGGAAGATATGTGGCAGCCATTGGAGCTATGTTGCTTTTGCTTTGCAGTGCCGTTTTAGTGTCCCAGTATTATTCCAGAAAAAAGGGAATCGCCGGAAAAGTAATCAGTGTATTGATATCCATTTGCCTGATTGCAGGAAGCTATTATATCGCCAAAGGTAACAGCACCTTGAATGATATTACCGGCAGTGAGTATAAGTTAGACCGGGTAGTAGTTGCTGTTAAATCTGACGATGCTGCAGATAGCATTAACGATGCTGCGTCTTATAACTTTGGTGTCCAGTATGCCATGAATGGTGATCAGATTAAGGATGCAGTATCCCAGATTAATTCAGAACTTGGAAGTGATATTGCCACTGTTGAGTATAAGAGCTTGGCAGAACAGGCACAGGCCCTTCAGGATGGCAAGGTGAATGCCATTATCTATAATGAAGGTTATACCAGTATCTTAAATGAAGCGGTAGATGGATACTCTGACAGTGTGAAGATTATTTATACTTATGAGATTAAGACTGCTGTGGAGAATACTGCAGAAGATGTAGAAGTAGATAAGAGCTTCTGTGTATACATCAGTGGTATTGATGTATATGGAGCTATTGAAACCAACAGCCGAAGCGATGTAAATATTATTGCTGAGGTAAATCCGGAAACCCATCAGATTCTCTTAGTAACCACTCCTCGTGATTATTATGTAGAGATTCCTAATATTTCCGGAGGACAGAAGGACAAGCTGACTCATGCGGGTATTTACGGTGTGGATGCTTCCATGGCAACCTTAGAGCAGTTGTATGATACAAATATTGATTTCTATGCAAGAGTTAACTTTACTTCCTTGGTAGATATTGTAAATGCTCTTGGCGGTGTAGATGTAGATTCAGAGGTGACCTTTACCACCAGCGAAGATTCCGGTTTGGTTATGAACGTTGTTCAGGGAAGCAACCACTTTAACGGCCAGCAGGCCCTGGCCTTCTCCCGTGAGCGTTACAACTTAGACGGTGGAGATAATCAGAGAGGCAAGAATCAGCAGGCAGTGATTGTAGCCATGATTAAGAAAATGGTTTCCCCCGCCATTCTTATGGGAGCCAATGACATTCTAAACAGTGTCAGCGGAAATGTGGATACCAACATGTCTACCACCCAGATCCAGGATTTGATCAAGACTCAGTTAGATGAGGCACCGAAGTGGAGTATCAAATCCATGTCTGCAACAGGTACCGGAGATGAACAGATCTGCTACTCATATCAGGGATCTGCTCTCTATGTAATGCAGCCGGATCAGACTTCTGTAGATGCAATTAAAGCAGCTATCACATCACTGAAAAATGGAGAGACTCTGGATGACGTTGTAGTGACAGAGTAGCCCGGTGAAATAAAAAAAGGAGAAAAGTGAGGGGGGGGTATGGCAAATGCCCTATTCCCTCGCTTTTTAAAGTTTATGAAGAGAAAAGTAAGAGAAATAAAAGAAAAATGGGATTTATCGGCAACCTATAAAATTATGCTGGTAGTATTAGATGTTATTTTTATTAACCTTAGTTCTTTTTTAGCCTTATGGGTTCGTTTTAATATGAGCACTTCGGAGATCCCTGTGGAGTATGGGGATTGGGCTAAGGATATGGTAATCTTCAATACCATCTTCACCATTTTGGTATTTTTTGTTATGCATTTATATTCCAGTCTGTGGCGCTTTGCCAGTGTAAAGGAGCTGGTTTCTATTATTCAGGGATGTCTCATTTCGGTAGTGGCAAATATCATTGCCTATACCTTTATGTTTTATCCTATGTACCGCAGCTATTTTGTGTTGTACCCAACCTTTTTGTTTATTCTAACCTGCTTTAGCAGATTTTCTTACCGGGTGCTTCGCTATTGGTATCGTTCAAGTATCCATGGCGGTCATATGCGTCGGACTATGATTATCGGTGCCGGCGAGGCCTGTAATGTAGCTATGAAGGAGTTGGAATTAAGTCGAGAGTTAGATGCAAAAATCTGCTGTATCATCGATGATAATCCGAGAAAGCACGGGACCTACATTCACGGCGTCAAGGTGGTTGGAGACCGCAATACAATTTTAGATTACGCCAAAAAATATGGAATT
This sequence comes from Parabacteroides distasonis, assembly GCA_963589425.1. GTDB lineage: Bacteria > Bacillota > Clostridia > Lachnospirales > Lachnospiraceae > CAKRJP01. Next base: position 94,413 of record CAVAKZ010000002.1, on the reverse strand, counting down.
ACAGAGATTATTATTGCGATTCCAAGTGCAGATAAAAAGGATCAAAGAGAGATTTTGGAGATTTGTCGTCAGGTTCCAAACTGTGAACTTAAAACCCTTCCGGGACTTTACCAATTGGTAAATGGAGAGGTTACTGTAGAAAAGCTTCACCATGTAGAAATTGAAGACTTGTTGGGTAGGGATCCTATTCGTATTCAGACAGATGTAGTTGGCCATTATGTGGCAGACCGAGTAGTTCTTGTTACCGGTGGCGGCGGAAGTATCGGTAGCGAGCTTTGCCGTCAGATTGCAGCCAACGGCGTAAGACAGTTAATTATCTTTGATATTTATGAAAATAATGCTTATGACATTCAGCAGGAACTTCGAAGTAAATATCCAAACCTAGACTTGGTAGTGCTGATTGGTTCTGTAAGAAATGGACGTAAGGTAAACAGTGTATTTGCAAAATACAGACCGGACATTGTCTTCCACGCAGCGGCTCATAAGCATGTACCCCTTATGGAGGACAGCCCCAACGAGGCTATTAAGAATAATGTATTTGGAACTTACAAGGTGGCTTTGGCGGCAGACCGATTTAGAGCTTCCAAGTTTGTACTTATTTCCACAGACAAGGCCGTAAACCCTACCAATATCATGGGAGCTTCCAAGCGTATGTGTGAGATGGTGGTTCAGATGTTTAGCCGCCATTCCAAGACAGAATTTGTAGCGGTTCGTTTTGGAAATGTTTTAGGAAGCAACGGTAGTGTAATTCCTCTCTTTAGAAAACAGATTTTAGAGGGGGGACCAGTTACTGTGACCCATCCAGATATCATCCGTTATTTCATGACCATTCCGGAGGCAGTGTCTTTGGTCCTTCAGGCAGGAGCCAGTGCCAAGGGTGGAGAAATTTTCGTATTAGATATGGGACAGCCGGTAAAAATCGCAGACTTAGCAAAGAACCTTATCGAGCTTTCCGGTTATACTGTGGGCAAAGATATTGAGATCGAATATACAGGCCTACGCCCGGGAGAGAAACTTTACGAAGAACTCCTGATGAATGAAGAAGGTTTGCAGTCCACAGATAATGACCTGATCCACATTGGAAAACCAATTGAATTTGATGAGGATTTATTCCAGAAGCAGTTGGCAGAACTTTACCAGAAGGCTTATAACGAAAATGAAGATATGAAGCATTTGGTAAGTGAGATTGTTCCGACTTATCACATCAGAGAGGCCGATGTTATCAGAGATGAAAAGATTATGGAAAGTCTTCACGACGAGTATCCGGATACCGGATCAGAGCTTCCTAGCGCATTTTTGGAAATCGGAAATTAAGATGGAAGCATGTAGATAGAAACATGTAGATAGAAAGGCAGGATTATTATGAACGTACCATTTTCACCTCCGGATATTACAGAAGCAGAAATTAATGAGGTGGCAGAGGCCCTTCGCAGTGGTTGGATCACTACAGGCCCCCGCACCAAGGAATTTGAAAAACAGATTGCAGATCGATGTAAAACTTCAAAGGCAGTAGCCCTGAATTCCGCAACAGCCTGTATGGAAATGACCCTGAGAGCTATGGGAATCGGAGCAGGGGATGAGATTATCACCACCGCTTATACCTATACCGCAAGCTGTAGTGTTATTTGTCATGTGGGGGCAAGGCCTGTATTGGTAGATACCTTGCCGGGAAGCTATATTATGGATCCTGAAAAGGTAGAAGCTGCAGTGACAGAAAAAACCAAGGCCATTATCTGCGTAGACCTTGCAGGGATTATGTATCCTTACTATGATGAAATCTTTAAAATCGTGGAGGAAAAGAAGAATTTATTTACACCTGCAAGCCACCGTCAAGAGAAACTTGGACGAATTCTTGTCATGGCAGATGCTGCTCACGCTTTTGGAGCAAAAGCAAAAGGAAAGCATTGCGGACAGGTAGTAGACTTTACCTGCTTCTCCTTCCATGCAGTAAAGAACCTTACTACCGCAGAAGGTGGAGGCGCAACCTGGTCTTCTGCAATTTTAGAGGCGGGAATTGACGAAGAAGCTCTGTACAAAGATTATATGCTTCTTTCCCTTCATGGACAGTCAAAAGATGCCCTGGCAAAAACTAAGGCTGGTGCTTGGGAATATGATATTGTGGCACCTCTTTACAAATGCAATATGACAGATATTCAGGCAGCCATCGGATTGGCCCAGATGAAGCGCTACGATGGGATTTTGGCAAGACGTAAGGAATTAATCCAAAGATACGACGAAGTCTTAAAGCCATTGGGAGTAGATGTGTTGGAACATTTTACAGAGGATAGCACCTCTACCGGACATTTGTATCTTACCAGACTTCCAGGAAAAAGCAGGGAAGAATGTAATGACATCATTACCAAGATGGCAGAGGCGGGAATTGCAACAAATGTCCACTATAAGCCATTACCACTACTTACAGCTTATAAGAATCTTGGATTTGACATTAAAGATTATCCAAATGCCTATGGCCAATTTGAATGTGAGATTACCTTGCCATTACATACCTGTCTTACCGATGAACAGCAGGAATATGTAATTGAAACCTTCAAAAGTTGCCTATAAAAAATAATTATATAGGAGTTTAACTATGGAAAATTTGCGCCCATTATTTAGTGTGGTAATGCCATCCTACGGCGTAGAAAAATATTTAGCGAAAGCAGTAGAATGTATCAAAAACCAGACTTTCTCTGATTGGGAGCTTTTAATCGTGGAAGATGGATCCCCGGACAAAACAGGGAAACTCTCCGATGAGCTAGCTCTTACAGATGATCGTATTTTTGTGGTACATCACGAGAAAAACAAAGGTCTTAGCGAAGCTAGAAATACAGGGATTGCGTATGCCCATGGACATTATATTTGGTTTATGGATCCTGATGATACGGTGGACCTGGACCTTCTTGAAAAAGTGGCTGCATCCTTAGAAAAGAATCCGGCCCAGCTTGTGGTCTTTGGACATATCGAGGAGTACTACGGGGAAGATGGAAGCTTTTCCTATGGCCATGAGATTCGCCCAGAGGAAAAAATCTTTGCCAATCAAAAGGCTCTTAGAGAATATGTATTAAAACTGGAGCAGGAAACCATTTATGGCTATGCCTGGAACAAGATGTACAAGCTAGACTACATTCGAGAAAAGGGATTTCGCTATGAAACCGTGCGGCTTATAGAAGATATTGTATTTAATATCCAATATTGCAATGATATAAGTTCCATGAACCTTTTAAACATAGCTCCCTATCATTACGCCAAGCGAATGAGTGGAAGCCTTACTACTAAGTTTGTGCCAGATTACTATCCGGTTCACAGACGAAGAATTCAGATGCTCTATGACCAACAAAAATACTGGGGAACCGATAGTAAGGCTGCAAGAAGTCTCTTGGGTGGCCTCTACGGAAGATACATCCTATCCGCCCTAGAGCGAAACTGCGACAAAAGATCCGGCATGAAAGGAAGAGATCGAAGAAAGTTTGCTCGCAAGGTTTTTCGGGATCCGCTTTTTAAGCATCTTGTAATGCAGGCAGAGGCTAAGGATAGTCGGATGCTCAAGATCGCCTTGAAGATATTGAAAACCAGATCAGCATTGCTTGCTACTGCCTTTGGAAGGTGTATACATATTGTACGTAATGGACTGCCTATGGTTTATTCGAAGACTAAGTCCGGAAGATAATGACTTGGGTAATTGTTGAGTCCGGAAGATGGCGGCTTATGCAAAAACCGAAAGCAACGAAGACACGCTTGCGCTCCGTTCCGCACGCAGCGGTACTAAGGGGTCAAAGAACGGCCCTAAGGACCGGCGTGCTCCAAGGGCCTTCTTTTGCTTTGGTTGTTGCTTTCTACGCCTTGGTTCTTGGGAAACAAAGATGACCACTTGCTATGGAAATCTCAACAAACAAGCCTTTGTTACATTCGGTTATTGCAAAAAAACGGCGTTCAATTTGAATTAATTTGGAAGGAACATAGATTATGACTTTAAAGAAATGGGAAGATCTTCCCGCGCAAATGCGAAACGACAAAGTAAAGCCGTATTATAAGCGCTTGAGAAAGCGGGGCTTAAGCCTCAAGATCAAACGGGCCGTTGATGTAACTGGAGCCACAGTTCTAATTGTAGTTCTTTCGCCCATCATGTTAGGTCTTTCCCTAGCTATCAAGTTGGACAGCAAGGGCCCTGTTTTCTTCAGACAGGAGCGCATTACCCAGTATGGCAGAAAATATCGAATTTTTAAATTCCGTACTATGGTGGCGGATGCAGATAAGAAGGGCCCGGCTGTGACTACCAGTGGAGACAGCCGTATTACCCGGATGGGGAACCTCCTTAGAAAATGTAGATTGGATGAGCTTCCCCAGCTTTTTAATGTACTGCTTGGGGATATGAGTTTTGTTGGTACCAGACCAGAAGTGAAAAAGTATGTGGATGTCTATACGGAGGAAATGTGGGCCACCCTTCTTTTGCCGGCAGGAATTACTTCAAAAACCAGTATTGTCTACAAGGACGAAGATGAGATCATGGAAGAATATATTTCCCGGGGAGAGGCTGTAGATGATGTTTATATTAAGAGAATTCTCCCGGATAAGATGAAGCATAATCTGGCTTATCTAAAGCATTTCAGTGCTTTGGGCGATATTAAAATTATGATAGAGACTGTGTTTGCGGTCCTTCATTAAGAAATGAATTTTGAGAAAAAGTTTTGAAACAAAGAAATATAAATATAAACATAGAGGTGCAAGATGTATAAGGTAGCTGTTATTACTATGGGTGTTCGCCTAGATGATGAGAAGGGGTATACAAGATTTCGCTCGGTTTGTGAATTTTTGGCAGATGCAGGCTATGAGGTGGATCTTATTACCACCACTTTTCAGCACTGGGAGAAAGCCCAAAGGGATTTGGATAAGATTAAAAAAGAAGATTATAAATTCGGCATCAAATTTATCTATGAGCCAGGATATAAGAAAAATATAGATTTAAGAAGAGTTAGGAGCCACAAGATTGCGGCTAAGAATTTGACAAAGCTTTTGGAGGAAGAAGGGGACTATGATCTTCTTTATGCAGAGATCCCTCCTAATGATGTGGCTTTGGCGGCAGCTGAGTATGCTAAGAAAAAGGGCATTCCTTTTGTGGCTGATGTTAATGACCTTTGGCCGGAGGCTATGCGTATGGTTGTGGATATTCCGGTGGTTAGTGACATTGTATTTTACCCTCTGCTTCGGGATGCGGAAAAAGTATACAGCCTAGTATCCGGTGTTATTGGAACTTCCGATGAGTACAGAGACCGCCCATTTAAGAAAAAAGACCGCCCTATTCCAAGAGAGACTGTTTATGTAGGAAATGAGCTGGCAGTCTTTGATGAGGGAGCAAAAGACCAGGCAAAGAATATTGAGAAGCCCGGAAATGAATTTTGGGTTTCCTACGCAGGAACCATCGGAACCAGTTACGATATCCGCACCATGGTTTTAGCAGGAGAGGAGCTAAAACGAAGGGGCCGCAGTGATATTAAGATTAAGATTTTGGGAGATGGACCCTTAAAGCCTGAGTTAGAGCAGTTGGCTAAAGATGTTCATGCAGATAATGTAGAATTTTTAGGCTATACCCCATATGATCTTATGGCAGCCTATCTTACAGAGTCAGACGTGTTAGTAAATTCCTTTGTAAAGAAAGCACCACAGAGTATCGTAACAAAGATTGGGGATTATCTGGCAGCAGGAAAGGCTATGATCAATACCTGTATGAGTCCGGAATTTCGTGGAAAAGTAAAAAAGGACGGATTTGGATTTAATATTATGCCGGAGGATCCGGAGATTCTTGCAAATGCCATTGAGAAACTTTACACTCATGAAGAGCGTCGATTGGAAATGGGACGAAGAGCAAGACAGATTGCAGAGGAACAGTTTGACCGGCCGAAATCATATCGTAAGATTGAAGAGTTGATTCGCGGTTTGATTGAGGGAAATAAACGAGGCTAAAGTTTGGGGAAGCAGGGGCCAGTGAAGTAATAAAAAGATAATTGAAAGGGAATTTGGAATGGAAATTAATAAGATGAGATTTGCCTGGCAGGAATATTTAGAACTTGCATTTAAAATCAGCTATATTTTACTGGCCTTTGCTACCTATGTGACGGTTCTTTATATGTCACCTGCCCAGTCAATCTTTGTAAAACTCACTATGGTTTTAGGAGCTTTTGTGGTTTTAGCTAGAGTCATTAACTGGAAAGATTATAGGAATACTCCGGGACTTATTCTGATGGCGCTTATGTGTCTAAGTTTCTTGCTTAGTACATTTATGAATCGCCAATATGGTATGACTGATAATTTAAAGTGGCTGATCTGGATGGGAATCCAATTCTTTGGACTTTATGCTATTCCCTTAAAACGCGAGAAAAGCCATGTTATATTTGAGTATAAGATTATCAGCAGCCTGGTGCTGATTGCCTCAGTAATAGGGGCAATTGCCAGTCTTAAAATGCTGCCGGAATCTTATTCTGAATTTTTAACCACTGCCGACGGAGAGATCCTTATTACAGGATTTACTTGGGATCGCCTTTGGGGTGTTTATACAGATCCTAATTACGGTGCAATCATCAGTGTAATCGGTGTTTTTATAGCCATTGGATGGCTTGTTATTAGCAGCAGGGTTTTTGTAAGGATCCTCTGTGTTCTTGCAGTGGCAGCGGATTATGGATATGTTATGTTTGCGGATTCCAGAACAGCACTTCTAGCTTTGACGATTGGTTTAGCATTCTTTTTTGTGACATTCTTCTATAAGAAGTGGAAAGAACAAACTGTGAATTTAGATGGAAAAAAACACGGTGCAAAGACAGTATCTTTGGCTATAGTCTTAGTTGTTTTTATAGGAGTCTGTTACCTAGGAGGTTATATTTGGAAAGAAAATAACATCCAGTATCAGGAACAGGCAGCAAAGGAAAAAGAAGAAGCTTTAAAGCAAGAAGAGGCGAAAAAGCAAGAGGAAGAAAGACAAGCTGTTCAGAAAGCAAATCAGAGTTCTAGTCAGAATACTACACAGAACACTACACAAAGTACCAACAAGAGTACGTCATCAAGCAGTAGTCAGAAAAAAAATACTACTGAGGAAAAGGTCGTAACAGAGCGGGAAAAACAATTAGAAGAAGATGCTTCCAACGGAAGATTAAGTCTTTGGAAGAGTGCCATAGAAGTATGGCAGAGTAGTCCGATTTATGGAGCAGGATATAGTACCTTTGCAGATTATGCCCAGGAAAATGTGCCAACCACCTATGCAGTAGATAATGCCCAGGGAGTCTATACTAGTCTTCACAATGAGTTTTTTAACGTATTGGCTTACCAGGGAGGCTTAGGAGCGATTCTTTTTGTATTGATTCTTCTTAGGCTTGTGGTCTATGTATTGAAAGGTATATTTGCAAAGAAAGAAATTCACGAATTCTATTCGATTCCAATGTTATGCTGCGTAGGAACCGTGGTAGTGGGAATGGTCTTTTTGTTAGACGGATTATATACCAATTCCGTCAGTGCAGCAGTACTGTGGATCTTTGCTGGATATTTAGTAAATCTATCAGGACACAGAATGGAAGAAGAAAGTGAAAAACAGGCCTAAATAGTATTTGGATGAGAGGTGCATATGAAAGTACTTGTAGGATTTATAATGGATGGAAAATCCGGTGGAATCGATAAATATTTATTAAATGTTTTGGAGCAGATTTCCAATCATAGTGCTTTGGCTTGGCCAGAAACAGAGAAAAAAGAGAATGAGAAAATCCAGGGAACTATCACCCTGGATTTTCTCACTAACGAAGTAGAGCCAAATCTAGAAAAAAAACTAGCAGCCTACGGATCGAAAATCTATGCCATACCAAATCTAAAACACCCGAAGGGGCAGTATGACAAAGTGCGAGAGATTCTAGAGCAGGGGGCATATGATGCTGTTTATTTCAATATATCTACAGCCATCGACCTAATAGCGGCAAAAGCTGCCAAAGATGCAGGAGTGAAACGACGCATGATTCACAGTCATTCTAGCGGAAACGACTGTGAAAGCAAGCTAAAGCGGTTTGTATTTGACACCATACATAACCTATGCAAACACTTCCTCTATCGTTACGGAAATGAATTCTACGGATGCTCTATAAAAGCCGGAGAGTGGCTCTTCCCAAGGAAAATCGTAGAGTCAGAAAACTTTCAGGTAATACACAATGCCGTAGACAGAAAAAAATTCTCCTACGATCCAGAGCTAAGAGAATCCATTCGCAAAGAACTAGGTTGTGCTCGGGAAGATTATGTCTATGGCCATGTAGGAAACTTCTGTTATCAGAAAAATCACTACTTCCTATTAGAAATCTTTAACAAGGTCCATGAAATCCAACCAGAAGCAAAGTTATGGCTAGTAGGAGACGGCCCAAGATTTCAGGAAGTGAAAAAACGCATAAAGGAAATGGGATTAGAAGACTGTGTAAAGCTATTAGGAAGAAGAAGCGATACCCACGCTCTCTATCAAGGTATGGATGCCTTTCTTCTTCCTTCTAACTTCGAAGGCCTCCCGATTGCAGGTATCGAAGCTCAGTCCGCAGGCCTACCCTGCTACATGAGCGACACCATAACAAAAGAATCCAAGATCACCCATAACTGTTACTTCTTGTCTCTTAAGAAAAAACCAGATTACTGGGCAAAAAGAATCGTTGGAAACAAGAAAAAGCGAACCTGTGCTCATTACCTTCCAGGAGCCCAGGCCCACGACATGGAAAGACAAACTCAGGAAATATGGAACCTATTTAATTGATTATGCGTAACTATTTGGAACCATGCAAAACTGCATTCTGCATATGGGGCAGAATAGTTGCGATTTTGATAAGGAAGACGACATGAGCAAAGTAAGTATAGTAGTCCCTATCTACAATGTAGAAGCCTACCTCCACCGCTGCGTAGACAGCCTCCGCAGGCAAAGTTACCAGAACCTGGAAATCATTTTAGTAGATGATGAATCCCCTGATGGCTGCCCTGCTATGTGCGATGCCTTTGCAGAAGAAGATTCTCGCATTAAGGTTATCCACAAGAAAAACGGAGGCCTTGGCCATGCGAGAAATGAGGGAGCAAAGGAAGCCACAGGAGACTATCTCCTTTTTGTAGACAGCGATGATTACATTTCCCATTATTTAGTAGAAAAATGCGTCGCATCGGGAGAAAAATATGGCAGTGATATGATACTCTTTGACTACCAGCGCTTAGAACCGGACGGATCCATAGAAGTATGTAGTATAGACGCTATTCCGGAGGACAGAGCCTTTAGCTTAAAAGAATATCCCATGGTCTTGTTTGAGTCCATATCCGCATGGAATCGCATGTTTAAAAGAGATTTCTTTGAAAAAAGCGGCGTGAGATATCCGGAAGGCTATTACTATGAGGACCTAGGCAGCAGCCCTAAATTTTTCCTAAAGGCGGATACCATCTCCTATGTAAAGGAGCCTTTTTACAATTATGTAATACGGGAAGGGTCTATTATGACTACCGCCAAGGAAGAGAAAAACTTCAAGGACCGCTGTGCCATGATTAAAACTGTAAAGAAGTTTTATGAGGACCAGGGAGCCTTCTTCAAATACCGCAGTGAGCTAGAGTATATGGCATTATTTCATGCCTATTTCATTCCTGTGAAGGAAATCCTATATCGTAAGGGAGATAGAGACTATATTCGGAAATTCCAAAATTTTGTAGCAAAGCAATATCCAGACTACAGGAAAAATATATATTTAGTTACCATGAACGGAAAAGAGAAATTACAATTTCGTATGATTGATAAGAAAAAATACTGGGTGGTAAATTTGTTGTCATGGCTTAGAAGTAAAATTCATAAATGAAAGCAGAATTCATAACATAAATAGAAGCAAAATTTATAAATGAAGGCAGAATCCATAGATAAAAGTAAGGAAAAAGAGAGGATTAAAGGGAAATTATGAGTAAAGTATTAACCATAACAGTGCCGTCTTACAACGTGGAAAAATTTTTGGAGAACACCTTAGATTCTTTTATGGATGAGAGAATCCTTGAAGATATCGAAGTATTAATCGTAGATGACGGATCTAAGGATGATACGGCTAAAATTGGAAAGACCTATAAGGAGAAATATCCAGATAGCTTCCGCGTGATTTCTAAAGAAAATGGAGGACACGGTTCCACTATTAACCGGGGAATCAAGGAGGCCAGAGGAACTTATTTTAAGGTGGTAGACGGAGATGACTGGGTAGATAAGGAGGGTTTTTATCAGCTGATTCAAAAGCTAAAAAGCTGTGATGCAGATTATGTAGTTACGAACTACTACGAGGTGGATGATGGAACGAAGGAAAAGACACCAGTAAGTTTTAACTGGCTTCCAGCAGAAAAAAATCTGGAATTTTCCGCCATTGCAAAAGAAACCAAAATTTCCATGCATGCCTTGGTCATCCGCACAGCTATTCTAAAGGATCATAATATCCGTTTGGATGAGCACTGCTTCTACGTAGATGTGGAATATATTTTATATCCCATCCCTTATGTAAATACCGTGGTATATTTTGATATCTATGTATATATGTACCGTTTGGCACAGGCTACCCAGAGTGTTAGCATGGCTGGATTTCAAAAGCATATTCAAAATCATATAGATGTTATCTATCATGTGCTAGATTATATTATTGACTACAAAAAGCAACCGGATTACAATAAAGTGAAGGGTGCTTACATGGCTAGAAGAATTGGGGACATGGTAAATGATCAGGCATCTATATTTTCTAGCTATTCCTTAGGGGATAAACATATCAAAAAAATGTTTATGGAATTTGATGCAACCATTAAAGAGAAAAGCCCTTACGTATATAAAAGATCTGGAGAGCTTAGCGGTATGCTGCGCCTTCTTAGAAAAACAAATTTTGAAATGTACAGACTTATTGTGGGACTTTCAAAGATTCGAAATAGAAAGTAATATGACGGATAAGCTGTAGTGGAGAGCCTATGGTATTTGATTCCTTTTCATTTATTTATATCTGCCTGGTGCCAGCCATTTTGCTGGTGCTGGGCCTACACAAAATTGGTGGGAAACATAAGATTCTACTGGAAAATATAGTACTTCTTATGTTTTCCATTCTTTTTTATTACTGGAGTGGAAGTCAGTATCTTACAGTGCTGGCAGTTTTGATTTTCGTAAACTACGCAGTAGGACTGATTGGCGGCAGTAATAAGAAGCTTCGTTGGGTATTGATAATGGGGGTCTTCTTTAATATAGGGCTTCTAATTTATTACAAATATTTCGAGCGGATATATGACGACTTAGTGGATTTTAAGATTCTTCAAAGTGGAAATACCTTGGAAAAAATCGTTGCACCTTTGGGAATTTCCTTTATTATTTTCGAATGTATTTCCTATCTCATGGATCTATATCAAGACCAGGCAAAGCCTACCAAGAATCTCCTGCAGTTTGCCTTATATCTTTCCTTCTTTCCAAAGATTACCCAGGGGCCGATTGTGCTTTACCGGGATATGGAAAAGGAATTAAGAGACAGGCAGATCACCTATGGAGAATTTGTGGCAGGACTGGAGCGTTTCATTATAGGAATGTCAAAAAAAGTCCTCCTTGGGGACATCCTAAGCCAAACCTACACCGATAAATTTTACAATATGGCAGAGGGTATGGATGCAGGCACCGCCTGGATCGTGGTCTTGTGTTATGCCCTGGGCCTGTATATGGATTTTTCCGGATATTCTGACATGGCAATTGGAATGGCCAAAATGTTCGGATTCCATTTTAAGGAGAATTTTAACTTCCCTTATCTTAGCACATCTATTACAGAATTTTGGAGAAGATGGCACATCTCCTTAGGAACCTGGTTTAAGAATTACCTCTATATTCCCTTGGGAGGAAGCCGCAAAGGAAATGTATATGTAAATTTATTTATCGTATTTTTGCTAACAGGAATCTGGCATGGCGCAGGATCTGTATATTTTCTCTGGGGATGCTTACATGGAGTCTGCGTAGTCATCGAGCGCTTTATTATGAAAAAGGACTGGTATGAGAAGATACCGAAGGTGTTTAAATGGGCGGTAACCTTTACCATCGTAAGCTTAGGATGGATTGCCTTCAATGTATCGGGCCATAAAGAACTTGAGATGTTCGCCGGATATTTGGTTGGAATAGGTAAGAAGTCTTCCTTCTCGGCTATCTACTTCCTTACACCAAGACTCCTTACCATCTGGGCAGTGATTATTCTTGGAACTATCATTTGCAGCAGACAGAAAGTTCAGGACCTTTATAGGAAGCTGGAGCAGGAGAGTTTGCTGTTTCATATTGTGAAATATCTATTCTTGTTAGGATGTTTATTCCTGTGTTACATTACCGTCGTATCAGAGGGGTATTCACCATTCTTGTATTTTCAATTTTAGGGGATTGGGAGCAGTTGTATGAGTAAAATGAAATATAAACCCGTGATTCAGGGGGCCTTCCTAGGTCTAATAGCCCTGGGTCTAGGCAGTCTTATGTATAAATTAAATACAGAACCCGAAGCCATTTCCGAAATTGACAATCGAATGCTGACAGAGTGGGAAGTTACCGACGAAGAATCCTTTACCGGCATGGTAGATGATTATCTTAGTGACCGTATAGGATTCCGCAGCCAGGCCATTGATTTGTATACAGAGTTAAATAACCAGGTGTTTGGCATGATGGTACATCCCCAGTATACTTGGGGAAAGGATGGCTATGTCTTTTCCAAAATGAGCAATGAGACCTGTGATGAAGAATTTCAGGATTTATTCTGTGACTATTTAAAACGGGTCCAGGATTATTGTGAGGAAAGAGGGGTCCCCTTTATCTATTGCTTGAATCCTTCCAAAACATCGGTATATCAGGAGTATTTGCCGGAAGGCTATAACTACCAGGATCTTACCAATAAGTCTATGGAAAAAAAGCTACAGGAGTACGGCATAAACTATATCTCAAACGAAGAGCTTTTAATCGAAAAACATAAAACCGAGCAGGTCTACAATAAGGAGTATGATGCAGGCCATTGGAATGAGCTTGGAGCCTTCTATGGCACCAACCATCTCTTAGAAAAAGTGGCAGAATATTTCCCTTCTGTAAAGCAATTGGAATTCTCTGACTTTGAAATCTATGATGAAGAGGAACTAAGTCTTCCGGTGTCGAAATTCAACATTGATGAGATCGTTCCTTACTTTGATAATTTAAAAGAAGGGGATCTTGAAGACCATACGGAAGAATATAGCGCCCTGGAACTGGATAAGGATTACAACGAAAAGGTGATGCTGGTAAATCAAGGAGAAGACACAGAGGGTTTGCCACGGGTTCTCATGTTTCAGGGCAGTTACTACAATGCCAATGAAAGGTATCGTTTGATCGAAAGTTCCTTTAAAGAGTACGATGCCATCCACAACTACGAAAATTTCTTGGATTTTGATTACTACTTTAATATCTTTCAGCCGGATGTGGTGATATTAGAGACTGCAGAATACACATTAAATGGGAATTACTTCTCTTGGGATGGCTTGCACTACAAGATTTTAAATCCCCTGTTGGATCTTTCCGCCCATGAGGGAGATTTGCGAAATCTGTCAGATCTTTCCTATGAGGTAGAGGAAGAAGGGGAATGCTTGGTAAAGCTTAAAATACCAAGAGAAGAACTAGGTATTGGGGATACCTGGTGCACAAGAGGGTATCTGATTATGGACGGGAAACAGTTCGACTTTAAGGTGGAGGAAGATGGTAGTGTAAGCTGTACCCTGGATGAGAAAAACTTTAAGGAAGAAGGAGCCCAGGTTTATTTTGAGGCATGGGTAGAAGTGGAAGATTATAAATAAAAGATTTTTGGTATTAATAAGGATTTTTTGGATTAAATCGAAAAAGGCTTAAATTAAAAAGCTAGGGACTATCGGAGAAATGAAATGAATAAAAAAAGACTAGTGGCGGGCTGTATTGCAGGAATACTGCTTCTAACGGCATGTGGCAATTTTGGAAGGTCAGGAAGTGGAGGGGAAAAGTCCGGGACCGGAACAGCAGAAACAGAAGCTGACTCCACAGTTACAGAATCCAAGACCCAGGTTACCATGACCACCCAGGGGGATCAAGTAGCCACCAAAGACCTATTTGCCATGGATACCTACATGACCCTGACAGCTTACGGAGACAAGGGAGAAGAAGCTGTCGACCAGGCAGCAGAGGAAATTAAGCGATTAGACCAAGCCTTGTCAACGGGAAATGCGGACAGCCAGGTGTCAAAACTTAATGCCAATGGCGGGGGAAGCCTAACAGAAGATACCCAGTATCTTTTAGAAAAATCCATGGAATTGTATGAGTCTACGGGAGGATTGTTTGATATTGCAATCTATCCTGTTATGGAAGCCTGGGGCTTTCCCACCCAGGACTACAAGGTTCCTGACAAGAGTGAGTTGCAGAACTTGCTAAGCCTGGCTGATGTTTCAAAGATTCAGTATAATGAAGAAGAGAATAGGGTTAAATTTGAAGAGGAAGGCATGAAGATCGACTTTGGAGGCATTGCCAAGGGATATACATCCTCCAGAATTATGAAGATCTATAAGGACCTGGGAGTGACAAGCGGCCTGGTGAACTTAGGAGGAAATGTTCAGGCCCTGGGCAGCAAAACCGATGGCAGCAAGTGGAAAGTAGGGATCCAGGACCCGGAAGGAAAAGAAGGTTACCTGGGAACCCTGTCTATAAAAGACCAGGCAGTGATCACCTCCGGGGGATACGAAAGATACTTTGAAGAAGAGGGAAAGACCTATCACCATATTATAGACCCAAGAACCGGATATCCGGCGGACAGCGGTCTGCTGTCGGTTACTATAGTAAGCTCCGACGGGACCCTGGCAGATGGCTTGTCCACTTCTCTTTTTATTATGGGGAAGGAAGAGGCCATTAAGTATTGGAGAGACCACAGTGAGGAATTTGATGGGATCTTGGAGACGGAAGACGGAAGCCTGTATGTGACAGAAGGGATAGCAGAGGAGTTTGAGGCTAAAGGGCATAAGGTGGAAGTGGTGAAACTCAAGTAATTAGTTTCATTAACAATTTTGGATGGAGAGTAACAGTAAGTGTAAATCGAGGGAAAAGTTTCAGATGATTGAAAAGATAGAAAAAATTTGCAAGGAATATCAAAGCTTCCTCTTATTCTTGATAGGGAATTTGTTTTTGTATGGAATGTTCATATTCATGCATTACGCAGAAGATACTTATTGGGCAGAAGCCATGGGATGGAAACTTACTACTTTCCAGTATTGGTCCAATGGTCGCTGGCTTATGGTTTTGCTTTTGAATTTTTGTGAGCTGGTTCATATGCCTTTTCGACTGGAGGAACTTTTGTCTTGGACCTTGGCAATCCTATCTATTACAGGGGCTGAAGCTTTGATCTACCGGATGCTTTGTGACGTGAATGAAAAGCCAGATCATAAATACCAGAAAGTGGGACTTGGACTAGCATCCTTTTTGCTGGTGTCGAATATATTCCTGCTGGAAGATTTTATCTTTGCGGAATATACAGGAATCATGTGTTTGGGGATTTTGTTGGATACTCTGGGAAGCCTGTGTGTATTAAAATTTTTGAGGTACAATGAAAAGAAATACTATATCTTAGGAGTGGTGTTTGCTATTTTGGGAATTAATGGTCATCAAGGAAATTTTGCACTTTTGGTAATAATTGCAATTTTAGGAGCAAGAGATACCTTTGACAGTATCAGAAATTTTATTCGCAACAATTTAGCTATAGGTAGCACCTATTTGATTGCAGCTTCCCTTAATGTAGTTGAAACAAAACTTGGGGGAGCCTCCCGAGCTGCTCAGAGCCTTGATTTAAAGCTGACATTTCTTAAAACTACGGAGGGGCTATATAATTTGCTTACTTCCTCGGCAAATGTTATGCCACGATATGTGTACATTCTATTCATTGGACTGATGGCAATTTATATGCTCTATTATGTTGTAAAAAAGAAAAGCTGGAAGACGCTTGTTTTTGCAGCTTATTATTGTATAATCCTGCTCCTTGGAATTTATGCACCATACATTATGACGGATGTAAATGCTATTGATGTGGTTCCAAGGACAACTTATATTATGGGAGCAATTCCGCCTGCCATATTAATTTTACTGCTTTTGAATGTGAAAATTGATTGGAAAAGGAATCTGTTTATTCCATTGTATATTGCTTGCTTTGTTCTGATGCAATATCGGGGAACCTTAGGAGTAGAAATCAGTCATTATCAGACCAACGAACTAGACCGGTATGAAGCCCAGCTAATTGACGGATATTTGTATGAGTATGAAGAGAAAACGGGAGTACAGGTAACAAAGATTGCCCTTTACTGGGATGAAAATGTTACAGGAAATGTACCGGAGGCAGTGTGCTATGGTGCAGTGAATGAGAGGGCATTTTGTAACGTCTGGGCATCACCAGTAGCTATGAAATGTCTGGTGGGAAGAGAAATCAGCCAGGTAGAGGCGCCCGATGAGATCTACGAGGAGCACTTTAAAGGGAAAGACTGGTATCAGATGAATGAGGAACAGATGGTTATTGTAGGGGATACCCTGTATTTGTGTGCGTATTAGAAGTATAGTGTATTGAAACTGATAAGGAAGAAGCAGAGAAGGAGAAAGAGGGAATGGAGAATATAAAGATTAATGGCAAAAAAGAATCGATTATTTTGATATAGCAAAAGGAATATCCATGGTCGCAATCATTGCAGGCCATTTGGACAATGCTGCGATTAATCAGGTTGTATTTACTTTCCGTGTGCCGATTTTCTTTCTGATCAGCGGATATTTTATGAAGCCCGAAGATGATGTCTCTTTTGTAAAGAAAAAGGCGAAACAATTAATGTTCCCATATATAATTACCTGTGTGTGTATTATAGTAGGTGCCACGATAGCAAGTATTATTACTAATCATGGAATATCTCAGATGATTTCCACGATTAAATATTGGTTTTTGGCAGCAGTATATGGAAGCGGAACGATAGAATATAACGGATCTTTTCATATAGGAATTATCGGTTCTTTGTGGTTTCTGCCGGCCTTGTTCTTTGCCCTAATTCTAGTACAGTACCTGATTAAACAGCAATACAGTCTTTGCTATAGGCGGATATCTGTTGGGAAAATATTATGCATACATGCCATGGAGTCTTGATGTAGCTATGGTGGCACTTCCTTTTGTAGCTGTGGGGAATTGGATGCAGAAGTCTGACTTCTTTCAACAGTCAAGTCTGTTTACATTGGTTATTCCATTTTGTATTTGGATTTATTTTTTAAAAAATGGGACATATATTGAACTTGCCACAAGATCTTATCCATTGGGATTCCTTTCTATGGTGGAAGCTGTTGCAGGAAGTATAGTGTGTGTTTCTGTGGGAAGAATTTTTGAACGCAATTACTTCTTGACTAGAACCTTTTCTTGGCTTGGAGAAAATTCAATGATAATTTTGGCGGTTCATTGTTTAGAGCTGATGTATTTTAAATGGGATCAATATATTTATTCTTACTTGCCGATTTCCATAAACTGGTTTCGGAGTTTCTGCATGAAAACTGTAGTAATCCTACTGGTAAGTTATGCGATAGTATTTTGCAAGAGGAAGATAAAGGGAGCCTTATTGCCTTTAAGGTCCTAATAGAAGTCGCAAGGCTTTGTGAATTTTTAATAGTGAATAATTGGAAATGTCGAATTCGCGGATATGGATTCGGCATTTTTTGTATTATATAAAGAAAAAACGACGAAAACAGAGGGAGACTATTGCTTGATTTGTCGTAATTCGGTATACTAGATGAGTATATAATTTGAAATAAAAGGGAAAGCGTATGATAGATAGTTTAAAACAGACTCTGACTAGTATTTTATCCGGAACCTATGGAACAGATTCTAGGAAAAAAGAAATGGTACTTAGTCCAAGGGAAGACCTTGTGATGTTTTTACTCGTTTTTGGGATATTTTTGATACATTATGAGACATGGACGATTATGTGGCCGGATAATTGGACTAGGTGGAATGCGTCCTATCTTCGAGCAATCTTGTTTACATATCTTTTTATAAAATATGCATTAGGCAAACAAAAGAAATGGACTATACTGGAAGTATTCTTGGGGATTATGGTGGCCTTTGCTTTTTTTATGGACTCTCAGATAGCAGGAGACGCCAGCATTATGGATATTGCCTTGTTACTTCTTTGTGCGAAAGATATTCCATATGAAGCGATTTTAAAGGAGTATGTGGTTATTAAGGTTCCGATGATTATCATGACCATTATTGCAAGTCGATTTGGTGTCTTTGAGAATTTGATTTATCATCAAACGGGAGGCCGTGTGAGGGAGGCGTTTGGCTTCTGCTATCCGACAGATTTTGCGGCGCAGATTTTTTTCTTGTTTTTGGTATGGGTATTGATTCGTAGAGTTAAAACATCCTATATCGAATTGGCAGCCATGGTGGCTGCGGGGATATTGCTAAAAATATTTTGCGATACCAATAACAGCGTACTATTAATTTGGATACTGGCACTAAGTGTTGTGGTATTTAAGGTTTTGGATAAGATGGACTTAAAGGGAAGATTCTTTGAGCTTTTTGAAAAAATCTACTGTATTGGTTGCCTGTGCCTTCCTTTTGTTTTTTCTGTGATGATGATCTTGCTTAGCAGATTTTATAATCCAAACAATTCATTCCTTTTGGCAATTGATAAAACTTTAAATTACAGACTTGGCTGGGGACTTGAGGGTTTTACAAGATATGATGCCACTCTTTGGGGGCAGTACGTAGAAATGCATGGAAATGGAGGGACAACGGAAAAAGCGACAGATTATTTTTTCTTGGATTGTTCTTATGTAAATATATTACTGAGACAGGGATTGATTATATTTGCTTTAGTATTACTTGTATTAGTTGTGCTGATATTTAAAAACTGGAAGGACCATTTGTTTTTATGGCTTTTAGTTATGGTATGCCTGCATTGTGTAATAGAACACCACTTTATGGAATTTTCTTATAATGTATTCTTGATTTTACCTTTTGCATCCTTTGAGCATAGTGAAGAGGTGCCTCATAGAAAATGGCAGCTGTTAAAGAAACAGAAGGGGCCTAAAGATTATGTATAAACGAACATCGATAGAATGGCTAAAGCATTTGGATTTTATTTTATGGGATTTATTGAGCCTTCAGCTTGCATTTTTTATGGCTTTTTGCCTTCGTCATGGTTTGCAAAATATGTATGCAAATTCATTATATGCCAATATAGCAATTATAATTGCCCTTCTAGATTTAGTGGTGATCGTCTTTTTTGATTCCTTTCGAAATGTTCTAAAAAGAGGCTACTGGATAGAGTGCGTGGAGACTGTAAAACAGGTTGCCTTGGTAATCGGGATGACAGCACTTTGTTTCTTTGTTATGCAAACCGGAGAGGCAGTTTCTAGAATAGTTTTGGGAGTTGCAGCCATTCTATACTTTATGATTTCCTATGTTCTTCGAGTGCTATGGAAATGGCATTTAAGAAAATACATGAAGAATGGCGGGAAGGTATCTCTTTTGATCCTTACTACTTCGGATCGTTTGGAAGAGGTTCAGAAAAATTTTGCGATTCATAATTATAAAATGTTCCATGTAGCCGGTATTGTGGTGCTGGATCAGAATATGATTGGAAAAAGGATTGGGCAATATGAAATCGTGGCAGATTCGAAGACGGTGATTTCTTATGCGAAAGAACACTGGGTTGATGAAGTAATGCTGAATGCTGATTTTGATGCCGGTGACAGTTCTTGGAGAGAAATGATGGAAGAATTGCTTGAAATGGGAATTGTCACCCATGTTCAGATTGGTGAGATTGATGCGGAAGGGAAAAAGTTAATTGTAGAGCGTATTGGCAGATATAATGTATTGACTACTACGATTAATTATTCGGATTCTAGACAGTTGCTTGCCAAACGCTTGATGGATGTTTTTGGGGGCTTGGTTGGTTGCTTGATCACGGGTTTGCTCATGATTTTTATTGCTCCTGCAATTTATCTTACAGATCCGGGTCCGATTCTCTTCTCTCAGATTCGAGTGGGGAAGAATGGAAAAAAGTTCAAACTTTATAAATTTCGCAGTATGTATATGAATGTTGAGGAAAGAAAGAAGGAACTTATGGATCGAAATCAAGTGGAAGACGGGAAAATGTTCAAATTGGAGCAGGATCCTAGAATTATTGGAAGCAAATTATTGCCGGATGGAACTTATAAAAAGGGTGTTGGCAATTATATTAGAGATTGGAGTTTGGATGAATTTCCGCAGTTTTTCAATGTACTGAGGGGGGATATGTCTTTAGTTGGTACAAGACCTCCTTTGTTGGATGAAGTGGAACAGTACGAATCCAGACACCATGTTCGACTTGCTATGAAGCCAGGGATTACTGGAATGTGGCAGGTAAGTGGTCGTAGTAAAATCACGGACTTTGAGGAAGTAGTAAAGTTGGACAAGTGGTACATAGAAAATTGGAAATTCAGTTTGGATCTCAAGATACTGTTTAAGACAGTAGTAACAGTTCTTGGACGGGATGGATCTATGTGATAGGATTTTACAGAAATATAAAATTCATAATATTGTGATATTGGAAATAGGAAGAAGATTATGAAAGATAACTTGAAAGTTTGTCTGGTGGGTTCTTCAGGTGGACATTTAACGCATTTATATATGTTGAAACCCTTTTGGGAGAACAAGCAGAGGTTTTGGGTCACTTTCGATAAGGAAGATGCGAAGAGTTTGCTCGAGGATGAAAAAATGTATTCTTGTTATTATCCGACTAATCGAAGTATAAAAGCTTTGATTAAGAATACTATGCTGGCGTGGAAGGTATTAAAGAAGGAAAGACCAGATCTGATTATATCTTCTGGTGCGGCAGTTGCAGTGCCTTTTTTTTACCTGGGGAAACTTATGGGAGCCAAGAATGTTTATGTAGAAGTGTTTGATCGGATAGATAAACCAACAATGACAGGGAAGATGATATATCCGGTGGCGGATCTTTTTATCGTCCAGTGGGAAGAGCAGAAGAAGGTGTACCCAAAGGCAGTTGATTTAGGAAGCATTTTTTGACAAGAAGTTTAAGACAGAATACTAGATGATTTTGGCATATAGGGGTAGAGATGATTTTTGTTACAGTAGGAACTCATGAACAACCTTTTGATCGTTTGGTTAAAGGGGTTGATGAATTAAAAAGGACCGGCGTCATAGCACAGGAGGAAAAAGTGGTCATTCAAACAGGCTACTCTACCTATGAGCCTAAATTTTGTGAATGGAGTAGTTTAATACCATATAAACAGATGGCGGAATATATTGATAAGGCCAGAATTATAATCACTCATGGTGGGCCGGCTAGTTTTATTGCACCCTTGCAGATAGGGAAGACTCCCATTGTTGTGCCCAGGCAAAAACAGTATGGTGAGCATGTGAATGGTCATCAAGTGGATTTTGCAAGAAATGTGGTAGAAAAAATGGGTACCATTATTTCTGTGGAGGATATAGATACTTTGGGAGATGTCATAACAAATTATGACAATATTGTTTCAGGTATGAAGCATAGCATGAACAGTAATAATGCTAAATTTAATGCGGACTTTGAAACATTGGTAGATAGGCTGTTTGAGGGTTAGTTATGAAAAAAGTTGGGATTATGTCAATGCAGCGTATTGCAAACTACGGATCTTTTTTGCAAGCATATGCATTAAAACAATTGATAGAAGAATTGGGGGGGCATGTAGAATTTGTAGATTATCATGTTGGGAACCCGATTATTACTGGAAATTCTGATAGCAAAAATAAAATTATTAGAAAGCTAAGCAAGGGATTAGAGACCTTTAGTTATCAAGCTCCTTTGGCGCATAAGATAGCTTTCATCCGTTATAAACAATCTTATTCAAAAAAATATATGCCACTTTTGAATATAAAAGAAGAAATGAATTATAATCCTTCGTTAGATTGCCTTGTGATTGGCAGTGACGAAGTTTTTAATTGCATTCAGAAAAATTCAAATGTGGGATATTCTCCGGAATTATTTGGTAAAGATCATCATGCAAAAAGACTCATCTCCTATGCAGCATCATTTGGCAACACAACATTGGAAAAACTGGAACAATATCAAAAGAAAGATGAAGTTGGAAATTTGCTGAAGAAATTTGATGCGATTTCCGTACGAGATGTGAATTCAGGGGATATTGTGGAGAAACTTACAGGAAAGGAACCTGTTTATAATCTGGATCCGGTTCTGACCTTTGATTACATGAATGATTCTGATAAAGTCCCAGAGATTCAGTCTGATGAGAAATATCTGATTTTATATGCATATGCGGGCCGTATTTCTAATGAGGAAGCGGACTGGATTGCTACTTATGCAAAGAAAAAGAAGCTAAAGGTTTATGCAATTGGCGGTATCCAGAAATGTGCTGATCGATTTATAGATTGCTCTCCTTTTGCAGTGCTGGCTTATTTCAAAAATGCGGAAGAAGTCATTACAGATACCTTCCACGGCAGCATTTTTTCGGTGATTACTCATCGCCCTTTTGCAACATTAATTCGCAAGAGTGCAGGCGATAGTTATGGTAATGAGGAAAAACTTAGCGATTTGTTAGAAAGGTTGCAGCTGCAAGATAGGATGACAGTGAAGATCGCAGAGATAGAAATTATTAATGAAAAAATGATCGATTATGTAAATGTTGAAAGAATTCTGAAAGAGTACAGAGAAGCGGCAATGCAGTATTTGAGAGAAAATTTAGAGGAAGCAGATGGAGAACATATCTAAGATTGGAGATCGATGCGTAGGATGCAAAAGCTGTGAACAGACTTGCCCAAGACAGTGTATTTCTATGGAAGATAATGAAGAGGGATTTTGGTATCCAGTTGTTAATGAACACAATTGTGTAGAATGTAAATTGTGTCTAAAAAAATGTCCATTGGAAAACCTAAAATTTCATCGAAATAAACCTAAAGAAGTTTGGGCCTGGCGTAATAAAAATGATGTAGATATTATGCGTTCGGCATCTGGAGGTGCGGCTGATAGCGCTGCAAGGACTGTCTTGCAAATGGGTGGAGTGGTTTATGGTGCTTCCTATGACGAATATCTGGTAGTAAATCATATAGAAATTACGGACGAAGCAGAAAGGGATAAATTACAATCATCTAAATATGTGCAGTCTGATTTGAGGGATTGCTATTCAAAAGTTAAACATCGGCTTGAAGAAGGTAAAACAGTGCTGTTTACAGGGACACCCTGCCAGATAGCAGGTTTGTATGCTTTTTTAGGGGGAGAGCCAGAAAATTTATATACGCTTGATTTGATTTGCCATGGAGTGCCCTCTCCTAAGTTCTTTAAAAAATATCTGGAGTACCAGAGTAAGATAATGGCAGGTAAAGTAATTTATTTTAATTTTCGCTCCAAGGATAAAAGAGGATGGGGAACCCAGTATCTGCTAAAGACAAAGACAAAGACAAAGACAAAGACGCTTTCTCTTGATCCTTATGGGAAACGTTTTATGGATGGAGATTGCTATAGAGAAAGTTGCTATCAATGTGCTTATGCGAATACAAGCCGTGTAGCTGACCTGACAGTGGGAGATTTTTGGGGAATTGCAAAGAGTCATCCGAAATTTAATTCTCCCAAAGGTGTATCTAGTGTGTTTGTTAATACTGAAAAAGGACAAAAGCTTTTTGAAATGATGCGACCTCTTGCTGATATAGAAGAAGCAAGTCTAGAAGAGGCTATGGTTAAGCAGGGGAATTTAGTTCATCCAAGCAGCAGGCTAGCGACTAGAAATACCTTCTATAAAGGTATCGATGAATTGAATTTTGTAGAACATATAAAGATTGGACTTCAGCCAAAAGCTCGATTGAAGTCCGTGTTGCCTAATAAATTAATTCAGATGCTTAAGTCCCTTTAAGACTTTTATAGGATTGCTAAAAAGGAAGTAAATTTATGCCAATTGGGTTGAAATTACAGAGGAAAAATAGATTTCTTGGTTATAAATTAAAGTATTTCTATTATTGCTTTGCACGAAGAGATATTCTTCAAAAAAAGAAAAAATATGGTGATTTGAATTCTCATAAGGTGATATATCTGATAAAACCGGATTATCAAGATGGGGTAGAAGGTCTTCTTTCATTAATACAAAGGCAAGTTCTGTATACAAATTATGCTAGAAAAAGAGGATATATTCCTTTTGTGGATTGGAAGAATTATAAGACTCAATACTATAACGGTATTGACAATGCGTGGGAATATTTTTTTAAGCAGCCTTCAAAAATTTCTGAAGAAGAGGTTTATCAAAGTGCTGTAGTTTATCTTTCAGGATGGACATTTAAGGATATGAATTCTCGAGAATTTTTTAGCGATAAAATTTTCTTTAATAGATCATTGATGAAAGATAGTCATGAAATTTTAATCAATAATCTGGAATTTAATAATGAAGTATTAAAAATGCTAGCTTATGAGGAGAACCTACTTGATATAAAGGAATGTATAGGAGTTTATGTAAGGGGAACAGACTATGTAAGATTGAAACCATCCGGAGAATTTGTACAGCCAAATGTAGAACAGATTACACAGCAGATTTATAAATTTCGAGAAAAATATCAGGCAAATATTTTTTTGGTAACAGAGGATGGCGACATATATGATGAATTGAAAAAAATTTTCGGAGAGCTTATCAAACTTGTGTCATATGATTCTTTTATTAGAAATTATGATGGAAAGGAAGTTCTTGCAAAGTCAAATGTTTTAAAGGCTGATAAAAAATTAAGAGGGCAAGAATATCTGGTCAAGATGATATTACTTAGTAAGTGCAAATATTTAATAAGTTCCATCACTCAGGGATCGAAATTTAGCTATTCTCTGAATGGAGGACAGTATGAGGATGAGTATATATTTGACTTGGGATTGTATGATTAAAGATTTCAAAAATAAATTTTATAGCTTTGCTGGCAGAATTTAGAAGAAACGAGTTAAGATTATGAGTAAAGAAAAAAAAGCGGTCTCTGTTATTTGTGTATTTAACAATCAGGAACAACTTGAAAAGCAGCTAAAGGCCTCTTTAGAATTTCAGGAATCGGATTTCGAATTAATCGCGATTGATAATAGAGAGAATAAATTTAAAAGTGCGGCAGGAGCTTTGAATTACGGAAGTCAAAAAGCGTCTGGCGAGATATTGATTTATTCTCATCAGGACATATATTTAAAAAGACCGGATGAAATTGACCGTATTGCTGTTGCTATAGAAAAATGTCCGGTAGGTACGATCGTGGGCACACAAGGAGTAAAGGAACCTAAAAAACGTTATTATACAAACTTAACTTGGGGGAAAATTCTAGACAAGAGGATCGTGGAAGATTATAAAGAGGATTTGTATGAAGTGTCTTGTGTTGATGAAGGATTCTTTGGGATGAAAAAGGAAACATGGGATTTGCTAAAATTCAATGAAGAACTTTGTGACAATTGGCACTTATACAGTGTGGAAATGTGTTTGCATACAAGAAAATTGGGAAATAAAGTCTATGTTTTTCCAACTCAGATGCATCATTTTAGTAGAGGTGTTATTTCTCTGGGCTACATGAATAATCTGAGGCAATTATGTAAAGTATATAGGAGAGATTTTAAGTATATTTGGACTACCTGCTATAAGGTGAGAACCAATCGACTCTATATCAACATGTTGTATACTGCATGGTGCTTGAATAGAAAAATCAGAGGTAGGTTACAATAATTATTTTGTGGAAGTAAGCAAGAGGAAAAGAAAATATGATTTATATTATAACCCACAAAGTGTTCGAAAAACATTTCATTGATAAAAAACATTACCAGGTGCTTCATGTGGGGCCAAATACAAATGGATTGCCAGAATATTTGCGAGATGACTCATATGAAAATATATCAGAAAAAAATGCAAATTTTTGTGAGCTGACAGGCCTCTATTGGATTTGGAAAAATGGTAGAGAAAAATCGAAGGATATAACTGGCTTAGTGCATTATAGAAGATATTTTACAACTAGACTGGAAGATCTTCTTTATACTTATTTTGGAAGAAAACCCAAGGTGTTGGATTACAGACAGATAGAAAAGTCTTTAAAACAATATGACATTATATTGCCGGTTCCTGAGAAGGTTTTTAGAACTGTAAGACAAAGCTATATTGATGTGCATAATGAAGAAGATCTTAATCTTACTAGGCAAGCAATTTCTGAAGTTTGTGCGGAATATTTGGATACCTTTGATGAGGTTATGAATTCTCATAAATATTATTATGCAAATATGATGATTTGTAGAAAAGAAGTTTTAGATGCTTATTCAGAATGGCTGTTTTCCGTATTGTTTTGCCTGGAGAATAAAATAAATATTGATAAATATCCAGATGATTATCAAAAGAGGGTTTTTGGATTCTTGTCAGAACGTTTGTTGCAGGTTTGGGTATTTCATAATAGGTTAAAGGTAAAGGACTTTCCGGCTTTTAATACAGAAGAGAGACGAGTTACCATTTTTAAAAAGAATAAAAATCGGCTGTCCAAGCTGGGCAGAGTGTTCGGAAAGAAAGGCTAAGATCCATTGTGAGTTGTTAAGTATCGAACTTAAACGGTTATATGAGATTGAATGAGACAAAGGGATAATTAATTATATGAATAAAGAATTTTCATGGAAAATAACATGGATTTCGTTTTTGGGAAATATTATAATCTTTCTGCATCATGCGAACTTGAAGGATTATTATCCAGATAAAGTGACAGTCGTATCGGTTGACATAATGAATTTTTTTTCATATCTTGCTGTGTTTGCTATGAGCTGGTTTTTCTTTATATCGGGATATTTGTTCTTTAGAAATTTTGAAATGTCAAGCTATAAAAGAAAATTACAATCAAGGTGTAAGACACTGATGATACCGTATTTGATATGGAATACATTTTCTGTAATATTGCAGCTGCTCAAGGGTAGAGGTTTATTTGAAGGTGGATTACTTTCTTTTTTTCATAACAATTATGTGTTTGCGTTTGGGGGGGGGCTGCGCCAATGGTCCCCTATGGTATATATTCAGACTCATGGAGTTTGCTTTATTAGCACCGGTCATTTATTATACTATTCGTAACGAGAAGGTTGGAATAATTGTTATAGTAACAATATTTGTATTAAATTTTATTAAAGGAACTGATTATTTTGCATTTTGGTATTTTGTGCCAATATATTTGTTAGGCTCATGGATTGGTTTGAATTTCTATTCGGATTTTGAAAAGTGCATAGTGACAGAGAAGTACAAAATAATACTTGTGGTGATTTTAATGATCGTTACGGCGGAATGTTTGATGAGTCTTGAGGTGAACGGAGTATGTTATCTGGTCAGAGTCTTATGTTTAGTTCCTCTATTTTATGTTATTAGAAGACAAGCATTTTGTGTTCCGAAGACGTATACAAAAATAGGTATGTTTTTATATTGTGTACATGATATCTTTTTTAGAATTTTCAGAAATCTTATTACGAAATGCAATATGAATATGATTTTGCGCTG
>CAVAKZ010000002.1:0-66796 GCA_963589425.1 Parabacteroides distasonis | reverse complement strand
ATGCAATATCAATATGATTTTGAGCTGGATTACTCTTGTCGTGCTATCTACCCTAGTGATTACGGGGACTTGGAAGGTGTTAAAAAGATATATGCCGAAAACTTTGAATGTACTAACTGGTGGACGAGATTGACATATAACCACAATGACCATGAGTTAAACACATTGGTGTCAGGCACTCTTAAATTTCCGCTGGGGCTTTATCGTATGACATTGAACCGTCGAATGTAATTAATCAAATTGTGTACACTCAGTCCAAGAGTAAAAATGCTGATCTAAAAGCTTTTTCTCAATTAGAGGAATGGAAATTAAATAACCCTGATGTGCAGGTTTGTTGGTCTCAATCTGTATCATGCTACTATAATGGTTACAAACAAGTTACTGTGTTTGCTTTGATAAAATAATGGCACTGGCCTTAAAGGCGGTGCCATTATTTATTTTTTTTGCTGCTTTCGGTACTGGGCCGGTGTGCAGCCGATGATCTGCTTGAATGTGGCAATATAGTTGCTAACCTGATTGTAACCGACTCGTCCGGCGATCTCTGAGACGGACAGGTCACTTTTTAGCAGGGCAACACTGGCCTGGATCCGGTAGTTCTTCAGATAATTGTATGGTGAGGTATGAAGAATATCATGGAAAATTCGGCAGCATTCGGCATTGCTGATGCTGCCGGCCTTGGCCAGATCCCCTAATTGCAGGTCCTCTGAATAATGATCATAAATGTAGGTTAGTATGTTTTGCAGTCGCTGTTGCCGCAGGACATTGACGGATTTTTTTGTATCCTCGAACCTGTAGTTGGAGATTAGTTCCTTCCATATGGAGACGATCATTACGCAGATGGAGTATTCATTTCCCCGAATCTGTTTTGAAATAAACAAATCAATAATTTTCTTTAAGTAGGTGGCCATTTCTTCATGCCAAGGTTCATGGGGACTAATCAGAAGAGAAGAAAACTTTTCGCCGGTGATATAAGGCAAGACATAGTCCTTATCCATGCGGCTGCCGGGGAAAAATGCAAGGAGACGAAAGGGAAAGTTTAAGCTTGCGTAGGAACCGTCAGCAGACATCTGGGTTACGGCATGGATTATGGTGCTGTTGATAAAGATAATGTCGTCTTTTTTCGCCTTGATCGTGGAATTATCGGCCTGCATAGTAAGGCTGCCATTTGTTACCAGGGTAATCTGTAGTTCTTCATGCCAGTGAAAATCATGCAGCCATCGTCCCGGTGGCTGCATAGAATGAATATCTGCATAGTAAACGTTTACGGGAAAGTCAGAATCCTGGTAGCGATTTACTTCTTTAAATTCTTTTTTATTTTTCAAATCATTTATCCTCTGTTTTGCGTTTTTTGTAAGGGCTTTAAGTTCTTGTTTTGATAATAATTTGATATTTTCTGCCATGAATATTGTACCATTACATATGGGAGATTGCTATATTAAAATCAGTCAACAAAAGTTGCTTGCTAAAGATTTGTGATTGGAGGAAAAATATGGCAGCCAAGGAAAGAAAACAATACATGGACCGGATTGATCGCTTAAAGAAGAGAGTTCTTGATACCCGGCCTGAGATGGATCTGGAAAATGCCATCATACTTACAAAGGGCTTCCAGGAATCAGAAGGGCAGCCCCTTTGCATTAGAAAGGCTTATGCCTTTAAGAAACAATGTCTAGAAAAGACGGTAAAGATCTGGGAAGATGAATTGATTGTGGGTAATGCAGGAAGCAAACAGCGGGGCGGCATTTTAAGTGTGGATACCTGCTGGTCAGTTCTGGATGATGAGTTGGATACTATAAGTGAACGTCCATATGACCCCTTTTACCTGCGCCCGGAGGATCGGAAGGCATTTGAGGAGATCATCCGTCCCTACTGGAAGGGACGATCTACCTATGAACAGTGGCTGGTTCAATGCCCGGATTTTGCGGCAACCTTACGGGACTGCGGGGCTCTCTATATTAACCGTAAATCGGTTCGGGGCTGGGGCGAGACCACTGCAGGTTACTCTAGAGTCATCAATGAAGGTATGGAAGGAATCAAGGCACATATTCATAAGGTTCTTGATACACTGGATATTACCCGCCCCGGGGACTATGAGAAAATTGAATATCTAAAGGCCATGGAACTGGCAGCAGACGGTATCGTGGAACTGGGACACCGCTATGCAGAAGAAGCAAGAAAACTGGCAGAGGAAGAGCCTGATGAGAAACGAAAAAAAGAACTCTTGCAGATTGCCCAAACCTGTGACCAGGTTCCGGCAAAACCTGCCCGCAGCTTCCGGGAAGCAATCCAGTCAATGTACATTTATCAGACCTGTATTTTTATGGAACAGAATGCAGCCAGCTACAATCCGGGACGTATGGACCAGTATCTATATCCTTTTTATAAGGCGGATATGGAGGCTGGAAGGCTGACAGAAGATGAGGCCCAGGAACTTTTAGACTGTTTGTGGGTTAAATTCTCTGAGCAGTGCCTCTTCCAGGATAAGGTTACCGCCCAGTTTTCAGCCGGATATCCTATGTTCCAGAACGTATGCTGCGGTGGTGTGGATGAGCGAGGCATGGATGCGGTTAATGATGTATCCTACTTAATTTTACAGGCAACTGCAGAGGTACAGCTTTATCAGCCGTCATTGTCGGTTCGCTACAATATGGCAAAAAACCCCAGCAGTTTCCTAAAGAAGATTGCAGAGCTTGTGAAACTAGGAACCGGTTTCCCGGCATTTCATAATGATGAAGTGGGAATTCAGATGCTCTTAAATAAGGGAATTCCCTTGAAGGAGGCCTATAACTGGAATCCCTGCGGCTGTGTTGAAACTAACCTGGAAGGCAAGCAAAGGTGCTATACGGCTTATGCAGATTTTAACTTAGGATCAGCTGTTGAATTTGCCCTTTTAAACGGCAAGAGCCGCAAGTACGGTGTGCAGGCATCAGAGAAGACCGGGGACCCCACCACCTTTAAGACCTACGAAGAGTTTGAGGAGGCTGTCAAAGAGCAGATCCGCTATGAGCTTAGGGGAACGGTAGCCTCCAGCCATGTGTGCGATGATATTGGCTTCCAGAGAGTTGTTCCGGCTCTTTCCCTTTCTTTCTATGAATGTGTGGAAAATGCCAAAGATTATGCATGGGGCGGGGCAAAATATAACCTGGGAAATGGTATTGATGCCATCGGTGTAGCTGACCTAATCAACAGCCTGATTGCAGTAAAAAAACTTGTATTTGATGATAAGAAAATAAGTATGCAGCGTCTTTTAGATGCTCTGGATGCAGACTTTGTGGGCTATGAGGATGTCAAAAGGATGTGTGAAGAGGCTCCAAAATATGGAAATGATGATGATGAAGTAAATGAACTGACCGGTGATCTGTTCTGCTTTATTGCAGACTATATCGAGTCATTCCACAGTAAATTTGGCAAAATGACCCCGGGCATCCTTCCGGTATCCGGAAATACTCCTTTTGGTCTGGAAGTTGGTGCCCTTCCTTCGGGACGTCGGGCCTGGAAACCCTTAGCAGATGGGGTATCACCAAATCAGGGAACGGATACAGAGGGGATGGGGGCAGTGCTTAAATCTATTGCCCATATTCCTCATGGCCGTTTTAATCAGGGAACCCTCTTAAATGTCAAGATGGATACAGAATTTCGCGACAGCCCCAACTCTACCAAGGAGCTTATGAATTATCTGAGGAGTTTGTGCTCCCTAGGAGTATTCCATACCCAGTTTAATGTAATTGATACAGAGACCTTAAAGGAGGCCCAGAAACATCCAGAAGACTATAAGGGACTATTGGTGCGTGTGGCAGGTTATACGGCATACTTTACGGAACTTGGAAAAGAGGTCCAGGATGATATTATCTCCAGAACCTCCCATTCTGATATCTGTTAAGAAGAAAAAGGAAGAGCATATGGACTTAAAAGCAAATATTCTTCGAATTGAACACTTATCTCTTTCAGACGGAAAGGGTATGCGAACTGTGGTATTTTTCAAGGGCTGTCCCCTTCGCTGTGCCTGGTGTTCAACCCCAGAGTCACAAACAGGGCAGCGGGAAGTTTACTATATGAAAGAGCGCTGCACAGGATGCGGGGCCTGCATCCGCCTGTGTCCTAGGCAGGCCCTTTCCCGGACTGAAAAGACCGGGGAGCTTGTCCGGGACAAGGCCCGGTGCACAAGCTGTTTTCAGTGTGTTGATGTCTGCAATTACCGGGCACATCAGATTTATGGTAAAGAAATGACGGTAAAAGAGGTTATGCATGAGATACTGAAGGATGAGATGTTTTTCTTCTATTCAGGTGGTGGTTTAACTCTCTCTGGCGGTGATGTATTCTGCCAGACTGATTTTGCAGAGGCCCTGCTTAAAGCATGCCATGATGCCGGTATCAATACAGCTGCAGAACTGGATATGTTAACCTCTTTTGAAAATGTAAAAAGAATTGTGCCCCACTTGCAGATGTTTTATGCAGATGTGAAATGTATGGATCCTAAGCGACATAAGAAATGGACTGGCCAGGACAATGCGCTTATTCTGGATAACATTCGCAGGGCAGATGCCATATGCCAGCCATCTTCCATTCATATCCGTCTGCCCCTGGTGGCTGGTGTTAACGATGATGAGGAAAATATCCGGAAGACAGCAGAGTTTTGTCGGGAACTAAAAAATTGCAGGGAACTGGAATTTTTGCCCTACCACAGACTGGGCGTTCATACCTACAGACAGCTGGGAAGAAAATATCAGCTAGGAGACCATAAGTCCATGAGCCGCCAAGATGTTTATCAGAAAATGAGCTTTCTGTGCCAGGACCAATGGCCCTTTGATCTTACAATTTCCGGCCTTCAAGTGTAGCTTCCGCTGTTTAAGATTTTCTTGTTCTTACAAGAAACAAATAGTAAGATAATTATAGACCATATATTATCTAAAAAACATAAAATTAGAAAACTTAGATAATATATTATCTGTAAAGCGAGGTGGTTGAATGCGACAGCTTGTATGGGAAACAGCGGAAGAACTGGATCGGAAACTTGCAAAACGGGGGCGCAACATCAGAAAAAGAGGTTCTATTTCGCAGGAGAAACTGGCGTCTATGAGCTGCGGGAGATTTTCACAATGTGCCCTATAGGAATATTCAGGAGGTTATTAATGAGTCGAGATAAATCCTTGCAGGTATATTATCATGACCGGTTAGTTGGTACCCTGGCAATGGACGTAATCCGGGAGAAAAAGAAATTCTTGTAGTGGGTACAAGAGCTGGGCTGAAGAAAGATAAGTGCATGACTATTATGAAAATGATAGAAAAAAACGTAAGAGAAATGTTAGGGGACTACCTGTAGGGAGAGCCTGCGTGGTTACCGGACGGGAAGAAGATTTTCTTCCAATGAACATATCCATTCCTCCGGTTTTGTATGGTTAGTTAATTGACTATTCGTGTCTTTTGGAGTTGCGATTCGAAAATCTCAGACAATTTGACAGAAAAAACATCAAAAAATGAAAATAAAAGAGGATAAAAGGTGTTTTTTTTAGATGAATATGGTATACTAAGCATAGTTAGATGAATTGTGTTCAACAACCTATGAAAAACAAGCCGTAGAAAAAAAGCAGGTTGTTTTGACACGACTATAATTTCGAAGGAGGAAAGTGTATGAAATCAAGAATCGGAAGACAGCTTGGAAGCTGTGCATTGGCACTGACGATGATAAGTCAGCCTGTTATCCCCCCCCCCCTAACAACCACAGTTTTTGCGGAAGAGTCCACTTCCGCTAGTCTCAGCATAGCTGAAAATGGAAGTGGAAGCATCGACGGAGGTTATACGGCCGATGTTACAATTCCAACAAGTGAGGGGACCCCATTTAAGGTATATAGTGTTTATTTCGACGGAGGAAGTTTTACTGTTCCGGAAACGATTGCCGGTACTTTTTCTAACGGAACTTATGGCAAGTCGCAGGCTGATATTGGCAGTGAGCTGACTGGTGTAGAGTATACTGTAGCTGAGGGCGCTTCTGTAGAAGATATTACAGCAGATTTATCTACTATTGTCTATAAAGGAGCGGGCAAGATTACGATTTCGGCAGCCAAGTATACACCTGCGGATGGAGATGTTTATTATAATGGTCATTATTATAGACTTTCTTCGTCGAGTGATACTTGGAATTCTTCTATGAATACCATGTTGGAGGGCGACACGGATTCCTATGAGGGATATAAGGGTCATCCTATTACAGTAACCAGCATAGATGAGAATAATATGCTGATTAATATGCTTAAATCTAGCAATGGTCGTATTTGGTTGGGTGCAGTTCCTAGTAGTTCAACTAATTTTGAAGATAATGGTCTTCCAAATGCGGGTTACGGCTTAAATATGCAGAATGGTATCGGAGAGGGCTGGAGTTGGATTTGGGGTACACCAGAGGCTGGGAATACAGTTGTAAGTGGTACGCAATACTGGTCTAATGTTCAACCTGACGGAGGTCAAGCAGAGGATTCCTATGTTGTATATATTGGTTTTAATGGAACGACAGAATGGGATGATCTTTCAAGCAGTAACGCTCTTGGTGGCCTTGCCTATGCCAACTATGTTACTGAATACTCTCCATGGGATGGAGAAAATTGGGTTTATGATGAAGATGGCAACAGTGCAACCAATGCGACTGGAACATTTGATAAGGTGCAGAGCGTAAGCAAGACCTATGACGATGGAAATGTGGCTATCGGACCTGTTGAGGCAAATTCGGCAAGTTATTCAGGTACCTATGATGGAAAAGAACATAGCATAACAGTGACACCAAGTACAGAAGGGACTACAGTCACATATAGTCTGGAAGAGAATGGCACTTATACCACAGACCTTCCTAAGATGAAGGATGTTGGTGAGTATACAGTATACTATAGAGTGGAAAAGGCTGGATATAATCCGAAAGTTGGTTCTGAAAAGGTTACAATCACAGCAAAACCAGTAGCGGTTAATTGGACTAATATCAACATGACCTATGATGGAAGTGCAAAGCTTCCGGTAGCAAGTATTGATGGCCTAGTGGACGGGGAAACAGTTAATGTTAACGTGAGCCTTGAAGATGCAAAAGGTCAAGCTGTAGGAGTGGGAACATATACAGCCTATGCAAGTCTTGATAGCGCTAATTATGTAATAAGTAAAGGCGATAAGCAGGAGTTCTCAATCGTAGAAGGTGATGAGAATGGCTACGCCATTTACTCAGCAGGCTATACAGGTATCTACGATGGAAAAGAGCATAGCATAACGGTGACATCAAGTACAGAAGGGGCTACAGTCACATATAGTTTGGAAAAAAATGGTTCTTATACCAGTAAGATTCCTAAAATGAAGGATGTTGGTAACTATACAGTATATTATAAAGTAAAGAAATCTGGATATAAGCCGAAATATGGTTCTGAAAAGGTTACAATCACAGCAAAAGAAGTAGAGGTTAATTGGACCAATATCGACATGGTCTATGATGGAAGTGCAAAGCTTCCGGTAGCAAGTATTGATGGCCTAGTGGACGGGGAAACAGTTAATGTTAACGTGAGCCTTGAAGATGCAAAAGGTCAAGCTGTAGGAGTGGGAACATATACAGCCTATGCAAGTCTTGATAGCGCTAATTATGTAATAAGTAAAGGCGATAAGCAGGAGTTCTCGATCGTAGAAGGTGATGAAAATAGCTACATTAACTACCGCACTCATGTTCAGACCTATGGTTGGGAATCTGAATGGAGAAAAGGCGGTGAGACCAGCGGAACTACCGGAAAGTCAAAGCGCCTTGAGGGTATTAAGATTAAATTAGATAATGCACCTTATGAAGGTTCTGTTGTTTATCGTACCCATGTTCAGACCTATGGTTGGGAATCTGAATGGAAAAAAGATGGAGAAACCAGCGGAACTACCGGAGAAGCAAAACGACTGGAAGCTATAGAAATCAAGCTGACAGATGAAATGGCTGAAAAATATGATATTTATTACCGAGTTCATTCGCAGACCTATGGATGGCTTGACTGGGCAAAGAATGGCGAGCCAGCAGGAACAGCAGGCTATGCAAAGCGCTTAGAAGGAATTGAAATTAAGCTTGTGAAAAAGGGAGGCGATGCTCCAGGAAGCACCCAGACACCTTATGTGACAAAAAGTTTTGTTTCTTATCAGTCCCATGTTCAAACCTACGGTTGGCAGGATCTAGTATCTGATGGAACTACAAGTGGTACTTTTGGACAGGCAAAGCGATTGGAAGGTATCAAAATTAACCTGGCAGATACTTCTGTTAGTGGTGATATTTGCTATCGTAGTCATGTTCAGACCTATGGTTGGGAGAATGACTGGGCAAAGAATGGCGAACTGAGTGGAACAACAGGTAAAGCAAAACGCTTGGAAGCTATTCAAATTAAGCTGACAGGAGAAATGTCTGAGAAATATGATATTTATTACAGAACTCATGTTCAGACCTTTGGATGGCTTGGATGGGCAAAGAACGGAGAGAGTGCAGGAACAGCAGGCTATGCAAAACGGTTAGAAGGAGTTCAAATTGTTCTTGTACCAAAGGGTGATGCTGCACCGGGTTCAACAGAGACTGCATTTAAATCAAAATAAAAAATAGTTAAAGTAACCAAGATGAGGCGGCGAGAAATTCGTTGCCTCATCTTTTTTTGCTTAAAAAATAATAGTTTGGATATGTACAGTGGAGCTTGCTATTTACAAGTGGCATTAAATTGGCATTAATTTTTTCGCTCCTTATTGAGTTTTATCGTATAATTAATTATATCTAGGGAAGCTGGATATCCGATAGTACGAGGAGGATAAGGATGACAGGACTGATACAAAAAAAATCGGTGAAAAAAAAGCAGCATAATCCGCAGATTCCAGTGCAGAATGCTCCGCAGATGATGGGGAGAATGCAGCCGGGACGGATGCCTCCGATAGAAGATTCCGAGGATGCTAAAAGAGAAAAATTGGCAGGAGAAATCAGAGAGATTGAGAAGAAGCTTTTTGATATTGCTACAGAGGAATATATGGCGGAGGAGCGGATAAGACAGGAGGAGCCTAATCTTGCAGATCTTAGTGCAAAGCTTCGGGAAGCCAAGAAGAAGGCTGCTCAGAATCCGCAATCCGAAATCCTACAGAAGAACTTGGCGGATCTGAACCAAACATATGAAAATCAAAAAGAATCGGCAAGGAAGCTTATCTCGCAGCTTTTTGAGGCAAAAAACAAGAAATATGCTCAGCAAAAAAATCATGGTCTTAAAATTTTGATGGCTCAGGGAAAAGAGATTACAGTGGAGTTGGAGGATCAGATCACAGCAGAAAGGTTGGAAATAAAAAGTCAAGAGTTAGCCCAATATAATAGGGAACCTTGGATTAGTTACATAAGCTATATTCCTGGGTCCATTGAAAAAATAAACAAGAGAAGAGAAGACTATTTGGAGCGCGTTGAGATGACGAGGACGGCAAAATATCTGGAAAAGGAGACTACAGGCTACAATCATCAAGAACAAATTAACAAATGGAGAAATACGAAAGCTTCCCAGGATGATGTCATTAGTGACTACCTTGGGAAAGTGGACCGTCTCTGGGAGAATGAAGAAAAGCGAAAGGAATTTTTGAGTCCGGAACATATTATCCAAAGTATTAAGGACAGCTTCTATCTTATAGATTATTACCTGTTCGCTAAGATATGGCGGAAAGAACATCCGGTTTCTTTGGCGCAAAAAGCAGCGGTAGAACGTGCAGACCGTATCATGGAATATTACCAGAAACATGTAAATACCATCCTGAATGATTATGGCATGGATATTAATAACAGGCACTATGATAAGAAAAAAATCGAGGCCCTGGCAGAGGGGAAAAAGATGCCTGCCCAGTCCTCTAGGTGGAGCAGTGATTGGCATGACTATCAGGCATTGACTGAAAATAAGCAGGACCAGTGGGAGATACTGGAGAATCCATATGTTGTAGATGCTAGTCTTCAGCAGTTAGAGCGTCGGGTGGGGCTTGGCCGGGACCAGGTGCAAGCTAAAGACCAGGCTCAAGACCAAGACCAGGCGCAAGCTAAGGATCAGGCGCAAGCGCAAGACCAGGTACAAGCACAAGCTAAACTACAAGGAGAGGATGAAGGGGCATACGTAGAACGCAGTGAGGGCTATTACCGATATCGAACCAATATCCTGGAGAGTATGGAGGATTATAAGAATATTGCCAACAAGAAGAGACGCATTTTGCAGGTGGCGAAGGCTATGGTGGCGAATCTTCAGAAAGACCGTGTTTGGAAGGAAAATTCTGCATTTAACGGAATTCTTGCTTGTCTTGATCGAGACATTCAGAATCATCAGGCCATGAATGTCCAGACTCTCGAGGCATATGAAAAGAAAGAGAGTGAAATTCGTACAGATTTAGAGAAAGAACTTCATCGGGCCATAAAGACGGCATCTTCATCCCAGGAGAAACAGTATGCGGCTGAACTTTATAATTGGATGCGGATGGAAGAGCAGGGAAACTTGATTAAGCCTGAAAATCCGAAAAAGGAGATTTATCGTTCTGATTCCAATTTGGACATTGATGAGGAAGAAAAGGAGATAGAAAAAAAGAAGTGTCATCATTTCCATTTTGTATCGGTGAAAGATAAGCCCCTCTTTCCCCATGATCCTACGCTGAAAGATTTTGGACAGGGTAAGCTTGGAGACTGTTTTTTTATCGCGGCTGTTTCCAGCTTGGTGGCTCGGTCACCGGGAAAGATTAAGGAAATGATGAGGGATAATATGGATGGTACCGTTACTGTTCGCTTCTATGATAAAAAAGGGAAAAAGTATCTGTATGTGAAGGTGGATAAGACCATTGGGGAAATGAAAAATGCAAAAGGTAAAAATATAGAAAGAGCTTCCAGAGGGGCCATCTGGATTAAATTATTGGAAAAAGCCTATGCATCAATAAGAGATTATGGTTCCATGAATTTAAATAATAAAAGCGGAAAGTGGAATTATGTAGGGGCGGCTTCCGGCGAGTCATACAAGACCATTACGGACCTGACAGGAGTGAAGGCAAGAACAAGTAAGATCGTTACAAATGACTTTTCTATGTTCCGGGGACGTATGGATGAGGGTAAGATAAATACCTGGGGAAAATATAAAATGGAGACTCCTGCGCTGATCTATTACGAAGAGATGCATAAGAATGACAGGTCAGCCTTTGATTATCTGGCAGGGCGCAGTGTGTCATGGAGAAAAAAGGGGGAACTGAAAAAAGAGCTGAACTGCAATAAAAAGGTAGAAGACCTCTTGAAAAAGCAGATGCTTTTGGACAATCATGAACTGGAGATCGACGTGATGGATCAGAAGGCTTTTGTAGAGACACTGAAAAAGTCCTATCAGAAACTGGAGGGATATATAGGAGCTGCCAAGCGTGAAGGAAGAGAGGGACATACACTTTACTATGAGGAGAATCTTTTAGGAAAAGAAGTTCCCAAAGAGATGCGTAAACTTCTGTCGGAATGCTGGAATCTGTGTGGAAAACAGGGCAGTGAATTAAAAAAAGTTGCCTTGGGCTTAGTGGAAAGCTATGAAAAGAAAATAAAAACAGAAGGCAGAGATATGGATATATATACCGACAGTGAGAAAGCCTTCTACCAGCAGATTAAGACGGTTCTGGACCAAAAGAAAGATATTGAATTGGAAAGTAAAATCTATAAAGTGAAAGAAGAACAAAGGGATATAAAAGGAACGGAAGGGGAAAGTTATTTGAATGGAATATTTTCCCAGCATGCCTATACCCTATTAAATACCGAGACCCATCAGGTGGGAAACAAGACCAAAATATTCCTGCGTTTACGTAATCCTCATGGGCTTAATATTCCACTTTATCAGATAGGTGAGGATAATAGATTAAAGAGAGTTAGATTTGTTCCGGGGACAAAGAATGAAAAAGCCTACGCGTATTCTACCAATGGCGTGTTTTTAATGGAATTAAGAGATGCGAAAAACTTTTTTAAGAAAATGCACTATTCGGAATAAAAGGAGGAGATATCGCCCTATAATGCAGATAGCATAATCGGAAAATCATGACAGTTTTGTTAAATAAACTACTTATGCAGAGCCTATTCGTTTTGCCCCTATTTTCTGATAGAATGTACTCAATTGTGGAAAATTTGTAACTATACAAATGGATAGCAGAGAGGAGAAGAGGCTATATGAGTAGATTGGAACTTAGGACTCTGAATCGTACACGTATTGTAATGGAAGAGCTGTATAAGGATTTAGAGAGAAGAATCGAATCAAGTCCTCCGGGCTTATGTCCGGTAGATATGTCCAGAGCATTTCTGGAGTTATGTCATGCCCAGACCTGTGGCAAATGTGTGCCATGTAGAATTGGTCTTGGACAATTGAATCATTTTATTAAAGATGTGTTGGATGGCAATGCCACCATGGAGACTCTTGATACCATGGAAGAGACTGCCCTTTCTATTATGGAATCGGCAGATTGTGCCATAGGTTATGAGGCAGCCCATATGGTCTATAAGGGGCTGGTGGGATACCGGGATGATTATATTGAGCATATTAAGCACGGCAGATGTACCTGCACCTACAGTCAGCCGGTACCCTGTGTGGCCTTATGTCCGGCTCATGTGGATATACCGGGCTATATAGCCTTGGTTGCTGAGGGTCGCTACAAGGACGCCATTCGTCTGATTCGTAAGGACAATCCTTTCCCTACCACTTGTGGCTTTATTTGTGAGCACCCGTGTGAACTTCGATGCCGGAGAAATATGGTGGATGATGCGGTAAATATCAGGGGACTTAAGCGGGTAGCAGCTGATTTTGCAGGAGAGGTAGACCCGCCAAAATGTGCCCCTTCTACCGGAAAGAAGATCGCAGTTCTTGGAGGAGGCCCCGGAGGTCTTAGTGCTGCTTACTTCCTACAGTTAATGGGACACCAGACTACCGTATACGAGATGCTTCCAAAGCTTGGGGGTATGCTCCGCTATGGTATTCCCAATTACCGTCTTCCAAAAGAGCGCCTAGAGGAGGATGTTAATGCTATTTTAAAAACCGGCGTGCAGGTAAAATATGGCAATAAGATTGGTAAGGATATTAGCATTCAGGAACTTCGTAAGGAATATGATGCGGTGCTTATAACCATCGGTGCAAGTACCGATAAGAAACTAGGCCTTGAGGGAGAAGATTCCGAAGGGGTTATGTCTGCGGTACAGTTTCTTAGAAATATTGGTAAAAATATTATTACAGACCTTACCGGCAAGGAGGTTGCAGTTGTTGGGGGCGGTAATGTATCTATGGACGCGGTACGTACAGCTAAGCGACTGGGGGCAAAGAAGGTAAGTATTGTTTACAGAAGAAGGATGGCGGATATGACAGCCCTTCCGGGAGAGATCAACGGAGCCGTAGCTGAGGGAATTGAGCTTCAGACTTTGAAGGCCCCGGCAGCCATCGATGTAGATGAGAACAATCACGTAAGGGGTCTCTATGTGACACCTCAGATGATAAGCACCATTAAAAATGGCAGGGCAAGTGTCCGTCCTACCGGAGAGGATGACATTTACATTCCTTGTGATGTTTTGGTAGTCGCTATTGGACAGAATATAGAGACTGCCCACTTTGAGGAGGCAGGTATTTCTGTATCCCGAGGAAAAATCATTACCACAAAAACCGGAGCGGTGGAGGATATGCCGGATGTATATGCCGGAGGAGACTGCTCTAGCGGACCTGCTACGGTAATTAAGGCCATTGCGGCAGCTAAGGTTGTGGCAGCAAATATTGATGAATACCTAGGCTACCATCATGAGATTTCCTGCGATGTGGAGATTCCGGAGGCCAAGCTAGATGACAAGATTCCTTGTGGACGTATTGATCTTACAGAGCGTGAGGCCTGCGAGAGAGTCTGTGATTTTGAGGCAGTAGAAAATTGCATGACAGAAAATGAGGCCAGACAGGAGGCCGGAAGGTGCCTGCGCTGTGACCATTTCGGATATGGAATCTTTAAAGGAGGCAGAGAAGAATTATGGTAAATCTTACAATCGATGGAAAATTAATTTCTGCAAAGGAAAATACCACAATCATGGAAGCTGCCAGACAGAATGGAATTCCGATTCCGAAGCTGTGCTATCTAAAAGATATTAATGAGATTGCAGCCTGTCGTGTCTGTGTAGTAGAAATTGAAGGGAAGGATAAGCTGATTACTTCCTGTAACAATACAGTAGAGGAAGGTATGGTGATCTATACCAACAGTCCTAAGGTGCGAAGAAACAGACGCAATACTGTGGAACTGATTTTGTCTCAGCACAATTGTGAGTGTGTTACCTGCATTCGAAGTGGCAATTGCAGTTTGCAGAAGGTGGCAAATGACCTGAATATTATACAGATTCCCTTTAAGATGGAGATTGAAAAACAGCCATGGAACAAGGACTTTCCTCTGATTCGTGATTCGTCTAAATGTATTAAATGTATGCGCTGTATCCAGGTATGTGATAAGGTCCAGAGCTTAAGTATCTGGGATGTGGAAGGAACCGGTTCCAGAACTACCATCAATGTGGCAGGCCACAAGAAGATTGAGGAGGCTTCCTGTTCTCTCTGCGGCCAGTGTATTACCCATTGTCCGGTGGGAGCTTTAACCGAGCGGGATGAGACAGAAAAGGTATGGAATGCTATTTCCGATCCGGAGAAAATCGTAGTTGTACAGATCGCGCCGGCAGTACGTACTGCCTGGGGTGAAGAGCTGGGACTTTCAAGACAGGAGGCCACAGTAGGCAAGATTGTGGATGTATGGAAGAGACTGGGAGCAGATTATGTATTTGACACCTCCTTCTCAGCGGACCTTACCATTATGGAAGAGGGAACAGAGTTCCTGAAAAGATTTAGCTCCGGTGAGTTAAAAGACCGACCTATGTTTACCTCCTGCTGTCCGGGATGGATCCGTTTCATTAAGTCCCAATATCCGCATTTGGTGAAATATTTATCTTCAGCCAAATCTCCACAGCAAATGTTTGGGGCAGTCATGAAGACTTATTTTGCCCAAAAACTTGGGGTGGATCCGGAGAAAATCTATACCGTATCCGTAATGCCATGTGTGGCTAAAAAGAGTGAGCGTGAAATGGAACTTTACTACCAAGAATATGCAGGCCACGATGTGGATGCGGTGGTAACCACCAGAGAACTTTTGCGGATGATAAGGGCTGCTCATATTGAGCCTTCTACCTTGGTAGACAGGGAAAGTGATCGCCCTATGCAGGAAGGTACCGGAGCTGGTGTGATCTTTGGAGCTACCGGTGGTGTTATGGAGGCGGCCCTGCGAACTGCCTACTATTTGCTGAAGAAGGAAAATCCGCCGGCAGATGCTTTTGGGGCTGTTAGAAGTAGCGGTCTTAATGAACATCACGGAGTGCAGGAGGCTGTTTTCCAGGTGGATGATGTGACGGTGCGCACGGCAGCAGTCAGCGGACTGGGAAATGCAAGAGCCCTGATCGATAAGATTGAGCGGGGAGAAGCCCACTATGACTTTGTGGAAGTTATGGCATGCCCCGGAGGATGTGTAGGCGGCGGTGGCCAGCCTATTCATGACGGAGAAGAATTGGCCTTTGAGCGTGGTAAAAACCTCTATTACCTGGACAAAAATGCCAATATCCGCTATTCTCATGAGAATCCGGATGTTCAAAAACTTTACCAGGAATATTTTGAGGAGCCTAATTCCCATAAGGCCCATATGCTCCTGCATACTGACCATATGGCCAACAAATAATATGTAAGTAGAAAAACAAAGCTAAAAAATAAGCACAAAGACTAAAGCTAAAGAATACAAAGAGCCTCCCTGGCGGGATTTCGCCGGGGAGGCTCTTTGTAATAAAAGATTTCTTATTGTTTAGCATTGTATAGCAATAGTTTTAGATATCAAGCTTTTGCTCTTTAAAGACCTGGATGCTTCGATCAAGAATTCCTTTCATATAGGCAATGGCTATGCCATAGTTGGTAATGGGAATCTTTGCATCTTTTGCACATTTCATGCGATAGCTAACTTCCCGCTCATTTAGCATACAGCCGCCACAGTGGATGATGAGGCTGTATTTTGATAAATCTTCAGGAAAACCTGTGCCGCTGGAAAATTCGAACTTAAGGTCCTTTCCGGTATGCTTTCTTACCCAGCGGGGAAGTTTTACCGTTCCAATATCATCACACTGTCTATGGTGGGTACAACCCTCGCTAATGAGAAGAGTGTCCCCATCATTTAAGGCATCCAGGGCTTTGGCCCCTGATACAGCAGTGGAAAGACTTCCCTTGTGTCTGGCAAATAAGATGGAAAAAGAGGTTAACAATATATCTTCCGGAACAATCTGGGACACTTCCTCAAAGGCCTGACTGTCAGTAATGACTAAGGCAGGAGTTTTTCCAATAGAAGCTAGAGTATCCTTTAGTTCTGATTCTCTGGATACAATAGCAATGGCCCCGGTATCTAGAATATCTCGGATGGTTTGCTGTTGGGGGAGGATCAGTCGGCCTTTGGGGGCAGCGGAATCTATAGGCACTACCAGTACAATGAAATCTTCGGGAGAGATCAGATCACTGACAAGACCTAGTTTCCCATTGTCGGCAGGGACTAAGGAGGCGATCAGTTCTTTTAGCTCTCGAATATTTTTTCCGCTGGCAGCACTTACTTCTATGGATGGAATATCCCTAAGAAGCTCCTCAGGAAGATCACCCGTAAGATCATCTGTAAGATCCTTAGAAAGGGGCTCTTCTTTTTGGGGGCTTTCTAGATCGCATTTGTTTTTTACAATGGCGCAGGGAATGTGCTTATCCCGGATTCGTTTAAGAATGTCCAGGTCCTCAGGGGTAAACCCTAGGTTTTTGTCAATTACTAGAAGGGCAATGTCTGTTTTATTTAAAATCTGATAGGCTTTATTGATACGCAGTTCCCCTAGTTCTCCGCTATCGTCAAGGCCCGGGGTGTCGATCATAACCACAGGACCTAGGGGAAGTAGTTCCATGGCCTTTAAAACGGGATCTGTGGTGGTACCCTTTATGTCAGAAACAATGGAAAGGCTTTGGCCGGTAATGGCATTGATAATGCTGGACTTTCCGGCATTTCGTCTGCCGAAGATTCCGATATGGGTGCGGTCTGCTGAAGGGGTGTGATTCAGGCTCATAGGAAGCTCCTTTCTTGTGTTTTGCAGCTAAATTTATAACTGAATTTGCAACTAAATTATAAGTGGAAGGGTTAGAATCCTTGCTTTTCTTAGAAACGGAAATCTCTGCCCTTATTTTCCGCAATAAGTTTTAAGTTTTCCAGAACGAGGGCCCTGGCTTTTTCATTAGGCACATTTAGGACTTCTTTTGCAATTAATTGATCACCGA
Organism: Parabacteroides distasonis; assembly: GCA_963589425.1. GTDB lineage: Bacteria > Bacillota > Clostridia > Lachnospirales > Lachnospiraceae > CAKRJP01. The sequence goes on along the minus strand of CAVAKZ010000002.1, from coordinate 49,466 downwards.
TAGCCTGGGTTTTAGGAGAGGCATAATCCATTAAATATTCTTTTAGGGTCATAAGGGCATTAGGGTGGCAGCAGTTTTGAATCTGTCCGCTTTTGCATAGAGACATGAAACGGTCTCCGGTACGTCCCTCCCTGTAGCAGGCAGTGCAAAAGCTTGGGATGTAACCCATTTCCATTAGCCAGCCTACTACCTCATCTAAGCTTCTGGTATCACTGACATCAAACTGTTCAGAGTGTTCATCTTCTGCTTCTGGTTCATAATATCCCCCAACACTGGTACGGCTTCCTCCACTGATCTGAGAGATTCCAAGATGCAGGACTCGTTCTCTGGTTTTCTGGCTTTCTCTGGTAGAGATGATCATACCTGTATAAGGAACAGCAATACGGATGCAAGCTACGATCTTTGCAAAGGTATCATCATCAATTCCGTTGGTGAAGGAGGAAGAATCAATATCATCTGCGTCCCGAATCCTAGGAACACTGATGGTGTGAGGGCCTACACCGAAGGCTGCTTCCAAGTGCTCCGCATGCATTAAAAGTCCTGCAAATTCATAGCGATACTTGTCCAAACCAAAGAGTACACCTAAGCCTACATCGTCTATGCCTCCTTCCATGGCACGGTCCATAGCCTCGGTATGGTAATCATAATTGTGCTTTGGTCCGGTAGGATGGAGGTTTAAATAACTTTCTTTGTGATAGGTTTCCTGAAAGAGGATGTAGGTTCCGATGCCTGCTTCTTTTAGGAGGCGGTAATCATCCACGGTAGTGGCTGCTATGTTAATATTTACACGGCGGATGGCTCCGTTTTTGTGTTTGATACTGTAAATGGTTTCGATGGATTTTAAATAATAATCCATGGTATTTCTTACAGGATCTTCCCCTGCTTCCAGAGCAAGCCGCTTGTGGCCCATGTCTTGGAGGGCAAGTACTTCTTTTCTGATTTCCTCCTGAGACAGTTGCTTTCTGGCAATATGCTTGTTTTTTAAATGATAGGGGCAATAGGTACATCCGTTGATACAGTAGTTGGAAAGATAGAGGGGAGCGAACATTACGATTCGATTTCCGTAAAAATCTTTCTTTATCTGCTCCGCCAGTTTGAAAATTCTCTCATTCCGCTCTGGGTCCTGACAGGCCAAAAGAACAGAAGCTTCTCTGTGGGAAAGGCCCTTTCTTAAAGCTGCCTTGTCAATCAGCTTGTCAATCAGCTCTAGATTCTGGCTGTTTTCATCGGCAAAAGCCAGGGTTTCTAAAATTTCTTCATGATTAATAAAATCATCAGCGTGTTTTGATGCTACATCATACATTTTTCTATATCCTCCTAAGAAATTATTTTATCTTGCAACTTATATTTTATATTTTATCACGCATAGCTTTGGTATCCGTATAAGTATTAGCTATTATCTTATTCCTGATTTAGGGAATCTCCTCTGGAGACTACTACTTGATAGCCAATAGACTCCATTCGCCTTTGCAGGCACATGCGGCATTCGGCAGCCTCATCTCCGGTACAGATCTTATTGTCGTAGAGGGAATAATCCTTTCGCACCCCTACCGGTGACAGGTTTGGCATTACCACATTGGCTCCGGCCTGAATGCCCCTTTCTCTGCCCATAGGGTGGATGGTTCCAAGAGCTGTGGTAGCAGGTAGGAGCACCTTGGGAAGCATGAGGCGAATGATAGCCAACAAAAATAAGGTTAGGTCCAGGCTTCCGGCAGCTTCCTTACAAAACTTGGTATCGTGATGGGGGATGAAAGGACCAATGCCTACCATCTGGGGATTAAGTTCCTTGAGAAAGAGAAGGTCTTCCGCCAGATAAGAATAAGTTTGCCCGGGAGACCCCACCATAAATCCTGTCCCCACCTGATAGCCAATATCTCGTAAATGAAAAAGACATTCCTGCCGGTGCTTGGGAGATAGATTTTTAGGATGAAGAAAGCTATAATGCTCCCGGTTATAGGTCTCATGCCGCAGGAGATAACGCTCTGCCCCGGCGTCAAAGAAAAGCTTATAACTTTCTTTGGAGCGCTCACCTATAGATAAGGTGATGGCGCAGTCCGGATGTTCTTTCCTAATAGACCGGATGATATCCACCATAACTTCATCGGTATAATATCCGTCTTCTCCCCCTTGCAGCACGAAGGTGCGAAATCCCAGCTCGTAACCGGAAGAGCAGCAGGAGAGAATTTCCTCCTTGGTCAGACGGTAGCGGTTAACCCGGGGATTGCTTTTACGGATTCCGCAATAATAGCAGTCATTTCTACAATAGTTGGTAAATTCAATGAGTCCCCGGATATAAATATCATTTCCGTAATAGCGCTGCCTGATCTTGCAAGATTTTTCAAAGAGGTAGTCTTGCAGGTCTTGGTTTTCGTGATTTTTAAGAAGGCAGATCAGGTCCTGTGAAGAAAGTGTTTGATTTTCTTCCAGTTTGTCTACCAGTTGTTTCAAAGTTTCCATAAACTTCTCCTATCTTAATACCTAGGTTTGTGTATGCTTAGGCCTTGGTATAAGTGGTTTTTGTGCTGATTCCGGGGAGCATGCCTAATTTCCCGGACAGAGAACTAATGACATCATTTGGTGCGTCTATGGCAATGCTGATGATGGAAATCTTCTTTTCCCGGTAGGGAATTCCCATTCTTCCTATAATGTACTGGGCATGTTGAGACAGCAGTCGGTTTAACTGCTCTACAGAATCAGGGTTTTCAACAATAATGCCAATGAGAGCGATACGTGTATCCATAAATTTTTTCCTTTCCAAAATAGATTTTCAAATAAAAAGGCCTGGGCAGTAAGGCCCAGGCGAATAAGGGAAAGTGCAATACATTTTCCCTACACAAGTCTTATAATACGTCCGGCGCCTTTTTACTTAGGTATAAGCCTTTGTAATCAGTACGTTGTCTTAAAGTTTATCATAAGAGATCAGGAAATACACTAAAGTTTTAAAATTATTTGCTTTGCTATATAATAATGTGAGAAAATGAAAAGGAAACTAGTCAGATAAGATAGTTATAAGAAATCGCGGGTGGATTATATAGAGACAATCTATAGGTCCACCCGTTTATTACAGGTTTCGATTAGACAAAAAATTAATAAACAGTATAATGAAATATGAGAAAAGCGAGAGGAAGAGCCATGGAAAAACATAGGATTTATATGGATAATGCAGCAACTACCCTGCCTAAACCTCCGGGAGTTTCAGAGGCCATAGTGCAGGCTCTTGGATGCCTTGGAAATGCAGGTCGTGGAAGTACAGAGGAGTCCCTGGATGCAGCCCGTATCATTTATGATACAAGAGAAAGGCTCTGCAGGCTCTTTAATGCAGAGAATCCCAAGCAAATCGCATTTACAAGCAATGCAACGGAAAGCCTGAATATTGCAATACAAGGCCTGATTCATCCGAAAGACCACGTAATTACAAGCGTCATGGAGCATAATTCCGTACTCAGACCCTTGTATGAGCGTAAAGAGGCAGGGGCTGTCTTAACCATTTTGCCTACAGACCAGTTGGGAAATATTTCCTATGAGGAGTTAGAAGCCTCTATAAGGCAGGACACAAGGGCTATTGTCTCTACCCATGCTTCCAATCTTACCGGGAATCTTAATGATATTGAAAAGATTGGAAGGATAGCCAGGAAGCATAAGGTCTTGTTTATTGTAGATGCTTCTCAGACAGCAGGAATGTTTCCAATTGACGTGGAGAAAATGGGAATTGATGTACTTTGCTTTACCGGTCATAAAAGCCTATACGGACCCCAGGGAACCGGAGGCATTTATGTAAGAGAAGGCTTGACCGTTCCTCCATTGAAACGGGGCGGTAGCGGAGTGGATACCTATAATCATCATCATCCGGATCTTATGCCTACTGCCTTGGAAGCAGGAACCCTAAACGGTCATGGGATTGCAGGTCTCAATGCAGCATTAAGCTATGTGGAAGAAAAAGGACTGGATTTTCTGCGAAAGGAAGCCCAAGAGAGGGCCTGGGATTTTTATCAAGGGATCAAAGATATTCCCGGAGTGACGGTCTATGGCGATTTTTCCAAGAAGGAGAGAAGTCCCATTGTTTCTTTTAATCTTGGTGTTTATGATTCTGCAGAAGTCAGTGATGAGCTGTTAATGTCCTATGGAATTTCCACAAGATCCGGAGGACATTGCGCTCCCCTGATGCATGAGGCCTTGCATAATGTAGACCAGGGGGCGGTCCGCTTTAGTTTTTCTCATTTCAACACGAAGGAAGAAGTAGAAATCGCGATTCGGGCGGTTAAAGAATTGGCCGAGGAGTGAGAAATTGGAGGGTTATGTATGAGCTTTGCAGACTCAAAAAAGAAAATGGCACTGGCCGGTGTCCTGTGTGGATTGATCGCGGCATGTCTGGCATATTTTGGTAATCCGGCAAATATGGCGATCTGTGTTGCCTGTTTTATCCGTGATACAGCAGGTTCCCTGGGCTTTCACCAGGCGGAGGTTGTCCAGTATGCAAGACCGGAGATTATTGGAATCGTACTTGGAGCGTTTATTATTTCCCTTGGAACCAAGGAATATTGTGCAACAGCAGGTTCATCAACAATGACACGTTTTGTACTGGGAATCATTATTACAGTTGGAGCACTTGTGTTTTTAGGATGCCCACTGCGTATGGTAATCCGTATGTCAGCAGGTGATTTAAATGCCTGGGTTGCTTTAGTTGGATTTGCCCTTGGAGTGGGAACTGGGGTATTTGCCCTAAAACAGGGTTATTCTCTGGGAAGAGCCTACTCGGCAAAGAAATCATCCGGGCTAGTGCTTCCGGCTATTATGGTGGTGATCCTTTTGTTGGCTTTATTTACAAGCTTGCTTAAATCAAGCCAGTCAGGCCCAGGAAGTATGCATGCGCCAATCGCCATTTCCTTGATTGGAGGCTTACTGTTTGGAGCAATTGCACAGAAATCAAGAATGTGCTTTGCCGGTAGTATCAGAGACATTATTTTGATGAAGAACTTTGACCTGATCTCTGTAATCGGTGGCCTATTTGTAGTTATGTTGGTTTACAATCTTGCAACAGGACATTTTGTCCTTGGCTTTGATACACCGGGAGTGATCGCACATTCTGAACATTTGTGGAATCTTCTTGGTATGTATGCAGTTGGATTTGCAGCAGTTCTTGCAGGAGGATGCCCTCTTCGTCAGCTTGTTCTTGCAGGCCAGGGATCTTCTGATTCAGGGGTTACAGTTATAGGAATGTTCTTTGGGGCAGCCCTTTGTCATAACTTAGGTCTTGCATCTAGCGGAACAGCCCTTAATCCGGAGACAAAAGAAGTGGTTGCCGGAGCTGTAACAACAAACGGAAAAATAGCAGTGATTGTATGTATTATCGTTTGTTTTGTGATCGCATTTACAAATCGACGAAAAGCAGCTTAAAAATTACATTTACAAATGCTTGCAAAAGAGCCTAGAATAGAAAAGAGGGATTCATATGAAAACAATAGATGCAAGAGGCTTATCCTGTCCGGAGCCTTTGATGTTAACTGCGGAGGCTTTAAAGAATGCCGATGGAGCGGTGAAGGTCCTGGTAACAGAGCCACATCAGAAACAGAATGTTGAAAAGTATGCTAAGAGCCAGGGAAAAAATGTAGCTTCTGTCCAGACAGAGGATGGATTTGAAGTTACAATTCAGTAAAAATTCTTATAATAGAACTTGGCTGACGGGGAAGAGAAAGGGAACTTGGATTATGAGAAAGAAAGAATTAAAGCTTATTGTAACTTTTCATACAACGGCAGATGCCATGGCTATGGAAAAAGCTTGTAGAGAAGATCAGATACCAGGCAGACTGATACCTGTTCCCCGGTGTATTTCTGCCGGATGCGGCCTGTCATGGTGTGCACCGCCGGAGGAAGAAGAGACGGTGAGGGCGCAGATGGAGAAGGTTGGAATTGAAGAAGAGGCACTTCACCAGGTGATGGTGTGAGAGAACAAGGGACTGTCTAATTGAGTGGCAGTCCCTTGCTTTTTTGTGTTAAACTACTGATTGTCAGTGAATTAAAAATCTGCTAGTCTAAAAGTGACTTATGAGAGCTTATATGCAAAAAGAGAACAAGAGATAGTGGCATTTTTAGTTTTGGGATAGTTGAATAGGGAAAGGGGAAAGATATGAATACAAATGTAGATGTAGAAGCAATGAAGAAAGATGCAGTTGAGATTTTTCAGCAGGGTTTTGCCTGTTCAGAGTCAGTGATTTATGCCATCAAAAAGGGCTTTGACCTTGACATGTCAGATGATGCCATAGCCATGTCCTCAGGCTTCCCTTGGGGTCTGGGAGGCGGTGGCTGCATTTGTGGTGCCTTGGCAGGTGGTACTATGTGCATCGGCTATTTCTTTGGAAGAAGAAGGCCTGGGGACCATGCATTTTTAAAATGCCAGAGACTAACGAAGGAACTTCACGATGCATTTAAAGAACACTGTGGTGCCACTTGCTGTCGCATTTTGACAAGAGGAAAAGAAAAAAATTCTCCGGAGAGAAAAGCACAGTGCATTAGTTTTGTGGAATTTACGGTAGAGAAGTTGACGGAGATTATTTTAAGAGAATTAGAAAACTCCTAAGGAAGAGTTATAGATTACAAAGGATAGAAGGAAGGATTTTATAGAAAGGCAGGAGACAACAAGATGAAAATCGTTTTTTTAGATGCAAATTCCATAGGATCTGATATCGATCTTTCGGATTTTTCAAAACTGGGAGAGGTAATTCGTTACGGTTACACAAATGAGGAAGACATGCCGGAACGAATCCAGGATGCAGATGTGATTATTGTAAACAAAATGGAGGTTAATGCTAGGACTGTAGGGGAAGCACCGAATTTAAAGCTTGTGTGCGTGACAGCCACCGGAACCAATAATTTGGACAAAGAATTCCTGGACTCTCGAGGCATTGCATGGAGAAACGTGGCGGGCTACTCTACGGAAAATGTAGCTCAGCATACCTTTGCCCTCTTATTTTCTCTCTTGGAGAAGATTAGCTATTATGATGACTATGTAAAATCCGGCCGATATGAAAATGATGAGATGTTTACCCATTTTTCCAATGTATTTCATGAATTGTACGGAAGCACCTGGGGGATTATCGGTTTGGGAAATATCGGCCGTCGGGTGGCTGATATCGCCAAGGCCTTTGGCTGTCGTGTGATCTATTATTCTACTTCGGGCAAACATATAGAAGAAGGATATGAGAGAGTGGATCTTGACACCCTCCTGAAAACTTCAGATATCGTGTCTGTCCATGCTCCCTTGAATGAGGATACCTTAAATCTTATGGACAAGGAAGCCTTTGCAAAGATGAAAAAGACTGCCATCTTTATTAATGTTGGTCGAGGGCCCATCGTTGTGGAAGAAGATCTTGCGGATGCCCTGGAAAAGGGGGAGATTGCAGCGGCTGGTCTGGATGTATTAAGGCAGGAGCCTATGGTCAAGGATAATCCATTAGGAAGGATTAAAGACAGCACAAAATTAATTATTACTCCTCATATTGCCTGGGCCAGCATAGAAGCCCGCACTCGTCTCATGAAGATTATCTGGGGACAGATTCGAGATTTCTTTCAATAATAAAAACTCTGTATTGCTTTTGATGAATTGATTCAAAAAGCAATACAGAGTTTTTTTAGTTTATAGGATTTACCATATGACAGGCTACCTTATGGCCCGGCTTTACAACTTTGAAGAGGGGAGCTTCTTTCCTACATTTTTCAGTGGCATATGGACAACGTGTGGAAAATGCACACCCCTTAAAGTCCTCCGTCCTTACCGGTTGTTCTCCGAAAAGCTCAGAGAAAACTTCTCTTTTGATATATACATCCGGTACAGAAGCAAACAATCCTTTGGTATAGGGATGTAAGGGATTTGCAAACAATTCCTCGGTATCAGTTTCCTCTACCAGAGTTCCCAAATACATAACTCCAATATAATCAGAAATAAAACGGATTACGCCAATATCATGAGATATGAATAAAAGGCTTAGGTCCAATTCTTGCTGGAGGCTTTTAAGCATATTTAGGATTTGTGCCTGAATAGATACATCAAGGGCAGATACCGGCTCATCGCAGACAATAAGCTTTGGCCCGATTACAAGAGCGCTTGCAATGCCAAGACGCTGAATTTGTCCGCCGGAAAGTTCATGGGGATAACGAAAATAATGATCTTCTGAAAGCCCTACTTTCTTTAAAACTTCTACCACTTTTTCTTTTCGTTTTGCTTGGTCAAGATCACTGTGGATCTTCAATATATCTTCCAGAATATGGCCGATTCGCTGACGAGGATTTAAGGCAGAAAGGGTATTTTGAAATACCATTTGCAATTCATTCCTAAGAGGCTTAAATTCTTTCTCGCTTAGCTTGCAAAGATCTAGACCCTTGTAAAAGATGGAACCCCTGTCTGGCTTGGTCAAGCCTACAATTGCTCGTCCTGTGGTGGATTTTCCGCATCCGGATTCCCCAACCAGTCCGTAGGTCTCTCCTTTTTTGATAGAAAGAGATAAGTTGTCTACAGCACTCATTTGAGAAGTTTTCCCTAAAAGTTTTAGCTTCCCGTTTTTTAGAGGAAATGACTTTTTTAAATTTTTGATTTCCAACAGATAATCACTCATGGGTCTAGTCCTCCTTCTTTTCTGGGTTCTGGGCATACTCCCAACATTTTACAAAATGTCCTTCGCTTGTTTTGACAAGAGGTGGCTGGCTTTTGGTACACCTATCCTGGGCATAATTACATCTTGTACAGAAATGACATCCTTTTGGAATCTCCGTCAAGGATGGAACTGTTCCTGAAATGGTGGGAAGGACCTTTCCCCTTTCTATTCCAAGATGTGGAATGCAGGCAAGAAGCCCCTGGGTATAGGGATGCAGGGGATTGGCAAATAGGTCCTCTGTGCCGGCATCCTCCACAACTTGGCCCAGGTACATAACCTTTACACTATGACAAAGTTTGGACACTGCTCCCATATCGTGGGTGATGAAAAGAACCGACATTTTCAGTTTTTCATTTAGGTCCTTGATCAGATGAAGAATCTGTTCCTGGATACTTACATCTAAGGCGGTGGTAGGCTCATCGGCGATTAAAAGCTTGGGTTCACAGGCCAGAGCCATGGCAATCATTACTCGCTGCTGCATACCTCCGGATAATTCAAAGGGGTACTTTCTCATACATTCCTCCGGGTTGGGGATTCCGGTTAGTTTCAGCATTTCTATAGAACGAGCCTTGGCCTCCTTCTTTTTTGCTTTATTATGAAGCTGTATGATCTCGCTTAGTTGCTTGCCTACGGTATGTACCGGGCTCAAGGAATTTAGAGGATCCTGAAAAATAATAGAAATATCATTTCCACGGATTTCTCTCATTTTAGAAAGTGGGAGTTTTAGGAGATTTTTCCCTTCAAACAGGATCTCTCCTTCATATTGCAGGGCGGTATCATGATCTCTAAGGCGAAGGATGGACTGAGACATAACACTTTTTCCGGATCCTGATTCTCCAACAACTCCGATGATCTCCCCGGGCTTGATGCAAAGATTTACACCGTCTACTGCCGGAAGCCACTTCTTATGGACAGAAAAATTCACTCGTAGGTCTTTTACCTCCAAAATTGGATTTTTACATTCACATGCATTAGCTTGCTGTTCCATTATTTCTTTGCACCTCCTTTTACTCTGGGATCCAGGAAATCCCTAAGACCATCCCCAAGCAGGTTCAGGCTAAGAACACATATTACCACGGCAAGACCGGGACAGATCATGGTCCAGGGGGCTTTGGAAAATACCAGCTTACTGTCCTGCAGCATATTTCCCCAACTAGCAGCTGGAGCCGGAATTCCTGCACCTAGAAAACTTAGGGAGGCTTCGGAGATAATAGCCTGGGCAAAAATAAAGGATGCCTGGACAGTTAGAGGGGAAATGACTCCCGGAAGAACTAGTTTCCAAAGGATCTGAAAGTTACTAAAGCCCTGGACTTTTGCGGCCTCTACATAGGGCTCTTCCTTGATAACCATAGCACTGGCCCGAACTGTTCTTGCCACACTAGGGGTATAAACAAGGGTCAAGGCAAGAACAACATTCCAGCTGGAAGTTCCCAGAGCAGCGATCAAGGCGATAGCAAGTAAAATTCCGGGAATCGCAATTAAGCCGTCGCAGATTCTCATAAGGATTTGATCCAATATCTTAAAATAGCTGGCATATATACCGATGATGGTTCCAAGGATACAGGAGAAGGCGGCAACGCATCCTCCTACCCAGAGGGAAACTCTGGCTCCATACATTAATCGTGTGAAAACATCTCGACCAAACTCATCGGTTCCAAATATATAGCTTGCACAGGGGGCTTTAAAGCGTTCTGAAACGGTCATGGCATTGGGGGCTACCGAGCTGAACATAGGAATGAAAATCGCTGCAAGCAGAATAAGGATAAAGGCAATTCCTCCGATAATTAGTCCGGGATTTGCCAGTAATTTTTCTTTTCTCAGCTGTCTTTGCTCTCTGAAAATTGCCTCACTGGCTTGGGACATACTTTTTCTTGTAAAATACATAATGATTTCTCCTACTTACGTCCTGGCTGCAGCCTTGGATCTACAAACCCATATAGAATATCTACGGCCAGATTTACGATTACATACAATAAGGTTACAAACAAGACAACTCCCTGAATAACAAAAACATCTCGGCGGTTAATGGAATTCATGGTCAGGGTTCCGAGGCCCGGGATATTAAAAATGGTTTCTGTCACAATCGTTCCCGTAATAAGACTGCCAAAAGACTGGCCAATGGCTGTTAAAATAACGGGAGCTGCATTCTTGAGACCATAAATCAACACTACTTTCTTTTCTTTTAGCCCCTTGGCTCTTGCAGTTTGGATGTAATTTTTATAAAGCACATCCAGAAGAGAGGAGCGGATCATTCTTGTCAGGTATGCGGCCTGTACAATTCCAAGGGAAAGAGCTGGAACAAATAAATATTTTAGGTGTTCTAAAAGTCCTCTGGAAAGATCTGCATATCCTGCCACCGGGAACCAATGATGGTAGACACTGAAGGCCAGCATCAAAAACATACTAAGGAGAAATCCTGGAAGCGCAGAGCCAATCAGGGAAAGCGTGACTGCAGTAAGGTCTATGGCGGTTCCTCGTTTATAGGCTGCAATAAGGCCCAGTGGAATGGCAATCAAAAGAGAAAGAATTTGTGCAAAAATTGCAAGACTGATGGTAGGTAAGAAATACTCTCCAAGTAAGGTTAGAACGGGTTCGTGCATAAAGTAGGAGCTTCCCCAGTCCCCGTGTAATACTCCTAGAATCCAGTCACCATACTGAATAAAAAAAGGTCGATCAAAACCAAGTTGTGCATTTAATGTGCGAATTTCATCTGCTGTTGCTTCCAATCCTAAAATGGAGGTGGCAGGACCTCCGGGAATCATATATACGATCAGAAAAGCTACAAATGATACTACAATCATGACCGGAATCAAGGATAAAATTCGTTTTCCTATATATCGTAACATTGTGAACTCCTTTTAAAAAACGACGGACGCTGATGCTATCCGTCGTTTGGTCATTTGCCTATTTAGATACGGTGGTATTCCAATAAAGTGCATATCTTAAAAATTCATATCCTTCTGTCTTTGCATTCAATGCGTTGATGGAAGTATAGTGTCCGATTACAGATGCTGCACCATCTTCATATAAGAAGGTCTGTAAATTCTCCCATGCTGCCTTTGCGTCATCGGTAGAATCTGCAAAACGGATTGCCTTGATGCCATCGGTTACATCTTGGGCATCTAAGCCTGCCCACTCCTTGTTAAGAGCTGACAGCTGGACCGGGAGAAGAGAATATGCATTGCTTGTAATATACATACTAAACTGCTTAGGATCTGCACGATGTTCCATGAAAGTACTAAAGTCATTGCTGTCTACAACTGCATTGACGCCAATACTCTGAAGTTCTTCTTGTAAAACTAAAGTTGCATTGTACATCTCCGGATAATCCGGTGTAGTTACAAGAGTAATCTCTTCGTTGTTGTAACCGGCTTTCTTAAGAAGTTCTTTTGCCTTTTCTTGGTCATTCTGGTTGTAATATTCCTTGCCGGCATCTGTGCTCCACTGAGCATCACTTAAATTCATCCAGCCTGCATTTAACTCATATAGATCTTCATTGCCGTAGCTTGCGTAGAGAATATCCTCGCAGTTAAGGACTGCAAGAACTGCCTGTCGCATGTCTTCATTAGCCATGATACCTTCTGTTGTATTTAAGAAGAGATTCAAGGTACCACCATTTGCTACATCCAGTTTCAGATTATCATCTTCAGACAATTCTTCGTAGTTATCAGTTGGCACTTCCTCTGCAATGTCATATTGTCCATTCTGAACACCAGCCATACGGGTAGAAACGTCGGTTACTACATCAAAATACAAAGTAGGAGTTGCAGCTTCCTTCTTTCCTGCAAGACCTGTAGTGGCATTGTCAGAATTCTTGAAATCACCAAACTTATCAAGCTGTACGTATTGATCCTGTTTCCATTCTGTCAGCTTATAAGGACCTGTTCCGATATATTCGGTGATTCCTTCATCAGTCTCAGCCTCTACAACTTCTTTTGGATAGATAGCTGCAAACATAGAAGGGTTAGCAAGAATCATGAGAATATCGGATGCCGGTTCATTCACTGTTAATTTAACTGTATAATTATCCACAGCTTCAAATACAGATCCTCCGATTAAGGCACTTGCTCTTGAGCACTTTTCAACCCAACGGTTCATAGATGCAACTACATCTTCAGAAGTCATTTCTTTGCCGTTGTGGAAGCTTACTCCCTCACGTAATTTGATGGTATAGACAGAACCGTCCTCACTTACTTCATAAGACTCTGCAAGTACCGGTGTAGGTTCATAGTTGTCATCCATTGCAAATAATGGTTCAAAAATATGAGCTGCGATCTCACCTACTAGGGAAGAATTGCTAGTCTGCACATCCAGTGTAGGCGGGTTTGCTGAGACTGCAATGTGCAACTCATCCTTGGTTTCGGTTGCAGTGGTGCTTTCGGATCCGGAAGTTGCTGAACTACTTGATGATCCGCATCCTGCAAGCAACATAGTTGCGCACATAGCCAGTGCTACAACTTTTGTAACTTTTTTGTTTTTCATAGACTACCTCCTCAAATTGGTTTATCCCTATCTTTTAAAGTGTACAGGAGGGGTATTTATAAGTCTAATTGATAATTGAAATAAATAGGGTTAATAACCTCTATAGGTATAAAATTTTAGTTTCCCAATATACTTATGATTTCATCCAAAGATCCGGCTTTTGCCCAAAGCATTTTTTCTGTCTCTTCCTCTGCTTCCGTTTGATCGGGAACCATAATAACTTTACAGCCGGCGTCAAATGAGCTTTTTACACCGTTAGGGGAATCTTCAATGGCAATGCATGAACTTGGGGTAAGACCCAGTTCCTTGCAGGCATACAGTATCACGTCACTGTCAAGCAGGCAGGAAGCTTTTTTCTTTGCGTTGACGAAGGGACTAAAACCAGTATAATATACTCTGTGAAACTTACTTGAATAAGTGATTTTTTGAAATTAAACTACAAAAGGGAGAACTAATGGAAAAAGAAGAGATTTCGCTAATCGTTCCTTGCTACAATGAGGAAGAAGTTTTACCTTATTTTTATCAGGCATTTTGTGATATAGCGAAGAATTTAAAAGAATATGACTTGGAAGTGATTTTCGTTAATGATGGATCGAAAGATGGGACCCTTGAGATCGTGAAGGGATTTGCAGCGGAAGATTCCAGAGTAAAATATATTTCCTTTTCCAGAAATTTCGGAAAAGAGGCGGCGATCTATGCTGGATTTGAAGCGTCTTCAGGAGATTATATTGCTATGCTGGATGCAGATCTTCAGGATCCCCCGGAGTTACTTCCCCAAATGCTTGCGGCCATTAAGGAGGAAGGCTATGATTCTGCAGCCACCCGCCGAGTTACCAGAAAGGGAGAACCCCCGGTGCGGTCTTTTTTTGCCCGCCGTTTTTATGGGCTGATGAACCGGATTTCTACTACAGAAATTATGGATGGGGCAAGAGACTATCGACTTATGACCAGACAGTTTATGAATGCCATTTTGGAAATGAAAGAATATAACCGTTTTTCAAAAGGTATTTTTGGCTGGGTTGGCTTTAAGACTAAGTGGATTGAGTTCGAGAATGTGGAACGGCGAGCAGGAGAGACCAAATGGTCCTTTTGGAAGCTTTTGCTTTACAGCATAGAGGGAATCATTGGATTCTCTACAGCACCTTTAGCATTGGCATCGGTGATGGGTATTTTCTTTTGCTGTGTTGCCTTTATTTTTTTGGTAGTGATCTTAATAAAAACCCTGTGCTTTGGAGACCCGGTATCCGGATGGCCTTCTATGACCTGTATTATCTTAATGCTTGGGGGAATTCAGCTGTTTTGTATCGGCATTCTTGGCATGTATCTGTCTAAGACCTACCTGGAGACCAAGAGTCGGCCTATCTATATCTGTAAGGAAACAAATGTAGAAAAAAAGGGAAAGCAGACAAATGAATAAAGAAAAACAACAAAAACAAACAATTATTGCGGCAATCATGGTGTTTGCCGCAATTGCAATTTTATATATGATTATTCAGGCCCTAAGTGGCTTGTATCCTTTTGGAGATAAATTAAATCTTTTGTGGGATGAAGAGATCCAATATGCAGATTATTTTGCATTTTATAAAGATGTACTGCTGGGAAAGGCCCAGCTTGGTTATTCTTTTTCCAAGTCCCTGGGAGGGTCTTTGGTAGCCTTATTTGGTTATTATCTGGCAAGCCCCTTTAATTTACTGATCCTATTTTTTGACGCAGAGCATATCCCTTTGTTTGTCTTTATAATCACTATGCTAAAGATGGCAAGCTCCGGAGTTACAGCCTTTGCATTTATGAAAGGAAGATTCGAAAAACTTTCTGATTTAGCCGCAGCAGGTCTGGCTGTGGGCTACGGTCTTATGCAATATACCATGCTGCAGTGTTCTAATATTATGTGGTTGGACGGAGTAATTCTTTTGCCTCTTTTGCTGCTTGCCATCTATCGCTTTATAAGAGAAAAAAGAAAAGTGCCTTTATTTTTCTGCGTGGCCTTTTCTATTATGATCAACTGGTACACCGGCTATATGATCTGTCTTTTTGGAGTTTGCTATTATCTGTATGAGCGCTTCTTGGCCTTGTTTAAAGAATCCGAGGCATCAGCTATAAAAAAATGGAAGGATTTTTTTGCAGACAGCTTTCAGTGTGCCGGAGTTATGATTCTGGGTCTTCTTGGCAGCATGCTTATATTCTATCCGGTGTTTAAGGGATTACAAAATGGAAAATCCGTTTGGGATCCAACAATTTTTGAACCGGATTTTTATGGATCTTTTTTTGATATTTTCCGTGGATTTGGATTGGGAACAATAGCAGTTTCGGCGTCTTTATACTGCGGGCTTTTGTTCCTTGGATTTTTTATCTATTATTTTTTCTCAAAAAGAATTGAGATAAAGGAAAAGATTTTATCTGCAGTGGCAGTGTTGTTTATGTTTGTTAGCTGCTGGTATATGCCTCTTGATTGTATTTGGAGTGGAGTGCGCCGGGTGGAAAGCTTTAAATTTCGCTATAGCTTTGTTGTGGTCTTTTTGGTGCTTTATCTGGCAGCTAAGGGTATTCTTGCCTGGGAAGATTCGGAAGATATAGTTCAGAGAAAAATATTGAATAAGAGCTTGCATAAAACCCAGAAGATGACAGCAGTTTTTGGAGGTGTTTTGATTGCTTTTCTGGTCTCTCATTTTTTGTGGAAGGAATATGAGATCAAGACCTTCTATGGAACCTTAATTAGTTTAATCCTTTACCTGCTGATCTACCTGCTTGTTAAACAGGAAAAAATTCGACATGGCGCCTTGTGTATTTTACTGTGTGGGGAATTGCTGGCAAATGGGGTGCTGACATTTGTATATGACTATCAATGGAATTCTTCGGAAGAGGCCTTCCCGGCTTATGTGAAAGAGGCTAAGCAGCAGGCAGAGCTTGTGAAAGAATATGCAGAAGAAGAGGGGGGCTTCTATCGAATGGAAACCTCCTCTAAGAGGGACAATGTTGTGAGTCGATGCTCGGCTTACTTAAATGAGTCTATGGCTTACGGTTATCATGGAATTGCTCATTATTCTTCCACCTATGATTCTGCACTTAGTACTTTGATTCATGACTTGGGATATTCCTATAATTATCAGTTAAGTGTTTATACAGAACCAATCTTATCCTCAGATGCCTTGTTTGGAATCCGTTATGTATTATCCCAGGACGACATCGCCGGTCTTGAAAAAGTGGAAAGCCTTGGAACTGTAAATGGAAAACAAGTCTATGAAAATCCTTATGCCTTGGGACTGGGCATGGCAGCTTCAGATCAGATTTTTGAGCATATAGATTCTGTAGATCCTTTTGAATTTCAGAATCAGTTGTTTTCGAAAATCCTGGGAGAAGATGTGGAATTGTTCCAGAAAGTGGAAGCAGAACCGGTGGTGACAGACGGAGTCTTGTCTTATGAATTTCCGGCCCAGGGAGAGGATGCTATACTTTACGGAGCCATGGAATCCTGGATCGGAGACCTTGAGACCTGCCTTTACATAGATGATACTTACAGGTGTGACTATTCTTGCTGGCTTAGCTATAGAGCCTTTTCGGTGGGAGAGGTCAATCAGTCTCACAGGGTTTCCTTCACTGATTTTTGGGCAAGTCCGGAGGATGTAGGAAGCTTCTTCTATCAGCTGAACCTAAAAACCTTGGAAGAGGTGACAGACCGTCTGAAAGAAAAAGGATTTGAGCCGGATGTACTTGAAGACGGATGCGTAGAGGGAACCTATGAATGTAAGGAAGCTACAGGAAATCTTTTGCTTACTATTCCATATGATGAGGGATGGACAGCCCTGGTAAATGGAGAGGAAGTAGAGATTAAGGAAGGAGCCAACGCCTTAAGTGTAATTCCGGTAACCAGAGGCACCAATGAAATTAAACTGATTTATAAAGTGCCAGGAATTAAGACCGGTTGCTGCCTTTCTATAGGAGCGGTTCTGGTGTTTGCCTTATGGATTTTCCTGGAAAAGAAGCATGAAAAGAAATTGAATCTCCTGCGGCAGACTGGAGTCGGAGATAAAAATTAAATTAATCGAAAAAATGGTAGTGTAAAGGAAAAGTTTTACACTACCATTTTTAATATTTTGTATGTGTTTATTTTCTTCCTTGTGGGTATCCACTGAGAGCGGCTCCGATAGCTCCTGCATACCTGGCTTTTGGACTGGAGATGACTTCCTTTGCCAGTTCCTTAGATAAGGCTTCTTTAATGTAAGTGCATTCACATAATCCGCCGGTTAGGCAGAAGACCCCGGCATTAGGGGTTATGCGGTTTAGCTGGGCTGCTACCTTTCGAATAGTCGAATCCACAACTGCATAGGCGATATTTTCTTTCTTTTCTCCTTTTCCGATCAGCCCAATAACTTCTGATTCTGCAAATACGGTGCACATGGAACTGATGGTGGTATCAGACCCTAGTCTGGCTAAATCGAACATCTCATTTGGCCGAAGGGACAGGGTGTTGGCCATGACTTCAAGAAAACGGCCGGTTCCGGCTGCGCACTTGTCATTCATGATAAAGTCTTTTACAAATCCATTTTCGATCTGAATGATTTTTGTATCCTGGCCTCCGATGTCTATGACCGTAAGATTAGGCTCCTTAAATAGATAAACCGCCCCTTTGGCATGGCAAGTGATTTCCGTAATCGTTTTATCTGCATAGGGCACCGAGACCCGACCGTATCCTGTTGCTGTGCAGTAGGAGGAAGGGACAGAAGAAGACAAACTGGGATCTTTGGCTGTATCAAAGACAATCCCCCCAGAAGAAAGTCTGTTTTTTATCTCTTCTGCAGTGTCTATGCTGCTCCATCCGGTAGGCTGCACAAATTCTTGAATAATCTCCTTCTGGTCATTCATAACAATGGTCTTGGCGCAGGTGGAGCCAATATCAATTCCAACATAGTTCATATTCAGTACCTCAGATTTATTATCTTTATAACTCTATAATTCTATATTTTATAACATTTCAATAAATGCAGAAATCCTTGTATTTAGCTGGCCCACATCGGTCTGTGAATAATCCGTTTCCACATTCATATATGGAATGCCTTTTTCGTTATTGACAAAACGGCGGATGGCAAGGGTCTCTACATTGTAAGTATGACAGGCCTGAAGGGTCATTTCAAGAACTCCGTCTACCTTGTACTCGTCAATCAGTCTTCCAAGAAGCTCCAGACGGTTAGGATTTGGGGTCATTACAGAACATCCGATGGACAGGTAACGCTCTGCAATTGCCTGATATATATCTTCTGCATCTTCATCAATCATTCGATCGATGGATTTTGCACCGGAGCAGTTTTCGAAGGTTACCACAATGCCTCCGTTATTTTCCACTGCATCAATGACTTTTTCTGTAGCACCACCGATAGGACATCCGGTAATTAAGATTCTTGGTTTTTTGTCTTCTCTTTTGCCCTGGGCATATTCTTTTTCAATCTTGGCAGTCAAAGCATCCACCTCTGGAGCGATCAGGGTCCGGTCTAATTTGAAGGTGCTTCCGTAGAGAACACGGAAAAGATCATGGCCCTTAATCGGTGCCGGATCATGTCTCATTACCTGATAAAGGCCTTTTAAGGAAGAGCGAACCTGGTTCTCTAATTTGACAGCTTCTCTAATCTGTTCTTCTGTAATGGTCACTTCAAATTTATTTTCCAGATATTCCTTAAAGCGGATAATTTCATTTTTCCAAAGAGCAAGAGCTTCCTCTCTCTGGGTATTTGGCAGTTCCATAATAAATACGTCTTTGAAATCACCCATATACTCGTACATCTTCTTTTTGCCATCGCAGGTAGTTTCTCCTACTACCACATCGGAAAAATAAAAAAATGGACACTTGTCGGTCTTGGCAAATCCGTAGCTGGATTTGATCAGTGGACATAAGTTTCTTGGAAGGTCTTGCTCTGCTGCAGGGATTGTTTCGTCTGATGTAGAACAGAGACTGACAGTAGCAGCCCCCATTGCCATGGCGATTTCCTTTGGAAAATAAGTACAGTAGGAGCCGACAACCGGAATTCCTTTGTCTTTTAAGTCCTTTACCGCAAGAAATGATTTCTGCCTCTGCTCTGCGAATTCCTCAAATACTTCTGGGAGATCTTTAATAATTTCCATTTTCCTTACCTCGTTCTTTCGTGAGTATTTTTATTAATACAGTTAAGAAAATTTTATCCCTGCCGATAGGGATAAACAAATAGATAGAACATATATATTTATAATAAAAATCAATTTTTATCATTTTTTAATCAATGTTAAACTTTTGGAGTTGAAGAGGAAAATCTACAGGGAAGTCTGGAGTAAGTTAAGATGTTTAAAGTAAGTTATTTTATGGAAGTACTTCCAATTATTGCAAGTAAGGTCAATGTAACTTTTGAACTTACCGTAGCAGCCACAATATTTGCCTTGCTGGTTGGAGTGATCATTGCAGTCATTGGTTATTACAAGATTCCGGTTTTATATCAATTAACAAGAGTTTATGTATCCATTATGAGAGGAACGCCGGTAGTTGCGCAGCTGTATTTTTTCTACTATGGAGTGGCCTTGTACAGTGCCCTGGTGCGGGATATGACCCCTCTTATAGCAGTTGCAGTGGTTATGAGCATGAATGAAGGAGCCTTTATGTCAGAAAGCATCAGAGGCGCCCTGCTTTCTGTGGATGAGGGACAAAAAGAAGCGGCTTATTCCCTGGGAATGACAAATTTTCAACTGGTGACAAGAATTATCATTCCCCAGGCAGTGAGAGTGGCCTTACCACCACTTTTTAATGATGTGATCAACTTGATTAAGATGACATCATTAGCTTTTATGCTGGGAGTTCCGGATGTTATGGGAGCAGCAAAAATCGAAGGAGCCAGAACCTTCCGCTATTTTGAAATTTATGCGGCAGTTATGCTGGTATATTGGATCATCATATTTGTCCTTGGAATCTTACACAAGTTATTGGAAAAGAAGTGTGCAAATATGTATTAAATGGGATCTTACAGGGAAAACGCCCTTAAGATATAGAGTAATATCTAGTTTAAGTATTTACAAAAGAGGAGAAAATGTATTATGAAAAAACGTGTATTAGCGACCTTGTTAGTTACTGCAATGACAGTAGCTACTGTAGTAGGATGTGGAAGTAGCTCAAAGTCAGATGATTCCAGCACTAAGGCTGAGTCAACCGCAGCGCCAACATCTTCAGATTCAACAGATATTGACAAAGTCACCGTTGTAACAGCCGGTACCGGTGAACCTTACAGTCTTCTTGCTGACGATGGCACTTGGACAGGTATTGATGCTGAGATGTGGGCTGAAATTGAAGAACGTACCGGTTGGGAAGTAGAAGTAAAGCAGGCAGCCTTCGATTCTCTCTGGGGAGAGCTTGACACAGAGCGTGCAGATGTTGCAGCGAACTGTTTTGCAGTAAAGGAAGAAAGAACTGATAAATACAATGCAACAATTCCATACTATGGAGATGCTCAGTGTGTTATCGTAAATAGTGATTCTGATTATGAGACACTGGATGATTTAAAAGGAAAAACCATTGGATGCACCAACGGACAGGCAGCCCAGACCATTATTGAAGGTCTGGCAGATGAAAAAGGATTCACTGTAACACTTTACGAAGACAGTGCCATTGGTATGAGCGATTTAAGTAATGGAAGAATCGATGCTTATGCCAATACTACAACCAATGTAAATGCATTTACCCACAATCATGAAGAAGCAGACTTCCGTTTCTTTGATGAAGACCTTATGGCAAATAACGTAGCTTACTTCCTTCCTAAGACAGAAAGAGGAGAGGCAATTAAGGAGAAATTGGATGAAGTGATTCAGGAAATGTTAGATGACGGAACTGTTGCAGAAATTACTGAAAAGTGGATGTATGCAGATATGACACAGTTGATTCAGAAATAATTAAAAGTCAGGAAGATTAATCATTATGGGAACAGAGACACAGCTTGTAAAGATTGAACACTTGTATAAAGAATTTGATTCTGACACAAAAGTCCTATCAGATATCAATCTTACCATCAATAAAAATGAAGTAATAGCCATTCTTGGACCCTCAGGAACCGGGAAGTCAACTTTACTTAGATGCCTGAATTATCTAACAGTGCCAACCAAGGGAAAGATCACAATTGGAGATGCATGTGTGGATGCAGAGCACCATACAAAGAAAGACGTCATTGAACTGCGGAAGCATTCTTCCATGGTATTTCAGGGATATAATTTATTCAAGAATAAGACTGCTCTTGAAAATGTGATGGAAGCTTTGACTGTTGTACAGAAGAAATCAAAGAGTGAAGCTGAAAAGATCGCATTAGACTTATTGAAGAAAGTAGGAATGCTGGATCGAAAAGATTTTTATCCATCCAAGCTTTCCGGAGGGCAGCAGCAGAGGGTTGCCATTGCAAGAGCCTTGGCAGTAAATCCTAATGTGGTTTTGTTTGATGAACCTACCTCCGCTTTGGATCCGGAGCTGGTGGGAGAGGTATTAAATACCATTAAATCTCTTGCAGAAGAAGGAACCACAATGATTCTTGTAACTCATGAGATTGGTTTTGCAAGAGAAGTGGCAAGCAGAATCTTGTTTATGGATGAGGGAAGGATTGCGGCAGATGGCAGTCCGGAGGAAATCATTGATCATCCGCAAAATGCGAGACTTCAGCAGTTTTTGAATTTTGTTAATCGAAAATAGAAATTTTAAGGGGTCTGTACAGTCTTTGTGCAGATCCTTTTTGTTTATCGCTAAATGCAAATATCTCATGTCTTGTGTATAATAACTGCAGGAAAAGAAGATAATGAATATATAGGAGGGTTATTATGGAATTTGCAGAAGAGAGCCCCGTGGTGGAGCAAATAAAAAAAACAGCAGAAAAAATCGCGCCGGAATTAATCCGTATTCGCCATGAGCTGCATCAGTTTCCTGAGCTTGGAGTGGATCTTCCAAAAACTCACGATATTATATGTGGTGAACTTAAAAAGATTCCCGGACTTGAGATTAGGGAACATGCAGCGGAAGGCAGTGGGATTATAGCTTTGCTGAAGGGGAAAAAGGGAAAGGGAAAGACAGTGCTTCTTCGGGCGGATATTGATGCCCTTCCTGTAGAAGAGCCGGGAAACTCCAGCTACAAATCCAAAAATCCAGGCTGTATGCATGCCTGTGGTCACGATGGCCACGCCACCTGGCTTATTGGAGCTGCTATGATTTTGTCTGAGATTCAGGACGACTTATATGGTCAGGTGAAGTTTATCTTTCAGCCTGGGGAAGAAGTTGGAAAAGGGGCTTCTGCCCTAATTCATAAGGATGGCATTTTGGAGAATGTGGATATGGCATTTGCTGCCCACGGCTGGCCATCTATAGAAAGCGGAAAAATCGGAATTGCAAGAAGATACGCCTTTGGCTGTGTGGGAAAATTCGATGTCAAAATCATTGGTAAGAAGGGCCATGCTTCCTGGCCGGAGCAAAGCCATGATCCTATTGCGGCGGCCAATGAACTTTATCAGCAGCTGCCTTCTATTCTTACCAGAAAAATCAGCGGCACGGAACCGGGAATATTATCTGTCACCTATATGCAGGCAGGAGACAAAAAGGTCCACAATATTATTCCGGAATCCTGTGAAGTTGGGGGAACCATGCGGGCGGTAAAGAAAGAGGTTTTGGATAAGATGGGAGAAGAGATAGAAAAGATCACGAAGGCGGTATGCCAAATTTACGGAACGTGTTATGATAGTCACATAGAAAGCTTTGGGGAAGGCGTTTGTAATGCGGCGAAGCTTCTTGATGGGGTAAAAGAAGCGGCGGCTGAGGTTCTGGGAAAGGAAAATGTTTATATCATAGAGGAAGATAATCTTGGGGGTGAAAATTTTTCTGAGTATAGTGAGAGGGTCCCATCTGTCTATATGTTTATTGGAATAAGACCTAAAGAAAAAGCAGAAATCCCAGGATTACACAGCCCGGACTATCAGTTTGATGACAGTGTGCTAGCAAGGGCTTCAGCAGCATTTGCAGAGATTGCCTACAGAGGATGTCTAGGAGAGTTGGAAAGCTAAAAGGCTGAGAAAGGAAAAAAGAAAAATGGAAGAAATCGTTTACATAGATCGAAAAAATAGTAATTGCAATAAATGGGATGGTCAAACTACAATGTTTGGGGAGGAAGGTCTCCTTGCTATGTGGGTGGCTGATATGGATTTTCAGGTGCCCCAGTGTGTAAAAGAGGCATTGACAAGCTATGTGGAATCAGGAGTATATGGATATTATAAAATTCCGGATGCCTACTATCAGGCCTTTATCAATTGGGAAAAAGAACAACACGGATATGAAGTGAAAAAAGAATGGATCCGTTTCTCACCGGGAGTGGTAGCAGGATTTCACTGGCTGGTGCAGATCCTTACCAAACCAAAGGATGCAGTGCTGGTAAACACACCGGTATATTATCCATTTTTTAAAGCGGTTAAAAATAATGATCGAAAGTTAATCTGTTCAGACCTAGTAAATGAGAATGGTGTATATACTCTTGATTTGGAAGACTTTGAGAAGAAGATCGTAGAAAATTCCGTAAAACTGTTTATCTTGTGCTCCCCACATAATCCAGTGGGAAGAGTATGGAAAAAAGAGGAGTTAAAAAAACTATTTGAGATTTGTAAAAAACACCAGGTGCTAGTGGTTTCTGATGAAATTCATCAGGATCTGGTATATGGAGAAAACACCCACATTCCGTCTCTTTCAGTTGGAGATTATGATCATATGATGATTTCCCTTACCGCGCCATCAAAGACCTTTAACATTGCCGGTGCACAGAATTCTATAGTAGTAATTCCAGATGAAGAAATTCGGAGAAAATGGGATCGCTACATAGAAGGCAATAGCCTTCCAAGCGGAAATGCCTTTGGATATGTGGCGGCCCAGGCGGCCTATGAAGGAGGAGCAGGATGGCTAGAAGGCGTAAAAAGGCAGATTTATGAAAATTACAAGTATTTAAAAACACAGCTGCAAGAGAAGCTTCCGGAAATTATCGTCACACCTCTTGAAGGAACCTACCTTTGTTGGGTGGACCTTGGTGCCTATGTGGCTCCGGAAGAGATGGAAGAAGTTATCCAAAAAAAATGTGGCCTTGCGGTGGATTATGGTCATTGGTTTGGCGGTGACAAATTTGGAACCTGTATTCGTATCAATTTGGCTACATCCATGGACAATGTAAAGACTGCGGTGGATGCATTGGCAGAAAATTTAAAGTAGGATAATCAGTTATGACATTAGAAGAGATATATGGTGATGTTGTTAATATTTGTAAAAAATATAATGGAACCCAGGTGATTTTATTCGGATCCAGGGCCAAGGGGACAGAAAGGGAACGCAGTGATATTGATATTGCTGTAAAAGGAGTTTCTGATATCCTTGCCCTCCAGGAAGAAATTGAGGATATTCCTACATTGTACAAGATTGATCTTGTGGATTTAGATGAATGCAAAAATCCCTTGTTATTGGAGGATATTGTAAAATATGGACGAGAAATTTACAAAAAGGTATGAATCATTTAAGAACTCCTTGGCATCATTATCTGAAGCAAGAAGTCGAGACATGGAGGATTCTTTTGTGTTAAGTGGCACTAGTGCCAAATTCAGTATTACCTTCGATCTTGCATGGAAGGTTATGAAAGATATTCTTGTTCAACATTATGCTATTACAGGTTTTGTTGCCGGTTCTCCCAGAGAGGTACTGCGAGAGTCCTACCAGGCAGACCTTATCAAGGGAGATGTGTGGATGGACATGCTCAAGGTACGAAACCAGTTGGCTCACGATTATGATGGAGTGATTGTAAAACAATATTGCCACAGGATTGTGGATATCTATTTGGACAAGTTTGAAGAGTTTCAAGATAAAGTTGAGGAACTTTTTGAAAAATAAAATGAAAGGGAAGTTTACTATGAGAAAAAGATTAAAGAACATTTTGCTGGCCTACTTTATGGCCACTTCTATGGTGGTGGGAACTGCACCTTCCATGGCATATGCTGAAGAAAATGTGGGGGGGACCTCTGTAGTTTCTGACGAAGAAGCCAGTGCTCCTACAGATCTTGCACAGGCAGATGGATCAACAAACTCTTTAGGGCATAAGCTGAAAGAAGGAACCTACCTGAATTATTTCGGTCATGTTCAGACTTATGGAGATCTGACCTATGTCAGTGATGGTGCGGATTTTGGTACTACAGGTGAGTCAAAGCGCCTGGAGGCTTTAAGCATTTTTAAGGGAAGCGCCATCCAGGACTTTGAAGGAGACATTGTATACCGGGCTCACGTACAAACCTATGGAACCCAGGACTGGAAAACCAGCGGAGAGCGAATGGGAACCACAGGGGAAGGAAAACGTATAGAAGCAATTCAAATGTATCTTACAGGAGAATTAGCAGAGTATTTCGATATTTATTATTGTCTTCATGCCCAGACTTTTGGATGGACCAAGTGGGTAAAGGGATCTTGGGATGACAGCGGTTGGTGTGGAACTTCGGGCCTAAGTAAGCGAGTGGAGGCTGTGAAGATTTGCCTGGTGGCAAAAGATGGAGGAGCTATTCCGGAGGACCTTCACGGTGCCATGGTGGATTATACTTATCTTACACCGGATTCCTTCGGAAGCATTTCCTACAGCGGCCATCAGCAGACCTATGGAGATATTGGACCGGTTTATGCAGGAGACTGGCTTGGTGCAATCGGCGAGTCAAAACGCTTGGAGGCCCTTTCCATTAACTTTGAACAGGGAGTTCTTCCCGGATATGTAAGTTATAGATCCCATGTACAGACCTATGGTTGGCAGGATTGGGTAACTGACGGAGCTTTGAGCGGAACTACCGGTGAGTCAAAGCGTTTGGAAGCTGTTCAAATTCAATTAGAAGGCGAGATCAGCAGTTATTATGATATTTATTACCGTGTCCATATTCAGTCTTATGGCTGGCTTGGATGGGCTAAGAATGGTGAGGAGGCTGGATCCTCCGGCTTAGGAAAGCGATTAGAATCTATTGAGATTCGCTTGGTGCAAAAGGGGGCAGCTGCTCCCGGCAGTACGGAGAATGCCTATGTTACAAGAACTCCTCAGGAGCAGAGAGTCTTAGATGCATGCAACAATATCTATAATCAGGTGGGAAAAGACCTGTACAGCTGCTTTTTGTGGTGTATAAATAACATTAACTATACACATGTAGACAGCGAGCCTTCAGGAGGATATACAAGCTCTCAATATTATGGATTACTTGGTTTGGAACAGGGATATGGAGATTGCAGAAGCTTTGCGGGAGCCTTCTATTGGTTGGCAAAGAATTTGGGATATTCCAGCGCCCATTATGTCTATGGCTATGTATTGAGTGCAAGTGGAGGAATGGAGGATCATGCCTGGGTAGAAATCGATGATCATGTCTTTGATACCAGCTTCCAAAACGGAACAGGGAAAAATGGATATAATTTTACCTATGGAACCTCCGGAACCTGGAGGTATACAGATTACGAATACTATGATTAAAACTTCCTAAATACAAGACAGAGGAAACCTATGCTCATTGAGTGTAGGTTTTCTTTATGCCAGTAGATTAGTTTGGCATAACTATAGACATGGAAAAGCATACATTTTATAATGAACCAAAGGAGTTTGATTTAATGGCAAAAAAGAAGAAACGGATGGAGTACCGCTATTATGAGATTCCGGCAGATACCTATGTATTGCCCCTTTTAGGAAAGGGCTGGGAACAGGAATACGGAGCGGGAATTCGGGATACCCTACATTTTCATAATTATATGGAGATTGGTTATTGTTACTATGGAGACGGAGAGCTGGTTATTGAGGATCGTACCTACCATTACCAGGGGGGAGAGTTTACGGTGATTCCCGCCAACATTCCCCATACCACCAACAGTGCTCCCGGACATATTTGTAAATGGGAGTATCTTTTTGTGGATATCGACCGGTTTGTGAAAACAGAGCTGCATTTGGATACCCTGCTGGAAAATCGTGTACTTGGTGTGGTCAATCGGCGGGGCACAATGAAAACAGAAAAAAATCATGGAATTATGGCCAGGTTAATTCAAAATATTATCCGGGAATATCGGGATAAGAACATCTATTACGAGGCAAGTGTTAGGGGATATCTTTATGCCTTAGTGATTGAAATGATGCGGCTTGTAGATGAGAGGGAGCGATCTAGGGGGACCTATCGGGTCAATGAGCATCTTCG
Source organism: Parabacteroides distasonis (assembly GCA_963589425.1). Classification (GTDB taxonomy): domain Bacteria; phylum Bacillota; class Clostridia; order Lachnospirales; family Lachnospiraceae; genus CAKRJP01. The sequence goes on along the minus strand of CAVAKZ010000002.1, from coordinate 22,140 downwards.
GGGGGCTTTAGAATATGTTAATGAACATTACATGGAACAGTTAAGAGTTGAGGATATTGCAGAGGCCTGCGGATTAAGTCAAAGTCATTTTCGCCGAATCTTTGAGGGGGCTATGCATATGAAGCCTTTAGATTATGTTAATCTAGTGCGGATCGATAAGGCTTGCTGGTTAATGACCAGAGAGGACCTTTCCATGGAGGAAGTTAGTTTTCGGGTGGGATATCAGACCCAGTCTACGTTTAACCGGAATTTTAAGCGGTTGACGGGATATAGTCCTAATCAATGGAAGCGTAAAGAGAACAAGCAGGAAGGTATTTTGAAGAATTATCAAATTAGTGCATTAAAGGGCTGGGAGGCATAAATCCCAGTCTTTTTTATTGGCTTATAAAGAATTTACTTAAAAAAACGGAATGTGCAAAATGCACAAAAATATTAGACAAAAATTTCGCAAATTGTTAAAAAGGGGAAACGAAAAGTATAAAACTAGTTTCCAAATGATTGTTTTTGCAAAGAAATAGCGTATTTTTGATTACAAATAATAAAAAACGCTATGTATAATAAATTTAGATTTAAGCAAGGGAAAATCAATGGATAAACAACCAATTGGATTTCCAAATTAGCGATTTTTAAAGGAGGATATTTATGAAAAAAAAGATCGTTTCAGTATTGCTAGTTGGGGCACTGGCAATGACTTCACTGGTAGGATGTGGAGGAAGCAGCTCATCGTCATCATCAAGTGATTCCACAGCATCATCAGAAGATAGCGGTGCGGCAGAGATGTATACTTCAGATGATGAGAACACATTAACTGTTGCAGCATGGGATGCAAACTTCAATATCCCGGCTCTTGAGGCAGCAGCTGATGCTTACAAGGAGACTCACCCGGATTTCAATTTGGAGATCATTGAGCAGTCTCAGTCATCTGATATTGAGAATGCTGTTACAACAGCTGCACAGGCTAGGGACTACAGCAACTTGCCGGATATCGTATTATTCCAGGATCATTACATACAGCAGTATGTAACAAACTATCCGGATGCATGGCAGGATGTTGATGATGCAGACATTGATTGGTCAGATTTCGGAGCAGAGAAATTATCCTTCTCTACCATCAATGACAAGCATTATGGTGTGCCTGTAGATAACGGAACTGTTATTTTTGCTTATAGAGTTGACCTCTTAGAGCAGTGTGGATACACTATCGACGATGTAACAGGCATTACATGGGATAAGTTCATTGAGATTGGTGAGAAGGTTTACAATGAGACAGGTAAGTATCTCCTTTCTATGGACGGAGACGGAAATGATCTTCCTTACTTAATGCTTCAGGCAGAGGGTGTTTCTCAGTTTAAGGACGGAAAAGCAAATCTTGCTGACAATGATACATTAGTAGAGATTCTTAACATTATCGAAGAGATGCAGCAGAAGAACGTATTACTTCTTGCTAACGACTGGAGTGGTTACACTAATGACATCCAGAAGGATAAGGTTGCTGGTGTTATGAATGGTAACTGGATCATTCCTACTATTGAGCAGGTTGCAGACAACTCTGGTAAGTGGGAGATCACTTCTATGCCAACAATTAACGGTGAAGAAGGATATGCCTCAAACGGTGGATCTTCTCTCTACATTACATCTAACTGCCAGGATGATAAGGTTGAACTTGCAAAAGACTTCTTAGCATACACCTTTGGCGGCGGTGAAGGTGCTCAGGCTACATATGACAATGCTCTTCGCAACGGTGGTGTTATCACAACATGTATCTCAGCAAGTGAGTCTGAGGTTTACCAGGAAGGTGTTGAGTACTTTAACAATCAGGCAATCTACGCTAAGATCGTAGAGATGGGATCACACGTTAAGGTTGTTGAGCAGAGCGATTACCACTACACAGCACGTGAGAAGGTAGCAACAGCTATTACAAATATCCATAATGGAACATCTGTAGAAGATGCTTTGGCTCAGGCTCAGTCAGACCTTGAGTTTGCAATGGAAGATTAATTTTAATCATCTAAATACGAAGTATTAAACGGGGAATCGGAGTTTTCCGACTCCCCGTTTTCCTTAAGAATCTCGACTGAGAATATAAAAAGGGGGATTTAACATTGAGTAAGAATAGTAAAGGGCTGAACATAGAAGGGAAGCAAAAACGGGCCGGATGGTTTTTCCTTGCTCCGGCAACCCTTATGATCGCGGTATTTAGTTTCTACCCTATGATTCAAGCCTTCATCACATCATTTACAACAGGAACCGGTGTTAATACAAAGGTAGCGGACCCTATCAATTACAACTATACAAGAATGTTTGCAGACCAGACCTTCCTTCGTTCTGTAGGAAATACTTTCTTTTATCTGGCAATCGAAGTTCCGGTTATGTTGGTATTAGCCATTCTTTTAGCCCAGCTGCTTAACAACAGGGATTTGAAGTTTAGAGGACTCTTTCGTACCATGGTTTTCTTGCCATGTGCAACATCCCTTGTATCCTACGCATTGATTTTTAAATCCTTGTTTGCCCAGGATGGATTGATCAACCAGATTTTAGTAGGTCTTGGCATTTTCGATAGCAGCTATAATTTCCTGGCAAATACAGCCAGCGCAAGGGCGGTTATCATTATTGCTCTGATTTGGAGATGGACAGGTTACAATATGGTCTTCTATTTGGCAGGACTTCAGAATATTGAATATTCTGTTTATGAAGCAGCCAAGATCGATGGTGCAAATGGATGGAAGACCTTCTGGAAGATTACAGTGCCGCTTTTGATGCCAACGATCGTTATGACAGTTATCATGTCAATCAATGGTACCTTGCAGTTGTTCGATGAGTCTGTAAACCTGACAAAGGGTGGACCGGCTATGTCAACCATTACAATGTCCCACTACATTTACAACAACGCATTTGGACAGGGCGTAGGTAAGTTTGGATATGCATCAGCAATGTCCTTCTTTATCTTTGTTCTGGTGGCAATCTTGTCTGCAATCAGTATGAAAGTAGGTGATTCTCGTGACTAAGAAGAATAGTTCCGCTATACAGCGAAGATTAATACCAACTTATATTTTCTTGATCATTTGTTCCTTTATCTCAGTGTTCCCACTCTATTGGATGATTTCGGCAGCTACAAACCAATCCGTAGATGTGGCAAGAGGAAAGATCTCTTTTGGTGTATATGCTCTTGAAAATTTCCAGAAATTAACAGAGCAGACTGATTTGTGGGGAGCTATGGGAAACTCCTTCCTGTATTCCATTGTACAGACAATTGTGGCTCTCTTGATCTGCTCACTGGCAGGTTTTGGATTTGAGCTTTACCATGACAAGGCAAAGGATAAGGTTTTTTCTATTTTACTTTTGGCTATGATGGTTCCTCAGGTTGCAACCATGATTCCTTTGTTTAAGATGGTTTCTTCCGCAGGCTTATTAAATACTGTTTGGGCATTTATTTTACCTAGTATATCCACCCCGTTTTTGATTATGATGTTCCGTCAAAATTCCAGAAACTTCCCGGTGGATATTATGGAGGCTGCCAGATTAGAGGGACTTTCCGAGTTCCAGATTTTCTTTAAAATGTACATGCCGGTTATGAAGTCTACCTATGCAGCAGCAGCGGTTATTACATTTATGAATGCATGGAATGCATATTTGTGGCCAAAGGTTGTTATGGCTGATACCAGAGCCCAGACCATGCCAATGTTGATTGCAAACCTGTCTAGTGGATATACCACAGATTATGGTGTACTTATGATGGGTGTATTGTTCTGTTCTTTGCCGACTATGATTGTATTCTTTGTTTTGCAGAAACAATTCGCAGAAGGTATTACCGGAGCAGTTAAATAATCAGGGGGCTTATGCCCTCCTGATCTTAGAATAAGGTTAAACGAGGATAATAAATATGAAAGAATTTCGGTATAGTATCATAAAAAATCCTGAAATATTTATGGAAAACCGCCTTCCGGCACATTCTGATCACCTGTATTTTTTAAACGAGGAAAGTGCAAAAAGGGGAAGCCTGGATTTTAAAGAATCATTAAACGGTATTTGGAAATTCTCTTATGCAAAAAATATTGCATCTCTTATCCCTGGATTTGAAAAAGAGGATTATGATTGCAGTACATGGGATGACATCCGAGTGCCGGCCCATATTCAAATGGAAGGTTATGATGCCCCCCAGTATGCAAATACCCAGTATCCCTGGGATGGCAGACAGAAGGTTTTGCCGGGAGAGATTCCGGAGGAATTTAATCCGGTAGGATCCTATGTGAAATATTTTGAAGTTCCGGAAAGGATGAAAAATGGTCCGGTATATATATCCTTCCAGGGTGTAGAAAGTGGTATGGCCCTGTGGCTTAACGGTCATTATGTAGGATACAGTGAGGATAGCTTTACCCCATCTGAATTTGAACTGACCCCCTATCTTAAAAAGGGAAGCAATAAATTGGCAGTCCAGGTTTATAAGTGGACGGCAGGTTCCTGGTGTGAGGATCAAGACTTCTTCCGGTTCTCAGGTATTTTCAGAGAGGTATACCTTTACACAGTTCCAAGGGTGCATGTTCGTGATATGAAGGTCAAGACTATCCTGGATGGGGAGTATAAGGATGCGGTTTTGTATTTGGATCTTGAAGCTACCGGAGAGGGTAAGGCAGAAATCTGCCTGTCTGATGACGAGGTGGAATTGGTAGCTACAATGGATCTGTACCGGGGCCTCAATCATTTGGAGATGCCGGTGAAAAATCCAAGTCTTTGGAGTGCAGAAAATCCTTATCTTTACGACCTGACCATCCATGTTACTGATAAGGCCGGTGATTTACAGGAAGTAGTAAAGGAACGGGTAGGCTTTAGAAAATTTGAGATGAAGAACCGAATGATGCATATTAATGGCAAACGTATTGAATTCTATGGTGTCAATCGTCATGAATTTAGTGCAGACCGGGGAAGAGCCATTACAGAGGATATTATTTTAAAAGATATCCTTACCATGAAACAGCACAATATCAATGCGGTTCGTACCTGTCATTATCCAAATCAGACAGCTATTTACAGACTTTGTGATGAGTATGGTCTTTATGTCATTGACGAGACAAACTTAGAAACCCATGGAACCTGGGATGCCCACCAGAGAGGAAAGGTGGACAGGGATTTTGTGGTTCCCGGTGACAGACCGGAATACCAGGAGATGATCTTAGACCGGGCAAGAAGTATGTTTGAGAGAGATAAGAATCATCCCTCTATTGTTATTTGGTCCTGTGGGAATGAATCTTATGGTGGCAAGGATATTTTGGAAATGAGCAAGGCCTTCCACAAATGGGATGATACCAGGTTGGTTCATTATGAAGGTGTTTGGTGGGATCCCAGATATCCGGAAACTACAGACATGGTAAGCTCCATGTACACACCGGCAGCGGAAATTAGGGATTATTTGAAAAAACATAAGGATAAGCCCTACATTCTTTGCGAATATACCCACGCTATGGGAAATTCCTGTGGTGCTATGCATAAATATACAGACCTTATGGAAGAAGAACCCCTCTTCCAGGGTGGTTTTATCTGGGACTATATTGACCAGTCCCTGACAAAGAAAGACCGCTATGGCAAGGAATTCCAGGCCTACGGCGGAGACTTTGGTGTGCGCCCCTGCGATTATAATTTCAGTGGAAATGGAATCTGCTATGGAAAGGACAGAGATCCTTCCCCTAAGATGCAGGAAGTTAAATTTAACTACCAGCCAATATGTGTTGAGATTCATGATAAAGTCGCTTATATTCGCAATAAGAATCTCTTCACCAATACCAATGCATATGATGCTGTGCTAAGCCTGGAAAAAGAGGGCAGGCTTGTAGAGCGCAAGCTTCTTAGCATTAACCTAGAACCCCTGAAAAAGAAAAAGCTTGAACTAGATGTTGAAATTCCCACAGAGGGCGAGTATGTTTTGACTCTCTCCTTTGTACTGAAGGAGGATACCCCTTGGGCAAAGAAAGGTCACGAGATAGCTTATGGCCAGGAAGTTCTGGGACATATGCCGGAAGACAAGCCTTCTACAAAAGCATATGAGATTACAGAAGGATGGAACAATATTGGTGTTAAGGGAGAAGATTTTGAAGTCTTGTTCTCTATTATACACGGGGGTCTGGTTTCTTACCGCTATGCAGGTGTAGAGTTATTTAAGACCATACCAAAGCCAAATTTCTGGCGGGCTCTAACAGATAATGATGTGGCAAATCTCCTGCCATTTAGAGCCGGACAGTGGAAGATTGCCAGCATGTATTCTTCCTACAAATACAATCATGGACGTGCAGCCACTGATTGTAGAGTAGACGAGGCGGAAGACCATGTGACAATCACTTACACTTATCATTTGCCGGTGAAACCGGAATTAGATTGCCAGGTTGCCTACAGTGTCTATGGTGACGGGGAGATTAAGGTTGCCATGACCATGGATCCATCTGCAGAAGTTGGAGAGCTTCCTGAGTACAGCCTGCTCTTTACTATGGATGCAGATTATGATAACTTGACCTGGTATGGATTAGGACCTGACGAAACCTATCTTGACCGGTGCCATGCAAAATTGGGACTTTACAGCAATAAGGTTGCCGATAATATGGCCAAATATTTAGTTCCCCAGGAATGTGGTAATAAGTTAGGGGTTCGTTATGCGAAGCTGACAGATGACAAGGGCAGAGGACTTTTATTCAAAGGCGACAAGCTGCATTTTTCCGCCCTGCCTTATTCTCCACATGAGCTTGACAATGCCCTTCATGCAACAGAGCTTCCGCCGGTACATTATAGCTTTGTCCGTGTGGGATTAGAACAAATGGGTATTGGAGGAGATGATACCTGGGGTGCACTTACTCATCCGGAATATCTAATTGATAATAGTAAAAAATTGACATTGAACTTCTCTTTCCGTGGTATATAAGAAGGAGAAATAAGACAAATGCTCTCACATGCAGTGAGAGCATTTGTCTTATGGTGCGTATATGTGCTAAAATGTCACCCAGGAAAATAATTATTTTATGGAGGGATAACAAGTGATTTATAACGATGTGTACATGGAACAGCATATCCACAGAATGGCCCCTAAGGCTACAAAATTTTACAACATTTTGCTGATGGTTCTTACCGTCTTTGTGGCATTTAACTTTGTTTTTATAGACTATAGGATCTTTGGCCTTCCCTTGATCGCCATGATCATAGCAACTTATTTTGTGACTCAGAATACCAAGCTGGACTTTGACTATAGCTTTACCAACGGTCTTTTGGAGATTACAAAGATTAAACGAAAAACAAAGAGGCAGAATCTTATTTGCTGTGAAATGAAGGATGTGGTGGTAGTTGCACCCTCCAAAACAGAGCCGGTGCAGCCCTATGTTGGACGAAAGATGAAGACCTTTGATTGTCTCTCCCATGATCCCAAGGTCTCTTACTATACCATGATCATCCGGGATCCGGATACCGGCAGTGAGATAAAGGTATTGTTTGAGCCTAACGAAAATTTCCTGGAGGCCATGTTTCGGGCCGCCCCCAGCAAGGTGCATACAAAAGGATAGAAAGATTAGCCTTCCTGATATTGAAGATAGGTGGAGATCATGAGGGCGATCTTACAAGTGAGGGCATCGTTGAAGTTTCGGATGTTTAGCCCGGTAAGCTGCTGAATCTTGTCCAGACGATAAATCAGGGTATTGCGGTGCAGATAAAGCTTTCTGGCGCACTCTGCAATACTAAGGCCCGAATCCAAAAAGGTATGGATGGTGTGCAAGGTTTCATCATCTATATCTGAAATATGGATCCCCTTAAAATGGTTCTGAAGATACTCCTTGCAGATATCTGTTGGCAATTGATAGATAAGTTTTCCAAGGCCTAAATCCCTTGCCCAGTGGATACGGTCTGTATCAGAAAAAATATTTCCAATCTCCATGGCAGAGGAGATATTAAGAAAAATATTCGGCAATTGTGTTAGGGATGTGGCGATGCCATCGTAAGCAAAAACTATAGAAATCATGGCCTCAGCTTCTAGGGTGCCTTGCATATCAAGTAAGATCTGACGCAGGGACTCTAAAGATTGGGCTTGAGGAAGCTGGCGAATCAGAGCTATATGACATTCGTCAATCTGAATGAGGGTGTCTGCACCGGAAGAAAAAAACTGGGCGAAGACAGATTGTTCCAAGGAGGAGAAGGCCTGCTTAACCTCCATGAGAACCGGAAAAAAATATCCGTTTTTTTCTAAATGAAAGCGGTTAATTCCATTAAGGATTTCTTGGTCGGACAAGAGTCCCAGCAAAAGTCCACGAAGAAAGCCTTCCTTTGATGTGCTGCTGTGTCCGGCCCGCAGCATATTCTTTAAAGTAATAAGCAATTCCTCATCATCAACCTGGCTGTCCTGGATAGCAAAACGGATGCCGGTCTGATTTTTTAATTGGTCTAATAATTCTTCAATTTGTTCTGTATTTGTCATGATCACACCTCAAAACCCTTTGATTTTTACATTCTAACCTGTGGGAAAGCCTTTCGTCAACTAAGTAGCCAAGTTAAAGTAACGAAGATCTTTTGGTTATTTTGGTTAGTTTAACGATGACAGGAAAAATAGCTTTGTATATAATAAACACATAAAGGAACGAGAGAGGTTTTTATTAATTTGAAAGGAGATTTCAGATGACTACAGTTACTGTTAAAATTGATACTATTGAAAAGATAAAAGATTTTGTTAATGCCCTTACATCTTTTGACAATGATTTTGATTTGGTACATGACCGTTACGTAATTGATGCAAAATCCATCATGGGTATCTTCAGCCTGGATACTTCAAAGAGTCTGACCTTGAAGATCCATAAGGACGATGATTTGGATGCTATTTATGCAGCACTTGACAAGTTTATAGTTAAATAGCAATAGAGAATTAAATAAAAACAAAATAAAAAAAGAGAATAAAAGAAAGGTATTTATCATGGCAAGTATTTCATTAAACAACATCAACAAAGTATATTCTAATGGTTTCCACGCAGTTAAAGATTTTAATCTTGATATCGAAGACAAGGAATTTATCATCTTTGTAGGTCCATCCGGATGTGGTAAGTCTACAACGCTTCGTATGGTTGCCGGTCTTGAGGATATTTCCAGCGGTGATCTTTTGATCGACGGCAAGCGCATGAATGATGTAGAGCCTAAGGATCGTGATATCGCAATGGTATTCCAGAATTATGCTTTGTATCCACATATGACTGTATATGATAACATGGCCTTTGGTTTGAAACTTCGTAAATTACCAAAGGATGAGATTGATAAGAAGGTACGTGAGGCAGCTAAGGTATTGGATCTGGAAGGTCTCTTAGATCGTAAGCCAAAGGCTCTTTCCGGTGGACAGCGTCAGCGTGTTGCCATGGGACGTGCTATCGTTCGTAATCCGAAGGTATTCCTTATGGATGAGCCTCTTTCTAACTTGGATGCAAAGTTACGTGTTCAGATGAGAATTGAGATCTCTAAGTTACATGAGAGATTAGGAGCAACCATTATCTACGTTACACATGACCAGACTGAGGCTATGACCCTTGGTACCAGAATCGTAGTTATGAAGGACGGAGTTGTTCAGCAGATCGATACTCCTCACAACTTATACAATAAGCCACAGAACCTTTTTGTAGCAGGATTTATCGGATCTCCACAGATGAACTTTATGGATGCTAAGATTTCTGTACAAGGAAAGGAAGTTACAGCCCAGGTTGGAGATGCTAAGCTTGCAGTTCCGGTTACAAAGGCAAAGGCTTTGATCGAAGGAGGATACGACGGAAAGACAGTTGTTCTGGGTATCCGTCCAGAGGATATTCACGATTCTCCGATGTTCCTTGCAGCTTCACCTAATAGCGTGATTGAGGCAAACATCCGTGTATACGAGTTGTTGGGTGCAGAAGTGTTCTTGTATTTCGATTATGCAGGTGCTCAGGTAACAGCCAGAGTTGATCCAAGAACCAATGCAAAGCAGGGTGACCATATTCAGTTTGCCCTTGATATGGAGCATGCACATTTCTTTGATAAAGAAACAGAATTGGTAATTACAAACTAGGTTATATTTATTATAAAAAGCATAAAATAAAGATATAAAAATCGACAGGTATCCCCTACGGTAGATGTAGGAATACTTGTCGATTTTTTATAGTGGTTGATACCTATAATTTAAATGGTTATAATGCTAACTGTTTGAATTGCAACTACTTTTCCCTATTGAATTCATGATTACAAATGCAGTTTATTGGGTATATCACGCAGCTTTAGATATTTAATTTGAAAATAAACAATATTTTTTGCCTTCTGCAGGGAAAATATCGTATAATAGAGTCTAAGCCAATTGAAAGATAGAAGTACAGAGGAGAACCAATGCATTATAGTATATTAACAGGGGAGATTAAGTATGCCCGGTTTGAATTTTTAACAGAAGAGACAAGAGAGAAACTTAAAAATCAGGATGGATGGGTTGTTATTGGGCAAGACGAGGATGAAAAGATTGTGACAGTGGCAGCATTTGTATTTGATCCAAGTCAGCCGGATACCGTGGAATTAGACTTTATTTTTACAAGACCGGAAGCCAGGGAAGAAGGTTGGGCTATGGGCGCAATTTATTATGCCCAGGACAAATTCAAAGAACAGGGGATTCGCCGCTTTATTTGCTGTCCTACAGGAACCCGTGAAGAGATGTCAGAGTTTCTAATCTTTCTTAGAATGGCTGAATTTGAACCCTTGGTTTTGAATTGGCATGTATATAGCTATGATTTAAGAAATTTAGATAAAATAGAGAATTTAAAATCCTTTATAGGGATAAGTAAGGGAAAAGCCAAAAGACTTTCCTTGGATGAAATTAAATTTTATTTACATCAGAAAAAATGTGATGTGCCTTCCAGGGTTCGAGATTATATGCTTCGAGGCTGTGATTTGAACAAAAGCCTTTTTGTGGTAGAGGATAAAAATATCAGAGGAGCTGTTTTGGTCCAGAATGGAGCCGATTCAGAAATCAATATTGGTAATCTTTATATTGATCCCCATTGGAAAAATAAGTATACGATTTTGGGAATGCTGGCTCTGGTGGTTACCAATATACCAAAGGAAGGATATATTCTGAATTTGGCCATTGATAATGAAAATGAATTAAACTTATATAATTATATTTTTGGTGAGCCTTTGGAAGATTGTCTGGTTCAGTGTTATGAGAGAGCTCTTGTATAGGTTTATAGGGGCTTTTTTTGACTATTGTCTTTAAGAACCTATTGATTGTATAATAAGAGGGTCGGTGCCTTTTGCTGCCGACTCTCTTTTATGTCATAAGAAAATTTGATGGATATTCCAATGACACAAAATAACAAGGGGGATTTTTTGAGTTGAAAAAACAATCTATAAAATTGAATTTCGTTATGAATATCATCCTGACGGTGTCACAGGTGATTTTTCCCTTAATTACCTTCCGGTATGTGGCGGAAATCTTGCATCCTGCAGGAACAGGTATTGTAGGCTTCGCTTCTTCTGTAGTGGCTTATTTTGCCTTGTTTGCCCAGCTTGGTATTCCAACCTACGGTGTTAGAGCTACAGCCCAGGTTCGGGATGATAAGGAAGAATTATCCAGAGTTGTGCAGGAACTTGTAATTATCAATCTACTAATGAGTGCCCTGGTATATGTAGTATTTGCTTTTTCTTTAGTTGTAGTACCAAAGTTTGCTGAAAATAAGGCTTTGCTTCTTGTTACCAGTACCACCATTATATTTAATGCTATTGGTATGGAGTGGCTCTATAAGGGGTTAGAGCAGTATTCCTATATTACGGTGCGGTCTATTGCCTTTAAGTTTGTAGCAGTAATTCTTATGTTCCTTATGATTAAAAGTGAGCAGGATACCGTGATTTACGCGGCCTTAACTATTTTTGCCGGCTCCGCCTCCAGCGTCTTAAACCTTCTACATGCCAGAAAGTATATTTGCATGTGGCCGGTAGGAAGGTATAAGTTTCGCAGACATATGAAACCAATCATAATCTTTTTTGCTATGTCCTGTGCTACTACTATTTATACGAATCTGGATACGGTAATGCTTGGATTTATGAAAACGGATACGGATGTTGGTTATTATAATGCGGCGGTGAAGATTAAGACGGTTCTTCTTGGAGTGGTAACGGCTCTGGGAACTGTGCTTTTGCCAAGAGCTTCTTATTATGTGGAACAAAAACTCATGGATGAATTCTACCGAGTTGCCAGAAAGGCTATTCATTTTGTTTTTTTGATCTCTCTGCCTATGGCTGTTTATTTTATCTTCTTTGCCAAGGAGGGCATTTTCTTCTTGTCAGGAGATGCCTACGGCGGATCCATCATCCCCATGCAGATTATTATGCCTACACTGGTGCTGATTGGCTTTACTAATATTATGGGAATCCAGATGTTAGTACCCTTAGGGGGAGAGAAAATCGTTCTCTACTCAGAGATTGTTGGGGCGGTGGTGGACCTTGTCTTAAATGCCATCTTGATTCCTAGTATGTCATCGGCAGGAGCTGCTATTGGAACCTTGGTGGCTGAGGTGGCTGTATTTATTGTCCAGTATATAGCCCTCAGAGGGTCAGTACGGGCTATGTTTCTTGATATGCGCTATGGAGCCCTAATCTTAGCTACAGCTTTAGGCAGTTTATGCGCAGTTCCGGTGAAGGCCCTGCATTTAGGTTCCTTCTTTACTTTATGTATTTCAGCCATTCTTTTCTTTGGAGTTTATGGAGTGGTTATGATTCTTATGAAGGAGGAGCTGGTGCTGGAAATTCTAAATCAGCTTCTTGGCATGGTGAAAGGAAAATTAAAAAGAAATTAATGATTCAAAATAATGCCGTGAAAGCATGTGAAAACGATTGCATATTATCCCCTATTTGATGTATTCTATAGGTAAATGTAAAGAAAATATTTGAGAATAAAGCAGATAGCTGTGAAAGGAGTTTGTATGGAATTTATTGCTCTTGGAGAATTGTTGATTGATTTTCTTCCTGGATCAGAGGAAGGATCCTATGTGAGAAATGCAGGAGGAGCCCCTGCTAATGTAGCTATTTCCGCTGCAAGAAATGGCCTAAAGTCCGGTATGTATTGCAAGGTGGGAAATGACGATCTTGGAAAATTTTTAATAGGAGCTCTAAAGGAGAATCATGTAAGACCCTTATCTCCGGAACTTACAGATGAGGCTATTACCACTATGGCCTTTGTAACTTTAGGAGAGAATAATGAGCGAAGCTTTACCTTTGCAAGAAAACCGGGAGCGGACATGATGCTAGACTCCTCAGAAATTAAGGAAGAGGACTTTGCTGATTGCAGAATGCTTCATGCAGGTTCTTTTACCCTATCGGCAGGAAAGGCTGTTCAAGCAACAGAGTATGCCATGAAGAAGGCCCATGAAAAGGGCTGCCTGGTAGCCTTTGATATTAACTACAGAGACATGCCTTGGGGCAATGATAAGGAAGCCTGCGCAAAGAAGGTTATGGAGGTCCTTCCTGAAGTAGATTTCCTGAAGATTTCTGATGAAGAAATTGATATGGTGGGAGGCAGAGAAAATGTGCCGGCCCTTATGAAGGAGAAAGATATTTCCGTAGTTGTGCTTACCCTAGGAAGCCAGGGGGCTGAGTGCTTTTTTAATGGAACTTCCTTTGTTCTTGCAGGATACAAGGCTGACTATGTGGCTGATACCACAGGAGCCGGAGATGCTTTTTGGGGAGGTTTTCTTTCCAGGGTATTAAACTTGGGAGTAAACCAAGTGACAGATCTTACAGAAGAGATTTTAAGAGATGCAGTGAAATATGGAAATGTCAGCGGATCCCTAGCTGTCAGAGAAAAAGGAGCCATTGCATCCTTGCCTACAAAAGAGCAGATTGAAGCTTTCCTGGACAGCCACTCTGCCAATAATTAATTGCCTATAGCATTTTACTTTATAATTCTATATAGACAAGCTACTTTAGACATCCGTTTATCGGATGTCTTTTTTGTTTAAAGCTATCTTATTTGATGCAGAAAATTATCTGCTGCGGAAATGAAAAAGAATTGTGAGAAATATACAGTAGATTGTTAAGAATGCATAAAAAATAAGACTTTGAATTGTGCAACCTGTCAGTTGTGCACAAAACCTGTCCGTTTTTGACAGAGATTTAAGTGCGCTTTGACAGAACATAAGGGAATTTCTTTTCTATAATTTACTCAATCAATACAGAAGCTTTACAGAAATCAAAAAAGCTTTGTAATAAAAAGAAAGGAGACAGGACATGAAGAATCAGTGTCACAATCCCTATATGCCCTTGTGGGAGCATGTTCCGGATGGGGAACCCCATGTGTTTGGAGACCGGATTTACGTTTATGGAAGTCATGACAAGGAGAATGGGGATGAATTCTGTGAGCTGGATTATGTATGCTGGTCAGCTCCCTTAGAGGACTTGTCGGATTGGCGCTTGGAAGGCACCATTTATCGCAAGGATCAAGATCCTTACAACAAGGAAGTACTTCCCCTATACGCGCCGGATGTAGTCCAGGGGCCGGATGGTCGCTATTATCTTTACTACTGCATTAAGTTTCAGGATTCTATCAATGTAGCGGTGTGTGATAGCCCGGCAGGAAAATACCAGTTTTATGGTCGCGTCCATTATGCGGATGGCAGAGTCATGGCGGAAAATCAACCCTATGATCCATCCTTGATCTGTAATGAGGATGGGAATTTCCTTTATTTTGGATTTGCCCCCTGTATGATCAACATTCCAAGATACAAGGGACAGGACCTAAAAGGTGGAAGCGTTCTTAAACTTGAGGATGACATGCTTACGGTGAAGGAAGGCCCGACTATAGTGGTTCCCAGTAAGAATTACGGAACAGGAACTTCCTTTGAAGGAAATGAATATTTTGAGGGACCCTCTATCCGAAAGATTAATGGACTTTACTATCTGGTTTACTCTTCTATAAATACCCATCAGCTTTGCTATGCTGTCAGCAAAAAGCCCATGGAAGGCTTTAGCTACGCCGGCGTCATTATCAGTAACGGAGATGTGGGATATAAAGGCCGAAAAGAAGAAGATAAACTGATGAGTGTAGGCAACAACCACGGAGGTTTGGTTGAGGTCAAGGGGCAATGGTATATTTTCTATCATCGTCACACTTATTTAAATCAATATAATCGGCAAGCCTGTGCGGAACCGGTATGTTTCGATGAAGAAGGAAAGATTCCCCAGGTTACGATTAGCACCAGTGGAATGAACCTGGACCCTCTTAAGGGAAATATAAATTATCCGGCGGTATTTTGCTGTAACTTAACCAATGGTCATATGGGTCCCTTATCTTCCATTGGACGTACCAATCCGGAGGTAGATTTCCCCTACATGACTTGCGTCAAAGAGGAGCGTTATATTGCCAATGTAAAAGATGGCAATCGCATCGGATATAAATATTTAAACTTAGATGAAACAAAGACCCTGGGTGTCTCCTATCGAATGAAGGGGCAGGGAAGGCTTAAAATCTTTACAGAAAAAGGTGCTTCTGATTTTGTCCTTCCGCTTTCTGAGACCAAAGAGTGGAAGGAAGCTAGTGTAAAAGTTCAATTTGAAGGAGATAGGGAACTTTATTTGGTATTTGAGGGAGAGGGCGTCCTTGAACTTATTACCTTATTGCTGGGATAAATATGTATTCATAAGGAGGAGAGAAGATGAAAGACACGAAGAAACCATCATGGGGCGAGATCCTCGCCTTCGCCGTAGGTGACGGCGGTTGTAACCTGGTATGGACCACCATCGGTTCTTACCTGACCCTTTACTACACCGACAGTGTGGGGCTGGCGGCAGCAACTATTGGAACCTTAATGTTACTTACCAGACTTTTGGATGGTATTTCTGATTTGGTTATGGGAAGCATTATTGACCGTACTCATACCCGCTGGGGAAAAGCAAGACCTTGGATCCTTTGGACAGCAATTCCTATGGGCCTAGGTTTGGTGCTGATGTTTAGTATCCCTGGATCCTTATCAGGAAGTGGAAAACTGGTATATGCCTGTGTTAGTTACGTCATTATGGCAGTTGTAATTTATACTGCATGTAACCTGGCATACAACACCTTGCTTTCTTTGGAAGCACCAAATCCAGCCGATCGTGTAACTATGAGTTCCATTCGTTTCTTTATTACCATGGCGACAGTGCTCTTCATTAACTACAACTGTAACAACTTTGTAGGAAAATTTGGCTGGACAGGAATGGCAGCAATCTTTGGAACCATCGGAGCGATTATGCTCTTAATTACCTTCGCCGGAACAAAAGAGCGTACCAATATTGAAAAGAATTCCGGAAAGACAGAAGAGAAGGAAAAAATGAGCGTTGGAGAATCCTTTAAGCTTCTCTTCCAGAATAAGTATTTCCTCTTATTAGCTGTTGTATTCGTAGTAAATTATACGATCTTAGGAGTAAATAATGGTCTTCGTATTTACTATGCAAGAGACGTTCTTGGAAATGCTGGATTAATGGGAACTTTGACCCTCTGCTTTATTTTGCCAAAGCTTATTGGTAATCTGGTATATCCTTACATTAACAAACTTCTTGGAAAATGGAAGAGTATGATGATCGGTTATGTTATTGAACTTGTAGGTGTGCTTGTAATGGCCTTTACAGGTACTAGCTTTACTACAGCAGTGATTGGACTGGTTTGCTTAGGAATCGGTGGTATTCCTCACAATGCAGGACTTTTTGCTATGGTAGCAGACGTTGTAGACTATGGTGAGTGGAAGACTGGTGTGCGTTTAGATGGTCTTACAAACTCCGCAACTTCCTTTGGTATGAAGGTTGGAGCAGGTCTTGGATCTGCGATTGTAGGATGGGGACTTGCATGGGCAGCTTATGACGGATCCCTTGCAGCTCAGGCAGCTTCTACAGTGTCAGGAATTAAGACAGTATTTACCCTGGTTCCTGCAGTATTGATTGTAGTAGGACTTGTGACCTTGTACTTCTGTAACCTGGATAAAATCTACGGACAGATCTCTGAGGGACTTGCAAAGAAGAAAAATGCAAAATAAATTTTCATAAAAGATGAAATGAAACGGGCGGACTGGTTTGGGTCTGCTCGTTCTTGCTTTTCTATGCTATACTTTAAGCATCAATTGCAGGGGAAAGGAGAAAACAAAGATGGCCTATTCTATTTATGAAAATATTGACTATGATGCCAGCAGTATGGTGCATGCTTTTGTAACTCCTATTGAAAGCTCAGCCTTTCACTGGCATGAGGAATATGAAATCCTTGGCGTTTTAAAAGGCAGTGTTCATATGCATATTCAATCGGAGGAACGTTTGGTTAAGGAGGGAGAGTTTATCTTAACCAATCCCAATGAGATTCATGAGATTCAAAATCCTCAAGGGCAGGAGAATCTTTGCATGATTCTTCAGTTAAGGCCGGAACTTTTTCACCTTAGTGAGAAGGATACCTCTGAAATCCGTTTTTATGTAAATGATCCAGAGGATGAGCCGGAGCCTGGATTTGCCTATTTTTACCGGCAGGCTGCAGCCATTGCCTATGAAAGCCTAAGTGAGGAGGCCCATGCTCCCTTTCATTTGAGAGCTCTGGTTTATAAGCTGGCAGCAGATCTTTTGGATTATGTTGTTCATGATGTAAGATACAAAGACAATTTGGCAGTGACAGACCGGGACACCATGATACGAACTTTGGACTATATTAATGGACATATGGACCAGGAGGACCTTCTGGATCAGATTTGCTATAAGGAGGGCATGAGCCGAAAAACCTTGGACCGGTGTGCAAAAAGTGTTTTGGGTATGAGTATGAAGGAACTCGTAGACAGTCTAAGGGTGGAAAAGGCGAAGAACCTCTTAAAAAATACAGAGAAAAACATGAACTATATTTTGGATGTATGTGGATTTGGTTCGGAAAAAACATTCTATCGAAAGTTTCATGCCATGACAGGGCAAACTCCGGGAGAGTTTCGGGAGAAGGGACAGAGTCAGCAGAATAATGATGTGCTGAAAGGATATTTGGACTTTAGTATTCCGGAGGCAAGGGCTATACTTCATCATATTCTGGAAGCAAAATAGGGTAGTTGAAAAACCAGCGATATGGGGAGGTATTTCATGGGAGAACATAGAGAGGATTTTGCGAAAGAATTTGACTATGTAGGATATAGACAAGCTTTTACCAAAGAGGCCCAGGAGATTTTAAAGGAACTGACCTTGGAAGAAAAGATTTATCTCATGAGTGGGCTTCGCACCATGGAGGAGGTTCGCCGTTCCATTCAAAAGAAGGTTAATGCCCATTATAATGAGAGTCCTTATCGGGCCGGTGGCCTTGAAAAACATGAGATACCGGCTCTTTATTTTGTGGATGGCACTAAGGGGGTGGTGTGTGGTCGTGATACCTACACCTGCTTTCCGGTGACAAGTATGCGGGGAGCCAGCTTTGACAGAGATCTGGAAAGAGAAGTAGGAGAGGCCATTGGATGGGAAGTAATCCACGCTGGGGGGAATCTCTTCGGAGGAGTCTGTGTCAATCTTCCCTACCACCCTGGCTGGGGAAGAGCCCAGGAAAGCTACGGGGAAGATTCCTATCTTTTGGGAGAGATGGGCAGCAGTTTGATCCGAGGAGTGCAAAGCACAGGAGTCATTGCCTGTGTCAAACATTTGGCCTTTAATTCCATGGAAAATGCCAGATTTGAAGTGAATATCACCTGTGACAAACGAACAGAACAAGAAGTCTTTTTATCCCATTTTCGAAAATGCATTGAGGCAGGGGCAGGAGCTGTAATGAGTGCTTACAACGGTTATGCCGGGGAAATGTGTGGACAAAATTCTTATCTTCTTACGGAAATGTTGAGAACTAAGTGGAAATTTGACGGAATTACCATGTGTGACTTTAACTGGGGGATAAAAGATACGGTAACCGCTGCCAATGCAGGAATGAATCTGGAAATGCCAAACACCCATTACTATGGGGAGGCCTTGCTTAAGGCAGTAAAGAAAGAGCTGGTATCAGAAAGTCAGATAGACACTATGGTCTTGCAGATCATCCGTACCTTACTGGCCCATGAAAAATTATTGGAAGACTATAAGAAGCAAAATGGTATAGGTCTGGAAAAGAAGGAAGTAACAAAGAAGGATTCTGTGAAGGCCAACTTAAATGCCCACCATGACTTGGCAAGACGGTGCGCGGTAGCCGGCCTTACTCTCTTAAAAAATGAAAATCAGCTTTTGCCTCTGTCACCGGGAAAGTGTAAGAAAATTGTGGTGATAGGGAAATTGGCAAATGGGGATATTTGCGGGGACCACGGCTCCAGCCAGGTATATCCACCTTATGAAATCTCTATCCTTCAAGGGCTTTTAAGGGAACTTCCGGGACATGAAATTATCTACTATGATGGAGCAAGCCTGGGGCATTGTAAGAGACTGGCGAAAGAAGCAGATGCCTTGATTCTTGTGGTTGGCAATGAAGTAGGACGAGAAGGGGAATATGTTTATGCAGACATGGAGGATGTGTATGTAAAGAGCTTAGGAGGAGATCGAATCGAAAGCCTGGGTCTAAGTGCAAAGGACCAGGCACTGGCAGATTGGCTTACCAAGCTACGGTCGGATGTCATCTTGCTAATGATTGGCGGCAGTGCCATTACCATGGGCGAATACGAAAAGCATGCAGGAGCCATTCTTTTTAGCTACTATCCGGGCATGGAAGGCGGAAGTGCCATAGCAAGAGTCTTGTTTGGTAAAGAGTGTCCGGGAGGAAAACTTCCCTTTTCCATTCCTAAAAGGGAGGAGGATCTTCCTAATGTAGATTTTCGTAGCAAAGAACAATTTTATGGATATTATGTAGGCTACCGTTACTTGGAAGCTGAGGGGAAGATGCCTTTATATCCGTTTGGCTATGGGCTTAGTTATACAAGCTTTTTCTGGGAAGTGGAAGAAAAGTTCTATAACAAAAATGGATTTGGTGAAGAAGAAAAAGCTTATTCAGTTAGGCTAAGAGTGACTAATACAGGAAATTGCAGCGGAAGCGAAGTGATGCAGCTATATGTATCCTATGAACAAGAGCCTAAGAAGCTTTGTGACTTTTCCAAGCTGACATTAAAAAAAGGCGAGAGCAAGCTAGTCACACTCACCTGTAAAAAAACAGAGATAGAAATTTTTGATGAAGAATCAGGGGAATTTAAAGTTCGTCTAGGGAAGTATTGCCTGTATTTAGGAAATAGCAGCGAAGCAGGCTTGTATGATGAAATAATTCGATGATATTCAATTGTTAAAAAAGATATAGATTTATATGGTATACTTTGAGTATGAGTTTATATTAGGAGGAAAAATTATGTTATCTGCTAAGCGTGCCAAATGGCTACTGCATATTTTGATACCAATTTTCATTATGTTATTTTCTATGTTAGTATGTGTGAAAAAATATCCAGAAATTCCATTTTATAAGGAATCAATTGAAAGTTTAGAAAAAAGTCAGGACACTGTGACTAAACTTACTGCGGTTACATTGGGGATTTCTCTTGTGATAGATTACCTCCCGGATGATTACGGAAGTTCTTTGTCGAAAACTTTGACAGATATGGATAAATATTTTGTTTTACTTCTTGCCGCAATTTTTTTAGAACGTATCATTGCTGTGGAGGGGTCCGCGCTGGCTTTTACATACCTTATTCCGGTCGCCTGTATCCTTTACATTTGTTCTTTTATCTTTAAACAGAAACCAGTAAAAGTTATTGCAAACAAAATTGCAATTTTATCACTGGCAATCATTTTAGTGATTCCGTGTAGTACACATTTGGGCAATGTGGCTGGTGAAAGATACCTAGATTATGTTGATAGTACTATTGAGGAAACGCAAAACTATACTTCAAAGATAAGCGATAAGTTGACTGAAAGCGATGATTCTCAAACCTTGATTGAAAAATTTGCAAATGCTGTATCGGTTGCTATAAATAGTATTAAGGATATTGCCAAGGATATTAAAGCAGCTATTGCTAAATTTATGAACAGCATTGCTATTCTCATCATTACTACCTGTGTGGTGCCGGCATTAACGTTTATATTTTTCTTGTGGATTCTTCAACAAATTTTTTCTTTTGATTTTTTAAAGGCATCTAAACAATTAATCTATAAAGATGGGGAAGGAAAAAAACAAATTTCTGAATTTGACGGTGAATGAAACCTAGGAGGAAAAAATGAAACGTGTTCTTAATTTGGCGGTTCTTGTTCTTGTGATTGCGATTATAGCGGTTGTTGCTTATGGAATGATTGAAAAAGGGGATTCGGTAGAAGATAAGATAGATGACGAACAGGAATTGACCGATTCAGATTTTTTACAGCTTGATGATAGTAAAGTGCGAGTGAATTTTTCTGAGGTGATTCTCTCACCTCAAAATGAAACCAGAGAATTAATTGTTAGCACCCAGGAAGCTACAGTTACTGCTGATTTAGAAGATAGAGTTATAAAACAATTAGATATTGATGCATTGAAAAGATCTCAATCCGTGAACTATACAGGTACTGGATATTTTGTCGTAAATTTGAATACTCTCACAGAAAAAAATATAACAGTTGATGATGTAAATAAAAGAGTGATTATACAGATTGAACATGCAAAGCTAAAAGATATTGTTATTGATCCTAATAAGGTTAAAGTTGGTGCTGTTAAAAAAGGAGTGCTTGCCTTAGGAAATTTAGAAATTACAGTGAAAGACTATAACCAAATTGAACAACAATTGATAGATAAACTGAAAGCTAAATTCAATACTGGTGAAAATTTACAGGAAGCAGACGATTACGCGTTGGAAATGGTTAAAGAAATTTATGAACCCGTTGTGCGTGCTGTAGATATTAGTTATACAGTAGTAGTTACATTTTAATAGAATATGAACATTTTTCCAATGTAAAAACAGGTGAGAGTAAGATGGTTACTCTTGCCTGCAATAAATTCATAAAAGGGATACTATAATTGCAATCAGTAAAATTACTAAAATGATATATGTCAAGGGACAGGAAAAGTTCAGTGCATATCCAATGCCAACTCTTTTGGGGATAATTAGTTGCCATTTGCTATATTGTAAAGCATCCTCAGGCATGAATCTTTGTTTGATCCTGTAATAGCAACTGTAGTAGATGATCATATAAAAACAGATTCTAAAATAAATAA
Organism: Parabacteroides distasonis; assembly: GCA_963589425.1. Lineage (GTDB taxonomy): Bacteria > Bacillota > Clostridia > Lachnospirales > Lachnospiraceae > CAKRJP01. The sequence goes on along the minus strand of CAVAKZ010000002.1, from coordinate 14 downwards.
TATAACTGTTATAT
>CAVAKZ010000001.1:0-133461 GCA_963589425.1 Parabacteroides distasonis | reverse complement strand
CTCTTAATCAGGGTGTCCAGGGTTCGAACCCCTGATCGCGCACTTTTAAAATCACTGTTTTCGTAAGCTTGGATTTACGGGGGCGGTGATTTTTTTTCTTGTAATAAATAGAAAAAAGATTAGCAATTTGTTTAAATTAAAGATAGATAGAATAGTTCCATGAAGTGGAGGGGATTTGAATGATTAAGCTATTAGCTATATATTACCTGTTGATTAATATTATTGCCTTTTTTATGTATGGAAATGACAAGCAAAGGGCAAAGAACCATGCTTGGCGGATTTCGGAGAGAAATCTTCTTGGCATTGCTGTTTTAGGTGGTGCCCTGGGGGCATTTCTAGGTATGCGTATTTTTCATCATAAAACGAAGCATTTTATCTTTGGCCTTTTAGTGCCGATCTGTGTGCTTGTGCATGGTCTTATTTGCTATATAGTTCTTGGATATTAGCATGAAGATGTGTCTTTTTTAAATACAAGAGATTTCAAAAATACCCCTTTTCTTTTAGGTTGGAATGGTGTATCATTATTATCAGTCGCCTGCTAGATATTGTGCTTTGAAAAAAGTCGAAACACAATATTTAGTGTTGATACGGAAAGATTACCCCTATAAGTAGATAAGGATAAGATACATATAATTCTCGATATAGATAAGTATGTCGGGAAATGGCAGCTAATAGATTATAGAGAAGAGAGGTAGATAGCTATGGGACTGGAAGTCAGAACAAAAGTTATTAAGCGTAATGGTGAGGAGGTTATATTTGATCTGGAAAAGATTGAACATGCCATCATTAAGGCTAATAACGAAGTTGATAATATTTACAGAATGAATGACTATCAGATCCGTGCTATTGCGGACGATATCGCTCATCAAGTAGAGCAGATGTCCCACGCAATCCATGTAGAAGATATTCAGGATATGGTAGAGACCAGCATTATGGGGATGCGAGGATACGAGGTTGCCCAGAAGTATGTGCGCTATAGATACAAGAGGGAATTGGCTCGTAAGTCTAATACCACAGATAATGGTATTCTGGCACTGATTGATCATATTAATGAAGAAGTGAATCAGGAGAATTCCAATAAGAATCCGGTGATTAATTCTACACAGAGAGACTACATGGCCGGCGAGGTTAGTAAGGACCTTTCGAAACGTGTACTTTTGCCGGAGGAGATCGTGAAGGCTCACGAGGAGGGCATTATTCATTTTCATGATTCTGATTATTTCGCCCAGAAGGAGCATAACTGTGATTTGATCAATTTGGAGGATATGCTTCAGAACGGTACTGTTATCAGTGAGACCATGATTGAAAAGCCTCATAGCTTTTTTACAGCCTGTAACGTTACAACCCAGATTGTAGCTCAGGTAGCCAGTAATCAGTACGGTGGACAGTCCTTTACCCTGTCTCATTTGGCACCTTTTGTGGATGTAAGCCGTAAGAAGATCCGCAAGCTTGTAGAGGAAGAGCGAAGAGAGTGTGGGGAAAGTCTGGATGAGAATATTATCAATAAGATTACAGAGAAACGTTTGAGAGAAGAGGTTAAGAGCGGTATTCAGACCATTCAATATCAGCTTATTACTCTTATGACTTGTAATGGACAGGCTCCCTTTGTAACAGTATTCATGTACCTGGATGAGGTCCCGGAAGGACAGACCAGGGCGGACCTTGCCATGATCATTGAAGAGGTATTAAAGCAGAGAATGCAGGGAGTGAAGAACGAAAAAGGCGTTTGGATCACTCCTGCCTTCCCCAAGCTTATTTACGTGCTGGATGAGGATAATATTACAGAGGATGCACCTTACTGGTATCTGACAGAGTTGGCCGCAAGATGTACAGCCAAACGTATGGTTCCTGATTATATTTCTGCAAAGATCATGAAGGAATTAAAGGGTGGAAATGTTTATCCTTGCATGGGATGCCGGTCCTTCCTGACTGTGGAAGAGAATCAAAGGGATGCAAAAGGCAATCCAAAGTTCTATGGCCGTTTTAACCAGGGTGTGGTAACCATTAACCTGGTAGATGTTGCATGTACAGCTAAGGGAGATATGGATCGTTTCTGGGAAGTATTGGAGGACCGTCTGGAGCTGTGTCACAGGGCCTTGCGCTGCCGTCATGAGAGACTTTTAGGAACTATTTCCGATGTGGCACCGATTTTGTGGCAGCATGGCGCCTTGGCAAGATTAAAGAAGGGGGAGACCATCGACAGGCTTTTGTATGATGGATATTCTACTATTTCCTTAGGATATGCGGGACTTTGTGAGATGTGCGTTCGCATGTTAGGACAGACCCATACCCATCCGGAGGCTAGAGGCTTTGCCCTGGCAGTTATGCAGAAATTGAATGATAAATGTAAAGAGTGGAAGGCAGCAGAGAATATTAGCTATTCAGTTTATGGAACCCCTATGGAGTCTACCACCTATAAGTTTGCAAAATGTCTCCAGAAGAGATTTGGAATTATCCGTGGGGTGACAGATAAGAACTATATTACCAACAGCTATCATGTCCACGTGACTGAGGAAATCAATGCCTTTGATAAGCTTAAGTTTGAGTCAGAGTTCCAGAAGCTGTCTCCGGGTGGAGCCATTAGCTATGTGGAAGTTCCGGATATGCAGAACAATATTCCGGCAGTGCTTTCGGTTATGAAGTTTATTTACGAGAATATTATGTATGCAGAGCTGAATACTAAGAGTGATTTCTGCGAAATCTGTGGATATGACGGAGAGATTCAGATTAAGGAAGATGAATCAGGGAAATTAATTTGGGAATGCCCGAATTGTGGAAATACAGATCAGGACAAGATGTCTGTGGCAAGAAGAACCTGTGGATATATTGGGACCCAATTCTGGAATCAGGGAAGAACCCAGGAGATTAAAGACCGGGTGCTGCATCTGTAAATACAAGAAAGCTTGAAAATCAGAGAAATAAAAGGGAGGTGTCCCGGTAAGGATTTTTAGCATCCTTACCGAGGCACTTCCTTTTTTCGCTTTTCTACATGATACTTTTCTACATAACACATGGAAATTTGCTATTATTTTTTGTTGCTAGAATTAACCGGTCTATAAACAGCTACTAGTGAATTGTCGTCTGCTGCAGCTTCTACAGCGCTTTTTCCTGAGTCCTTGTTTTTTAAGATATCTTTTCCTCTTCCTGCAGCAAATACGGTTCCGATTGCTAAGGTTCCTAAGATAATTGAGGCTGCTGCATATCCAATTATTCTTTTGATGATTGTATTTTTCATGATCCTATCTCCTTTGCTTTTATTTTTGTGTTGAAGGGGGATAATTTTTCTTATCATTTGTATATACGAAAATCCTTTGGGGAGGACTAAAGATTTTCTGTGACTTTCGAAAAAATTTGATTTACGTTATAATGGAAGCGGAAATGACGCAAAAAAGGGAGGTAATTCATGAATTACGGGGAAATAAAAAAATGGGATATTGCAGATGGACCGGGGGTTCGTGTGAGCCTCTTTGTCTCGGGATGCAGACACCACTGTAAGGGATGTTTTAATGAGGATACCTGGAACTTTGATCATGGGAAAGCCTATACAAAGGAGACAGAACAAGAGATTTTAGATGCTCTTGATTTTGCTTATATTCAGGGACTTACCCTTCTTGGAGGGGAACCCTTTGAACCGGAAAACCAGAGAGAACTGGTGAATCTTCTTCGTAGAGTCCGCAAGGAACTTCCGAAGAAAGATATCTGGTGTTATACAGGATTTGTCTTTGAAAGGGATTTACTGGCTGGTGGTCGGGCATTTACAGAGGTTACAGAGGAAATGCTTTCCATGATTGATGTGTTGGTGGATGGGCCTTTTATACTAGAACAAAAGGATATTAGCTTGTTGTTTAGGGGAAGCCGTAATCAGAGACTTTTGGATCAGGAGAAAAGAAGAAATCTTAAGGACTGATTCAGGGACAAAGGGATTGCCTGAGATTTGGAAACATGGTATATTATTAATGTATTGTCACATTTGACAAAAAAAAGGATAATACATAGGGAAGTGATTGCAAAATCACCAAAAACCATTAAGGGAAAATAAGTTTTAGGAGTGGTAAAAATGTATCAGAAAGAGTATGAGCGTTGGCAGGAAGCAGATCTTGAAGACATCGATCTGACTACCGAATTAGCCGGCATTAAAGACAATGACAATGAGATTAAAGAGCGCTTCGCTATGGCTCTGAAGTTCGGAACAGCCGGACTGCGCGGAGTACTTGGGGCAGGAACTAACCGTATGAATATATACGTGGTTCGCCAGGCAACCCAGGGACTTGCCAACTGGGTAAAGACTCAGGGAGGAAGCCAGACGGTTGCTATTAGTTATGACAGTAGATTAAAGAGCGATGTGTTTGCTAAGACAGCAGCAAGTGTTTTGGCAGCCAATGGAATTCAGGTCCGTATCTATGATGCATTGATGCCGGTACCGGCTCTTTCCTTTGCCACTCGTTACTATAATTGCAATGCGGGTATTATGGTGACTGCATCTCACAATCCGGCAAAGTACAATGGATACAAGGCCTATGGACCAGATGGATGTCAGTTAACTGATGATGCGGCAGCTATTGTTTATGATGAGATTCAGAAGATTGATGTTTTGACCGGTGCTAATTATATTTCTTTTGCGGAAGGCGTTGAAAAGGGACTGATTCATTTTGTAGGAGATGATTGTAAGGAAGCCTTATATGCTGCCATTGAGGAGCGTCAAGTTCGCCCGGGACTTTGCAGGACAGCAGGATTGAAGCTAGTATATAGTCCCTTAAATGGTTCAGGTCTCGTTCCGGTTACCAGAGTTTTGAAGGATATTGGAATTACAGATATTACCATCGTTCCAGAGCAGGAGTATCCAAGCGGATATTTCACTACCTGTAGTTATCCGAACCCTGAGATTTTTGAGGCTCTTAGGCTGGGACTTGAACTGGCTGAGAAAGAAGGGGCAGACCTTATGTTGGCTACTGATCCGGATGCAGATCGTGTAGGTATTGCTATGAAGTGCCCGGATGGTTCTTATGAACTTGTAAGTGGTAATGAAGTAGGAGTTCTGCTTTTGGATTATATTTGCGCAGGACGTATAGAGAAGGGAACGATGCCGGAGAAGCCTGTGGCAGTGAAGTCTATTGTATCCACACCGTTAGCAGATGCAGTTGCTAATCACTATGGAGTAGAACTTCGCAATGTGCTGACAGGATTTAAGTGGATTGGAGACCAGATTGCGAGATTAGAGGCTGCAGGAGAAGTAGATCGCTTTATCTTCGGATTTGAAGAGAGTTATGGATATCTGGCAGGCCCATATGTAAGAGATAAGGATGCAGTTATAGGATCTATGTTGATCTGTGAGATGGCTGCATATTATAGGAGTATTGGCAGCTCCTTAAAGGAGAGGTTGGAAGAGATTTATAGCCAGTATGGACGTTACCTGAATCAGGTAGACAGCTTTGAATTCCCTGGACTTACTGGTATGGATAAGATGGCTTCTATTATGGAAAATCTTCGCCAGAAGCCCTTAGAGGAGATTGCAGGAATTAAGGTTACAAAGGCCCTAGATTATAAGAAGACTGAGGAGACAGGACTTCCGGCAGCTAATGTGCTGATTTATACTTTGGAAGATGGCGGAACTGTGATTGTACGTCCGTCAGGAACAGAGCCAAAGATCAAGACCTACTTTACAACCTTAGGTAGGGATAAGGCAGAGGCGCAGGCAAAAAAGGATCAGTTAGCTGAGGGCTTAAAGCCGATTTTTGCATAGCAAATATTTATGATAAAAATGTTTCTATCTATCTTTAGAAATGGAACAGCCGGGATACAATCCCGGCTGTTTTTTACTGTTAAAGGGGAGTTCCTGCTTTAAAAGTTCAAAATATGAAGTGTGTAATCTATTTCTGGATCTGTTGCGCATATGGCTATTGCAGCAGGAATTTGGGCCTTGGCTAGAGTGTATTCTTGATAATAGTAGGCTTCCGGAAAATCCTTTGGCTGCTTAAGTAGACAGGGTTGTTGGAAGTTGGGGCTTTTTTTCTTCCATCCAATCTCAAAGCTTCGGGTATCTAATTTCATCCCCTGTCTGGTGGCTTTTAAAAAACTTTCTTTCAGAACCCAGTAGCGGTAGAAGAGCTTGGTGCGCTCTGTAAGGTCTTGGGCATGGAGAAGTTGTTGGTATTCTGAAGCGCAGAAGTATCTTCTGGCCATGCTTTCTCTAAATTTTCCGAGAGTTTCTATATCACAGCCTACTTTTGCCTTAGACTTATCACTGATGGTGCAGAGACCATAGTAACCGGAGTGGGAAATATTTACATAGCATGTGTTTAAAAAGTTTTCCTGACTCTCGGTTATTTTTTTAATATCTAGGGATACTAAATTGGCGGCCGTTGTAAACAGACTCCAGGCTCCAAGACCTTGGATTTTGTTCTTTGGGGGGTTGATTTTATCTATCTTTTCCTTTCGCCACAGGGGTAAGGTTTGATAACATTTTTCGTAAATTTCAGGATCTTCAAGCTGATGAAGATCTGCAAGATAAGTCCTAACCATAAAATAAAATTCCTTGAATCAAAAGATATATTAAACACAAAATGTCGATTTTTAAAAAGTTTGATACTTTGTGGCTATCTTAATTATAAATTTTAAGAGACCGGTTGACAATGGATTTTTATAAGGCTAAACTAGACGATAGTTTCACACTTTAAAGAACTAAAATTTTACAGTGTGAATATTTGAAGCGTAAATGTTTGAGACGTAAATATTTGTGGTGAGTATATTTGGGAGGAAGATTATTATGATTATTGTTTTAAAACCGGGAACAAAACAGGCGGATGTAGATCGTGTCCAGCAGATGGTAAAGAAAAGGGGATTGGACACCCATATCGTTGAAGGTACAGAGATGACCATCATCGGGTGTCTTGGAGATACCACCAAGGTTGATGTGAGATTATTTGAAATAGATGAGGCCATTGACAAGGTTATGCACGTGCAGGAGCCTTATAAGTTAGCCAATCGTGCTTTTCATCCGGAGGACTCTGTTGTGGATGTGTCCGGCGTAAAAGTAGGAGGAAAGAACCTGGCCTTGATTGCAGGTCCGTGTTCCGTAGAAAGTTACGAGCAGGTATTGGGAATTGCAAAAGAAGTGAAGGCTTCCGGAGCCAACATGCTTCGAGGCGGTGCATTTAAGCCGAGAACCAGCCCTTATTCATTCCAGGGATTAGGATTAGAAGGATTAGACATCTTATGTGCTGTGAAGGAGGAAGTAGGCCTTCCTATTGTTACAGAGCTTATGTCAGATCGCTATCTGGATGTATTTAATGAGAAGGTAGACCTGATTCAGATTGGTGCCAGAAACATGCAGAACTTTGACCTTTTAAAGGAACTTGGACAGCTAGACCGTCCTATCCTTTTAAAGAGAGGATTGAATGCTACCTTTGAAGAGTGGATTATGTCTGCAGAGTATATTATGGCTTCAGGAAATGAAAATGTTATTCTCTGTGAGCGAGGTATCCGTACCTTTGAGAGCTATACAAGAAATACCTTAGATCTTCAGAGTGTGCCGGTGCTTCACAAATTGACGCATTTGCCAATTGTTGTGGATCCTAGTCACGCAGGAGGAAAATGGTGGCTGGTGGACAGCATGGCCAAGGCTTCTGTGGCAGCCGGAGCTGACGGTCTTATGATAGAGGTACACAATGATCCGGAGAATGCTTTGTGTGATGGTGCTCAGTCTTTGAAACCAAAAAAATATGATGGACTTTTAAAAGAGCTGGCAAAGATTGCAGAGGCAGTTGGAAGATCATTGTAGGATTTAGAAACAAAGGAGTTGCATATGAAACTATATGTAGAACTAGGGGCGGATAGCTACCCGATTTATATAGAAAATCATCTGTTAGATCAAGCGGATAAATATATTGGAGAGGTGTATGGGGGCAAGGAGATTTTTATAATCTCTGATGATTCTGTGTATCCCATTTATGGAGAAAAGTTAAAAGAACAGTTGTCAGAAAGTTATGAATGTCATCACTTGGTACTTCCCCATGGGGAGTCCACCAAGAGCTTTGATTTTCTTCCGAAAATCTATTCTGCTATGCTGCAGGCAAAAATGTCTAGAAGTGATTTGGTGATTGCTCTAGGCGGTGGAGTTATCGGGGATTTGGCAGGCTTTGCGTCAGCCAGTTATCTTCGGGGAGTGAAGTATATACAGATTCCTACATCTCTCTTGGCTCAAGTTGATTCTTCGGTAGGAGGGAAGGTGGCGGTAGATCTGCCAGAGGGTAAAAATTTAGTGGGAGCCTTTAAACAGCCTTTGATGGTGCTTATTGACCCTACAGTATTAGATACTCTTCCGGACCGCTATATCACAGATGGAATGGGTGAGATTATTAAATATGGATGTATTAAAGATTGGCAGCTCTTTCATGTTCTGTCCTCCTATGATTCCTTTGATGGCTTGAAGGAAGTACTTCCATCTGTAATTGAAAAATGCGTGGATATTAAGCGAATGGTGGTGGAGCAAGACCAGTTCGATACAGGAGAAAGGATGCTTTTAAATTTTGGACATACCCTGGCTCATACCATTGAACAGTACTGGAATTACACCAAGGAAAGCCATGGGGAAGCGGTGGCCATTGGCATGTACCAGCTGACCTTGATGGCGGAGGAACAAGGGCTTACTAAGAAAGGAACCGGAGAGGAGATTCTGGCTGTTCTTAAGGCTTACGGACTGCCCTATGAGGCAAAACTTCCTTTAAAGGATTTGGCAGAGGCCATTACCTTGGACAAGAAGAATCTGAACAATCATTTGAACCTGATTCTTCTTAGGGAGATTGGAGATAGCTATGTATATCCTGCATCGGTAGACTTCTTCTCAGAGGGAGAACGGATGGTATAGGCAAAGTAAAAAAGATATAAGAAATAAAAAAATGACGTTTGTCTGACAAGAGGTCAGGCAAACGTCATTTTTGTTGTGAAAACAATAAAGTTGACTGTTGACGTAAAAAAATGAATTTGCTAGAATAGAAGTCGGGAAAAGCTAAGGTTTATCAAGAAATCATAAAGTTTACTAATAAATAACCTTGCTAGAGTATAAACTTACAATTTAATAAGGAGGAAAGATTATGTTAGATTTAACATTCGGGGAGCAAGTCAAAATAGTCTTAAGTCGTAAAGGTATGACCATCAAGGAATTGGCGGAGATTATAGAATCAAAGACCGGCAAGAAGATGTCCAGACAGAACCTGACCCAGAGACTGGGAAGGGATAATTTTCAGGAGCAGGATATGCGGATGATCGCAGAGATCCTTGAGTGCCCTTTTCAATTAAATATTCTTAATGAAGATGATTCCATAGAAAGCAATTATAATAATAAAGAAGAGGCTATGGTGCTTAAAAAACGCCAGAAAGTAGCTGACAAGAAGGCTGTGAAGGAGACGATGGCTGAGGCAGAAGTTGCTGTAAAGAAAACAGAGCCTGAGGTCTTGGAAGAAGTTACAGAGACCGCAGAAGCTGTGGCAGCGGCTGTAGCAGTAGAGCCGGAATATGAAGCAGTTGCAGAGCCTGAAGCAGTAGAGCTGGAGCCTGAAGCAGTAGCAGAACCTGGAACAGCAGAGCCAGAGTTTGAGGCAGTGGCGGAAGCTGTAGCAGCAGAGCCAGAGTTTGAGGCAGTGGCAGAAGCTGTAGCAGCAGAACCGGAGTTTGAAGCAGTGGCAGAATCTGAAACAGCAGAGCCAGAGTTTGAGGCAGCGGCAGAATCTGCAGTAGCAGAGCCTGAGCCTGAAGCAGCGGTAGAACCTGCAGTAGTTGAACCGGAGGTGAAGAAGGAAGAAGAGAAACCGAAGAGAGGATGGTTTGCAAACTTCCGTCGTCGTGGCAAGGAAGAGAAAGCTGCAAAAGAAGTACAGGTAGAGGAAGAAAAAGAGAAAGAAAAGCCTGCACCGGCATACGAGCCGGAGGAAACTTATTACGCAACGGAGAATGATATGGTTCGTCAGGAGCAAGCAATGGACCAGTTTCAGGATAACGGAAGCTATCTTAACAGCCTAGTGCAGGAAGCCAGCGCCCAGAATAATTGGTATCCTCAGGTGGAGGAAGCCTACAGAGAAGAAGTAGAAGCAGTGGAGACTATTCCTGTTGATGAAGAAGATTTGGAGCGTGGAGAGATTAACCCTTACACAGGAAGAGAGTACCAGACCAACAGTGTCAGAGTACATCCAAAGAAGATTGGTTATGTTCAGGTTTATAACCGAGGAATTCATGCTTGGGAAGAGATGACAGAGTGGGCCTTCTTAGGCTATCAGGAACAAAAGAAGGCAGAACTTGGCAAAGCTTACGAGGAGCCTATTTACTTAGATTAAATTAGAGAAGGACCAAGGAGTCTTTGGCAGTGACATTAGAAGATTCAGGCTGAATGATTAAAATTCGGCCTGAATATTTGTATTTTATAGAAAAATATAATTTGGAGAAAATAGGATTGAATTGGGAACAATTGCTATCAACAAAAAGAAGCCGCGGAAGCGGTGAAAAGAGTAAAAGCGGGAAAAACGGAGACCTTCGCAGTGAGTTTGAGAAGGATTATCACAGAATAATTGGCAGTGCCTCTTTTAGGAGACTGCAGGATAAGACCCAGGTGCATCCCCTAGATAAGAGTGATTTTGTGCGGACTCGTCTGACCCACTCTTTGGAAGTGTCTTCCTTTGCGAAGTCCCTGGGGCAGAATGTAGGGGAAAATATTCTGGCTTACAAAAAGGATCCTGGCTTTACTCCCCAGATGAAGGAGGATATCTGCAATATTTTGCAGTGCGCCGGATTGATTCATGATATTGGCAATCCCCCTTTTGGCCATTTTGGGGAAGATATTATTAGGGAGTGGTTTGAAAAAAAACTGCCGGTGATGACTTATCATGGCAGGCCTATTGCTGAAGTTTTAGAGCCTCAAATGTTAAATGATTTTTATCATTTTGAGGGAAATGCTCAGGCCTTACGCTTAATTAGCAAGCTTCATTTTCTGGTGGATGAGCGGGGAATGAATCTAACCTATGCCCTGCTTGGTACCATTATAAAATATCCGGTATCTTCCACGGAGATTGAAAAACATGGGGGAGACATTAAGAAAAGAAAAATGGGATATTATTATGCAGACAGGGAATTGTTTGCAGATATCCAAAAAGAGCTTGGAAGCAATGGGTGCAGACATCCCTTGACTTTTCTTTTGGAGGCGGCAGATGACATTGCCTATAAGACTGCAGACATCGAGGATGCCTTTGTGAAAGGATACCTAAGCTATGGAAAACTTTTAGAAGAGCTGGAGGAATTGCAGATCTGTTATCGGCATAGTATGTCTGAAAAATTTATGCCGGTAGATAAATTAAAAGACTTGTATATGCGTGGAAAAGAACGGCACGTTTCTAATCCGGAAGACTATGCGGTGAAGAACTGGATCGTTCGAGTGCAGGGTTTTGCTATTAACTGCGCAACTTATGGGTTTACAAGTAACTATAATCAAATCATGAATGGAACTTATAAGCAGGATCTTTTTTATGGAACCTTTGCAGAAAAGCTTATGGATCTTTTGGGAGATCTAGCTTATAGAGAGGTGTTTACTTCAGAGCCCATTTATCGCATGGAGGTGGCAGAGGCTACCATGTTGAATGATTTGATGAATAAGTTTATGATTGCTATTGTAAAATATGATGATCCGGAAGAAAAGTTGAATTCTATAGATGAGAGAATGGTTTCGTTTATTTCTGACAATTACAAGCGGGCCTACCATTATCATGGAAGAGGAAAGTCCCCGGTGGAGAAGTTGTATTTGCGGATTTTGCTGGTAACAGATTATGTGTGTGGCATGACGGATAGCTATGCCCAGCGTCTGTATCAGGAGTTAAATGGAATTGTTGGAATTACCAGCGTGTCGTAAATATATAGATAAATATATAGATAAGAGATAGGAAGCAAATTATGAGACTTGCCAAGTTATCCCAGGAAGAAAAATATATGAGGGAAGCCATCAAACAGGCGAAAAAGGCTTATGCAATCGGGGAGGTCCCTATTGGTTGCGTGATTGTTTGTGAAGATCGTATTATTGCCAGAGGCTATAATCGAAGGACCATCGATAAAAATACCTTGGCCCATGCGGAACTTCAGGCTATAAAGAAGGCTAGCAAGAAAATGGACGACTGGCGATTAGAGGGATGTACGATGTATGTAACCTTGGAACCTTGTCAGATGTGTGCCGGTGCTATTGTTCAGTCTCGTATGACAAGGGTAGTGGTTGGCTGTATGAATCCCAAGGCAGGATGTGCCGGTTCTATTTTAAATTTGCTGCAAATGGATGCCTTTAATCACCAGGTGGAACTTGAGACTGGCCTTATGGAAGAGGCCTGCAGCCAGATGATGAAAGACTTCTTTCGGGAACTGAGAGAGGCCAAGAAGGCGAGAAAATTAGAAGAAAAAAATAACTGTTCATAGCCAATATTCAAATGACTAGGAACAGTTGCAAAATCTTATTCACGTGCATTGCGCTTCGAATCAATTTCCCCGGACGTTACCTTGATAGTAAACTCAGAACAGGCACCCTCACGGCACCCGGAAGGTTCTACTTAGTGCTGCTTCGTTCCCGACCTGACACGGTTCATAGATTCCCGTCGCGTGAGACCTACTCATCAACGCCACATATCAAGGGCGGCTCCGACAAGCATGACCCTCTGCGCAATATCACCCCTGCTATAGCGGATTGCAGGTGCAAGGTACCGCTAACACCCCGGCTGCACGTCTTCAGATTTTACAGTATTTTTGGGGATTTGTCAATCCGTGGGATCGTAAATTCATGTATATCAAAAGGAGCACTTATGAAGATTTTATTGACAGCAGTAAATGCAAAATATATTCATTCAAATTTGGCTGTATATAGCTTAAAGGCCTATTCTAAATGCCCGGAAGTGGAGCTGGCGGAATATACCATCAATCAGCAAATTGATGAGATCCTTATGGATCTTTACAAGAGAAAGCCGGATGTCTTATGCTTCTCCTGCTATATTTGGAATCTGGATTATGTGGAAGCCTTGATTCGTGAAATTCATAAGCTAAGACCAAAGCTTCCTATTTGGCTAGGCGGTCCGGAGGTCTCCTATGATTCTGCGGATGTGTTAAGAAGACTGCCGGAGGTGACAGGTGTTATGAAGGGAGAAGGGGAAGAAACCTTTTCGGAGCTTTGTAAACTTTGGTGCTCTGGAGAAGACCTCTCCTTGGATTATATTAAGGGGATTACCTACCGGGGAGCGGAGGGCCAGCCTGTAGAAAATTCCTGGAGAGAAATTATGGACCTAAGCCGGGTTCCCTTCGTATATAAGGATATCAGCCTTTTTGAGCACAAGATTATCTACTACGAAAGCAGCCGTGGATGCCCTTTTTCCTGTAGCTACTGTTTGTCTTCCGTAGATAAAAGACTGCGCTTTAGGGATTTGGATCTTGTGAAAAAAGAACTTCAGTTTTTTATTGATCATCAGGTGCCCCAGGTGAAATTTGTAGATCGTACCTTTAATTGTAAACATGATCATGCTATGGAGATTTGGAAATTTCTGGCAGACCAGGATAAGGGGATTACAAATTTTCATTTTGAGGTTGCGGCAGACCTTTTGACAGACCAGGAAATTGAATTTTTAAGTGGTGTGAGGCCAGGACTTTTTCAATTGGAGATTGGAGTTCAGTCCACCAACCAGAAAACCATTAAAGAAATTCGAAGGGTTATGGACTTTGCCAGAGTGGCAGAGGTGGTAAGGAAGATTCAGAAGGCTGGAAACATTCATCAGCATTTGGATCTTATAGCCGGGCTTCCCTTTGAAGATGTTGGAAGTTTTGCAAAATCCTTTGATGATGTGTATGAATTAAAACCGGAGCAGCTGCAGTTGGGATTTTTGAAGGTCCTGAAGGGGTCCTATATGGAATCCGGGCAGAAGACTTATGGCCTTGCCCACAAGAACCGTCCGCCCTATGAGGTTCTCTATACCAAATGGTTGAGCTATGAGGATGTGATTCGTTTGAAGATGGTGGAGGAAATGGTGGAGGTTTACTATAATAGTCGCCAGTTTACCCATACTATGGAAGCCTTGGAGAGGGAATATGCTTCGGCTTTTTCTATGTATGACCAATTGGGAGCCTTTTACGAGGAGGCAGGGCTTTATAAGGTAAATCATAAGCGAAGCGCCAGGTATGATATCTTGCTTCAATATATAGAAAGATATCATAAAGGTAAAAAAGAAATTTTTAGAGATCTTTTGACTTTCGATTATTATCTTAGGGAAAATGCAAAGTCCCGGCCGGAGTTTGCGGGAGACTATAAGGTGTCTAAGGAATTTTTGAGGGAGTTTTATCAGAAAGAGGAAGAGACCCATGAATTTCTTCCGGATTATAAAAATTATGATAAAAACCAATTGCGCCGTATGACGCATTTGGAATATTTTGAAAGCAAGGATGCTTATATCCTCTTTGACTATGAAAACAGAAATCCTTTGAATCAAGAAGCTAAAACCTTTCTTGCAAATGGACTGCAAAAAGTATAGAATGGTTGGAAAAAGGAGATTTGGAAAATATGAATTTTCATGATAATAAAGTAAGAAGAATCATGGCCATTATTATTGTTGTTATTATTGTAGCCATGATCGCCACCACAATTCTTCCATATTTAGTATAGTCGCTGGGGTATGGAGCTTTTGCGTAAGTAAAGAAGTGAGAAATGCGGAAAGACAGAAATTGAGATAGGAGTAGGAGATAGATGGCCAAGGGAAGGTCTACCGGCATTAAAAGCAGAAAAAGAAGAAATAGAATAAAAAATCGCGGCAGACGTTACCATATGAGATATATCATAAGGATTTCTCTGGCTACAGTAGTTGCCTTGTGGGTAATTGTGTCAGGAATTTTACTATTTGCCTTATCCGCATATCCCAAGGATGTGATTGCAGATAACATTTATATCGGAGATGTGGCAGTTGGAGGAATGACAAAAGAGGAGGCAAAAAGTGCCTTAAAATCCAAGCTTAAGGATTTAAAGTCTGTGGAAATCACCCTGACTGTAGATGATAAATCTCAGATAGCAAGCTTAAAGAATCTGGGGCTAAAATATAAGGATGTTGATGACTTGGTGGACCAGGCCTTTGATTATGGAAAAAAAGGTGGATTGTTTTCTCGTTACAGAAAAATGCACAGCCTAGAAAAGAAGTCTCATGAGGTTGCGGCCGTATTTTCTCTTAAGGAGAAGAAAGCGAAAGCCTTTCTTGATGAGAAGTCTTCGGATCTAGTGGTAGCTGCAGAGAATGCTAAGCTTACTACCACTAAGAAGGGTAAGATTAAGGTCCAGGATGCCAAGGATGGCAAGAAGATTGATGTGAAGGCTTCTGTAAAGAAAATTCTTCAGGCTCTTAATAATAATTGGGATGGAAGTGCCCTTTCGGTGGAAATGAAAGTTACTAAGGAAAAGCCTAGCCTTACTGCTGATGACCTAAAAGAGATGACAGATGTGCTGGGAACCTATACTACATATGTTGGAACAGGAGATAAGCGCACTAATGTGGAGACGGGAACCAGCCGTTTAAATGGAATTGTGCTTCAGCCGGGAGAGGAACTGGCAGCCGATGAGACCATGGGGCCCTATGATGAGGAACATGGATATATATTAGGAAATAGTTATGCAGGAAGCGAAGTGGAGCAAACCTACGGCGGTGGAGTTTGTCAGGTGACATCGACCTTATATAATGCAGTGCTTTATGCGGAACTGGAAGTGGTAGAAAGACACAATCATTCCATGCAGGTAACCTATGTAGATCCTGCCAGGGATGCGGCAGTAGCCACCGGCGTTATGGAATTTCGTATCAAGAATAACTATGACTCTCCGATTTATATTTCCGGAGAAATAGACTCCGATGATAATCTTACCTTTACCATATACGGAAAGGATACCAGAGATAAGGGAAGAACTATAGAATTTGAGAGCGAGGTGCTTTCCACGGAGGAATATGATACCACTTATGTAACGGATTCTGAGGCAGCTCTTGGAAGTATGGAATACACAGGGGCGGCTTCCAATGGTATGAGTGCAGAACTTTGGAAGATTGTATATGAGGACGGTGTGGAAGTAAGCCGTGATATTGTAAATACCAGTGAGTATACCAAGTCGGATCAGATTATTTCTGTGGGAATCGCCTGTGATAATGCTTCGGCCTCGGCCTTGGTAAGCTCTGCTGTTTCCAGCCAGGATGCCAGCACCATTACCAGCGCTATTAGTCAGGCGTCGGCTATGCTATACTAGAAAATACCAGTAGAAATTAGGAGGAGTGACATGCTTAGGGTTCAAACTTCAGATGGAGAAATTCTGAATACAGTCACAACTTTATATGGACATTCCGGCTATACGGGAGTATACGCTCTGGCGGCGGCGGCAAATGATCTGTGGGCAGCGGCGGCCTCTGATCTGGCAGTTTCTGTACGGATCGAGATGCCGGAATATACTTTTGATTCACGGCTCCATGCTATTGAAAGAGAAGTGAAGGAAGCCTGTAGGTTACATGATATAGAACTTATGGAAATGAACCATAAAAAACATGGGGGTCTGGCTCTTCCTATGGTAAGTGTGGCAGGAGTGGCCAAGGCTCCTAAAGAGGAGGCTTGGAACAAGGATACCCTCCGAGCCGGACAGGATCTTGTACTGGCCGGTTACATTGGAATGGAAGGAATGCTTCGAATATTAGATGAGAAAGAACAGGAGCTTAAGCAAAGATTTGCCCCTGTATTCATAGAACAGATTCGATCTTTCCGGCAATATTTGTTTGCCGGACCTACCATATCTGTTGCAAAAGCCGGAGGCTCATCTGCTATCAGGCAGGTTTCGGAAGGCGGGATTTTAGCCGCCCTGTGGGATCTGGCGAAGGAGGCTGATGAGGGGCTTGACTTGGATATGAAGAAATTAAATATTTTACAGGAAACTATCGAAGTGTGCGAACACTATCGAATCAACCCTTACCAGTTGGCTTCTGCCGGATGTATGTTAATTGTGGCAGATCAGGGAGAAGCCTTGGCAGATGAGCTAAATCGGAATCATATAAAGGCAAGTGTTATTGGAAAGTTGACAGACAACAATGACAAGGTCTTGCATAATGGAGAGGAAGTTCGATATATTGATCGACCGGCTCCGGATGAAATTTTGAAAATGTATGGAGGAAGCAATCATGGACAAGTTTAGAAAACAGATATTGAAATATATGGAGAAGAACAGTCGTGTAGATCTTGGAGAACTGGCAGTTCTTTTAGACAGCGATGAGGTAAGTATTGCCAATGAATTGGCAGCGATGGAAAAAGAGCAGATTATTTGCGGATATCATACGCTGATTAACTGGGAGAAGGCAGGGGAGGAGCATGTCAATGCTTTGATCGAGGTGCGTTTAACTCCTCAAAGAGATGCAGGTTTTGATGACACAGCTGTCCGTATCGGAAATTATCCGGAGGTTCAGGCAGTTTACTTGATTTCCGGTGGATATGACTTATTAGTTTCTTTGGAAGGAAAAACGTTGCTTGAGGTATCGAAGTTTGTTTCTAGCAAGCTTTCTACTATCGACAATGTAATCAGTACAGCTACTCATTTTGTACTAAAGAAATACAAGGATCACGGAACTGTATTGACAGAGGAGAATAAGTCAGAAAGGATGTTGGTGACACCATAATGAGAAATCCGTTAGCAAAAAAAGTTGTTGAGATCCAGCCTTCCGGTATTCGTAAATTTTTTGATGTAGTAAGTGAGATGCCGGATGCCATTTCTCTGGGTGTTGGTGAGCCGGACTTTGATACTCCCTGGAGAATCCGTGAGGAAGGTATCTATTCTTTGGAGAGAGGGCGTACCTTCTATACCTCCAATGCTGGATTAAAAGAATTAAAAGAAGAAATTTGTAAATATTTAGAGAGAAAAATTCAGGTAAGCTATGATCCGTCTACAGAAGTTATGGTTACGGTAGGTGGCAGCGAAGGTATCGACATGGCTATGCGTGCCATGTTGGACCCGCAAGATGAGGTGCTGATCCCTCAGCCAAGTTATGTATCTTACCTGCCCTGTGCAGTATTGGCAGACGGAGTGCCGGTGCCTATTGAACTTCAGGAGAAGAATCAATTCAAATTAACTGTAGATGAATTAAAAGCAGCAATTACTCCCAAGACCAAACTTTTGGTATTACCCTTCCCCAATAATCCTACGGGAAGTATTATGACCAAAGAAGATTTGGAACCCTTGATAGATGTAATCATCGAGAATGACATTTACGTAATCTCTGATGAGATTTATTCAGAACTTACCTATGGAAGTGACCATGTATCCATTGCAGCCTTCCCAGGAATGAAGGAGAGAACCATTGTGATCAATGGATTTTCCAAGGGATTTGCTATGACCGGATGGAGACTTGGCTATGCCTGCGGACCCAAGGCAATCTTAGAGCAGATGATTAAGATTCATCAGTATGCGATTATGTGTGCACCAACTAACAGCCAATATGCTGCTGTGGAGGGGCTTCGCCACTGTGATCCGGAAGTGCAGGAGATGAGGGAAGCCTATAATCAAAGAAGACGTTTCTTGATGCATGAATTTAAGCGCATGGGTCTTTCCTGTTTTGAGCCTTTTGGTGCTTTTTATGTATTCCCCAATATTCAGGAATTTGGAATGACAGCGGAGGAATTTGCAACCAGATTTTTGATGGAAGAAAAAGTAGCAGTAGTACCGGGAACAGCCTTTGGTGATTGTGGGGAAGGTTTTATCCGCGTATCCTATGCTTATTCTCTGGCGGATTTGAAAGAAGCCCTGGGAAGACTGGAGAAGTTTATTACAAGACTTCGAGAAAACAAATAAAGGAACAAAGAAGCAAAAAAGTTCTACGAGTAGCGGCAAGGATTTTTGGGATCTTGGCCGCTGCTTTTTTTAGATTCTAACAAGGGACTGTGAATGCAGTTGGGAAGTACTAAAAAAAGAACATGCTATTTAGAATAATCTAACCTATAATATAGTTAAGAAAATAACAGAGTCTGGGCTGGATAGAAATTCATTGACTATTAATGGAGATTCCTTTTACAATAAAAGCATTGATGTAGGTGCAAAATGAGGCCTGCAAAATCAGTTTAGAAGGATGCGAAAAATATGTTAAATATCGTTTTATTTGAGCCGGAAATTCCGGCTAATACAGGAAACATCGGCCGCACCTGTGTGGCCACAAATACCAGACTCCATTTGATCGAACCTTTAGGTTTTCGCTTGAACGAGAAAAATCTAAAAAGGGCAGGTATGGATTACTGGAAGGACCTGGATGTCACTACTTATGTAAACTATGAGGAATTCTTAGAGAAGAATCCAAATGCTAAGATTTATATGGCAACCACCAAGGGGCAGAAGGTATATACAGAGGCCTCTTACGAACCGGATTGTTATATTATGTTTGGAAAGGAAAGCGCCGGAATTCCGGAAGAGATTTTGGTGGAGAATAAAGAAAACTGTATCCGAATTCCTATGGTGGGAGATATTCGGTCCTTGAATTTGGGGAATTCTGTGGCAGTGGTTCTTTATGAAGCCCTTAGACAGAATCATTTTGAACATATGAATTTGGAAGGGCATCTTCACCATTTGAATAATTGGTAACTATTGGGGCGGGTCAGTAATTTGGATCCTTGAGTAAAGTTGTTGTTGAGGGGGGACTCGGTTTATGGATAAACAGCCGGAAAGACATTCTAAGACATCTATGCAGCAATTCTTTGCATTTTCCGACTTTATGAAGAATATTACAATGGTCACCCAATTCGGGCTATCCCTCCTAACACCTACCATCCTATGCGTCCTAGGCTCTTGGTGGCTTACGGCCCATACCGGAATAGGACTTTGGATCTATATTGTGGGATTTGTTTTTGGGCTGGGAAGTTCCTTTATGGTAGCTTACAGGCTTTATCTTCGCATTATGAAGAAGGAAGATAAGGAGAAGAAAAAAAGATCCGGTGTGTCTTTTAACAGTCATATGTAGTTATGGTCATATATAGTAACAGTCATATGTAGGAGGTGGAACTATGAGTAAACTTCAGTCGGCATCAAAAAAAGAGATGACTAATGTGGCGATTTACACATTGGTAGGGGTAATCCTTATGTGGATTGTCTTTGTGGTGGCACATCTTGTTTCTCCGGAGAAGCTAGCCTTGGATTATCGGGTCTTCCTGTCAGGAATCCTAGGGGGAGTTGTTACGGTTGCTAATTTTTATCTTATGGCAGTAACAGTACAGGATGTGGCAGCTACCGAAGACCAGGACCAGGCAAGACAGAAAATGAAGCTTAGCTATTCCTGGAGAATGGGGATTTTATTGATCTGGGTTATTTTAGTAGCCCTACTTCCCTTTTTTCATTTAGTGGCAGGAATTTTGCCCTTGCTTTTCCCATCCTGGGGGATGAAATTATCTGTGTTATGGAGAGATAAGAAGGATAAGAAATAACTTAGGTAAACACTGTTCGCAGTTTTACATACAATTGAATATAGGATGCATGAATATCGGAAATTCTTGAAATTTAGAATGGAGGTGAGACTATGAATATAGATATTAGCGGACCTAAAGTGTATTTCACCATTCCGCTTAACATTCCGATATTAGGAGATCTTCAGATTAGTGAGACGTTGGTGGTTAGCTGGATTGTCATGATCATTATTACGGGATTGTGCATTTGGCTAACAAGAGATCTCAAGGTAGAAAACATTTCCAAGCGGCAAGCGGCAGCGGAAATGATCGTTGAGACCCTGAATAATTTTGTGATTGGTAACATGGGAGAGAGATTCCGTTACATGATACCTTTTGTTGGGGCATTATTCAGTACCAGCCTTGTATCTAATCTCATCAGCCTAACAGGGCTTAGAAGCCCTACCGCCGATTTGTCTACAGAGGCTGCATGGGCAGTGGTTGTATTTATTATGATCACCTATCAGAAGCTTAAGACAAACGGCCTTGGCGGATACTTAAAGGGCTTCACAGAGCCGATTTTTGTTATGACGCCATTTAATATTCTGGGGGAAATTTCGACACCGGTTTCCATGGCTTGTCGACACTTCGGAAATATTTTTTCGGGAATCGTTATCAGTGGTCTGATTTATGGATCTTTGGCGGTTCTCAGCACAGCAGTTCTTGGACTGATTCCGGGGGCTGTGGGACACTTGCTTGCCCAGATACCAATCTTTGACGTAGGTATTCCTGCTATTACAGGATTCTATTTTGACTGGTTTACTTCGTGTATGCAGGCATTTATCTTCAGTATGCTGACGATTATGTATATCGCTCAGGAAGCCGGAGAAGAGTAAAAATTAAATACTAAATACAAAAAATATCTTAAGTTTATTTAGGAGGAATTTATTATGGATTTTACAGTACTTGCTAAAGGTATTGC
Source organism: Parabacteroides distasonis (assembly GCA_963589425.1). Taxonomy (GTDB): domain Bacteria; phylum Bacillota; class Clostridia; order Lachnospirales; family Lachnospiraceae; genus CAKRJP01. The sequence continues at coordinate 112,058 of CAVAKZ010000001.1, read as the reverse complement.
ATTAATGGGTTGTGGAATTGGTGCCGGACTTGCACTTATTGCCGGTGTTGGACCTGGTATTGGTGAAGGTAACGCAGTTGCTAAGGCTTTGGAAGCCATTGGAAGACAGCCGGAGTGTAAAAGTGATGTAACTTCTACCATGCTTCTTGGTGTTGCTCTTGCAGAGACAACCGGTATTTACGGTTTCGTAACGGGACTTCTTTTGATCTTCGTTGCACCTGGATTGTTCATGGGTTACTTGGGATAGTCAAAGCTTCGTTATTTGACGAAAGGATTTTCCTTAAGGATGAACAAAATGCAAGAAGAAGGAGGTTGAAGGCGAAGATGCAGGATTTAGTAACAATTATCCCGTGGACCTTTGTTGCCCAGATTTGTAACCTTTTTATTCAGCTGTATCTAATTAAACGCTTCCTGTTAAAACCTATCAACGAGGTTTTGGAGAAGAGAAAAGCCATGGCGACGGCAGAAATTACAGAAGCTCAAAAAGCAAAGGAAGAAGCCGAGGCCATTAAGGCAGAGTATGAGCAGAACATGGCAGATGCCAAGGAGAAAGCCAATGCTCTTATTAGCAGTGCCCAGAAGAGTGCTGCTCTTCAGAGCGAAGAGGTAATTCAGGAGGCCAATCGTCAGGCCGCAGCCATTAAGGCTAAGGCAGAGAGTGACATTGCACAGGAGAAGAAGAAGGCTGTCAATGAACTTAAGGGCGAAATCGGCGGAATAGCTATGGATATTGCCGGCAAGGTGATTGAGCGAGAGATTAGCGAAAAGGATCATGAGAAACTAATTGATGAATTTATTTCCAATGTAGGTGAGGCATCATGACACAGACAGCTAAGGTATATGGTAGTGGATTATATGATTTAGCTATGGAAGAGGGCCTGGTGGATCAACTCATGGACCAGCTAAAAGAGGTCCGTGAATTATTCCGTGAAAATCCGGATTATATCAAGCTCCTAGGGGAACCTTCCATTCCGAAAGCGGAGAGAGTGAAGCTTTTAGACGCCGCATTCGGCGCTAATGTCCAACACTATTTACTAAATTTTATGAAATTATTGTGTGAGCACAACATCATTAGGGAGTTTTCCCAATGCTGTGAAGAGTACACAAGACGTTATAACGTGGACCATAATATTACAGAAGCAGTGGTATACAGTGCCATTCCTCTAAGCGAGGTACAGGCTAAGGGACTGACCACCAGACTAGAAAAGATGAGCGGAAAGACTGTTCTTTTAAATCAGAAAATTGATGCTTCTGTAGTGGCAGGACTTCGCGTGGAAATGGATGGAAAGCAACTGGACGGAACCTTAAAGGGACGCATGAGTGGTCTTTCCAAGCAATTAAATAGTTAATAAAGAAATTGGTGTAGAAGTGATTCTATATAAAGAAATGATTCTATAAAGGATGGTATAGGAAACATGCAATTTAAACCTGAAGAAATATCCAAAATCATCCGAAGCCAGATCAAATATTATGACAATGCAATTCAGCAAAGCGAAACCGGTACTATACTTTCGGTAGGTGACGGTATTGCAAGAGCCAGCGGACTGACGGCTTGTATGGCTGGAGAGCTTCTAGAGTTTGAAGATGGAAGCTTCGGAATGGCACAGAATTTGGAAGAGAACATGGTATCCATCGTAGTCTTCGGTTCCGATGAAAATATCGGTGAAGGCCAGACAGTAAAACGTACCGGAAAGGTTGTTTCAGTGCCTGTCGGAGATGCCATGATCGGCCGTGTTGTAAATGCATTGGGGCAGCCCATCGACGGAGCAGGTCCTATTGAGACCAGCGAGTTTCGAGCAGTAGAGAGCCCGGCACCGGGTATCTGCGAGAGACAGCCCGTTACAGAGCCTTTGCAGACCGGTATCAAGGCCATCGACTCCATGATCCCTATTGGTCGTGGACAGCGTGAGTTAATTATCGGAGACCGTCAGACAGGTAAGACCCAGATCGCAATTGATACGATCTTAAACCAGAAGGGCGGAGACGTGATTTGTATCTACGTTGCCATTGGACAGAAGCGGTCCACTGTTGCAACTTTAGTAGAGAAACTGCAAAGAGCCGGAGCTATGGATTACACCGTTGTAGTAGCAGCTACTGCTTCTGATGCGGCGCCGCTGCAGTACATTGCCCCATATACAGGATGCTCTATTGGTGAGTATTTTATGGCAAAGGGCAAGCATGCCCTGGTAATCTATGATGACCTTAGTAAGCATGCAGTGGCATACCGTGCCCTTTCTCTCTTGATCAGAAGACCGCCGGGACGTGAAGCATATCCCGGAGACGTATTCTATCTTCACTCAAGACTTCTTGAGAGAGCAGCGAAAATGGATGACGCCCACGGAGCCGGATCTTTGACAGCCTTGCCTATTATTGAGACCCAGGCAGGAGATGTATCGGCATATATCCCGACCAATGTTATTTCCATTACAGATGGCCAGATTTACCTGGAGACTGAGATGTTCCATTCAGGAATTATGCCGGCGGTAAACCCAGGTATTTCCGTATCCCGTGTAGGTGGAAATGCTCAGGTAAAGGCAATGAAGCAGGTGTCCGGCAACTTAAAGCTTCTCTATTCTCAGTATCGTGAGCTGCAGGGATTTGCCCAGTTTGGTTCTGATCTTGATGAAGATACCAAGGCCCGGCTGGCCCAGGGTGAACGTATCGTAGAGATTTTAAAGCAAAATCAGGAGTCTCCTGTTTCCGTAGAGAAGCAGGTGGCAATTATTTACGCTGCTACTCACAATCTGTTGGCTAAGATAAATACAAAAGATGTAAAAGAGTATGAGGCAGGTCTCTTCCGTTATCTAGACACGGATGCAGAGGGCGTGGAATTTGTTCAGCTGGTTCGTACTAGCGGAAAGCTGGAGAAAGCCACAGAAGAGAAGCTTCTTGCTGTATTAAATGCTTATACAGAGCAATTTATTAGTATGCAATCTGAGAAATAAATATAAAGGAGGAAGCATATGGCTGCAGATATGAAAAGTATTAAGCTGCGCATTAAAAGTGTGCAAGGCACCATGCAGATCACCAAGGCAATGGAACTTGTAGCATCCTCCAAGCTGCGTAAAGCCAAAGAAAAAGCAGAAAATTGCAAGCCTTATTTTGAGGTCTTGCATGAGACCTTGCAGGATATTGCAGAGGGCTATGTAGGCTTTAGCTCAGCCTATGTTAAGAAACCAGTCAATGATAAATGCTGTTATGTAATGATTGCCGGAGATAGAGGCATGGCCGGGGGATATAACTCCAACCTCTTTAAATGCTTTGAGGCAGATGCCTGGGAGAAGGATGTGGTAGTTCTTCCCGTTGGCAAGAAGGCAGTGGAATATTGCCTTCGAAAGAATATAGAAGTACTGACAGAAGAATTTGCAGAAGTGGCGGATGTTTCCGTGGCAGATTGCTTTAGCATTGCCAATCTTTTGTGTACTGAATTCAAGGCAGGAAGCTTTGGGCATATTGAACTTTGCTATACTAAGTTTATTTCCATGCTGTCTCAGGTCCCTGAGTCCTTCCCGATTTTGCCCTTGTCGGATCTTGCAGAAGCTAATCTGGATGGGGACAAGCAAAAGAAGATTGAACAGACCTTGTATGATCCAAATCCGGAGGAGGTATTTGCCTGCATCGTTCCGGAGTATCTGGCAGGGCTGATCTATTCCGCTATCTGTGAAAGTGTGGCAAGTGAGCTGGCGGCAAGACGTACAGCTATGGACTCTGCCACAAAGAATGCAGGAGATATGATCGAGCAGCTTAATCTTTACTATAACAGGGCTCGTCAGGCTGGTATTACACAGGAGATTACGGAGATCGTAGGCGGCGCAGAAGGCGTCTAGCCATCGATTACCTTGATAAATGAAGGAGATTCGAAATGAGTGAAAAACACATTGGCGAGGTGGTACAGGTCATCGGTCCGGTATTGGATATTCGTTTTGCCCACGATGAACTGCCTGCACTGCAAAATGCCATTGAGATTGAATTAAATGGTGCAAAACTCATTGCGGAAGTTGCTCAGCAGGTAGGAGACAATGTAGTACGCTGCATTGCAATGAATTCTACCGATGGATTAACCAGAGGAACCAAAGCAGTGGACACCGGCGATTCCATCGCCGTGCCGGTTGGGGAAGCTTGCCTGGGACGTGTATTTAACCTCTTAGGACAGCCCATCGATAATAAACCGGAACCGGAGACTACAGAGCGTTGGAGTATCCATCGTCCGGCACCATCTTATGAGGAACAGAATCCTGCCACAGAGATTTTTGAGACAGGTATTAAGGTTGTTGACTTAATTTGCCCTTATGCCAAGGGTGGAAAGATTGGTTTATTTGGAGGTGCCGGTGTAGGTAAGACGGTGCTGATCCAAGAGCTGATTAACAACGTGGCAACTGCCCACGGTGGATTGTCGGTATTTACCGGTGTTGGAGAGCGTACCCGTGAGGGTAATGACCTTTACGGAGAAATGCAGGAAAGTGGAGTTATCGATAAAACCGTTATGGTTTATGGTCAGATGAACGAGCCGCCTGGAGCTCGTATGAGAGTAGCCCTTTCCGGTCTTACTATGGCAGAGTACTTCCGTGACGAGAAGAATCAGGACGTGCTTCTTTTTATTGATAACATTTTCCGATTTACCCAGGCAGGATCTGAGGTGTCTGCCTTACTTGGACGTATGCCATCAGCCGTAGGTTATCAGCCTACCCTGGCAACGGAGATGGGTACCTTGCAGGAGCGTATTACTTCCACAAGAAAGGGCTCCATCACTTCTGTTCAGGCAGTATATGTACCGGCGGATGACCTTACAGACCCGGCCCCGGCTACAACCTTTACCCACTTGGACGCAACAACCGTATTGTCCCGTGATATTGCAAGTCAGGGTATCTATCCGGCGGTAGATCCACTGGAGTCCACCAGCCGTATTTTGTCACCGGAGGTAGTTGGACAGGAACATTATGATGTGGCTAAGAGAGTGCAGCAGGTACTTCAGCGCTACAAGGAACTGCAGGATATTATCGCGATTATGGGTATGGATGAGCTGTCAGAGGAAGATAAGCTGTCTGTAAGCCGCGCCCGTAAGATTCAAAGATTCCTGTCCCAGAGCTTCCACGTAGCAGAGCAGTTTACTGGAAATCCGGGTCAGTATGTACCATTAAAGGAGACCATCCGGGGCTTTAAGATGATCTTAGATGGAGAATGCGATGATCTTCCGGAGGGAGCCTTCCTCTACGCGGCAACCATCGAGGATGTATTTGAAAAGGCAAAGAAGTAGTAAAGGAGGATGTCTATGAAGACTTTCCCATTACAAATAGGTACTCCCGACGGCTTGCTATTTGAAGGAGATGTGGCGCGAGTGGTAGTGAGAACCATCACCGGAGACCGGGCAATTTTGGCAGACCATATGGATTTTTGTACCGGCATCGGTATGGGAGAAGCCCATATAGTCCTGGAGGATGAAACTGTTCGAAGGGCTGCCTGCATCGGCGGTATGCTTACCATGGTAGACGGGAAGTGTCGTGTGTTGGCTACCACCTGGGAGTGGAGCGAGGATATTGACAAGAACCGGGCACAAAATGCCAAGGAGCGGGCGGAAGAGATCTTGAATAAAACAGGGCTTTCAGACCGAGAGTACAAGGTGGCTAAGGCAAAGTTAAATCGAGCTTTGGTGCGTATGAGTATCGATTAAAGAAAATATGAGGGAAATCATGAAATTAGAAAATGAAAATCTTTGTGTGGAAATCGCAGAGTATGGGGCAGAGCTGACTCGCATTTTTGATAAGAAAAGGGGAGAGGAAGTTCTCTGGGAAGCTGATGCAAAATACTGGAAGCGCCATGCACCGGTACTTTTCCCAAATGTAGGAAAGACCTACAAAAACACAGTAAAAATAAAGGGAGCTCAGTACCCTACATCCCAGCATGGATTTGCAAGAGACAGTGATTTTGCGTGTATCTGCGCAGATGACAAAAAAGCCAGCTTTCTTCTGGAATCCTCAGAGGAAACAAGGAAAAAATATCCCTATGATTTCAGGCTGCTTATCACCTATAGCTTAGAGGAAAATGTCATTAAGGTGAAATGGGAAGTAAATAATCCATCAAATGAGACTATCTATTTTACCATCGGAGGCCATCCGGCATTTCGTTTCGGAAGGCCGGAGGAGAAAAAAGAAGATTATATTTTGAGATTTCCCGGTAAAGAGAAACTTTCCTATGTGCTGATTGACCCGAAAGAAGAAGCGGTAGATCCTAAGGCAGTATCAGAATTAGAACTGGATCAGGAGCGCTGCCCGGTAACAGAAAAACTCTTTGAAAAAGATGCTTTAATCTTTGATCATAGCCAGATCGAGGAAGTATGGCTTTGCAGAAAAGATGGAAGCCCCTATGTAGGAATGAAGGCTGAAGGCTTTCCAAACTTTGGAATCTGGTCGGTAAAGGATGCCCCGTTTGTATGCTTGGAGCCATGGATGGGCAGATGCGATAATATAGGATTTGATCAGGAATTATCCCAGAAGGAGAATGTGAATAGGACAGAGGCCGGAGAGACCTTCAAGAAAGAGTATCAGATTATTGTAGGATAATAAAGTAAATAAGCAGATATCAAGAACCCCGTGTGGCTGGAGGCAAAAACTCCTGGCCACGGGGTTCTTTTTTGTTATGTAAGGGAGGGGATATTAGCTTTGCAAGGGGCCGCTTCGTATAAAATGAAGAGAAAAGCATCCCAGCTTATAGACAAAAAAATATGGCTGAGTATAATTAAGAATAGAAAAGTGGGTTATTAGACCATAAAAGAAACTGAAGATAAATTAAAAAATTAAAGAAGAGGAGTGGCGATATGAAGAAAAGGGCTTTAAAGAAAAAAAGAATTCGATTGCTTTTAGGCTGCCTGGTGGTGATGGGCCTTGCCCTGGGAGTGGGGTATGGGCTGAAAGCGCGGGCGGAGGATAGTCAAACCATAAAAAAGAATGTAGAAGATAAGGGCAATGTTCAAACTGCTACTAATACGTGGCTTGGGACTGGAAATATCGTAACGGATGGAACCTCCATGAATGTCTGCAGGCAGAATAATGGTAATAAAAATGCCCAGCATTACTTTAGAAGTTATGTGTATTTAGGTCAGGATGCGGATGGCAGTCCTTTGAAATTTCAGGTGATAAACAAAGATCTTTATAAGGATAAAGAAGGAAAGTATTTGATGAGTGATAAGGCACTTTTGCTGGATTGTATGAGTGTACTTGGAACTTCTCTTTATGAGAAAGATGGAACGACTGTAATTGATAAATTAAATGGATCCCATTTTTATACAAATGATTTAACTGAAACAGAAAAGAATGCAATCATAAAAAGAACAAATGTATATACGAATGAAGAAGAAGCAATTTCCCTTCCCTGGTATGTTGGAGATTATAGTGATTATTCAGGGATAGAAAAAATGGCTAGGTTATTATCTAAAAAGGGCCAGGCCTACTGGGCACGAACGAGTGAGGATAAGCTTACATATGTAGATGCAGATGGGACGCTTCCAGATACTGACATCATCGAAAACAACACTGATAGCTACGGAATCTCTCCATCTCTTCTTTTGAATCAAGAAAAAATACTTTTTTCTACAAAATTTGATTCAGATGGAAAAAATGGGAAAGAAGAAAGCCGAGTTTCAGATGACGGCCCCTATTTGTATAAGGATGCTGAATATAAGCTGACATTGATCGACGACAGGCTAACTGCAAGTATCCCTAAAGAAAAAAGTGTTACCATGGGCGATGGGAAAGTGAGTGTTCCCTACACAATTAGCGATAAAACCGGCGATACAAGAACAAGCTTTGTATCCTTTTTAGTGACAGATGGAGAATGGAATGCTTCTGGAAGTTCCATTGTATCTTATCAATACATCGGTACAGATACAGAGTCCGGAACGGCAGAGTTTAGATGGGATAAAAAATGGAGTGAAAACTATTACGATGGAACATATCATGTCTATCTGATCGCTGAAAAACAGAGTAATGATTACAGTGTGGATGCCGCTTCAAATCCGGTTGAATTGACAATCACAAAACAACTTAAATCTATTGAAATGACCTTTAAGGCCCCTATGCATGATGATACATGGAAGACAGCTACTGATCTAAGCACAATAGCCAAGTTGGTACAATATAAAGATAAAAGTTGTTGGAGCTTGCAGGTAACAGGTGTCAATGGAACAGCTTTTGCAGATGATAGCCTTACAAAACTCCTGGCCTTCTCAAATGGCTATCTTAAAGACCACGACAGCTCTGTAGATTTTAATAAAAAATATACTATGGGCCTTGGTATAGGAATCAATAGTGCCATGAAAAGGGAGAACCAATACAGTTTCGCTGACGAGGTTACTATTAACTTAAAGATTATTAGCAGTGATGATGAAGAGGAAGCTGATGTAGAACCGGTTAAAATTAAGGTAGAGAATACTGGTGAAGTTACACTTTACGATGACACAGAAGCAAAGACAATGGAAAATTCTACAACTATGGTTTACTTCAATTTTGACTTCATCACAAGAAAGGCCAAGGTACTTAGCATAGACTGGCCTACACAAAAGGCCGATGCGGAAGCGATAGATGTGAATTATGCGCCTACTTTTGACAAGGTTTTAAGCCAATTAAAGGAGAAGGAAGCGAAAGTAACGGTAGAGAAAATACTCAATGGGAAGTATAACCTAGTGGATGATGAAGAAATCTCTGTGAACTGGCAAGGAGTAGAAGGGGATAATTTTAAACAAAAGGAAACAAAAGGGCAGGAATTTGTAGTCTGGGGAACCCTGAAATTAAAGGAAGGCCAGCCTTATGATGTGAGCGATTCATATGTATATGCTAAAGTTAATATGGGTGCACAAGAGACTCTTAGAAGCCCGGCAGTTTTCATAGAAGAGATGAAGAGTGGTATAGCACAAGCTGATCAGACTGAGGTTTCCGGAGAGAGTGCTAAGCTTACCATAACTGTTCCTACTAACAACGAAGGCTTAGGAGATGATGAAGATGCAACTATTTACTATACCCTGGACAACACAGATCCTACGGCTAAAGATGAAAATAAATATGAACGTGATAAAGGAATCGTTCTGTCAGAGGATACCTGTAAAGCACTAGAAGATGATGGGCAGGTTACCATTAAGCTAAAGGCCATGGCGGTGAGAGAAGATTGGGTAGATAGTGAGGTTTCTACTGCCACTATTGTTTTCTATAAGAAAAATACGGTGACTGTAACAGATGCAACTATAAAAGATCGGACAGAAGAGAAGCCGGCAGATGAACAGGCAGAGAATACCCATATCTATAAAGTTCGTGGAGAGACTGAAATAACTTTGCTTCCGGAAGATAAGACCAGCGAGGGCAAAGAGTTTGCCGGTTGGAAGATTAATGATAAGGAAGAGCCCTTAGACAATAATACTTACACGACGGAACGAAAAGATATCCAAATAGAAGCTGTGTATAATCAACTTGAGGCTCCTAAAATTACAGCAGGACCACAAGCTGCAGCGGTCACTGATGGAGGGTCGACGGAATTTACAGTGCAAGTGACATCTCCGGAAAAATATAGTGACAGTCTTAGCTACCAGTGGCAGAAGAAGGAAGTTGGAGCAGAGGAATTTACGAATCTCATAGATTCAAAAGATTCTATTTCCGGAGCCAACACAGATACGCTGACTCTTACCGGTCTCACCTATTCTCAAAACGGAGAAGAGTATCGCTGCATTGTTAAATACAAAGAGATTGATGGCAAGACAGAGAAGGAGGCAGAGGCTAGCCCGTCGACTTCAGCAATTTTAACTGTGGACAAGGCTAAGGACAAATTGACAATTAAGACTAATCCGCAGGATGTTACTATTAAGGAGAAGACAGATGCTGTCTTTACTGTAGAGGCTGAGGTTGGATATGAAGGAGATAGCCTAAGCTACCAGTGGCAAAAAGCCGCGAAAGATTCGGAAGAATTCACGGATATAGAAGGAGCAACAGAGGCTACTTATACATTATCCGGAGCTAGTATGGATGAAAATGGTACAAAGTACCGGTGTCTTGTAAAAGAAGTAGATGAGAAGGAAACAGACGAGACCAAAAAAGAGGTTGCTTCTAAGACTTCAGAAAGCGCAAGCCTCACTGTGGAGAATGCTTATAGTATCGATATAACGAAACAACCGGAGAATGCATCTGTAGCTGCAGGAAAATCAGCAACATTTTCTGTGGAGGCAAGTTCTTTCTATGAGATGGTTTACGAGTGGCAGGCAGACTACCATGATGGTAAGGGCTATCAGAAAGTAGGAAGTGACAGCACTTATACCATTAAAAAGGTAAGCAAGGACCTAAGTGGTACAACTTTTAAGTGTGTAATTTCTCTGAAGGAGAATTCAGACATTTCCGTAACTTCCCAGGAAGTTGTTTTAAATGTAGATGGAGCGGACTACACAGTTACCGTGAACAAGGGAACTGCAAGTCCGGAGTCTTGCAAGGCAGGAGATACTGTCACCATTAAGGCGGAGGATGCCGAAGAAGGTATGTCCTTTAAGAAATGGAAGATTGTAAATGGTGATGTGAAGTTAGAGGATGCAGAAAGTGCGGAGACCAGCTTTGTTATGCCAAAGGAAGATGTGGAACTGACTGCGGTGTATAAAGAAAACAGCGACATCCAGATCACAGCCCAGCCGGAGAATGTTTCTATTTCGGAGGGAGCTAGTGCCAGCTTTACTGTAGTGGCTAGCTCATCCCATGAGTTAAGCTACCAGTGGCAGGAAGATAAGGGAGATGGAAAAGGCTTCCAAAATGTAGGTAATGAAGAGACCTATACTATTGCCAGTGTAACATCCGACCAGAATGGAGCCAGATACCAGTGTATCATTACTGCTAAGGATGATGAGGAAATGACTATCACCAGCTCCGAGGCCGTACTGACGGTTACGGCTTCGACATATACCATTAAAGTTAACAATGGAAGCGGAAGCGTATCGGAAAGTGTTGCTGGCCAGGTGATCACTGTTACGGCAAATGATGCTCCAGAGGGCCAGGAATTTGAAAAATGGGTAGTTGTGAGAGGTAAGGCAAATCTTGCAGACATTACTTCTAAAGAGACTACATTTACCATGCCGGCTGCAAACGTAGAGCTGGATGTGAAGTATCGAAATCAGATTGATGGTCCCACTATTAGTAAGCAGCCACAGAGCGTTACTGTATATGCAGGTTCCAGCACCAGCTTTACAGTGGAAGCCAGTGGCGAAGAAATCAGCTACCAGTGGCAGGTTGACAAGGGGGATGGTTCCGGATTCCAGGATATTTCAGGAGCTAGCAATGCAACCTACCGTGTTTATACAGAAGATTGCTCTATGAATGGATATAGATACCAGTGCCTGGTAAGCAATCGAGCAGGTACTGCCACTTCCGATGGGGCGATCCTAACAGTATCTTATAAGATTACCCAGGGAGCCGGGGCTTCTTGGCAGAAGAATAGCAGTAGTGGATTAACCTTTAAGGGAAGCGGCGCTTATGACAAATTTAAATCCGTTAAGATAGACGGAGAGAGATTAAGCGGAAGCAATTATACCAAGAGTGCAGATCCTACAGTGATTAATCTGTCGGCTACTTATCTGCAGACCCTTACCAACGGAACCCACACCTTGACCCTTGTGTGGGAAGATGGAAGTGCAGAGGCGGAATTTTCTGTCAGCGGAACAGCAACTGGCAGCTCTTCTACAACAGCGTCAAGCAGCGGAACTAGTAAAAGCAGCACATCATCAGGAAGCACCGGGACCACTTCTGATAAAGCAAAAACATCTAGTACAGAATCTAAAAAAGAAAGCGGCACTACAAATATGCCGATTGTAAACAAGAGTAAAAGCAGTACCAAAGACAGTACTACAAAAACTACAGGAAGTACTAATAAAGGGAACACAGGAAGTGTGAAAACCCTGGAAGAGGGAGATTCTACAGGATCCAGCCGTCTAAATCGATATGCAGCCATTATCTCCTTGGTTGTAGTAGCAGGCTGTGGACTTGGAGGAGGAGCTACTCTGTTGGTTCGAAAGCTTATTCGCCGCAAAGAGGATGAAGATTTGTTTTAAGAGAATAGAAAACTACTAAAGAAGGTAGGAACCGTGTGGTTCCTACCTTCTTTGAAAATCTGAAAAAATAATTTAAAATAAAGAATGAAATAGATTTAATAGTTGGGATTGGTAAGCGCTTATGCTAATATCTCCCTGGAGATAAGAGTATGCTATGCTGCCGGCACCAACCAGCAGGTACATAAGCAGGAAGAAAATATAAACAGGTTTTCTACTCATAAATCACAGCCTCCTTCCTAAGCCTTGATGGGAAGATGAATATAAATTCCCATACCGTTGGAACTATGGGCATAGATGGTTCCGTCATAATGTTCCACAATAGCTTTTACCTGAGCCAGACCAAGGCCATTGCCGCTGACCCGGTTGGATCCCTGAAAATTTAGATCGAAGATATTGGGCAATTCCTTCTCCGGAAGGCCAAGGCCATCATCCTTAAAGGCGATAAAAATGTTAGTGCCGACATTGGAAATGGTAATTACCAAAGTTCCGTTCCTCTTCATATATTTGATGGAATTATCGATGATATTTCGAATCATCAAACTAATGTAGCGCTTGTCAGCCTGATAGGAAATAGAAGCGGAGGAAGTGGAAAGTTCTAAACGAACTCCTGCAGCAGCACAGGGGGCTTGCATCTGGTTTACAATTCTCTGGCTTAAAGCGATAAGATCCAGGTCTTCCGCGAATTCCTCTCGAGGCAGGATACTGGCTGCCACATGAGGATCTAGACTTTCTACGGACTTCAGTTCTGCCTCTGCAAGGAGTTGGGTTAAAGTATTTACCTGATTGCTGGATTTGTCCAGTTCTCCGGAAAGCTGTTCGTTTTCATAAGAAAGCTGCTCCTTCTCCTTTCGAAGCTTGGTAATTAAAGAATTGTCGTGTTCAATCAGTTCCATAGTTGTAGGGCTAGGCTGAGGAGAAAGATCCTCCTCTGAGGAGGAAATGGTTCTTTCCTTTAGAATCCTCTTTCGATTGCTCAATAAATTGATTGGCAGCAAGCACCCAAGAAGGGCGACAAAAATGATGGATAGAAAGAAGATTTCTTGAAGCAGACAAGTCATAGCGGCAAGAAAACATAGGAAGGTGATCAGCAAGAGGGCCACCTCCGGAAAGCTGATTCCATCGCGAGGTTTTTGGGAAATTTTATTCCCTTTATCAAAAGTATCCATAATATGTTTGTGACTCCTTAAAAAAATAACACATTTATAGTTGAAAATAGTGTAAAATATCTACGAGAACATTGTCAAGAAAAAGAAACCATAGATGGAGAAAGATAGAGTGAAACAAGATAAGAAGCAAGATAAAAAACAAGAAAAAAAACAGAAACGAAGATCCCTAAAGTATCGTATTGATAGGATTATCATTTCCGTCGCCTTGATTATGATGGTAGTAGCTGTTGTTGTAAGTGCGAACTTATATGTAGGTCATTATACGACGGAAAGTCAACTGCTCTTGTCCTATATGTCGGATGGGTTGGAGGAAACTATAGATCCGAATCTGGTGGAAGGTATAAAGAATCAGGTACTAAAGGGATACAGAGAGGCCTGTGAGACTTATGGAGAAAGTTTCATCCATGATTATTCTGTAGAGGAAGATGGTCATCAGGACTATTGGGACAAGATGGAAAAAATTATGAACACTTCGGCATATGAGAAACTAACCGAGAGTATAAAAAAATATTCCAAGGCCAATCAGGATTCGAAGGTTTATATTTCCTGTATAGATGAAGAGACTGGCAATGAGATCATTCTGGCAGATGTTGCCTATAAGGATAATTATTGGGCAGGATCCTTTGGGGAATCTCCGACTTTGTACAGTTTTTCGGCATACCAAAACCCAGAGATAAAGAAAGATTTCTATCTTGCAAAGGATCCGGGATCGAAACTGAATGTATATTATATGACTTCTACTTTTATCACCACAGAATCAGGGGAAATTATAGGAGAAATGCGAGTTGCCCTATCCATGAAAAATGAGATCGAAGCATTCTCCATTTACCTGCTTCGATTGATCGCCAATATTGTATGTGCTACGATGGTGATACTTTTGGCTGCCAGATTAATTACTAATAAGAAGATTATCGAGCCGATTAGGATTATAGATGAGGCGGCTTCTTCCCTTGTAAAGAACAGACAAAACCAGGATGGTGACAGCCTGCTTGAAGTCCCGGACCTTAAGATTGCTACCGGAGATGAACTTCAGACCCTGGCGGAATCCATTGAACAAATGGGAAAAGATATCAATGTCTATATGACCAATCTTGCATCTATTACTGCAGAGAAGGAGCGTATAGGTGTGGAGCTAAGTATGGCTAGAGAGATACAGGCAGGTATGGTTCCAAGAAATTTCCCGGTTTTTCCTGATCGGACTGAGTTTGATATCTATGCCAGTATGGCCCCTGCCAAGGAAGTAGGGGGAGATTTATATGACTTCTTCTTGATAGATGAGGATCATTTGGCCATTGTTATTGCAGATGTTTCCGGAAAAGGAATTCCGGCAGCCTTGTTTATGATGGTAGCTAAGTTCCTGATTAAGAATACGGCTGAGAGTGGTGTTGGTCCCGGGGCGGTATTTGAAACAGTAAATCACCATTTGTGCGAGAATAATGATGCCAATATGTTTGTAACTGCCTGGATGGGACTTCTTACTATTTCCACAGGAAAGATGGTATGTGCCAATGCAGGACATGAGTATCCTGTAATCTGCCGTAAAGGTGGAGTCTACGAGCTGTTGAAGGACAAGCATGGCTTTGTCTTAGCAGGAATGGATGGAATTTGCTATGAAGAGTATGAGCTAAACTTTAACCCCGGCGACAGGCTCTTCGTATATACTGATGGAGTACCTGAAGCGACAAATGCTGCAGAAGAGTTTTTCGGAATGGACCGCATGGTAGAAGTGTTAAATAAGAATTCGGAACAATCCTCCAAGGATCTTTTGAAGCAAATGGAAGAGGGTATTGAAGACTTCGTAGCTGGATCCGAACAGTACGATGATGTAACAATGTTGGCATTTCACTATGTAGGGAAGTAACATATGGGCAAAATGTGGTATAATGAGGCAGATTTAAAAAATAACTAAAAAGAGTCAAGAAACTATAAAAATGTGTTAAGATACAAGACAACGATGATTGAGCAGAAAGCTTAAGATGAAAAGAGAGGGGCAAGCTGGTGAAGAGCAACGATTTATTATCATTTAGCAGAAACAGATACTATAAAGGAAAGATGCTGACATCCGCAGACTTTGAGGCGGAGCAGCTGTATATGAATAATAAGCGCCGTTTTGTGAACCGCACCATGTTGGGCGCAGGTATCGCATGTGGACTGAACGTAATTAGTTTGGATGACTTATCTTTGATGGTGGAAAGCGGAGCCGCTTTCGATGACATGGGTCGGGAGATCGTGGTGAATAGTTCCGTGGTAAAGAAACTATCGGCAATTACAGGATTTGAAGGCCTCACAACCAATGTGGCGAGCCTGTGCGTTCGTTATAAGGAGAAGGAAGAACAGCCGGTTTATTCTATTAATCGTCAGGACAGTGATAAAGAATTTGAGTACAATCGAATTGAAGACGATTATGAGTTGGTACTGATGGACAGTGAATCTTTTGAAGAAGATTTCGAGATGGAGACTGAGTTCTACACCGGCGGAGTTTTGATGGAGAGTCAGGATTATCAGGTGCGTTTTCGTATGCCGGCCAATGTTTGTGCGGGACATTATGTAAAGCTAGAGATTACAGCTGAAAAGCTAAGCGCCCAGGAGGGTACTCTCTTCTATGAAGGAATTATTCAGACCCCTGTCATGACCACAGCCAGTGGAAGCCAGGAACTTCCTGTTAGACTTGAGGGCGTGAAGCTGAATAAGGGAGAGACCCTTACAAAAGAATATTGGATGTTGGCGCAGACAGAAGCCTACGAGGATACCAGCATTATGGTGAAGGCAGGAAGTGCCAGAGCCACAGTGAATCAGGTGGATTGCCCGGTGGCCCTGGGAACAACCTATAAGATTAATGTAGTGGATATGAAGCCGGAGCTTTTGGCAGCCAGAGAGTCCAGTAGAGTAAGCCTGGAACTTCGTACTCTGGGAGCCGGAAGAGGAATGATCCGTTTGGCAGATATTTCCTTGGTTCGTACAGATTCCGCATACTTAATTGAGCAGGTGGATGATACTGTAAGAGAATATATTGAGACTCCAAGTGATGACTTTAGACGTAAGGAGTATACAGATTGTTTCTTTGCAAATTATCCCTTCCTTACTCATTCGGGAGCACCTGTCGGACTGGCTCCCCAGGAGAGTAGTGTAAGGAGAGAGTTGGCAGAGGCACCAAAGATCGCCACAGGTATCGTTGAGATCCCGGTGGGAGATCACGCAAAGAGAGGGGATATTTGCTATTCCGGCGAGGTGATGCACGGACTAGGATCGGGAAATGTATATGTGGAAGTTGGATATGAGTTCCTGGAAGAGAATGTAATGTTGGGGACCAATACCAAGACCACCATTTATGGAGATCTGTCTTTATTTGATGAAGGCAATCTAAATGTAGCAGCTAAGACTGCTGTTAAAGTATTTAACGACAAGGGAAGCTTCCAGGTAGCCCTTCAGTTGGAAGAAGATGTTAGCATGTTGGTGCTTACCTATCGCTGGGTGGCAATCCGCTACGATGCTGATCAGCCAAGCGAGGATTTGGATGTGAACAACATTCAGTCTATTAGCTTAGTGACACCGACCGTAGTAATGGGAACTAGAGAGAACTATTACTTCCAGGTGAAGTTCAACAATATGAAAGACTGCTCTATTTCCTACGAACTTACAGAGCCAGGAAGCGGAGATATTTCTGCAGATGGTATTTACACTGCACCGGCTAAGGAAGGTGTATACGAGATTCGTATTTACTGCACAGACAAGCCGTTAATCTGCACTTATGCATATGCTATCGTTAAGAAGAAGGCATCCGGGGATTCCTCTAATGAGAAGAAGGTAGAAACTCAACCGGAAATTCCGGAGGAGACAAAGGAGGCAACCGATGCTCTTCCGAATATCGGACTTAAGAAAGGGTTGTTATGATATACCAATCAGATAGATTATCTTATCGTCCTGTCATGACGGTGTTTCGAGGGGAAGTCAATGATGTTTTGATCTGCCGAGATGCCGAGACAAATAGAAATACGTTTTATACATTATGGGTTCTGAAGAATCATCAGATTGTAAAGAAGCTGATCCGGATTATGGAGGACTCTCCCAGAGGCTATGAAAGCTGCCTGGATTTCTTTCAATATGAGAATCAGTACTGCATGGTATTTCCGCAGGTAAAGGAACGTAAGCTGGATGTGTTCTATATGAGCTCCCAGTTTTCCTTGGAACGGTGTACCAGAATCTGTCAGAATCTGGTGCTGCAGTGTTTGCTTTCCGGCCTTCCTTATCCCTTGCTTTATTTGGTATTAAAGCAGGAGCAGATCCACCTTCTAAAGGATTATGACATTGCTTTGGGCTATTGCCTGGATTTAATCAATTTAGATGAGAATATAAAAGAGAAGGATTGTGCGGCAGAATGTGCTTTCTTGGCCAGGGAGTTTCTGAAAGAGAAGGATACAAAGAAAAACATTGCCTACAAACTTCTGACCAAGAAGATTCCAAGAGAAGGATATGACAGCCTTCAGGTTTTATATAGGGATCTGAAGGCCACTTCTGTGGCTGGTGCCCGCAAAAGTCTCGTGGAGAGAATTAAAATATGGTGGGACAATGAACAGGGAAGAGTGTTTCGGTTAGTGCTGATTATCTGCCTGATTCTTTTGATATTTGCTGGAATTTGCATTATATCCAGAATCTTTTTTGGAGATATTCCGCTGCTTAGAATCTTTGTTAATCACTTTAAACAAATTGGAACGGAATCCATGACTTCATGATTTTATGATTTTATAGAGGAAGAAGATATGAACTTTATAATTCTAATGTGCCTGATAATTTTGCTGATTGTAATGGTTGCCATGTTGCGTGGGCGGGCTCAGGCTACTCAACGAATCGGGGCTATAGGCATTATTCTGGTGCTGACTATTGGAGGAGCCTCCTTGTATGGCTTCCTTCGGGCGGCAGAATATGCAGAGCAGCAATTTGAAGAAAAATATGTTCTCGCCATGGGAAGTGTGTATTCCTACATGGAGGAGCTGGAGTCTAACGAAGAGATTTATTCCTTTAACAGTGATGAAGCCTTAAAAGAGGCCTCTACTGTGGTGAATGATGCACTTCCTGCAGTGGAAGATCAAGAGGATGGATATCTTGCGGTGGACCTGGTGAAAAGCGATGACACAGGAAATTATTATGAAAGCTATGAGGATGGACAGGATAAAAACCTGTGGGACAGTACAAAGGAAGTTGCGAAGAACTTAATAGCTAAGTCCGTTACCAACCAAGGCTGTGCTGTTGCAAAGCTTTCAGATGATAATTTCCTTTTGGCAGTTACAGATAATACAAGAGTTTCTCCTTCCTATGCTATGTTGGTGAAAATTTCATCTAAGCCATTAAGGGATAGTCTTGAAAGCTTGAAGCTTCAGTATGCAGTTTTAAGCGTCTTCTTTTTGGCGGCGGGAATGGCTCTTGCTACTGTAGTAGTAAAGCTTCAAGAAAGAGAAATTAAGAAATATATTCGTCTGGTAACCCAGGTGGCTGAGGGAAAGAAAGATTGGACTAGCTTTAAGGTGGACTACAAACCAATTCTTAGAGAGAGTACCGAGATGCATACTCTTCAGAGTGCCATCCGTCAGATCGCATCTAATATTGATTGGATGAACTATTCTAAATATAAGATGCTTCAGGCCTATTACCGCTTTGCACCAAAGCAGATTGAGAAGATTTTACATCGGGAAACCATTATGGAAGTAGGACCCTTAGACCGGGTTAATACAGAAGCCACCTTGGCTTTTGTATCTTTCTCCGAAGATGAGGACCTGACAGAGAAGGAGTACCTAAGACAGATGGTGGAAAATTATTCCAATCTGGGAGAGGTGCGAAAGGAGCAGGATGGCATTATTATTGCCGGCAGCAGTGATCTTAGTACGGTAAAGCTTATGTTTAATAAGGAGACTAAGAGAGCCTTAGAATTCGGTACCAGATTAGTCATGAAGGAATCCATGGATGATGTGGCAGGAGATGCATTTGTCCTCCTTCATCGAACCAGCTTTGTTTACGGTGTGGCCGGGGATGAAGAACAGGCCTTTACTTATGTGCATTCTAACGAGATGAAGGTCTTGGATCGCTATATAAACGATCTAAGGAACATGGGAGTTCGAATGGTGGTTACAGACTATGTTCATGAAGTGGTTGGAGATGACGTAGCTACCAGATATATTGGTTATATCGAAAGTGCTGAGTATACCTTTAAGCTCTATGAAGTGCTGGATGCTTACTCTGTTTCAGAGCGCAAGAGAAGAGTTGAATTGATGCCGAAGTTTAAAAAGGCCTTGGGACTTTTCTATCAGAGCGATTTTTATCTGGCAAGAAATACATTTTCAGAGATCTTAAAAAGCTGCCCAACTGACGAAGTGGCAAAGTGGTACTTGTTTATCTGTGAGAATTGTTTGAATAACCAGGACGTAAATCAACAGTCCTTTGCAATATTTTCGCAAAAATAAGGAGCGAGTGATATATGAATCAGTTTTGGAATGTCATAGTCCAAGCCATTAGACTTAGGCTGAATCGATTTGTGACAGTTTTAAGAAGGCTGTCATCCCCCACCTATCTATTTCAGATGGTGGTTATCCGTGCCAGAGAGCTGTTTACAAAGCTTTTGGATGTCAAGCCAAAGCACAAAAAAGATTATTATACAGTTTTTCGATGGATGATCAGCCGGAGACTTGCAAATCTGGTTTTGATTGTGGCTGGTGTGGCCTGCATTGTTTACCTGGTGAGGATCAGTCCCTTTAAGAGCGAGTCTGAGCAGGCTAGCACGGTGAAGGTTTATGACTATTCTTCCATTCCCCTTCGTTTTGTCAAGGGACAGGTGAAGATTAAAGCAAAAAGTGGATATGTGGCTTATGAGGGTCACGTCAGTGATGGCTATGTAAATGGTGAAGGAAAACTTTATAACTCAGAGGGAGTTCTGATCTACGACGGAGAATTTAAGAAGAATCTATACAACGGAGAGGGAACTCAGTATCGGGAAAGCGGTGCAAAGCTTTACAAGGGAGAATTTTCTGAGGGAGTGAAGGAAGGCCAGGGAGAACTCTATGGAACTTCTGATAATAAGGTGTTTTCCGGTGAATTTCACCTAGATAAAATTGTTTACACGCAGCTTCTTGATAAGACAGCGGAAGAAATTTCTGAGATTTATACCGGAGATCAGTATATTTTCCAAAACGGCGATGCCACAGAAAATGCAGCTGATGCAGGAAGCGGGGAGGATACTACAGATGAGGAAGAGTCTGATTCAGTAGGAAGTGTTGCAGAATCCGGAAATGCAGTAGTGCTGTCAGATATCAGTGCGATCTATTATTCCAAGGATAGCTCAGATAGCATTGAGGATACAGTAAAATCCGATATTCTTCTTGTGGGAGAATCTAGTTTTGTATATGGAAACAAGACCATAGACAGCCTGGAAGGCTTGGAGGAGACTCTTGGCGAACCGGAATATCAGGGAAATAGTTATTTGACATTTTTGGAGGCAGTGGGAATCAACTGGCTTCAGAATCAGGGAAAAGAGATTAAAATTGATACAGGCATTGATTTAGAGTCTGTATTTGATGAAGTAAGTCTTGTAAATGGTTATGACGCAGATAAGACCCTTTATCTGCATACTTATAAGATTGGGGAGTTAACTTATACATTTTACTCAATTGAAAGAACAGGAAGTTTCTTTATGTATGAGATTGAGTAAACACCGGGGAGGATAATCTATTGAAGAAACGAATCGTTTCCTTGTTGCTGATTGTCGCTTTAAGTGTGACAATTGCCCCTGGATGGATAAGGGGAGAAAAAGTATATGCGGCAGACAAAAAGCTGACCATAAGTACGGTAAAGTCTGCGGCATTGACAGTCAGTGATGATTATACCAAAATTCAAAATAAATTGGCTTTGGCTAAGGTGAAGTATACCCAGTCGGTAAAGAAGCTGAAGTTGAAGGAAAAGAACCAAAGATCTTTCAGATGGTCTGCTCTTTTGAATTTCAAACTTCCGGAGAGTCCTAACTTGACGGATGAGTCTTCTTACAACTATGAGCCTTTGGAACTGCAGTCAGAGATCGATCAGCAGGAACATCAGTTGAATGATTCTGTATACGGGATCTATGAGACTGCGGAGCTTCAATTTGTGGAAGCCTACAGGCTTCAGGAAAAGATATCCTATAATGAGAAGCGGCTTGCCACAGCAAATAAGACCTTGAAGAAAAACAAGGCAAAGCTTTTGTTGGGGGAGGCAAGCCAGTCAGATATTGACTCCATGAAATCTAAGATTAGTACTTTAGAAACCACCATTGCCTCTGATGAGAGAAGCCTGGAGGCCGCTTTAGACAAGCTGGGGACCCAGACGGGTTTGGGTTTAAGTAGTGGATATACCTTGTCATCACCTTTTGTGGACGCAGACATGGAGCGGGAAGATCTAGATACACTTATTGAGACTACCTTAGATCGCAGCGATACTTATTATCAGGCCCAGCAGACTTCCGCAAATGCCCTGCTAGAGTTAAATACTAATTATGACCTGATGAAAAACCAGTATGGAGCTTCTAAGATGTCTATGATTGATACTTATATTAATCAGGCAAAGAACGGGGAGACCATTGATTCTTCCGCCTTTAAGCAACGTTACAATGAACTGTTAAATGCAGTGGACCAGCCTTGGACAGGAAGCTTTAATATTCTTTTTATATCTATTCCGAAAGAGTGGATCAAGGGAGAAATCGATGGTGTTCGCTATGTGGAGGATGAACCTTACGCCCTCTATGAATCTGCCTTGGAATATCAGAGCGCACTGGCAGAGGAGACAGCTACAAAGAATGAGATTACCCAATCGGTAAAAGATAGTTTTGAAAATTATATTTCTGCTAAGAATGCCTGCGAGACGGCAAAGCAGAGTATTAAGGATAAAAAGAAGGAGCTGACAAAAGATTCTTATTTAAATGCCAGCAACAAAATGACCTATGAAGAATACGCTGAGGTTCAAGAAGAATATGAGGAACTGCAAGTAGATTATCTGCAGGCTCAGGCAGATTATGCAGGAATCCTATACAGTTATGATCGATTGACATGTGGAAAGGTTTCTGAATATATGACAGGAGATGGCGTTGACTTATCCACCTCCTCCGGAGGAAACAGCTACGTGGTGGAGGATGACGGCGACGGTATTTACTATTATATTCGGTCCCTGGTTTCGGGAACTATTTTTGAAGTAGGACTTACCAAAACCGAGGATTTAGACACAGATGTGGATTCCTTTGAACTTTGGATCGACAATGTGCAAGTGGGAGAGCGAACCTCCCTAGATGGAACCATCAGGCACCTGACTTTTGATACTCAGGAATCAGGAAAGGTTGTGATAAGACTTTATTCCGGAGACGATTTTGTGGATGATTGCGAGATTGACCCTACAGTATATTCCGGCAAGCTTTCAATTACCGATTACACCATTAAGAAGCGTAATAGCAAGGAATCCGTTGCTTCGTACACCATGACTAAGAATTCTTCCGGAACAGTTGAATTAAGAATCAGCCCGAAGGAAGAAGGAGAAATTGCATCTTATACAGTAAAGACCAGTGATGGACAGGCTTTAGTAAGCGATAAGAAGATTGCAATTGATAAGAGTTTCAAATACTTATCAGCGGCAGATAATAGTTTGGAAGACCTGGTGGTAAGCTTCTATGATTCCGACGGAGAACATCTCTATGACGGAAGTTTTGATAGCAGCGATCAGATGATTTACAAGCTAACTGAAGATGAGGACTAATAAGAAAGGAGGGATTCTATGAAAAAGAAAGTCGTAATAGCTCTGCTAGCCATGACCTTAGGAGGAACGATAGTTTTCCAAAACATGGATCTTATTGCAGAAGCTGTTATCAGTAACAGAGACAATGGCGTGAAATCAGTCCATGTTTCCGATAGTGAAATTGAGAATTCCACCCTGGTGATAGGTTCTTATCTCATTCATATTGATGGACTTACTGATGAGATTTATGAGCTTGCCCAGGCTTCCGCCAATGAGTTTGATCAGAATGTAATGTATTACAAGTCGGAGCTGGCGGATGGACAGTGGTATGAAATTACTGATGCCACTTCCATTGCAGATATTACCTCCGGGGGGACGCCGGTTGATGCTTCGGAGATTGAGGCTCTGAATTTCACCCATAAGGTAGATTCTTCAGGAACAATCACAGACCTTCGTACTGGTAAGACAGTGGGAGCCTATGATATTAATGATCCCTATGACCTGGAGAATTTAGAAGAGTTAGAGCCTTTGAAACTCAGGTATCAGGCTATGGGAGCCAAAGATGATAAATCCGATGAGGATGATACTAATATTAGTACTATCGCTAATTTCTTTGGCATTAATGTGAAAAACTCCATAACCAATGATAGTGATAGTAAGTTAAGTGCCCTGGAGACCTATAAAAACGGCTTGATCACCAGAGATAAACCATCCTCCTGGACCACAGAAGTAGATACGGTAGCTGCTTCGGTAGATGCCACCAGAAGGTTGGAGGTATTGAATACCATAGAAAAGCAGCTGATAGCACTGCAAAATGATGCTACTGTTCAGTCAGATTCTGAACTGGTCCAGGCCATTGCAGAGTCCCAGTCTAATGTGGAGAGCAGCATCACATCATATACTGCAAAAGAATTGTCAGAGGGAACTACAGTACTTACCAAGGCGGTCTATAATTACAGCAATGACATGATCACCTGTGCCAACAGTGGAGACTTAGACGGGGCAGACACTGCCACAGAAAATTTAGTAAATCTTGAAAATATTATGCAGAGCACCATTGCTAATTCCAGCAGTGAGCTTGAAACTTTAAATAGCGGCTTGGTAGATGATGCCTTTAGTGAATGGGAGAGTAAATTATCTGCCGGTGCATCTTCTGATTACCAGAAGGCAGTAAGTAACGGTTCATCAGAATCTGTAAGAACCAGTTATTTGACTACTCAGCAAAATGAATCAAATTCTGCAAGACAGGATTATCAGACCCTGCTTTCTGAGTCTTGGAAGAGGATGTCCAATGAAAAAGCCCAGGAAGACTGCATGGACCGTATCGACGGGGTGGCAGATTTAGAGGCCTTGGTTCCGGAGGATGCAGCCCAGTCTTACCAGTTAGAGACTGTAGAGGAGCATCTCAACTGGCTGCGAACAGAACTGGCAAACTTAGTAGCTGAGTCTGGAGATTCCTCAGATCTTGATAATTTGAATAGCGAAATTGAGGATCTGGAGACAGAGAGGCGGAATGCTCTAGATAAAAATGACCTTGCCAGCGCCAAGAAGTTAGAGACAGAAATCGAAGCCAAGCAGCAAGATCTGGATGACCTTACCAAAGAGTTGACAGATGTGTTAAACTCAGATAGTAGTTCCGAATCAGATAAGGCCAAGGCTGCGGCAGGTCTTTCCGATGGAAGTGCAGCTAAGATGTTAAATACATTGGCATCTGCCATTACTTCCGGTATCCGGGATGGCTCTGATACTTCCGGTACAGAGAACCAGATGGCGGCTTTTCAGGCTTTAAGCAGCTATGATCCTTCTGCAGCCGCGGTAGGTCTTTCGGATATTAAAGATGCTTTAGATGGGGCTACTTCCATCGATGATGATTTAAAAGACCAGTTAAGCCAGGCAGTCAGCGAAGTGGAACAGGAAGTGGGAGATGGAAGCAGTTCGGGAGAAGATCTTACCACTGATGAATTAAAGAATCTCCTGGCAGATTATTTTGGATCCATTCTAGGAAACGGAACTTCCGAAGTTTCAGACAGGGATATGGCAGCGGCATTGATTGCCTTGTCTATGTATGCAGAGGATGCAGACAATTCTGATGCAAGAGCCTTGGCAGTTTCCATTGCAGATAAGATGAATTCTGCAGGCAACAGTTATATTTACAAACAGTACAGTAAAGCGTCAGATGAATACATTTCTCTTAGAGCAATCTCAAAGGTTTTGGGATATCGCTATATTTTTGATAGCGCACATTATACCGTAACCTTGCGTCAATCGTATAATTATTACAGATTCACAAAAGATAAATTAGAGTATACTTATACGGAGAAGGCTGTAGGCAGTATGCAAAAGGCAGCCGGTTTGATGGAAACCCTTTATATATCAAGCCTAGATGGAGAATCTATATTCAATTGTACGGGTTACTATATACCAAAGAGTAGTTATGCATCGGTAAAGACTTCCAATATGGAATCCTTGATCCAGGAAGTTTACCAGATGCTTATGGAAGGAGGCGCATAGGAGAATGGCAGATTATACCATTATATCTGACGTCAGCAATTATATATGCAAGATGCTCCGTGAGAAGATGTGTCCGGAGCCGGTGCCTTCACCGAACAACATCGAAATATCATCCCCTACTTCTCAGGATGTAGACTACATTATTGGTTTATATCTCTATGATGTGAAGGAAGAGGGTGTAACCATTCAGGCCCCCAGAAGATCAGCGGGGGGAACGACTTTGACAAAGCCGCCAATACCATACAGTCTTTACTATATGGTATTTATTAACGGTTCTTCCCAGATGGGACTAAAAGCACCGGATATACAAAAAATCATTGGAAAGGTAGCACAGATTGTCAGTGATAACAACAGTGTTTACCCCCATGAACTGCAACCATGGTTAGATGCAACAGAACCTCCTATTGTGCTGACTCAGGCGAAGATGGCACTGGAAGAGAAAGTTCGGGTGTGGCAGGCGATCAACAAACCTTATGAAATCAGCCTGTTTTATAAGGCGGCACCTGTTTATGTATCTAGTGAAGTTGTGGTAGATCCTCCACGTGTCAATGAAGCAGTATTTGGTATTGACATGATTGGCCGTGAAAGGAGGGAGAAAGGTTAAGTGGAAGCTTCAATTTCATATTCTGTAGATCTTATTATACGTTTGATCGACACAACCACCGGATATGCGGTGACAGAGCGCCAGGTGATCTTCACGGAAGACGGAAACCCCGTGGCATTCCTAGGAAAAGGAGATGGCGTCTATGTTGGCATGAATATGGGGAAAACAGACAGAGAGCTTCGAGTGAAGGTTAAGGGATATTTGGAGACAGACTTTTCGGTTGTATACGCAGATATAGCAGGACGTTATCCGGAAGTTTTGGTGTATTTGATTCCTGAGATTCCAACTTATGGATTTACCAATATTTTGGAAATTAAAGGAAATCTTCCGGGAATTGAATCCATCGATGCAGTATCCGTGACAGACCCTTATGGAAAAGCTCAAGCTTATCAGCCGCAGAAGCAGCAAATGAAACTTCTTGATTCCAAAAAACTTACGGAACGAGCTTATGCCTTGCTCCATACAGAACCGGAATCCTTCGAAGAGTTTCACATTTACCCTGCTAAGAACAAGCAGATTTTAAAATTAAAAGATCCTCTTTTGACGGAATGTAAACCGGAGGAGATTATCACTCGTATAATAAGAGGTAAGACCTGGGATTCAGGAGATTACACCTTGAGAGTACGTGGTGATGGACGTGGAACCGAGTATTTGGTTCGATATGTCGTAAATGGACAGACTGAATTTAAAAGGATTGTCTTTGACGACAATTAAGACAGGAGGTTGTAGAAGCAGATGGGAGTACTGACAGTGGCAGGAGCAACCTGCACCTGTGCCTTTGGAACAGCACCTTGCAGCTTGCAGGTGACATCGCAGCTTAGCTGTATGGCAGAGGGAAAACCTATTGCCACCATACAGGATATGCAGCCAGGAGCAAATTTACCCACCTTCGGAATGTGCACATCACTGGCCAATCCGGCGGTGGCCGCAGCTACGGCAGCAGCCCTTGGAGTGCTGACACCGCAGCCTTGCACTTTGGTCCCGGCGGGAACTTGGATTCCATCCAACCCAAAGGTTCTGATTGGCGGAATTCCTTGTCTGACAGGTGATGCAACCCTCATGTGTGGATTAGGGGCAGGAACGATTAAGATCGTGAACCCCGGACAAGCAAAGACAATTGTGTAATATTAGAAAGGAGAACTAATTATGGCTCAATATTTTTCACCGGGAGTATATGTAGAAGAGTATGATAACTCCCCTAGAGCAATTGAAGGAATTGGAACATCCGTAGCAGGATTTATTGGATTCGCAGAAAAAGGACCTACAGAGGGGGCACCTACTCTTGTAACAAGTTACAGAGAATTTGTTCGTCTTTTTGGAAAGCCATTAAGCGAGTTTGAGTACGGAGAGTATCGTTATATGGCTCCATCTGTAGAGCAGTTTTTTATCAATGGAGGATCTAGTTGTTATGTAGTTCGTGTGGCAGTTCCGGGAGCAAAGAAAGCAAGTGCCCAGAAGGGAGTTCTTTCTTTAGAGGCAGCAAATGCAGGTAAGTGGGGCAACCGTATTCAGGTAACCCTTACTTCTGTAACAAAACGCAAGATGCAGATTGTTGGAAAGAATGGCGAGACATTTGTAGCAAAATCCATCGACGGATTCCGCGAGGGAGACCTGGTATGCTGCAACGGTGAGTACAACAAGATCAAAGCCATCTTTGACAATACTGTGATTTTTGAGAAGCCATTTGAAGGAAAAATCGTAGACACTGCTTTAGTTCCAAAGACAGTAATCTACTTAGTAGAGACAGACATTTCTGTTCGCTGTGGGGAAGAAGTAGAAACTTACAGAGGAATTAGCTTCAACACTGCAAATCCAAACTATGTTGCTTATCGTATGGCAAACAGCGAGTTGGTAACTGTAGAAGTAGCACCTAGCGAAGAAATTGCAAATCCTGTAGCTGCTATCCTTGGAGAGGAAAGTGAAAGCGGAATGTTCACCTTAGAAGGCGGACAGGACGGAACTGTAAGCCAGGCAAATGCAGGAACATTTATCGGCGAGGACAATGGTCCTGGAAAGAGAACCGGTCTGGAAGCTTTTGTTGAGTCTCAGAATGTAAATATGTTACTGGCACCTGGAGTTACTATTCCGGAGGTTCTTGTAGCAATGGTTGGACAGTGCGAGAATTTAAAGAATCGTTTCGCAATCTTAGATATGCCAAAGGATACTACAAAGGTGAAAGATCTTCTTGAGTATAGAGAGATGATCGACTCCAGCTACGCAGCAATGTATCATCCATGGATCCAGGTATTTGACCGTGCATCTAACAAGCAGGGAATCGTACCTCCTTCAGGAGCAGTTGCCGGTGTATACGCCAGAACAGATGCAACAAGAGGTGTACATAAAGCTCCTGCAAATGAAACAATATTTGCAACTGGCTTAAGTGTCAATTATAATAAAGCAGAACAGGATTATTTAAATCCGGCTGGCGTTAACTTGATCCGTACAATTCCGGGACAGGGCATCCGCGTATGGGGCGCTCGTACAGCCAGCAGCAATTCTAACTTTAAGTATGTTAACGTTAGAAGACTCTTCATCTATGTTGAGGAGAGTATTAAGGCCAATACCAACTGGGTTGTATTTGAGCCAAACGATGCAGCACTTTGGGATCGTGTAAGAATGACTGTAGCAGGATTCTTAGAGAATATGTGGAGAGCAGGCATGTTGGCAGGTTCTTCCGCTGCAGAAGCTTACTTTGTAGAGATTGGACCAGAGACTATGTCAAGAGAAGACATTGCCAATGGACGTTTGGTATGCAATATCGGTATCGCACCTTCTAAGCCGGCTGAGTTTGTTGTATTCCGTGTAACACAGTTTACTGCGGAAGCAGAGGCAGCAGAGGCAACAGAAGAATAGGATTTAAGTGACAAGAAAGGAGTAACGATATATGCCAATAACAAATAATACAGCAACAAAAGATGCCAACTCCATGAATGAAGCATATCCATGGACAAAAATGCATTTCCTGGTAAGTCTTACCAACAACGCTAATGCACAGGCAGCCTTCAGTGAGGCAAGTGGATTAGAAGCAACCATCGATGTTATTGAGTTTAGACAGGGAAATTCAAAAAGCTTTTCACCAGTTAAGGTTCCGGGTCTTGTAAAGCATGGTAACCTGACACTGAAGTTTGGATATACAGCAAGCAGTTCATTCCGTGACTGGGCTTCTGCTTGTACATCAGACAGAAGAGATGAGGCTATGCAACGTCAGAATGTTCTTATCGAACTTTTGGATGTAACAGGTGGTATTGAGACCTCTGCTACAGCTACAAACCAGTATCTGTTAGAGGATGCATGGGTTTGCAAGTATACAGCACCGGATATGAACGCACTGCAGAGCGAAATCGCAATTGAGACTCTTGAAATTGCATTTGAGAGACTTTCACTTCCGGCAGCACAATAAAATTTCACGCTAGTATGGAGTAGTGATCTGGCGGCGAGGAAACTCGCTGCCGGATTTTCTACTATAGATTCAAATTGGTTATGGTGTTGAAAATTGGAAGCTGCGCTAGGCGCGCATGACGCGGTGGAAGGTTTTGTGGCATGGAAACCACAATTATATAGATGCCAGGGGAAGGGGTGCGGCTCTTTTTTCTGCGTGCAGGCAAGATTGTAAAAGGTCTGCAGCCTGGAACCTGGTGCCTTATAATTGCTTAGAGCCAAATAGCAAAAGTCTTTTTTATTTGGCTGTGAACAATTATGACCGAGATGGAGGATAATAAGATGCAAACAGTATATGATTTTACATTACCTAAGGGATTTGTAGATGCTAATGGAGAAGTGCATAAGAGAGGTAAGATGCGTCTTGCCACTGCAGGGGATGAGATTGGAGCCACCAGAGATCCCCGTGTTCTCAGTAATCCCTCCTATTTGACTATTGCCCTGCTTAGCCGTGTGATCGTAGAAATCGAGGGACTGCAGGTGATCAGTGGAACTACTATTGAGAGCTTTTTTACTGCAGATTTAGCATTTTTACAGGACATGTACCAGAAGATCAACGATGTGGAGCCGCCGGTTATGCGGGTACACTGCCCGGATTGCGGCAAGGAGATTGAAGTTCCTGTAAATTTTACTACGGAGGGTTAAATCTCTACCCAGAGGATTCTATGTATCAGGAGATGTCCTTCATTTCCTATTATTTTCATTGGTCAGGGGATGAGGTCATGAACTTGGACCATAGAAGCAGGAGAAAGTGGTGTCAGGAAATTTCCGATATCCATAAGAGAATTAATCCCTCAAAAGAAGGAAGAAAAGAAATACCACTAACGGAGATGAAACCAACTTCGTTTTATAGATGATATTCTTCTAGATCATAATAGATGATATTCTTCTAGATCTTAGTGGAAGGAGGTAGGAAGATGCCAGCAAATAACGGCGGTTATATTAATGATATCGATCAGGTAGGAGGAGATGTACAAGCTACCTATCGAGTGCCTCAAGGCCCATCGCAGTCAGCAGCACCTGCTACTTATCGGACGGTGCAAGGGGCCTCAAAGCCAAAGAAAGCCCCTACGTTTCGGTCCGGTGGAAGCAGTGAGCGAGGCAGCGGAATCCCTTTTATACAGGAAGAAGGTACTTCGGTACTGCCTAAATTTAACTTTGTACTTCGGGTGGAGGGAGCCATTAATGTTCCTTGCAAGGCTATAAAAAATTTACGCAGAGAGAATGAATTTGAATATATTCAAGAAGGTGGACTAAATGATTATGTCCATATGAAGCGGAAACCTATTTCCAAGCCCTTTACTTTTCAGGTAGAGAGATATGCAGGCATCGACCTCGTAGATCCCCTGGCTCTTGGCACGGAGCTTACCTTGCCCTTGCTTCTTTTGGTTTATGACAGACCGGATATGGGCAATTTGGGAGTGGATGCCCACAGATATTATGCTTTTACAGGATGTACCGTGACAGCCAAGGACTACGGAGATTTAGATTCTGAGAATAGTGGACTGGTGGTGGAAACCACAACCATCGCTTTCAGGGAGATGGTATGTATCGACAATCCTACCAGCACCCTTCTTAGTGATGATAGGATATAAGGGAGACTAATTTATGTTAACCATGGGAGAACCGATACAATTAAAGACCGCAATGCCCATGGGAACCATGGGGGATGATTTTTCTGAGAGAATCTATGGGAATTACGGGATGCTTGGGAATACCAATGTTTCTCCCTCAGAGATGTTACATTTCCTTTCAGCTCCTCCGGAGATGTATGTGGAAGAAGGAGGCATGGCTCCTCTGGTAAATCATATTTCGGCAACGAATAACCAGAATGTTACCATGCAGTTAATTAACAATGTGCTGAATAGAATTCTGGTTTCTGACACCTATGATCTGACCTATCAGGACCGGATTTTCGTGGAAAACATTTTAAAGAAAATCGGCATTACAGATGTGCAGGAATTCATGCGCCAGGTACAGCTGGTGCAGCAGGATACGAAAAATACCAAAGAGCTTTTGACCTTGTATCAGTCAGGAGATGAGATTTTCAAGACTATTCGGGAATATCGAACAGAGGAAAATCGGAGAAAGAGTCAGGGGCAGGCAGCTGATTCCCTAGAGGAGGAAACCAATGTATATTGGCTCCAGCAGGAAGTCTTAAAAAGGCTCCAGACAGAGAATATTTACCAGGAAGTGTCTAAACTGGTGTCCAATACTTATGGCACATCTCCAAGGATCAGCAGGCAGGAAATGCAGTTAAGTGAGCAGACCATCAATGCAGACCATATGACGGTAAATCGACTGCGAAATCAGACTTTCTTACAGCAGCAGAACCTGGTATACAATCGAATTAACACTTATGAGGCAGGAGACTCTGAACTTACCGAAGAGACTTATGAACAGACTGTAAGTAATTTGGTTCAGGCGGTTCTCCTTAATGCTATCCATCAGATCTATCACACAAGATATCAAGATCTCACCACCCACGCATCTAGCTGGAAGTGGCTTACGGATGCCCTTCATGTAAATGCTGAAAATACCTTTCAGCGCTTTGAAAGCTATCATAATCGGCTGAATCTCACAAAGCAAGAGAAAAATGAATATTATGAGACTCTGCAGAATTTTGAAAACCGTGAGATCACAGCCTTAAAACAACTGGTGGAGAACAAGGAAGAAGTACAGATTTCATCTCCGCAGATTACAAATTTAGAAGAAAACCAGCTCCAATACCGGATAGAAGAGAATCTGACGGAGGAGAAGGAATACATAGAGAATACCTTAAATGAGGTAGTAGAGCAGCAAAAGGAGGATCACAAACATGTCTTTAAAATTTCCGAGAAGAAAAAAGAAGAAGAAATTTTAAAGCAACTAGAGATTGTGAACCAGCAGAACATAGAACGAATTGAAAAACTTCGCACCTATGAAAAAGAAAAACAGCCGGCCCAGGTGGGAAAGATCAACCGGGCAAAGGCTATGGAAGACGGCTTGAGAGCCTTGGAAAATCCTGAGGAAGTGGTGATGGAATATCTCCAGACCACCACCAACCAGATGGAGACAGAGAGAATCGACAGAGAGCGGCTCTCAGAGATAATGGGCGAGGACACCATTAGAATTTTCGAGACCTTAAAGGATTATAAAGAACACCCGGAAAATCATCCCAATATTAGCAGCTCAGAGGGGCAAGCCATGAACTATCTGATGCAGGATATTTCAAAGGAACAGGAAGCAAGAAGAGAGCTGAACCGGGTGGAGCAGGAACAATTGATCCACAATCATGTTCAGGAGGAAAGCTCTAAGGAAGTCCAGAAGGTCTTAAAAGAGACGGTTCGTTACCAGCGAGAGAGGGCTCCTCTAACCAGAAAGCAGACTGAGACCGTAAGACAGCAAGTAGAACTCTTTCATAAGCAGAACGAAACTGCAATTAACGAAGAAATTCTGGAAGAACTGGAAAACAGAAACCAGAGGACCACTCAGAGTGAGACTCGTACAAATGTAGAGCAGCTGCAGGAGAAAAATCAGGTGACACAGATTGTTACCAATAAGGTAAATGAACTGCGGGTAGAGCAGGATCAGCAGATTGAGCGGATCGTGAGCCAGAATGTGAAGCAGCAGCTGGATCACTTGTCTAAGGAGGTCTTTAATAAGATAGAGAGGCGAATGGATTCTGAGAGACGCAGAAGGGGAATTTAAGAGCACATAAAAGAATGTAAAAGGAGGTGGATGGGTAATGAGCATAACGAAGGCAACCATTACCTTTAGTTCAAAGTTAAAAGGGGATGCCATTGTAGTTGACCAGCAGACAAAGACGAAGAAATATGCTGACAAGATTAGTCTGGCAGGACTTACCAGTGATATCAATGGTAGCATGACTGGCAGTATTTTGAATGCCGGGGATCAGATTGCCGGGAGTTCAAATACTACGTTGATAGAGAAGCTAGGCGGAAATGATGCCAGTTTTAATTATGGAGATAAGTCCACACAAACTTTGACCTTTCAATTTAATCCATCCACTTTGAGAATATCCGCCTATGGTGGTGGTTTAAATACCATTGCAAACTATAAGAAGGATGACAAAGATCCGGACAACGGAAGTGAAAGTGGGATAACCTATGGACCGATTCCGGCCAATATTACCGTGGACTTTAAGGTGATCTTTGATGCGGAAACCAATACCGATGCATTTATGATGGATCGATATAATGTGAATGCCTCTAATGTAGTGAAGCAGGGAGTTAATTTGGCTACCGGAGATAGCTGGCTGGGAGAAAACAATTATGTGCGGCAAATCGCAGAAGGTTTTTTGACTACCTTGCGTAATGCTGAAAATCGAAAGGTGACATTTTGCTGGAATCACCTGGAGTATTCCGGAGATTTGAACTCTGTTCAGTGTAATTACACTATGTTTAATCCCAAAGGAGAGCCAATCCGGGCGGAGGTAAGTCTGAGAATCTATGCTTCCGGAGAGAAGGGCGGAAATGGTTATGCCAGCCTTTGGAAAGAACGATATGAGGAACTGATAAAGGCAGTGGATGAAAAAGGCGCTTCCAGCTTGGCTAGTGACTTGTTCGGATCCAGCAAGGCCTTTAATCCTATTAATTGGTAAAGGAGTGGAATAATTAATGGCAGATATAGGAGCTAGCTCGGCAGCAAGAGTTGGAAATAGCGTCTTAGGTGTAGACAAGGCCTATTTTTTGTTTCACAAAAAGGCGGTTAATACAATTTCCGATGAATGGGAAGCCAATGAGATGCCGAAAAATCTTCAAGCAGAAGAAAAGCTGAAGTGGAAGGCAAACAATAAACAATATGAAAATGAATTTAAGGCATTGGCACAACAGGTAGGAAATTATGGGGCAGGGTTATCTAATCTATCCACAAATGCTGATCGCTTGGAGACATTATCCACAAATCAAACTGAAGCAAAAGGCTTTATCCCTATTAAGGTGCAATATAATCCAAGTACCCTTCAGTTTGTCAGTAGAGGAGGTAAGTCTGTTGATCGTTATTCCGGAGTAGGGGGAAGCGGGACCTTTCAGATTATGAATGTACCTTATGAGATTATGCTGTACATGGATTTGATCTTTGATGAAACAGTGAATTCCAATGCTTTTTCTACTTTTGATTCCTCTAATGTGGGATCAGTGTCTGGAATTGCCAATAGTATAAAAACGGGAATCCTTGGAAACCTTAATTCTTCCAGTGAATTAGCAGCCAACAAGGGGAAAAGATATTCTGTACAGAATATCTCAGAGCTTTTTGTGGCAGCTATTGCCCATCCTTATACCCGAATGGTCTGTGTTGTATGGAACAAGACAATTTTCTGGGGGGAAATTACAGGCGTGAATGTGGAGTATACCATGTTTAATCGGGATGGAGATCCTATTCGCTCCAAGGTTCATGTGGAAATTCGTCAGGATGATCGATTTGATTCCTCAAGTGCAAGTAAAGACTGGGAAAAGACCTATGACACCTTGTTTGAGGCAGGGAATAAATTAGCCCAGAAAGCTACTTACAGTAGTAGCAGTGCTGCAGAGAATGTGGTAGGACAAAAGAGTAGTGGGACGACCTTTCAGCAGAATGCTAAGTTTGTTGCCTCTAATATCTTTCATCTATAAGATAAAATAAAAAAAGGAAAGCAAAAATTATATGGCGACTTATAATTTTGATGATTTAAAAACTACATATAATGGATTAGAGGATGCTTTCGTTGTAATTAAAGTTGCCGGCAAGAGTATCGGAGAAAAAAAGAATGGCTTCTCTGTATCGGATATTTATGTGGATCTTACCAGTGGATATGAGGCCTCTATTGCAGAATTTTCTATCTACAATGTGTATGACAAAGCTGCGGCAAGCTTCAATATAGATAGTAACTTGAAGAAATTCCTTACTCTGGGGGCTAAGGTGGAGATTGCCACAGGCTATGGCCGCCAGGCAAAGATTATCTTTGTAGGTGCTATTATGCGAGTGAATTACCGTCATGGTATGGAGGAAATCCCCTGTATTCGAGTAACCGCCATGGATGTCAAGGGTATTATGATGTCCAGTACCTATTCCAGACAGCTAAAAGCAAGCTGCTATTCAGGAGCTGTTCAGGAAATCTTGGAGAAGAGTGTTTATACTAATATGCAGTCTTCCGGTATTATTGAGGAGATTCGAGTGACTGACACCCCGGACAAGGAGAATTCCGGATTAAGGGCCAAAGAGGACACTTCCTTAGGAAGCGTTGGGGCTCTGTCAGGAGGAAACAGTAGTGGTTCTAATAGCTCCGAGGCAACAGACCGCACCATTGAGATGGTGGCAGAAAGTGACTATGAATTTATTGTAAAGGCAGCTAAGCGCTACAATTACGAATTTTTTACCGAGTGTGGAAGTGTTTATTTTAGAAAGGCTAAGTCAGATACCGATACCAGATTGGTGGTGACTCCCGGTATGGGTATGTATAGTTTTGACATTTCCTATGATGTGACAGGAGTAGCCAATCAGGTTACAGTAAGAGCCACCGATGCTTCCAAGGCAAAGTTGATACAGGCTGTTCAGAAAAATCAAAATAGCCTGCCTAGTAAAGCCAAGACTTTGATTAAGGGCAGCGAAAAGGTTTACATAGATGCCACAGCGACTTCCAAGGAGGAGGCAGAGTACAGAGCCCAGTCTCTTATGGACCAGATGGCCTACCGGTTTGGAGCCTTTGAATGTGAGATTCAGGGATTGCCGGAGTATCTGCCGGGATATTTTATAGAACTTTCCGGGTTAGGTGAGGGAATTGATAATACCTTTTATATCAATCGAACCATCCACCAGATGACTACAGATGGAAAATATTTAGTGAAGTTAGAAGGCAAAGCAGCTGGATTAAAGGAGTAATCATACATGGGTTTATACGATATTATGGATGAGATTGCCGCCAAGCAGGTGACCAAAACAGAAACCGGAGACAACCGGATGACAGGAGTTGTGATTGGGATTGTTCAATCCAACTACGCCCAGGAAATGCCGGGTCGGGTTTGTGTGGAGATTCCGGTGAGGGATGCTTCTGCAAATGAATTAAAGTGGGCCAGAGTGGCTATGCCATACAGCGGCAGCAAGTGGGGCTTTTATTTCCTGCCGGAGGTGGGGGATCAGGTTCTTGTGGCATTTGAAAATGGCAATATCGAGAAACCTTATATTATCGGCTGTATTCCAAAGGACAGCAATAAATTCCTAACCGGTTCTGTGAAGGAGAAAAATGATTGTAAGCGTATTGTCACCAAAAATGGAAACACTATTGAGTTTGCAGATGTGCCGGAGAAGGAAGGGGAGGAGGATAAAATTTTAATCCACACCTCCAACAAGACGCACAATTTAACCCTAGACAACAAAAAAGGAATTATGAGTCTTAGTGACAAAGAGGGTAAGAATCAAATAGAGATTAAGACTGCTGATGGAAATGGAAGGATTAATGTAAAGACAGAGCAGAAAATGACCATTAACGTAGGAGATTCCATTGAGTTGATTTTAAACGGGGAAACCGGAACCATCAGTGTGAAATGCAATAAGCTGAAGGTAGAGGCAGACCAAAGTGCCAAGCTAGAGACCAACGGTAAATTTGGCCTCAGTGGAGGAAATGTTGCTGTGGATGCCTCGGCTTCCTTTAAGGTCAGCAGCAGCGGAATCAGCAGCATCGGTGGCTCGCCCATCAAGATCGGCTAGTAGGGAGGAAGATACATGAGAGAAAATACATTTTTAGGGAGAGGAATGAAATTCCCGCCTCAGATCAATCCTGCTACCGGACGTTTTGTTACATCAGAGAATGAGCAGAGCGTGAAGGAAAGCATTTACCTGATTTTAATGACCCAGAAGACAGAGCGTTTTATGCGGCGGGACTTTGGAAGCAGAGCTGCGAGCTACGTATTTGGTGAGACAGATCTTACCATGCTGAATCTTATGGCAAGCCAGCTCCGCTCAGATATTCTTAACAATGAGCCCAGGGTGGCCGGTGTAGATGTGAAATTAGACTACAGCAGTAAACCGGGATGTTTGTTTGTAAATATCGCATGTCAGATCAGGGGAAGAAATGTGACGGAGAATATGGTATTCCCGTTCTATCTTGGAGAAGCGCCGAAGGAAGAGGAAACAGAGTATGAAGCAGTGGAAGACGATAACATCCAGTGATTATGTAATTGACAATCGAAAAAGGAAAGAGATTTTAGATAAGATCAAGAGTCTGGCAAAGTCCTATACTCCGGAATGGCAGTTTAATGAGGACGATCCGGATATTGGTTCTGTCATTGCTTTGCTCTTTGCAGATCAGATGCAGGATAATGTAAGGCGGTATAATACTACCTTAGAGAGAGATTATGTGGAGCTTGTAAATATGCTGGGAATTTCTCCTAAGGCAGCTTACCCGGCCCATAGTATTGTCCAGATGAATATGATTCCGGACACCATTCCCGGTCAGAAGGTCAAAAAGGGTACTAAGCTTCTTGGTGGAATGGACGAGGAAAAACCTATTGTATTCGAGACTGCCCATGGAATTTATATTACAGAGGCTAAGCTTACTACTATGTTTATGGCTTCCGGTCTTACAGGAAAGGTGATTCCTTTAAAGGGCTCCTTCCCTAAGGTGGAATTTATTTCCAAGGATATGGAAGTAGTGGAAGATAGGGAAGATGCAGAGCAGCTAATGGAACTTGCCTCTGAAAAAGAGGAGCCGGATGCTTCTACAACAGCTAAACTCCCAGAAATTTCTGAGAACGAAGAGGATATGGAGAGTCAGAACTTCCGGGAATTTTCCTTGTTTGATTTTTCGGGAGAGGCTTATGGAAAAACAGGACTTGTTATGTACCATACCCATCTTTTTGATGAAATTGAAAATGATATTTGGATGGATCTTCCGGGAGCTTTTGCCTTAGTAAATGGAATTTTAAAAGGGGAGTACAGCCTCTATTACTACGGAGAAAGTGGTTTTGAGAAGATTACCGATCTTCGGGGGGAAAAGGGAAGATACCTGGTATTCCGAAAATCCAAGGCCTGCAAAAAAGTGCGTCTTGGAAATGAAGAATATTCCGCCCTTCTTTTAAAGCCGGAGAAGGTGGTAGAGAAGAACGTTACTATCTCAGATATTCGTTTTTCTTCTTCAGGGAAACCTGCTTGTCCGGACTATGTTATGGACAGTTTCTCAGAATTAGACGTGCATAAATTCTATCCATTTGGAAAGCGGCTATCCCTGTTTTCGGATTTATTTATCGGACACAGTTATTTTTCGAATCCAGGAGCCTTTGTCAGCATTGATTTTGACCTGGAATTTGAAAAGCATTTGGCATCTCTTCCGGAGGCAAAGGAAGAGGATGTTTTAAAGATCATCAAGAAAAAGCCAAAACGAGACGTAATTGGGGCTGTGGCAGAAGTCTACGCAGACGAGATTACTATCGAGTATTATAATGGGTTGGGTTGGAAGAAACTTCCGGTAAACCGTCCGGTGGCTAATTTGTTCCAGGATGATACGGCGGGACATTGTAAATTGGAATTTCAGTGTCCAAGGGATTGGAGATCTACCGATACCGGCGGATACCAGGGTCTCAGCATTCGAATTCAGTTGATTCGGTCTGACAATTGTTATTTCCAGCCGGGACTTCATCACTGTCCGGTGATTAAGAATTTAAAGGTGGCTTATAGCTACGAAAAACAGTACGAGCGTCCGGACCGCCTTATTAGTTTCCAGGGGAATAAGCGCTGGGATATTACCAACCGATTGGCAGAGGATGAGATCTGCCCCATCTTATTTAGGAGCAATTATAACGATACAGCCCTGTATCTGGGATTTGATAAGAAAATGTTAGACGGTCCTGTGGGACTTATGTTTAAGTTGGGAGAACTGGAGAGAGAGTCCTTGGGAAAATTGATTTTCCAATATTCTACCAGGGACGGATTTTCAAGATTAAAA
Source organism: Parabacteroides distasonis (assembly GCA_963589425.1). GTDB lineage: Bacteria > Bacillota > Clostridia > Lachnospirales > Lachnospiraceae > CAKRJP01. Next base: position 72,627 of record CAVAKZ010000001.1, on the reverse strand, counting down.
TTAACAGACCGTACCGACGGGCTAAACCATACAGGAATGATTCTTTTTATGCCCCCTTCTGATATGGCCAAGAAGACATTAGAGGGAAAGGAAGCTTACTGGATCAAGATTATTGACGAGGATTCTTATCTTGAGAAACATCCGATTCGCAGACCATTCATTGAGGAAATTGCTCTAAATGCTGTAGAAGTGGATAATATCGAGACCATGGACGAGGAAGAGTATTATATTGATGCCTTCCAGCCGGACATGAGTTTCCCCTTGACAGCCAGCAATATTTTGCGGGTGGATGTGTGGGTCAATGAAAAGACGGAATACTCTGTGGGTGAGATGAAGAGGCTTTTGATCGAGGAGCCGGGAGAGACCTACGCAGAATATGATATCAGAGGAGAAATCCGTGACTTTTATGTTAAATGGAAGGAAGTAGACAATTTCGACAATTCCGAAAGCGGAGACCGCCACTATGTAATCGACCGTATCAATAATCGTATCCATTTTGGCGATGGAGTTAATGTAAGAATTCCAAAGAATACTTCAGGAGCAGCCTTTAAAACGGTGGTTCGCTGCTGCGACGGAAGTAGGGCCAATGTTATGACAGACGAGGTGGATGAGTCCCTAAGCAATCTTCAGTTTGTGGAGGAAATCCACAATCCGATCAGAGCTTACGGCGGTATGGATATGGAGACCATGGAGGAAGCCTTAAGAAGAGGTACCACGGTACTGAATACCCGTAGAAGACTTATTTCCACAGTGGATTACGAGAGGGAAGTTCTAGACTATGCCCACAACGTTTCCCAGGTGAGGGTGGTAGTAGGCAATAAAAAGGACGGAAGCTTTGACCCTGAGGCGGTAAGTGTCGTATTATTAATGGAAGACTATAAAGACGGTAGGTTCTCCTTTGTCAATATTCGGAGACGCTTGAAGGAACATTTGTTGGATCATTGTGAGCTTACTGTAAATCCTGCAAAGTTAGAAATCGTGGAACCGCTGTTTGTGGAAGTATCTGTGGAAGCATGGATCAAGGTAGTGAATCAGGATGATAGTTTTGAAATTCAACAAAGCATTATCGAGATGCTTCGGGACTACCTAGATCCTGTGAAAAATAACAATTGGGAAATCGGCCAGGATGTGGTGGAAAGCCAGATCGAGCTGAGATTAAATATGGAGAAGGGCAGTGCCCTGATCCGTAAAATGATGATCATTTGCCGCTACCGAGATGAGGATGGCCTTCATGAGACCGAGTTTAGCGCTCTTCGCGGCAATCCTTACACCATCGTTACCAGTGGAGAACACAAGATTCATTTTGAATAAAAAGGGAGTAATATATGCTGAATCCAAGAAGCATGCCATTAAAATCATATGACGAATTAATGGAAGAAAATCTGAATAAGATTCCAATCTATACCAGTGAGTGGACAAATTTCAATCCGGCGGATCCTGGAATTACCACTTTAGAGAATCTTTCTGCCCTTCAGATTCTGCAGCAATCTCAGATTGATGAGGTGACACCATCGGTTAGAGCAAAGCTTCTGGAGATGATGGGGTATACCCCAAGACGGGGAAAAAATGCAGAAATCTATCTGGAGCCAAGAGGAATCAAAGAGTCCTTTGACATTCCGGCAGATCAGAGATTTTTGGTGGGAGACATTAGTTTTGAGACTAGCCTTCCCCGCCATATTACAGCCAGTCATATGGTGGGGTTATATCGGGAGACTGAAAAAGGCATCAAAAATATCAGCTATATTTTAGAAGAGGATGTCACTTTACAGGCAAAAGTATTTGGGAAGATTCCGCGGGAGGGATCTGCCCTTTACTTCGTTATGGACCACGCTCTAGGTCAGGGAGAATATGGCACCATTTACGTGGACATTGAAAGCCGCTGTATCCGGAATCCTTTTCATAAAGACAGGGACCTTACTTTCGCCTCTATCCAGTGGGAATGCTATACAGAAGAGGGATTTGTTCCTTTGGAGGTGAAGGATGAGACCCACGGTTTTATCCAGAGCGGATATATAAGGTTTAGACAGCCAAATAAGCAGGCGGCTCAGTATGAAAGAGAAGAAATTTCAGGATATGTTTATCGGGCAATTCTTAAGGAAAATCAGTATGATGTGGTACCTGTAATAACCTATATGTCAGGATTTCTCTTTCCGGTTTATCAGAAAGAAACTATGATCATCGCCCATTCCTTCCAAAGCCCCTCCTCAGTAATCTTAAATAGCGCCATGTTGGAAACAGGTTACATCAAAGTTTACGGCAAGGAGCAAAAGGGTACCTCCTATATGGAATATCAGGAAAGTATGGGGGGAGAAGAAACCGGAAGATTCTATCGAAAGAAACGCTTGGGTGAAGGCTGCTATGCCTTTGAATTTGACAAAGCAGCCTTCGGATATGCACCGGGCCGTGTGAAAAATGCGGTAAAGGTGGTAATATATAATGAAGAGATGATGCGGCAATACTTCCTTGGAGAGATCGGTGGCTATGACAATCAGGAGTTTAATCTTCCTAAGGAACATGTAGTGAATGCTACTTTCTCTGTCATTGCAGAACGAGAACTTCCCAGTGGAGAGAAGACCTATGACTTCCTGAAACCGGGACGAGGTGGGACCAGAGAGATGAGCTACTCCCTCTATGAAAGTAGCGGGAGGATTAAGATTGCAAATCCAGGCTCCTATGTAGGGGCGAAACTCTACCTAGGATCTTTGGCAGTGACTTTAGGACCCGATGGAAATGTCCGTCAGGGGAATCGCTTCTTCCCGGTAAATTTGGAGAATAAGCAGGCTATTCAGTTTGTAAATCCGGCGAAAGGTACAGGAGGCTGCTTTAAGGAGACCCTTGAGGAAGTGCGAAAGCGTTTTATAAAGGATATTAACACTCCGGAGACTGCCACAACCCCTGGAGATTATGAGAGTTTGATCAAGAGAACGCCGGGACTTTGCATCCGAAAGGTGAAAGCTTGGATGGATTATGCAAGGAATGAAGTTCAGGCAGTGGTCCTTCCGGACAATGAGGAGACCTATCCTAAGCTTTCAGAGAAATACCAATTAGAAATCGAAAGCTGGTTGGAAGAGCGAAGACTTCTTTGCACTAGACTTCGAGTGCGTCAGCCGGTATATACGGCGGTATTTACCAATGGAACCATCTATGTGAAACCACATTACGAGGGGTGCAGGCAGCAGATCCAGGAAGTGATCAGACGGAATTTAGATTATATCAATGGCAATCAGCAGTTTGGCCAAACCCTTCGGTTTGATCGGCTTTTCCATGAGATCGAGAGCTTGGACTGCGTATCCTACATTTATGAATTAAGTGTAAATCCACAGAATGCAGCCTATGCTATAGTGGATGGAACGGATATTGTTCCAGCAGAAAATTGCTTGCTTTATCCGGGAAGTATGAAGCTAGATATTTTGCCGCTTCCAAATAGAGAGAAATAGTTAGGCAATAAAAGGGAGGTTTAGTATATGGCCGGAGTGGTTTTTTCCATTAAGAAAGGACAGCTTAAAAGTGCATTATATAAGAGAATGTCTTATAAGGAGGATGGAAGTATCACCTGTGAGGAAGAGGGTGGCGTCCATTACTTTATTCTCCCTGCTTTAGACAGCGGTATGGAGAATTGCCCTTGGGGACGTTTGAAATTTTCCATGGAGCTGCCGGAAAATAGCGTATGTTATCTTTATGCGGCAGCCTGCAACCAGGAGGGAGACAGAGATTATCTCATGGATCCTTCTGTAGAATTTATCGATAAAAAAAGATATTTAAGCAACTTAGGATGCTTGCGTTTTATTAACAAGTCAGATGTGTTGCTCTATGAGATAGAGGGAAGATATCTGTGGCTGGCAGTAGAAGTCATCGGCAAGGGAGCTACTTTATCCGATATGGAGGTTCAAGTTCCGGGAGATAACTTCATGGATGTGTTCCCGGAAGTATATAGAGAAAAAAATAGTTTCTTTCACCGTTATCTTTCAATTTTTTCAAGCATTTATAATGACTTTCAGGGGAATCTGGACCAGAGAGAAAAGATGCTTGATATGGAGAAGGCCCCAAAGAATTTGTTGGTGCTCTTCCTCAAGTGGATGGGAATTGATGTAGACGGTGGATTTTTGGAGGAGGAGGATCTTAGAGCCCTTCTTAAGGAATCCGGAGAATTAATTAAATATAAGGGAACCAAAAGAAGCATTGAAAAACTTTGCGAGTTGTTTGTAGGGGAGAAGCCTACCATTTTGGAGAGGGGACTCATGCAAAAGTATATTCGAAACAGTGAACAGGACTTATATGACAGCCTTTACGGAGACAGCCCTTACGATGTGACTTTGGTGATGAACAATGTTGTAGAGGAACATAAAAAGGAGCAGCTTTTGCATTTGCTTCGGCAGTTTAAGCCCATCCGGTGTAAGCTGCATATTCTCTTCTTGAAAAAGAGAGGAGTTTTGGATGAGCATACATACCTGGATATGAATGCAGTTACTTTTACCCAGGAGACTGGACAGATGGATGTCTCCACATTATTAGATGGAGCCATTGTTCTTGAGTAGACAGACTATAAATATTTAAAAAGGGAGAATGACAGGATGAATATCATTTCAACAGATTGCGGCACCCATATTCGCCTTATGGTGGAAGGGCGGGTGGATACCAACACAAGCCCACAGTTCCAGCAGGCCATATTAAATGCCTTTCAAAAGAAAAACGATGTAGTAATAGATTTTTTGAATGTTCCGGCGATTTCCAGTGCAGGCCTTAGAGCCTTGCTGATCGGGCAGAAAACTGCAGCTTCCAAAAGGGGAAGTATGAAGCTTACCAATGTAGGAGATGTGGTGAAAAATGTCCTGGATATGTCAGGATTCAGTTCAATTCTTACAGTGGAGTAGAAGAGTTAAAGTATGATTTATTTTGAGAAAGTGACCAAGGCATATAAAGAGGATGAAGAGCCGGTACTGAAAAATGCATCTTTTCATATTCGTCCCAGGGAGATGTGCTTTCTAACAGGAATCAGTGGAGCCGGGAAGACCACAGTGCTAAGGCTCTTGCTTAAGGAAATCCAAGCTGATCAAGGATTGATCCGGGTAAATGGGACAGATATTAGCAAAATCAGCGCTAAAAGGATTCCGGCCTACCGAAGAAGACTTGGAATTGTTTTCCAGGATTATAAGCTGATACAGGACCGTACCGTATATGAGAATATTGCCTTGGCAAAGATTATAGCAGGAGCACCTGATAGGGAAGTGAGGCATCAGGTGGCAATGGCACTTCGCATGGTGGGTCTGGAGGATAAACACAGAAGATATCCTCAGCAGTTATCCGGTGGAGAGCAGCAGAGAGTAGGAATTGCCAGAGCCATTGTAAATAATCCTTATGTGATCATTGCAGATGAGCCTACCGGGAACCTGGATCCTACCAACGCAAGAGAAATCATGCTTTTATTGGAACGAATTAATAAAACTCTTGGAGTGACGGTTTTGATTGCAACTCATGACGCAGACGCTATTAAGGATTTGCATCATCGAAACTTAAGGATAGAAGACGGCAGAATAGTCGAAGGAGATATATTATGGAGAGAAAATGGGTTGTAAAGACCAAGAGAAGCCTTGAGATCGAGGCACAAAAATCTCTTTTAGAACCATTGCTGGACGTGATAACCAGGGACCTTGAAGATGGAAATTGCCCCAAGGATAAAATTGAATTAGTCAGAATTTGTGCCGAGGAGATTTTTATAAATATCGCAAGTTATGCATATCCGGACCAGGATGGATTGGTGAATATCGAAGAGGAAGTGGGAGAAAACAAGATAGAAATTATCTTTGAAGACCATGGTATTGCCTATAATCCCTTGGAGAAGGATGATCCGGATGTGAACGCACCTCTTGCAGAGAGGGAAATCGGAGGACTTGGAATTTTTATGGTAAAGCAAATGGCAGATGAACTAACTTATAGTTACAGAGAAGATAAAAACTGCCTGTATATGAAATGTTCCTGGTCGTAAGGAGTAGAATTAATTAGGGTAAATTAAGAAGGGAAAGACTTAATGAATTACAACAGAAAGTTTCGGGAAGAACTGAGAAATAAGCCATTTGAAAGTTATGATGAATACATGGATTATATTTTCGCCTGTGTAAACTTTCGTTTGTCCGACTACATTGAGGGCTTGATGAGTAAGTACGATGCAGGTCAGGGAAATTATAAGAACGTAATGTACCCTGATATTGAAATTGCCCATGATCTTTGTAATGATCGAATGATGCAATTTATGCACGATGGCATGGAAGATGAGGCGGATAATGAGACGGAGGAGGAAGAAGTCCCAGACATTGAGCGAGAACTCAATGATCTTCTTTATGCCTTCAGCATGGACGATGATGAAGATGAGTCGGAAGAGGACGAGGAGGAAGAACAGCGAAAGGCGGCCTTAAAGATTCCTATCGAAGAAATGATGGATTTTATCGATGCCAGAATTGCTGTAACGGATGTGGATTCTTTGAATCTTCCATTTTATACCCTCTGTAAAAAGTTAGGCTTTGGCCACTTTACCACTTTTGCTCTGGCCAGTGCCATCCTTTCTTCTACACAGACCAGCTATGCATCGGTTTATCAGATTGTAAATGAAAATGGTAATTTCACCGCCCCAACTATTGAATCTACGGGACGGTTATATTTCGGTAAGGACTTCTCGATTACTACAGCCTATGGCGAGATGTCAGTGTGTTTGGAAAAGCTCCAGCCTATTATGGATCTTAGAATCAACACCAACATGCCATTTTCTACAATTTTGACACCGGATAAGCGATTGATCGATTTCTTGTTCGGTAATAATCCCTTGCGGCTGGATAGCAACTATAGTCGATTTTTCCAGATGCTGACAGACGGCAAGGAATTGAATCCTATTATGGCTAATACCACCCAGTTGGAGGCTATGAATATTTCCTATGAGCAGGGTGTTCGTATCTTCAGTTGGATGGGAGATGAGGGAAGCGGACGAAGGTTCTTTATTCGTCAGTTCTGTAAAGACAAGGGCATCAATGCCATTACCATTAACTGCAAAAAATTATTTATCTATGATTATAGTTTTGTTGAGAAGGCTCTTTGGGCCGTTAACAGAGAGTGTATTTTTACGGATTCTTGCTGTTGTTTAAGTGAGCTTGACTTCCGTGAGGACGAGAAAGAAAAATATATCGGATATATGGACCTGGCTGTTTCAAAGCTTCGGGAATATGATATCCTGATTTTCCTAATGAGCAGGGAGAAACTTCCCTTAAAATCTGTTACGGATCTAGACTTTACGGAGCTGGAGCTTCCAACCCCAACCACCCAGGAGAGGGAGGAGTGTTGGAGATATTTTGCCCAGGATTATTCCCTGGCGGAGGAGGTTGACCTGCTTGAGATGGCAACCAAATTCCTCTTTACCCCAGGTAAGATTAAATCTGCCCTTTATCAGGCCAAGAGTTTCTCTATTATGAATCATGAGATTTTGATTTCCAGAGCCAAGCTTTTTGAGGGTTGTAACAATCAGATGAGTTCTGAGCTGACCCAGAAGGCTACTAAGGTTAAGGCTAATTTCGGTTTCGAAGATATTGTCATGAACCAGAATCAGAGGGAGACCCTCCAGCATGCCATTGACCAGATGAACTTTAAAAAACGGGTTTACGATAACTGGAATTATACCAAGAAGTACCCATACGGCCGTGGCCTTTCTATTCTTTTGTTCGGAGCCCCCGGTACCGGTAAGTCCATGTGTGCCCAGGTTATTGCCCACGAGCTGAATCTGGAGCTTTACCGTGTAGACTTATCCAAGGTTATTGATAAATACGTCGGTGAAACTGAGAAATCTATTTCCATGATCTTCAGGGAAGCAAAAAAATGTAACGTAGTCCTCTTCTTCGACGAGTGTGATACCTTGTTTGCCAAGCGTTCCGACGACGGAGGAAGTAACCAGGCTTCCAACAACAACAAAACCGCCTTGCTTTTGCAGGAGGTTGAGGCCTACGACGGGGTATCCGTACTGGCTACCAACTACAAACATAATATTGACCCGGCTTTTTTTAGACGTATGAAATATATTGTAGAATTCCAGTTCCCGGACCCTGATACCCGCGAGATGTTGTGGCGAACCACTATTCCAAAGGGAACTCCATTGGGAGACGATGTGGATATAAGATTCTTAGCAGAACGTTTCGAGTTTGTAGGTGGTAATATTAAGAACTGTATCTTAAATGCAGCCTTCCTAGCGGCAGCAGATGGAGAGGGAGATAAGGTATATATGAGACATTATCTTCAGGCTATTAAATACGAGTTCGTAAAGACAGGAAAAGTATTTACCAAGGCAGACTTCGAACCTTACGCTTATATGGTAGGTTTGGGAGAGCAGGAAGACGAGTGGTTATAGGAGCATAAAGCCTATGGAATACATAATGCTAAATAAATCCCAGACAGAGGAGCTTTCGGATTTTCTGCCTGAAGATATCAAAAAAAAATTAAAAGACGGAAATGCCTGTGTCATTGGAGGTGCCAGGAATGAGCTTTTGGTATGCATAGGTGTTTTTGCTTTTGATGAATTCTCAGAAAACAATGGGGAGTGCCTGTATATTTACACTAATCCTGACAGTAGAAATCAGGGCTATGCTGCGGGTTTGATTCTCTATGCAGAGGACTTATTTATGCAAAAAGGATTAAGGCGGATGTGCTTTAATCTTACGGCCCAGGAGGAAACTCTTGATGAATGGAGCAGATTCTTGTCTGAGCTTGGATATTTATCGGTGGATTTAGATTGGCAGATTTTTCAGTATGATCTGACGGCCATTGAAAAAAATCCATTAGTGGAGCGATTTACAGGAAGAGAATTTTCTTTTCATAATTTGGACCGGAGGCAGATTTCCTATATGATCCATGAGGATAAAAATCTTCCGGGAAAGATTAAGGATATTATCCGAACAGAGGCAGATTGGGATAAGAGCCTTTTTTATCCTGTGCAGGGACATCTGGCGGCGGGAGTTATGATCAGAGATAACGGGGAGGATGACCTATCCATTCATGCCCTGTATATTAGCTCTCATTTAAAGAACAGAAGTATCTTGTTAGTAATGCTTGCTAGGGCGGTGGATATCTTAGGAAGCACAAAAAATTATAGAGCCAAGGTATATTTTTATGTAGAGAAGAAGAACCAGGCGGAGGCTTATGAAAAACTTTTTGGGCCGCCAAGGGAGAGCTACCAGGTGCGGAGGCTTGAGAAAATTTTATAGATTTACCTATGAAAAGATTTTTATAAGGAATTTTATAAAGATGAGAAGGGAGGATACTTCATGGATGACGAAATGGACTTGATGATACAACGAAAAAGTTTTGTGTTGGAAACCGGGAAGCAGGAATATGACACTAAGGAAGATCAAACTTTTTTCTATGAGGAAGAAGAGCAAAAAAAGAGTCTTCAACAAATGTTGATGGAGGAGACAGAGGCCACAGAAATATCCAACCTTTCATTAACTGCCATTGCCAACAATATTAAACAAAGTTTCAAGGAATTTGAAATTCCAAGGCAAAAAGGCCGCATATTTATGGGGCGTTACGTGGCAGAAAGCTAACTTGGAACAGCAATTTAAGCCAAGAAGGAGTTATACAAGATGAAGAATATTATTTTAATCGGCATGCCGGCAGTAGGAAAAAGCACTGTCGGGGTGGTTGTGGCTAAAAGATTAGGTTATAAATTTATAGATACAGATCTTCTGATCCAAGAACAGGAAGGAAAGCTTTTAAGAGAGATCATTGCAGAGAAGGGAACCGATGGATTTCTTCAGATAGAAGACCAAGTCAATGCGGGAGTTGATGCGTCCCAGGCAGTAATTTCTCCGGGAGGAAGTGTGGTATATTGTGAGAATGCCATGAAACACTATCAGGAAATAGGCACCATCGTCTATTTGCAGGCATCTTATCATACCATCAGCCGCAGGCTTCGAAATGCAAAGAAAAGAGGCGTTGTGTTAAGAGATGGCCAGACTTTGAAGGACCTATATGATGAAAGAGTAAAGCTTTTTGAAAAGTATGCTCAGGTAACTGTGTGTGAAGATGGTTTGGAAATCGAAGAAACTATAGAAAAAGTCCTGAATACATTAGAAAACCTCTAGGGATATCTTGGTGAAAATGTTACAAAAATCTTACGAGATTGTAAAAGAAATTTACAAGACATGATTTTGTGGTATAATATTAGGTGCGCAAACCGCAAGGGAGCCAATAAGAGGGTATAGTATAACTAATAGTTACGAGGTAGATTATGGATCAGTACATTATAAAAGGTGGCACTCCGCTGGTTGGAGAGGTTGAGATTGGTGGAGCCAAGAACGCAGCGCTGGGATTGCTGGCAGCAGCGATCATGACAGATGAGACTGTTTTGATTGATAACCTTCCGGATGTTAATGACATTAATGTTTTATTAGATGCCATTGCAGGAATGGGAGCACAGGTAAGCCGCATCGATCGCCACACAGTTAAGATTTGTGGAAAGACCATTCAGAATTTAGATATTGAGTATGACTATATTAAGAAGATACGAGCTTCTTATTATTTGCTGGGAGCTATGCTTGGCAAGTACAAGCATGCAGAGGTAGCTCTTCCCGGTGGATGTAACATCGGAAGTCGTCCTATTGACCAGCACCTGAAGGGCTTTAGAGCCTTGGGCGCAGACGTAGATATCGAGCACGGCAAGATTATCGCTGATGCAGATCGATTGGTAGGTAAGCATATTTACTTTGATGTAGTTACTGTAGGAGCAACCATTAATGTTATGATGGCAGCTGTTATGGCAGAGGGACTTACCATTCTCGAGAATGTGGCTAAGGAACCTCATGTAGTAGATGTAGCCAATTTCCTTAACAGCATGGGAGCTAATATCCGTGGTGCAGGAACTGATGTTATTAAGATTCGCGGTGTGGAGAAGCTTCATGGTACAGAGTATTCTGTAATTCCGGATCAGATTGAGGCAGGAACCTTTATGTTTGCGGCAGCGGCCACTAAGGGGGATGTTACGGTTCTCAATGTAATTCCAAAGCATTTGGAGGCAACTGTTGCTAAGCTTGTGGAGATTGGATGCGAAGTAGAGGAATTTGATGATGCAGTAAGAGTAGTTTCCAAGGGAAATCTTACCAGCACCCATGTAAAGACTCTTCCATATCCGGGATATCCTACAGATATGCAGCCACAGATTGGTGTGACCCTAGCACTTTGCAAGGGCACCAGTGTGATTACAGAGAGTATTTTCGAGAATCGTTTTAAATACTTAGATGAGCTTTCTCGCATGGGAGCTAATGTAAAGATCGAAGGCAATTCCGCTACTATTACAGGAGTGGAGAAGCTTTCAGGGGCCAGAGTCAGTGCTCCGGATCTTCGTGCAGGAGCAGCCCTGTGTATTGCAGGATTAGCTACCGATGGAATTACCATCGTAGATGATATCGTCTATATTCAGAGAGGATATGAGCGCTTTGAGGAGAAGCTTCGTGGCCTTGGCGGTATGATCGAGAGAGTATCCACAGAAAAGGATATTATGAAGTTTAAGCTGAAAGTTAGCTAACGATTATATACAATTACATACAGAAGCTTTCTCTTATTCAGAGCAGTGGAGATACAAAGGATCTAAGAAGCTGCGGCAACCCCCGGATGGGAAGGTGCCAACCTGAGCGAGTGATCGAACAATAAGAGGATTGATTTATGATAGTTATAAAACAGTCCGTCTAATTGGGCTGTTTTTTACTTTATATATACATTTATAGATATAAGGAGGATATAACAATGGAAAAAAGATTATTTACTTCAGAGTCTGTTACTGAAGGACATCCGGATAAAATGTGCGATCAGATTTCTGACGCAATTTTAGATGCCTTGCTGGAGCAGGATCCAATGAGCCGTGTGGCTTGTGAGACCGCTACAACTACAGGAATGGTATTGGTTATGGGAGAAATTACCACCAACGCCTATGTGGATATTCAGAAGATTGTAAGGGAGACGGTAACAGAGATTGGATATACCAGAGGAAAGTATGGCTTTGACGCAGAGACCTGTGGTGTTATTACAGCTATCGACGAGCAGTCCCAGGACATTGCCTTAGGTGTAGATAAGGCCTTGGAGGCAAAAGAGAATACCATGTCCGATGCAGATATTGATGCCATCGGTGCAGGCGATCAGGGTATGATGTTTGGCTATGCCTCTGATGAAACACCGGAGCTTATGCCTTACCCCATTTCTTTAGCCCACAAGCTTGCCAGAAAGCTTACAGAGGTAAGAAAGAATGGTACATTAGACTACCTAAGACCGGACGGAAAAACCCAGGTTACAGTGGAATATGATGAGAATGGAGTTCCCTTCCGCCTGGATGCAGTAGTACTTTCCACCCAGCATGATCCGGAGGTAAGTCAGGAGCAGATTCATGAGGATGTGAAGAAATATATTTTTGATACTACAATTCCTGAGGGAATGGTAGATGAGAATACCAAGTTCTTTATTAATCCTACCGGTCGTTTTGTGATCGGAGGACCTCACGGAGACAGCGGACTTACAGGACGTAAGATTATCGTAGATACCTATGGTGGAATGGCTCGTCACGGTGGTGGTGCATTTTCCGGAAAGGACTGTACAAAGGTAGACCGTTCTGCAGCCTATGCAGCCCGCTATGTGGCAAAAAACATTGTGGCAGCAGGTCTTGCAAAGAAGTGCGAAGTTCAGTTGTCCTACGCTATTGGTGTGGCACATCCAACCTCTATTTTTGTAGATACTTTTGAGACAGGCCTTTTAAGTGACGAGAAGCTGGTGGAAGTAATCCGCGAAAACTTCGATCTTCGCCCGGCAGGAATCATTAAGATGTTGGATCTAAGAAGACCGATCTACAAGCAAACAGCAGCTTACGGACATTTTGGACGTACAGATGTAGACCTTCCATGGGAGAAGCTTGACAAGGCAGAGAATTTAAAGAAATATCTCTAGGCTGATTTATAAAATTTTTAGAAATGTTTATGGGTGCTTCCTGTGAAGCACCTATTTTATTTGCTATAATTCTATTAACTGTGAAGATTGTGTACTATATAGCAAAGTAATCGCATGAGGAGGTTCCCATGAAATTTAAGACGCGATTAATTACGTCCTTTTTGATTGTTATATTGATACCGGTAATCCTCAGTGTCAGCTTGGTAGTTCTTATAGGAAAATATCAGATTAGCAGCATAGAGAAAACTTATGGAATCACAGGAGCTACTGTTGACAGTCTTTCCAATTCCGTGCAGGTTTTATCTAGACTTACGGAATCCTCCTTTAAAGAGCTGGAGGAACAGGTGGAGAAGAACACCAAGAAAATGGAGGACGCTACTTATCTAAGTGAGGTTAACGAGGAGCTTAATAGCCGCAGATCCTATTTGTTGGTTCGAAAAGATAATACCATTGTATATCTTGGGGCAGATAGTGCTGATATTGGCAACCTGGTATCCATGCTTCCGGCTTACGGTGAAAGTATAGCAAATAAGGATAGTGAAGTATATTTAGGCGGTGACGCGCAGGTTCTGGTGCGACAGATTGATTTTACCTACCAGGATGACAGCGAGGGAAGCGCCTTTATTGTCACAAGTGTTCAAAATATGATCCCAGAGGCAAAGCAGTTTGTGATTGACATTGTGATCTGCGTAGTTTTAGTTTTGATTTTGACAGCAGCTCTTCTTATTCTTTGGATCAATCGGGGGGTTATGATCCCTATCAATAAAATGCGATTGGCAGCCAAGAATATTAAGGAAGGGAATCTGGACTTTGAATTAAAACCAGATGCAGATGATCAGTTGGGAGGCCTTTGTCAGGATCTGGAGGAGATGCGGCTTCGCCTGAAAGCCAACGCGGAGGAGAAGCTTCGTAATGACCAGGAAAGCAAGGAGCTGATTAGTAACATTTCCCATGATCTTAAAACTCCGGTGACCACAATTAAGGGTTACGCAGAGGGAATTATGGATGGGGTTGCAGATACCCCTGAAAAGATGGATCGCTATGTTAGAACCATTTACAATAAAGCCAATGAGATGAATACCCTGATTAATGAGCTTACCCTGTATTCTAAGATTGATACCAATCGAATTCCTTATAATTTCAATACAGTGTCAGCCCTTACTTATTTTGATGACTGTGCAGAGGATCTTTCTTTAGAGCTAAAGGATAAGAAATTTGATTTTGGATATTATAATTATGTAGACTCCGAGGTAAAGATTATTGCGGATCCGGAGCAGATTAGCCGAGTGATTCACAATATTATCAATAATTCTGTAAAATATATGGACAAAGATCAAGGACGCATTAACCTGCGGGTGAAGGATGTAGGAGATTTTGTTCAGGTAGAGTTAGAGGACAATGGAAAGGGAATCGATGCAAAAGATTTGCCCAACATTTTTGACCGCTTCTACCGAACCGATGCTTCCAGAAATTCCTCAAAAGGAGGAAGCGGTATCGGCTTGTCTATTGTAAAGAAAATCGTAGAAGAGCATGGAGGAAAAATCTGGGCAACCAGTAAGCCGGAAACCGGAACTACCATGTATTTTGTGCTTAGAAAATATCAGGAGGTGCCTTCAAATGAATAAGATATTGATTGTAGAAGATGAGAGTGCTATTGCAGATTTGGAGAAGGATTATCTGGACCTTAGCGGCTTTGAAGTAGAGGTGGCAAATGATGGAGAGACCGGTTTGAAAAAAGCTTTGGAAGGAGATTATGATTTATATATTTTGGATCTTATGCTTCCGGGAGTAGACGGCTTTGAAATTTGCAAACAGATTCGCGAGAAGAAGGATACTCCGATTTTAATGGTATCTGCAAAGAAAGACGACATTGATAAAATTCGCGGCCTGGGATTAGGGGCAGATGACTATATGACCAAGCCCTTTAGCCCCAGTGAGCTTGTGGCCCGCGTGAAGGCTCATCTGGCAAGATACAGCCGCTTAACAGGCAATGCGGCGGAGAAGAACAAGGTAATAGAAATTCGTGGCCTTAAAATCGATAAAACCGCCAGAAGAGTTTGGGTAAACGGAGAAGAGCGTAACTTCACCACAAAGGAGTTTGATCTTTTGACATTCCTAGCCAGTCATCCCAATCATGTATACTCCAAGGAAGAGTTGTTCCGAGAGATTTGGGATATGGAATCTATTGGAGATATTGCTACAGTTACCGTCCATATCAAGAAGATTCGAGAGAAGGTGGAGGTGGATACTTCCAATCCACAGTATATAGAGACTATTTGGGGCGTGGGATATCGCTTTAAAGTGTAGGGAAAACAAAAAAGAGGCGCCTTGCAAGTTCTTGCAAGACACCTCTTTTTGCTTGGGGAAATGTTGGTCATTAGATCTTAAAAATATCTCTTTAATAATCCTTCGAAAGCTTTTCCGTGACGAGCTTCGTCTCTAGCCATCTCGTGAACTGTATCGTGAATTGCATCAAGACCAGCTTCTTTTGCACGTTTTGCCAGGTCGAATTTACCTTCTGTTGCACCGTGCTCTGCATCTACACGAAGTTCCAGATTCTTCTTGGTGCTGTCTGTTACAACTTCGCCTAATAACTCAGCGAATTTTGCAGCATGCTCTGCCTCTTCATAAGCTGCTTTCTCCCAGTAGAGACCAATCTCCGGATATCCTTCTCTGTGGGCAACTCTTGCCATTGCAAGGTACATACCAACCTCAGTGCATTCGCCTTCAAAGTTAGCTCTAAGATCTGCTAAAATGTCTTCGCTAACACCCTTGGCTACACCAACAACATGTTCTGCAGCCCAAGTCTTATCTCCTGTTACTTCCTTAAACTTGTCTGCAGGTACATGACAGACTGGACATTCTGCCGGTGCTGAGTCTCCTTCGTGTACATATCCGCATACTGAACATACAAATTTTGCCATAATCTTATTCTCCTTTAAACTTTAATTTTTATAACGATATTAGTAACTATTACTGATATAAAGATAACAGATAAGATTAGGATTGTCAACAAGAAATCCTAATCTTTATAGACTTAATTTTTATTCTTTTGTCTGACAGTCTTTGCAGATCCCATAGAAAAGAATACTGTGAGATTCGATGCTGCCCTCGAAATGCTGGTTGGCTATCTCGTTAATCTTATTTACCTGAGAAGCATCCGGAAAAAGATCGTAAATCTTTCCGCAGTCTCGGCAGACTACATGATAGTGAGGATTGGTATTGCCATCAAAATGAGCACTTCCGTCAGGGGCATCAATTTTTAAGGCTTCTCCGGTGTCTGCCAGTAGATTTAAATTTCGATAGACTGTTCCTAAGCTTATATTAGGAAAGTCTTGTTTTACATGTAAATATACGCTGTCTGCAGTGGGATGGGAAGTAGTGTGAGCCAGATAATCTCGGATGGCTTCCCGCTGCTTGCTATATTTTTGTGGTGCCAAGGGGAGTCTCCTTTCTGTAATGTTATGGATTAATATTAGAAATTGCCCTGCTTCTAAGAAGTTTCTGCAAATAATTTGTATAATAGTAATCATTATTATATTTACAATATATAGTATCCTTAAAGTTTTGTCAACGTGATTTGAAGATAGTAAAGTCGATTTGGCAAGCTATACAATTTATACAAAATTGTAGAAAAAAATCAAAAAAAATCAAGAATCCCAAAAAAGAGTTATCCAAGTTATCCACACCGAAAACCCAAAAAAAGGTGGAAAAACCGTCCGTTTTACACATTTATCCACATTATCCACATAGAATTATCCCAAAACTGTGGATTATTTTGGGGTAAAAAAAGAACGAATGTTTTGTGTAGATATCATAAAAATGGGATTTTGTCGAGAAAAAACGGAAATGTTATTGACATTTGAGTATTCAAAATTAGGAAGAAATTGTCAGAAAATGTTTACACAATGGGGAAAACCGTCTATAATGGGAAGCACTGAAAAAGAAAAGGAGGCGTCGAACATGGCACAGATTTCAAAAGACATGACATTTGGCGAATTGCTTAATACATATTATGAGAAATGTCCGGATGTTGTAAGAGTTCTCATGGAAGCTGGAATGGGATGCATCGGTTGTCCACATTCTCAGATGGAGACCATCGAGGAAGGTGCACTTGGACATGGTGTTGATCCGGAGCCCTTGGTTGCTCAGATCAATGAATTGTTAAAAGATATCGATTAATAAAGGATATCGGTTAATAGAGGACATCAATTAATATAAGAAAAGGCTTGTCTCACAAGTTGTGAGACAAGCCTTTTTTGTAAACAATAGAAATTTTAGTTTGTGAGTTTTTTCATCCACTTGTATCCGCGGAATTTAATAAAAGTAGGAATTCCTTTAAATATCTGATCGGACTGGATGACCAGTACCACTGCTTCCACAGGCCATTTTAAGGTGAAGGCACTGAGGAAAGACAGGGGCATAACGATTAGCCAGGTACAGATCATATTCATTTTCATCGTAAATTTTGTGTCGCCGCCTCCCTGGATGATACCGAAGCTTACAGGCATCTGGTAGGACATGCCGATCATAACCAGGGACATGATCATCATAAGATGGTCTGCCATTACCATTGCAGTTGGAGTCAGATCATAGATGGATAGGAGGGGCCTTCTTAACAGGAAGAGGGCAATTGCTAAAACAAGGCCGATAGCAACGTCAATAACAGATAAGGTTCGTCCATCGGATTTTATCCGTTCCATATCCCCTTTTCCAATAGCATTTCCAATCATAACGGCAGATACAGAAGACATGGCCAAAACCACTACCTTTAAATATTGATAGAAGGTGGTGGCCACGGAATTGGCGGCTATGGCATCCGCAGACAAATGGCCTAAAATTGCAGTCTGCATAGGAACGGAAATACCCCACAGTACCTGGGAACACATAATTGGCAGATAAACCTTTGTGTAATCTTTTCGAAGACTTACGTCTTTCGTCCAAAAACCTTGGGAGAAAAAGTGAACCTTGTCTTCTTTCTTTAATATGTAGATAACCACTATAAGCAGTTCGATGATTCTTGCAATCAAGGTTCCGATGGCTGCACCTCGAATTCCCATTTCGGGAAAACCAAATTTACCAAAAATCAAAACATAGTTGATACCTGCATTTACGATCAATGAAACTATGGAAATATAAAAAGAAATATTTACAATTTCCACACTACGAAGGGCAGCTATGAGAAGCTGGGAAATAATAAAGAGTAAAAAGGTCCATTGGATCAAAGAAAGATAGTCCCGGCCCTGTTCTATAATGGCAGGATCGTTGGTAAAGATCCGCAAAAGAGGGGTAGGAATCAGGATGCAGAGAAGCACGATTATGGCACCGATGAGTAGTCCAAGCTTCATAGCAATTCCTGTTAAAGTGCGAATGGGTTCTACCCGCCTTTGTCCCCAATACTGGGAAGATAATACCACCAGTGCATTTCCTATGGACAGGGCAAATTGCTGAACCATGAAGAAAATTTGGTTTACCGTTGCTGCTCCGGATAAGGCGTTTTGACTGTAGCTTCCCAGCATAATATTGTCAATCATATTGACACTGTAGGCTACAAGATTTTGCAGGGCCACTACAAGCAGCATCTTAAAAAGAGTTTGGTAGAAGCTTTTGTCTTTGGTGAAGAAACTTGTTTTGGGACTGAGAATTGAAGATTCCATTGGGTCACGCTCCTTGTCTTTTTTTAACAAAAAGCCCTGCCTTTCAAAAAGAAAGAGGCAGGGCTTTTATTCTTTTGAAATTTGGATTCATAAGAAACTTGTTTTAAATAGTAGCTAACTGCTGAAGTGCATTCTTCTCCAAAATTACATCACAATGCTCTCCTAAGAATGCTAAATTGGCACCGGTGGCTTTTTCAATATTTCCATATTCTGACAGCATATTGCAAATGCGGTTGAAATCCTTGGCATCATGTTCAGACTGAGTAAGGGCTAAAAGGAATAAATCTTCCTCCTCGTCCTTGTAGAGGGTGTTGGAACCTGTGTAGAAGTCTGCCAGTACCTGGGATGCTTCTAATATAGTATCCATGGTGGAGAAGGAGAATAAGCGAAGGCTAGGAAGAGGGTCCTCTGTCTCTTTTTTCTCTTCTTTTAGCGCCTTTGTATCTTCCTCCTGGGAGATGCCTAACTTTTCATTTATCTTGCCTAGAAGATCCATCACTGTCTCAGCACCTGCTAGCTTGGAAGGCAGAGTAGGGGTGAGGCTATCGCCATCATTGCCCTGGGAGGGGGAGAATCTGGAAAATCTGGTATCCAGTTCCTCTGGATCTTCAACCTTTGTAATTATAAGCACAATGGAATCGGAGGAAGAAGGGATGGCCTCGATCATAAGAGGGGTGTTGTCCGCTTCAAATCCAAACTCATTGGCGGCTTGTTGCATCATATCATGGAAAAGTGATTTGGCTTTTTCGGTACCATATGCAAGTTCGCTTAAGTGCAGTTGGCGTTCTGCTAAGTCTGCTCTGGTTAATGTGCAGCGAATCTGATTATCGTTGATTTTTTCAATCTTCATATTTATCACTTCCTTTCGCTTAGTATAGCATAGAGATTCCGTCAAGTCCAAATAAAATAAAACTAAAAACTGAAAAAGTACTTGCGGTTTTTTTTTAGCCCTCGTATAATAGCTGTTACCAGAAGATGGTTTCACCTGATAACACAATTTTCATTTTATCTTATCGAAGGGTGAATCTATAAAAACAATCAGAGCGTCCGATTCGGACAAAAGATCACAACAGATTTTATAGGAAAAGTTAATCATGAATGTTGCTGCAGCGCCAGAACAATCTTCTGTCGTGCACATTTTTAATGCCCATAACATCGGTCAATGTATCACGGCATCTCGCGAAAGATTATGGGGCTTAGTGCGATTTTTGTTATCAGCGGTTTTTGCAGGAACCAGTAGATGAGGAAAGGAGGAGCTATGGGAAATAGGGAAGAGCAACGCCTATTTCGAGAGCTTACAGGTTATGAGAAGAATAGTGTTGGATTAAAAATGAATGGAGCATATGCAAGCCCCATGCAGATTGTGAGAGCTCATATGATGCGGGAGGGGAATGGCTATATGCGAGATTATGTCTTGAATGATGTAGGGGATATTCAGGAAGTGAATTTTAACCAGATTGAATCTATGAGCTCTTGAGCTGGTTTTTCTGGGATGTACTCATTGAAATTTATTTGGAATAGTGGAAGAAAATGGCAAGGAAGAAGAGAAGTAGGAAGTGCGCATACCCCGCGTAGATTCTAGAAGAAAAAGTTAATGACGTGTCTTTTTCGGTTTGATATAATGGCTCTATAGGAGGTAGAGAATGGAAGAAAATAAGGACCGAATGTTGGAGGAGAGACGTCGGAGACAATTGGCCAGACGAAGGCGCCTTCAGCGCAGGCGAAAAAGACGAAGGATCATTACCATAATTCTTTTTATTATATTATTAGCAGTAATTGCCTTGGCAGCATTTCTTTGGAAAAAATATAGTCCCACCAAAGAGACTTATGATTTGAATGATTATTATGGAATAGAAGAAGATGGACAGATGGCAGTTATTGTAGATAATCACATTGCCGGCGGTACCGGAATTATCGCAGACGGCAAGGCCTATATTAAGTATGATACGGTGAGAGATTCTATTAACAGTCGTTTTTATTGGGATTCTGAAGGGCAGCAGGTGTTGTATACTTTGCCCACAGCTACGATTTCCATACCTGCAGAGAGCAAGGAATATTCTGTTGCAAAGGATAAGCAAAGTGAAGAGTATATACTTGTAAAGTTAGAAAATGATACACCCTATATTGCCTTAGATTTTATTCAACAGTACACCAATATTGATTATGAGGTGTATGAGAATCCAAGTCGTGTCATGATCGTCAGTGATTGGGGCAAGACTTCCATCGCTACAGTAAGGAGAAATACCCAGGTTCGTTACCAGGCAGGTGTAAAAAGCCCCATTTTAACAGAGATTAAGAAGGGGGATGAGGTTACCTGGATGGAAGATGAAGGTCGGTGGAAGAAGGTTCGAACCAAAGATGGATTTATGGGTTATGTGAAAAGTTCAGCCCTGTCTAAGGTGAAGAAAACTACTATCAGCAGAGATTTTGACCAGCCTGAATATACAAATATTTCAAAGGATTATACCATTAATATGGTTTGGCATAATGTTTCCAATACAGATGCCAATGATGGTTTGGAGACCTTGTTAGAGAAGACCAGCGGTCTTACTACCATTGCACCAACCTGGTATCATGTGCTGAATACCAATGGAGATGTTTATTCCATAGCATCGGAGAGCTATGTGACCTATGCCCATAATAAGGGCTTGGAAGTTTGGGCAACTCTCAGAGATTTTGATAGTGATAATGGAATTAATTCCTATGATGAAACTTATGAGCTGCTTCAAAACACAGAGGCCAGAACCAATATTATTAATACGGTTATTAATGAAGCTCTGGAGGTGGGCATTGATGGTATAAACCTAGATTTTGAGCATATTTCCACAGACTGTGGAGAGCATTTTATTCAGTTTGTTCGAGAATTGTCTGTAAGATGCAGACAGAACGATATTGTGTTGTCTATAGACAATTATGTACCGAAGAGTTTTAATTTACAATACAACCGTACCGAACAGGGACTTGTGGCGGATTATGTGATTATTATGGGGTATGATGAGCATTATGCAGGATCAGAGGAGGCAGGATCTGTAGCTTCCTACGATTATGTAAATGAGGGTATTACCGAAACCTTGCGGGAGGTTCCTGCGGATAAAATAATCAGCGCAGTTCCATTCTTTACCCGTCTGTGGAGTGAGAAGAGCGGTACTGTTGAAAGCAAGGCCCTGGGAATGGAAGATGCGGCGGAAGAAGTAAGCGCAGCCGGAGCAACAACCACCTGGGATGATACCACCAAACAAAATTACGCAACTTGGACAGGAACAGATGGGACCAAATATGAAATTTGGTTGGAAGATGCATCTTCCCTGCGAGAGAAACTCCAGATTATGAAGGATAATAATCTGGCAGGAACCGCAGCCTGGGCACTAGGTCAGGAAGATTCAGAGATTTGGTCGGTAATTAAAGAATATACAACGAGTTCAAAAGAGTAAGCCATGGGACATCCCTTTGAAATCTGCCAAGATTGCAGGTTTTAAGGGGATGTTTTTTGTTCGGATTAATTTGGACGGGGGCCTTCATTTGCAGTGCCTTGTTTCTGAAAATGGAGTGTGTTAAAATTAGACCGAAATGCAGACGAAAAGAAGGCTGAAAGAAGACATTTGATAGATGTCTTAATGAAGCTGCCAGATAGAGAGGAAGTTAGGTATGGGAAGTCAGAGAAAAGATTATATCAGCTGGGATGAGTATTTTATGGGAGTAGCAAAGCTTTCCGGTATGCGTTCTAAGGATCCCAATACCCAGGTGGGATGTTGTATTGTCAGTCAGGATAACAAGATTTTATCCATGGGATATAATGGATTTCCTATTGGATGCTCAGATGAGGAATTTCCGTGGATTAGAGAAGGGGAGGACCCTTTAGAAACTAAGTATGTTTATATTGTGCATAGTGAATTAAATGCGATTTTAAATTATCGGGGAGGAAGTTTAGAAGGATCTAAGTTGTATGTTTCTCTCTTTCCTTGTAATGAGTGCGCCAAAGCAATTATTCAAAGTGGAATTAAGGAAGTGATCTATGACAGCAATAAGTACGAGAATTCTGCTTCTGTCATGGCTTCTATGCGGATGCTTAAGACCGCAGGGGTGAAGGTTCATAGGTATGAGAGATCCGGCAGAGAAGTGTCTATAGAATTGTAGGGAGAATAAGATGAAGACCATTTATGGATGTGTAGATCGGGAGGCTTTGAAGCGGATAAATTCCCAGAAAGAGCCCATCGGAGAAGATGATAGTGAAAGAAATGAGGAAACTAGGCAGGTTCTTGAAGAAGCTGGCAGGATTCTGAAGGAAGGCGGGCTGGTGGCGTTTCCTACTGAAACGGTATATGGCTTGGGAGCGGATGGATTAAATCAGGAGGCTTCTAAGAAAATATATGAGGCTAAGGGACGACCTTCAGACAATCCTTTGATTATCCATATTAGCAACATGAAGGATTTGGAGAAGATTGTGGAGGAGATTCCTAAGGCGGCTAGAGTTGTGGCGGAAAGCTATTGGCCTGGCCCGTTGACCATGATTTTTAAGAAGGCAGATTGCGTGCCTTACGGAACCACAGGTGGCCTTGACACGGTGGCTGTCAGGATGCCCAGTGATGAGGTGGCCAGGGCACTGATCGATGCAGGAGGAGGCTATATTGCTGCTCCCAGTGCCAATACTTCCGGAAGGCCAAGTCCTACCACTGCGGCTCATGTAAGGGAAGATCTTGATGGAAAGATTGATATGATCCTAGATGGCGGGGCTGTGGATATTGGGGTGGAATCATCCATTCTTGATGTGACGGTGGATCCCCCCATGATTTTAAGGCCAGGAGCTATTACCAAAGAAATGTTAGAGGGGCTTATTGGTCAGGTGGATGTGGACCAAACCTTGATTAAACCAGACAGTAAGGTGACTCCCAAGGCTCCGGGAATGAAGTATAGGCATTACGCCCCCAAGGCGGACCTTACCATTTTTGAGGGAAATATGGAGGATGTGGTTGCTAGAATTAATGCTTTGGCCGCAGAAGAGCTTGCCCTTGGAAAAAGAATTGGGATCATAGCCACAAAGGAGACAGAGACAAAATACGTGGCTGAAGCTGATGTTAAGGTGGCAGGAACCAGAGAAGATGAGGCTACCATTGCCAACCGCCTCTATGGGATTTTAAGGGAATTTGATGAGGACCAGGTGGAGTTTATTTACAGCGAATCCTTTGACAGAGAGGGCATTGGAAGTGCCATTATGAACCGTCTTTTGAAGGCGGCAGGCCATCATGTGGAGAAGGTGTAAAAATTAATTTTTTGAAAAATCAAGATAGTTTTGGCAGTAAAAAACCGCGGATTTCCGCGGTTTTTCTTTTGTTTTGTCGGGCATGCTCAGGGCAAATTTGTAAAGCTTTCACAAAGATTTGTAACTTCTAAAAAGTCTATTGCCAAATAAAAATGTCAAGGCTATAATCATCCTACAAGTTGCACACAGCAACTTATCTGATTGTTTTTATTCTAAAGATTCAAAGAACTCTTATAATTTTTCTTTTGGTTTGATCAGCCAAGATTCATTGTAAGCAATTAAGAAACTGAATATGGGAAGGAGGTTCTTATTTGAGCAACCGTAGTTTAGTAATCTGTGACAAGGAGGAAGCCTATGCAACAGCTTTTGCGAATTATTTAACCAAAATACGGACATTTCCGCTTCAGGTGAAGGTTTGTACAGACCTTAGGCAGGTGCAGGAAATGTTGGAAAGACAACCAATATATTTGCTGTTAATTCATGAGAAATACCAGGGAAGAGAATTGGAAAACCTGGATGTAAAGAGGCAGATTTTGCTGGTAGAGCGAAAGATGGAGACTGAGAGATATGGAGTAAAATGCCTTTATAAATATCAGTCCGGAGATGCTCTTGCGGCAGCGGTTATGGAAGAATGTACGGGGGAGAATGGACTTTTTGTCCCCCGTGGAAGTGGAGAAAAACAGGGGGAGACTAAGGAGGTTATTGGCATTTTTTCCCCGGTGCATCGATGTGGAAAAACTAGATACGCTTTAAAGTTAGGCAAAGAACTTTCTCTTTCTGGGAAGGTGCTTTATATAGGGATGGAGTGCTATGGAGGTTTAAATGGCTATTTTCCGGAATCTGCCTTAACTGTGGCTGATGCTTTGTATTATGCCAGACAGGAAAATCAGAACCTGGGGGCATGGCTTTCGGGGATGGTGGAATCTATGGAGGGGTTGGATTTTTTGCCTCCGGCAAAAATGTCGGAGGATATGCGGAATATAAGGGGAAAGGATTGGATAGACTTAATTCGGCAGATTGTAAAAAGTGACATTTATGAGACCTTGATTCTTGACATAGATGACGGTATTTCGGGGATGTATGACATTTTAAGAAATTGTAGCCAAATCCATCTTCTTTATATTAAGGAGAAGGTGGCTTTGGGAAAGCTAAATCAATTCGAGTGGGAGTTGCAAATAATGGGGTATGAGGATGTGAAAAATAAACTGATCAAAAAGGAGCAGTCCTTATGATTTCCATTGAAGAACTTCATGGCAGGGTTTTAAATCGTCTGGATATGACCAGGGATATTTCTGATGAAGAGCTGACTGAATTAATTTATGAGATTTTGCGGGAGGTTTCAAAAGAAGAGTACTTGACCTTGGACCGCATGTCTGATCTTGGAAGAGAACTTTTTAATGCCTTTAGGAAGCTGGATCTTTTACAGGAGTTTTTGGAAGATGAGGCAGTGACAGAGATTATGATCAACGGAACCCAGGCGATTTTCTATGAGAAAGGCGGGAGATTATTTCGTTCAGAAAAACGGTTTTTATCCAAAGACAAACTGGAGGATGTGATTCAACAGATAGTGGCAGGTTCCAACCGGTTGGTGAATGAGGCTTCTCCCATTGTTGATGCCAGATTAGCGGATGGCTCCCGTGTAAATGTTGTGCTGGCTCCGGTGGCCATTGATGGCCCCATTGTAACCATTCGTAAATTTGCAAAAGAAGGAATAACTTTAGAAAAATTGGTGTCTTGGAATTCTATTGATAGGAGGACAGCAGATTATTTGATTTCGTTGGTGGTGGCAGGATACAACATTTTTATCAGTGGAGGTACCGGATCCGGAAAAACCACATTTCTAAATGCATTGTCTGAATATATTCCCAAGACAGAGCGAATTATAACTATAGAGGATAATGCGGAGCTGCAGATTCGAGGAGTTGAAAATTTGGTGCGTTTGGAGGCGCGAAATGCCAATGTGGAAGGTACGGGAGTTATTACTATTCGAGATCTTATTAAAACCGCTCTTCGTATGCGGCCGGACCGGATTATTGTAGGTGAGGTACGGTCCGATGAGGCTATAGACATGCTGCAAGCTCTAAATACGGGCCATGATGGAAGTTTAAGCACTGGTCATGCCAATAGCCCTAAGGATATGTTTTCCCGATTGGAAACCATGGTGCTTATGGGCATGGACCTGCCTCTACCAGCCATTCAGAGACAGATTGCATCAGGCATAGATATTATTGTTCATTTAGGAAGACTTCGAGATAAAAGCAGAAAGCTTTTGGAGGTGGTAGAGGTATTAGGCTATGAGGAAGGGGAGATTGTAATCAAAACTTTGATTCGTCATGAGGAGGTGGAGGAAACGAAGGGAGGAATAAAAAGTGCCTGGAAACAAATTCATGAACTTACCCATTGTGAGAAGCTTGAGGCGGCAGGACTTCAAAGAAGAGGAAAAGAAGACCACTAGGAGGCTGCCTAGGATCATGCATCCGGCCTGGCGGGACTTTAGTAAGTGGGAATGGGGAAGGCTAATAGCTAAGGCTATGGGGGTGTGGATTGTCACTACATGGTTATTTTACAGGAGCATCATAGCCCTTATTCCCATGCTTTCGGTGTTTGCCTGGAAACTCTACCTGCAAGCTGTTGAGTTGGAGCGAGAGAAACAAAACAATTTACAAAAGCAGTTTAAAGATGCCATTGAGGCTATTTCTGCATCCTTAAATATAGGCTATTCTCTGGAAAATGCAGTGATGGAGGCGAAAAAAGAGTTGGCACTTATTTATCCGGAAAATGCAAGGATCTCCAGAGAAATGCAGATTATGGTGCGTCAACTCCGGCTACAGATGGCGGTGGAATCCGTCTTTGTGGAATGGGCCAAACGGTTAGATCTTTCGGATGCCAGAAACTTTGTGGAAGTGTTTGTGGTGGCCAAGAGAACCGGTGGAAATATGGTAAAGATTATTCAAAATACAGTGCGTCAAATAGGGGATGAGATTGATGTGCGAAGAGAGATTGATACCCTTTTAGCTGCAAAAAAATACGAGTTTCGTGTTATGGCGGTGATCCCCTACGGCATTATAGCCTATATGCAGCTTAGCTTTCCGGAGTTTATGGATAGTTTGTATGGCAATGCTATTGGAGTGGGAGTGATGAGTGTATGTTTGGCAGGTTATATGGGAGCTTATTATCTTGGGCTTCGGATCATAAAGATCGATGTGTGAAAATGCTTCCTGTCTTGTTTTTATTTGTGCTGGGGGTGGGTCTTATCTTGTATGATTTTCATGCTTCTAAGGAAGCCTCCGATGGAATTATTCAAAGGAATGATTACGGAAAGGGAAGTAGAACAGAAAGTCTTGAAGCACAAGTAGAAGGAGAGCCTGAAAAAATTCCTCTGGAAATTGAGGTGAAGGAAAGGCAATACCAGGCTGCAGAGATACAAGAATTTTTCGATGAGATTTTTGAAACATTAGACAAAAAAATCTTGGGAGCTAATGAGCGTTTTCAGCATGTAGATCAAAATTTGAATCTAGTTAGTAGTATAGAGGGTGAGCCGGTGGAAATTTCCTGGGAGTTAGACCGTTACGATCTTATGAACGTAAAAGGGGAGATTATGAAGGATGCGATAGATCCTGAGGGTGAGACCATTAATCTGAAGGCAGTTCTTACCTATACAGAGAATGAAGCATACCAGGCAAGTTATCAACAGGCGGTGTGTGTCTTTCCCAAAACAGCAGAAGCAAAAGATGAGGTAGCCAGTGAAATTTCTGAAAAAATTCAAAAAAATCAGGAGCAAAACGCATCTAAAGAAACATTTGCGTTACCTAAAATAGTAAAGGGAAAAAAGATAAGCTATTATTTCCCCTTTAATAGCAGGGGTCTTGTCCTGGTAGTTATGTCAATCTTAATTTTGATTTTGCTGTGGCTTCTTGGAAAACAAAGGGGGAAGGAACTGGAGAATCAGAGAAAAGAACAGTTGCTTTTAGATTACCCGGAGCTTGTAAATAAGTTGACCTTATTTTTGGGAGCCGGCATGACGGTGAAGAGGGCTTGGAGGAAGATTCTGCAGGATTATGAGAGTTCTCTTAAGGATCATGATACCCGCTATGTATATGAAGAAATGAAACTCACTTATCGAGAAATTGAAAGCGGAGTTCCTGAGGCAGAAAGTTATGAAAATTTTGGAAGGAGATGCAATCTTCCCTGTTATTTAAAGCTGGGGGCCTTGTTGTCTCAAAATCTGCGAAAAGGTGTAAAGGGCTTAAGTGAAATGCTGCACATAGAATCCCTGCAAGCTTTTGAAGAGAGGAAGGCAAGAGCAAAGCGTAAGGGAGAAGAGGCAGGAACCAAATTGCTATTACCAATGTTTATGATGTTGGCCCTTGTCTTGGTAATTGTAATAATGCCGGCGTTTTTGACTTTGCAGATATATTAAGTTGTAAATGATTGGAAAAAGTGTACAAGAGAAATTATAGAATTGCTTTTGAAAAGACATAGGAGGAATGGGTATGTGGAGATTGTTATATATGAAAAATGTGTTGAGAAACAAAGACGGCGTTGGGGTTGTGGAAGTAATCCTAATTTTGGTAGTGCTAATTGGTCTGGTTATTATTTTCAAATCCCAGCTTACGGATTTGGTGCAGACCATTTTCGAGAAGATCACCAGCGAAAGCTCCGGAATTTAAGGGGTCTTAAAGGTAAAACTTTTTCTGGAGAGGTGGTTGCTTATCTGAGCTTAATTTTTATTTTAATGCTTAGCTTTTGCGCCTCGGTGCTAGAAAGCAGCTCCCTCCAGGTGGCAAAAAATTACCGTCGCGGGGATATGAACCGTGCCATAGAATGCGTATTTGCTGAATATCAGAAAGAGTTGTTGGAGCATTATGACATATTTGCCCTGGATGGGACCTATGAGACCGGAACTTATGAAGAAAGTCATATCTTTGATCGATTGGATTTTTACGGTGTCACAGATACAGATCAAGAGCTTTTGCGGATTCAGTTTTTGACCGATAGTGGCTGTGATAGTTTTTATGATCAGGTCACAAAATACATGGAAAATAAATATGGGGTTGATTTTGTGAGAGACTTGCTTGGAACTAGCAGCATATGGAACCAGCAGCAGGAGCAATCCAGGGACTATGAACAGCAAGAATCAGATCAGGAAGAGTATCTAGAGACCCTTTTGGCGGACCAGGAGGAAGGTTTGCCGGAAGAGAATAATCCGATTTCTCACGTAAGTGGATTGAAACAAATGGATCTCCTTGCTTTGGTGATTCCCACAGAGCAAGGAGTATCGGAGAAGGCAGTTTCACAGAGAGACCTTCTTACGGACAGGGCCAGGAGAGAAGGATATGGAGATTTTTCTGATGTAGCCAGCAAAAGCAGTACCATGTCCGGCCTTTTGTTTGGGGAGTATCTCTTAGAACATTTTCCTGCTTATACAGATGGAGGAACAAGAGAAAATGGAAGACAAGTTTCCGGAGAGAACCGGAAGGTGTTAGAAAGTGGAAAAGCTCCACTTGATTATCAGTTGGAATACATATTGGCGGGGAAATCCTCCGATAGGGAGAACCTAAAAACGGTAGTCAATAAACTGATGCTAATTCGTTTTGTGCCTAATTTTACTTATATTATGACAGATGCCCAGATGAGAGCTGAGGCTGAGGCGGCAGCTGCGGCACTGTGTACCTTGCTTGTTGTTCCAGAAATTATAGCTGCAGTAACCCAGGTGATATTGTTGGCCTGGGCCTATGGG
The DNA here is from genome assembly GCA_963589425.1 of Parabacteroides distasonis. Lineage (GTDB taxonomy): Bacteria > Bacillota > Clostridia > Lachnospirales > Lachnospiraceae > CAKRJP01. Next base: position 43,016 of record CAVAKZ010000001.1, on the reverse strand, counting down.
GAAACCGTCATGGATTTAAGGGCCTTGCTGTCAGGAAAACATGTGGCCACAGTAAAGTCTAGGGAGACTTGGCAGCTTTCTTTAGAATCTTTGATGAGGCTTGGAACCCTGGAAGATCCGGGAGAAGGCATGGATACTGAGACAGGAATGGATTATAAGGATTATCTTCGGATGCTTCTATTTTTGGAACAAAAGGAAAGCAAGTCTCTTCGGACTCTTTCTGTCATCGAACAAAATATGCGCTGTGCCTATGGGCAGTCCTATTTTCAGGCAGATGCATGCATCAGCAGAATGGAACTAGAAAGTACCAGTAAACTACGAAGAGGGATTCGTTATACCTATAAGACCTATTATGGATACAATTGATGCCATAAATTAAAAAAAGTGTGGAATGAAAATATGGAATGAAAACATGGCATGAGTTAGCAAAGGAATGAATGAACAAATAAGCAAATAAACAGAAACAGATGAAGATGTCCTTTCGGACATCTTATACAAAAACCAAACATAAAAATCTTAAGAAAGGAGTAGGATTCGTTCGGCATGGTAGTGAACACAAATAGAAATAAAACTCCCCTCAAAAAAACATTTCTAAATATCTCTGAAAGGGCATCTTCATCTGTTTCTGTAAAGGCGAGTATAACAGTGGAGGCTGCCTTGGCGGTGCCCGTATTTTTTCTTGCTATGATAACTATTTTATATCTATTTGAAATGGCGGCTATACAGACCACTGTAAGAGCAGGTCTTCAATATGCCGGGAAAAAGGCTGTGAAGGAAACCTATCTTACAAAAACGATACTTCCGGCCTCTATTGAGGAGGATGTGGTGAATGCTATTGGAAGTGATCGGCTATCTAGAAGCATTATCATAGGTGGAAGTGGCGGGATTAGTTGTGAGGGCTCCTGGATGTCGCCTAGAACGGGAATTGGAACATTAAAGGCTGCCTATCGCGTGAGATTGCCTATTTCTTTTTTTGGCACTTTGTCCAGAAAATATGAGATAAGTATGAAAATAAAATCCTGGATAGGTTATGAAAAAGTAGTGTTTGGAAGTGATTCCCAGGAAATCGTATATGTGACAGAGACGGGGCTTGTATATCATAGGGATTATCATTGTACCTATTTGGATTTATCTATACATGCGGTTTCGGCAGCGGATCTGGCAGATGCAAGAAATGAAAGCGGTGGCAGGTATAAGCCTTGCAGCAGGTGTCATCCCGCAAGTTCCGGACAGGTATATATAGCAAATTACGGGGACAGTTATCATGGGAATATGTTTTGCAGTGGAATTAAACGAACAGTTTACAGTGTGCCTTTGTCGGAGGTAATGGGAAAGGGAGCATGTACAAAATGTGGACAATAGTAGTGGGAGCTCAGTTGTGTGGATTATCTGTTTTGGATATTCGCAGAAAGTGCCTGCCTCTTATAGCTGTCATGGCGATATTTATTACAGTGGTGATTCAGCGTTTTTTTGAACCCTCCTCTTTTTGGGGGTGTGTCGCTAGTGCCTTGGTTGGAGGTGGATTTCTCTTAATTAGCAGGTTGTCGAAAGAAGCCTTGGGTTATGGAGATAGCCTCTTGATTTTGATTCTAGGGATTCAATTGGGCTTTTGGGGTTTGCTTGAAACCCTGACTTACTCCATGTTTTTGTTGGGAGTAAGTTCTTTAATCTATTTGGTTTTAAAAGGGAACCATAGAGAGATTAGTATCCCTTTTGTGCCTATTCTGACGGTGGGCTATCTGCTTGCTGTGTATACATAAGTAGGGGAGGGTTATGAAGAAAAAAATGAAATGGAACTTAAGGGGAAGCTTTACTGTGGAGGCATCTTTTATAGTGTCGATGATATTGCTGGTCATTATGGCATGCATTTTTGCTGTTTTTTATTATCATGATAAAAACGTTTTGTTAGGGGCAGCATATGAAGCTTCTGTGGTGGGAAGCAGCAAGTCTAGAGAGGTTAATGGGGGTGATTCAGACGAAATTCAAAGTTTAGTCTATGAACGGTTACAGGGAAAATGTATTTTTTTAAATCATTCTCAGGTGGAAGTGGGGCTTTCGGAAGAGGAGATAAAGGTGGAAGTCTCTGTCTCGGCAAGAAGAATGGAGATGTCTGGGAGTGAAAAAGCGTCAATAACAGATCCGGAGAAATATATTCGTGACTTGCGAAAGATACAAAATGTGGCCCAGTAAGGAAAGAAGGAAATTTTATGGAACGGAAAATAACGATAGAAGAAGAGGGGACATATGAAGGGGATTATCAAATGGCAATGCTAAAAGCAAACCCTATGAAGTATCTGCTCCCCCTTGGAAGTAGGTGGATTGACGATGCCAGTTACTTTGATTATGATGTCACCGGGAAGGTGTCTATGCAGGCTATTTATGAAAAAAATCTTTTGACAGGAGAAGAATTGATCAACTTTCTTAATCAATTGCTTTTGACACGCAAAGAAATTGAAAAATATCTACTGCAAGAAGATTGTTTGTTGTTGAAACCGGAATATATATTTTTTGAAGAAAATCAATATTATTTTTGTTACTATCCTCTGGCTAAAGATTCTTTTTGGGAATCCTTTAGAAAGCTAACGGAATACTTTGTGAAAAAAATGGATTATCAGGATTCCAAGGGAGTGCAGATGATGTTTGCACTTCATCAAGGAGTTGTACAGGAAAATTATAGCTTAGAAGGTCTCGTAAAGGAGTGTCAGAAACTTTTGGCTCAGGAACCGGAGAAGGCGGACCTTCAGGAAAATCTTGAGATAGAGAAGAATTTAGAACCTAGTCCCTGGATTACAGAAACAATTTCTTCCAATGTAGTTCGGGAGAGTAATGATATGTGGACGCCGGTGAAACAATTTTTAAATAAACACAGAAAGAATAAGTGGGGAGACTGGGATGATCTGCACATCGAGGATCTGGCCTTATGATCTAGACTTATGATTCCTGGCACCCCTGGGCATTGCTAGCTTCTTTTCATTGTACTATAATGAACTGAGTCAAAAAATGTGGTATGTCCAGGAGGATGGTTTGATGAAGTACCTATCAAAGTATTTAGCGATGTACAAAAAAGAGAGTATTCTGGCCCCTTTATTTAAAATGTTGGAGGCCCTATTTGATCTTTTGGTGCCAATTGTAGTGGCCCATATAATTAATGTTGGAATCGTGCAAAAGGATAGAGGATACATTCTGGCTTGCTGTGGGCTTTTGATTCTCATGGCGGTTATTGGTCTGCTCTGTAGCTTTACAGCGCAATATTTTGCAGCTAAATCAGCGACGGGGTGTGCGACCAAGCTGCGACATGAATTATTCGCCCATATTCAGCAACTGGGATTTTCAGAAGTGGATACCATAGGAACCAGTACCCTGATTACAAGAATGACCAGTGACATTAATCAGGTCCAGAATGGTTTGAATTTATTTTTGCGATTATTTTTGCGAAGCCCCTTTATTGTATTTGGAGCCATGATTATGGCATTTACAATTCAGATAAAAATCGCCTTGATATTTGTGATTACCATTCCGATCCTTGCTATTATTGTTTTTGGGATTATGCGCGTGACATCTCCGATGTATAAGCAGGTTCAGAATCGTTTGGATAAGGTGACAGGAATTACGAGAGAAAATTTGTCGGGAGTTCGTGTGGTGCGGGCTTTTGGTAAGGAGGAAGAGGAAGTCTCTAGCTTTAAAGAGGCAAACACCAAGCTGGTGAATTTGCAGACTGGTGTAGGACACATATCTTCTCTTATGAATCCCCTAACCTATGTTGTGGTGAATCTAGGAATTATAGCAATTCTTAATTCTGGTGCCGTGGCTGTAAATAGTGGAACTCTTTTAAGCGGTGATATTGTTGCTTTAGTTAATTACATGAGCCAAATCCTGGTTGAACTTGTAAAGCTTGCCAACCTTGTAGTTTCTATCAGTAAGGCTATGGCTAGCCTGAGTCGTGTGGAAAATGTACTTGATACTGAAAATTCCATGGAATTTGTGGAAGATTCTAAGCTGGAGGAAAACGAGGAAGCAATTAGCTTTCAGAATGTTTCCCTTAGATATGAGGGAGCGGGAGAAGAGGCTTTGACAGATATTTCCTTCTGCGTAAAGAAGGGAGAGACGCTGGGAGTAATTGGAGGAACCGGAAGTGGAAAGTCTTCCTTGGTAAATTTGATTCCAAGATTTTATGATGCAACAAATGGACAGGTATTTTTAAAGGGGCAGCCGATACAGAACTTAAGCAGGGAAGATTTGCGAAGGCAGGTATCTGTGGTGATGCAAAAAGCACAGGTGTTTGCAGGAACTATCCGTTCCAATATGTTATGGGGCAAAGAAGATGCTACTGATGAACAAATCTGGAGAGCCTTGAAGATAGCCCAGGCAGAAGAATTTGTGCAATCAAAGCCTGGAAAATTGGAGGAAAAAATTGAACAAGGTGGCCGCAACCTTTCAGGTGGACAAAGACAGAGACTGACCATAGCAAGAGCCCTTGTGGCGGAGCCAAAGATTTTAATTTTAGATGATAGTGCCAGTGCCTTGGATTATGCCACGGATGCGGCCCTTAGAAAATCCTTAAAGGAATTGCCGGAGGATACAACTGTAGTGATTGTATCTCAGCGAACTTCCAGCCTGCAGCATGCAGATAAAATTCTGGTTTTGGATGACGGAAAACTCGTGGGAGTCGGAAATCATCAGGAACTTTTGAATAGCTGTGAGGTGTATCGTGAAATTTACGAGAGCCAATTCCAGAAAGGAGATGAGCATCATGTCTAATCAAAATCTCGAAAACAACAAGTCTTCAAAAAAGAAGAATAAAGATACCTTGTTGCGAGTATTGGGATATATAAAGCCTTATATATTCTTTGTAGTTCTTAGTCTTTTGTGCGCAGCGATCAGCGTGGGAGCCCAGCTTTTGGTCCCTATCTATTGTGGAAATGCCATTGATTATATGATCGGAAAAGGTGCAGTGGATATGAGTAAGATCCAGGGAATCGTGGGAGCTATACTCGTAGCAACAGTAGTTACTGCTCTTGTGCAGTGGATTCTTGCTAACTGTAACAATCGCATTACCTTCTGTGTGTCTAGAGATCTTAGAAATGATGCTATAGAGAAGGTTCAGCATCTTCCTCTTAGCTATTTAGATGGACATGCTTCGGGGGATTTAGTAAGCCGAGTGGTTGCAGATGTTGATACTTTTGCAGATGGACTTCTGATGGGATTTACACAGTTGTTTACCGGAGTTTTAACTATCTTGGGAACCTTGGGATTTATGTTGTCTGTTAATATTGGCATTACTCTGGTAGTGGTATGCCTGACTCCTATGAGTTTGTTTGTGGCAAAGTTTATTGCAAGTCATACCTATGAATTTTTTCAAAAACAGACAAAAGTTCGAGGAGAAGAGACTGCCCTGGTAAATGAATTGATTGAGGGACAGAAGATTGTTCGCGCTTTCGGCCATGAGGAACAAAGCCTGCGAGATTTTGATGAGGTGAATCTTAGACTTGGAGAGATTAGTCTAAAGGCAGTATTCTTTTCCAGTCTTACCAACCCAAGCACCAGACTGGTCAATAATATTGTTTATGCGGGAGTAGGATTGGCCGGAGCCTTGTATGCAGTAGCCGGAGGAATCACCGTAGGACAGCTCAGTATTTTCTTAAGTTATGCCAGCCAGTACGCAAAGCCCTTTAATGAAATTTCCGGTGTGGTAACAGAGCTGCAAAATGCCCTTGCCTGTGCTGCAAGAATCTATGAGCTTCTTGATGAGCCGGATCAGGTGGAGGAACCTTTGGATGCTCTTGAATTGGAAAGTGATGGGCATGTGAAACTTTCCCATGTGAAGTTTAGTTATGTGAAAGACAGATCGTTAATTGAAGATTTTAATTTGGAAGTACAGCCGGGGCAGAGAATCGCCATTGTAGGACCTACCGGTTGTGGAAAAACTACAATGATCAATTTGTTGATGCGCTTTTATGATGTGGATGGCGGAGAGATTCGGGTAAAAGGCACAGACATTCGTAAGATTACAAGAAAATCTCTGCGAGGAAACTATGGAATGGTACTTCAGGATACCTGGTTAAAGGCGGGCACAATTAGAGAGAATATAGCCTACGGAAAGCCGGATGCTACAAAGGAAGAGATCCTAGCGGCGGCTAAGGCGGCAAGGGCTGATGGATTTATTCGAAGGCTTCCAAATGGATACGATACGGTTATAGCAGAAGATGGAGGCAACATCAGTCAGGGACAAAAACAGCTGCTGTGCATAGCTAGAGTCATGCTTTGCCTGCCGCCTATGCTCATTTTGGATGAGGCCACCAGCAGTATCGACACCCGAACAGAGATAAAAATACAAGCAGCCTTTGCTCATATGATGCAGGGGAGAACGAGTTTTATTGTTGCCCATCGCTTGTCTACTATTCGGGAGGCGGATGTGATCTTGGTAATGAAAGACGGACACATCATCGAGCAGGGAGATCATGAGAGCCTTATGAAAGAACAAGGTTTTTATGCGAACTTATACAACAGTCAGTTTGCAGTATAAAGTCTTTATGTGTTGAAAAACACAAGGAAAAGCCCTGGTACGTCGGTACTGGGGCTTTTTCTTTATTATTTGCAAAATAGTACTGTAAAAAATGCACAAAAACTGTTAAGATTATTAGAAGATGTGTACAACAAGACGGATGTTAAAAAAATAACGTTAAAGTATTGACAATCTATTTTCCATGAATTATACTTCCCAATGTAATCACAAATGATTCAAAAATGATTCTAAACTATGGGAGGCATAATCATGGCAAAGAAGAAAGAAAACACAACAGTGGCACCAGAGGCAGTAGCTGAGACAGTCGTACCAGAGGTGGTAGACAGTGTTGAAAGTTTACATGCAAAGTTGAAGGCAATGAGAGAGGCTCAGGCAAAATTCGCTACCTATACACAGGAGCAGGTAGATAAGATTTTCTACGAAGCAGCAATGGCAGCGAACAAGATGCGTATCCCTCTTGCTAAGCAGGCAGTAGAAGAGACTGGAAGAGGTATTGTAGAAGATAAGGTTATTAAGAACCATTACGCAGCAGAGTATATCTACAATGCATACAAGAACACAAAGACCTGCGGTGTTATTGAAGAAGATCCAGCATATGGAATTAAGAAAGTTGCAGAGCCTATTGGTGTAGTTGCAGCAGTTATTCCTACAACAAACCCGACTTCAACAGCAATCTTTAAGACATTGATCTGTTTGAAGACAAGAAATGCAATCATCATCAGCCCACATCCGGCAGCAAAGGCATGTACAATTGCAGCGGCAAAGGTAGTTTTGGATGCAGCAGTTAAGGCTGGAGCGCCAGAAGGAATCATCGGATGGATCGATACTCCTTCTCTTGAGTTAACAACAACTGTTATGTCAGAGGCTGATATTATCCTGGCAACAGGTGGTCCTGGAATGGTTAAGTCAGCATACTCTTCAGGAAAGCCGGCATTAGGTGTTGGTGCAGGTAACACTCCTGTAATTATTGATGATACTGCAGATATTAAGGTAGCAGTTAACTCTATTATTCATTCTAAGACATTTGATAACGGAATGATTTGTGCATCAGAGCAGTCTGTAACTGTACTTGACAGCATTTATGATGAAGTTAAGAAGGAATTTGCTTATCGTGGATGCTACTTCTTAAAACCAGGCGAGGAGCTTGATAAAGTAAGAAAGACCATTATTGTAAATGGAGCATTAAACAATAAGATTCCTGGAAAATCAGCTTATGAGATCGCTAAGTTGGCTGGCGTTGATGTTCCGGAAACCACCAAGATCTTAATTGGTGAGGTTGAGTCTGTTGATATTTCTGAGGAATTTGCTCATGAGAAATTATCTCCGGTACTTGGAATGTACAGAGCAAAAACTTTTGATGAGGCTCTTGAGAAAGCGAAACAGTTAGTAGCTGATGGTGGATACGGACATACATCTTCTCTTTACGTACATCCGGCAGAGACAGAGAAGATTGCAAAGCATGCAGAGGCTATGAAGACTTGCCGTATCCTTATTAATACACCTTCTTCACACGGTGGAATCGGAGATCTTTATAACTTCAAGGTTTCTCCATCTCTTACACTTGGATGCGGATCCTGGGGAGGAAACTCAGTATCTGAGAACGTAGGTGTTAAACACCTTCTGAATACCAAGATTGTTGCTGAGAGGAGAGAGAATATGTTGTGGCTTAGAACACCTGAGAAGGTATACTTTAAGAAGGGATGTATGCCGGTAGCTCTTGATGAACTGGGAACAGTTATGAACAAGAAGAAGGCATTTATTGTAACTGACTCCTTCTTATATCAGAATGGATATGTAAAACCGATTGAAGAGAAGTTAGACCAGATGGGTATCAAGCACACTTGCTTCTATGAAGTAGCACCGGACCCAACACTTCAGTGTGCAAGACGTGGTGTTGAGCAGATTCGTCAGTTCGAGCCAGATACAATTATCGCACTTGGTGGTGGATCAGCAATGGATGCAGGTAAGATCATGTGGATCATGTATGAGCATCCGGAAGCAAACTTCGAAGACATGGCTATGGACTTCATGGATATTCGAAAGAGAGTATTTACCTTCCCTAAGATGGGTGAGAAAGCTTACTTTGTAGCAATTCCTACATCTTCAGGAACAGGTTCTGAGGTTACACCTTTCGCGATCATCACAGATGCAGATACTGGTGTTAAATGGCCAATTGCTGACTATGCATTAATGCCAAACATGGCTATTGTAGATGTAGATAACATGATGACTCAGCCAAAGGGCTTAACAAGTGCATCAGGTATCGACGTAATGACACATGCTATTGAGGCTTATGTTTCAATGTTGGCAACAGATTATACTGATGGATTTGCAATGAAGGCAGCAAAATTAGTATTTGATTATCTTCCATCTGCATATGAGAACGGTGCAAAAGATCCAATCGCTCGTGAGAAGATGGCAAACGCTTCATGCCTTGCAGGTCTAGCATTTGCAAATGCATTCCTTGGAGTAAACCACTCTATGGCTCACAAATTAGGAGCTTTCCATCACTTGCCACATGGTGTTGCAAACGCAGTGATCCTTACAGAAGTTATGAGATACAATGCTGCAGAAGTTCCAACAAGAATGGGAACATTCTCACAGTATGACTATCCAAAGACATTATCAAGATATGCTGAACTTGGACGTTACGTTGGATGCACAGGTAATACTGATGAAGAAGTATTTGAGAACTTCATTGCAAGATTAGAAGAACTTAAAGAGAAAATCGGTATTAAGAAGACTATTAAAGATTACGGTATCGATGAGAAATACTTCTTAGATACATTGGATGACATGGTAGAGCAGGCATTTAACGATCAGTGTACAGCTGCAAACCCAAGATATCCACTTATGAAGGAAATCAAGGAAATCTACTTAAAGTGCTACTATGGCAAATAAATTGTAGAAATAAAATCGGTATTATACACATGCAGTGAATTCACTGTATGTGTGTAATAGAAATATAGGATATGCCTCCTATATGGATATACAAATCCCTCCAAATTCATAGATTTGGAGGGATTTTTGTGTTAAAATTAAGACATATGCGGAAGGAGAAAAAGCCTTGAAAGTAGAAGCACATAGAGCGCCGGCAACCTTTGCTCTCGTGGCAATCAATGTAGTTATATTTTTCGCCCTTTCTTTTTGGGGAAGAACAGAAGATGCAGGCTTTATGATACGGCACGGGGCGGTCTACCTGCCTTTGATGAAAGAAACAGGTGAATTTTATCAGTTTTTCACCAGTATCTTCTTGCATTTTGGTTTTCAACATTTGATGAATAATATGTTGATGCTGATAGTTATGGGACTTGTGCTGGAGCCAGAGCTTGGAACTGTCAAATATTTGATTTTGTATATTGTCAGTGGGCTTAGCGGTAATCTGATTTCAGCAGGATTTGAGACCATGACCGGAGAGTATTCCGTATCCGCAGGGGCCTCCGGGGCGATTTTTGGAGTAGTGGGAGGATTAATCTACCTGGCTGTCTTAGGAAGAGGTCGGATTGGGAATCTTACAGAGAGAGGCTTGATTTTCCTGGTGCTTATGAATATTTACTACGGGGTAACCAGTACAGGAATTGACAATATGGCCCATATCGGAGGCTTGATTGCAGGCTTTGTGATGGCTGTGATTTTGTATCGCAGGCCTAGAGGATTTTGACTTAGTTACATTTGAACGGACATGAACGTATAGGAAGGAGAAAAAATAAAATGAAGGACGATAATTGTATTTTTTGTAAATTAGCAAATGGGGAGATTCCAACATCTACCTTATATGAGGATGATGATTTTCGAGTGATTTTGGATGCCAGCCCTGCTACCAAGGGACATGCGTTGGTTTTGCCGAAGGAACATTATGCAGATTTGTATGAGTTGGATGATGCCCTTGTGCCAAAGGTTCTTGCTTTGGCTAAGAAGATGATTACGAAACTTACACCGATTCTAGGATGTGATGGTTATAACATTGTGCAGAACAATAAGGAGGCAGCGGGCCAGACAGTATTTCATTTTCATATGCATTTAATTCCGAGATATAAGAAGGATAAAGCAGGATTTGGTTGGAATATGGGGACTTTGAAAGATGCCGACAGAGATGAAATTCTAGCAAAGATTCAAGAATAAAAGTAAAGATATGCATAAGATTCTGGCAAAGATCCAAGAATAAAAGTAAAGATATGCATAAGATACGAGTGGCAAATTAATACAAATTTTTGAAAAAAGGATATCGCATTGGAGAATCGACGGAATATGGATCCGGAGAATATGGAGATGCTTTACGAAAAGCATCGGGATCGGACCTATCAGGAAGCAAAGAATAATTCCGTCAACGAATACATTGTAGAGGAAATGGTACAGGAAGCATTTCTTAAGCTTTATTATGAGTGGAGCGACATTCCTGTGGAGGCCGTTGGAAAATGGTTGTCTGTAACAGTGGATCACATGATTATTGATTATGCTCGACATTATTATCGAGAGGACTTGGTAAGTGATTCGAGATTGGAATGTGGAATCGAAAAGTCAGCACGGAATCTGGGGGAGAGTCCGGAAGAGGTACTGCTTAGGGAGCTAAAGGATATGAAGTACCGGGATTTTGTGCAAGAGGTTTGGGAAGGACTTTACTCCCATAATCAAAGGTGGTTTCAAGTACTGTGGCTGACCTATGTACAGAAAAAATCCCGAAAGGAAGTAGCGAAAGCCATGCATCTAAGCGAAAATTCTGTCAGGGGATTGCTTTATAGAGCAAAACAATGGATTGGTTGTAATTACGGACAAGATTATCTCCGATTGCGTAATGGTCAGTGGCGTGACGATGTGTCACGTTTGAATGAGAAAAGAGATGATTGGTCTCGCCCAGTGAATTCTTACAGATAAAACAAAAGGCCTGTACCTGAAGTGGAATCAGCGATAAAAGCATCGCAGGTTCTTTCAGGCACGGGCCTCTTTTTTATTATGGCTATTATTTGTTTTTTGCAAGACTTTCAATAAGGTCTACAATAATATCAATAGAATTCTGTTGAGGAGAACGTTTCATAGTTTCGATATAAGCTTCTTTGTTCTGGTATAGATCACGAATGGTTTTTAATAGAAGGTCCGGAGACAATTCTTCTTCCTCCAAAACCTTACTGTATCCCTGACGTTCGAAGGATCTTGCGTTCAAAATCTGATCTCCTCGGCTTGCATTGGCAGATAAAGGAATTAAAAGGTTGGGCTTGTGGAGAGCCAGCAATTCACAGATAGCATTGGCTCCGGCCCTTGATATCACAATATCAGTGAGGGCAAAAAGATCTTTTAATTCATCCTGGATGTATTCGTATTGTACATACCCATCCAGTGCACTTAAAGTAGCATCTACCTTTCCACGACCGCAAAGATGAATAACCTGAAAATCCTTCAAAAGCTCCGGAAGAATACTGCGGACGGCTTCGTTTACAGCTACAGATCCAAGGCTTCCACCCATAACCATGATGACGGGCTTGTTGGAAGTAAATCCAACCATTTCTTTGGCTTTAAAAGCATTGCCTGATAGGAGCTCCTGCCTGATAGGAGAACCGGTTAAGACTGCCTTTCCGGCTGGAAGGTGGTCCAAGGTCTCTGGGAAGTTGCAGCATATTTTTGAGGCGGCAGGAATGGAAATCTTGTTGGCCAGTCCTGGTGTTAGATCTGATTCATGGATAATGGTAGGTACATGTCGGCTTTTTCCGGCCAGTACTACGGGAACGGATACGAATCCACCTTTGGAAAAAATAACATCCGGCTTGAGGATCTTTACTAACCGCTTGGCTTCACCAAAACCTTTTATAACGCGAAATGGGTCTGTAAAATTCTGCCAGCTGTGATAACGGCGGAGCTTTCCGGATGAAATTCCATGATAGGGAATGCCCATCTGTTCGATAAGCTCTTTCTCCATTCCGTTGTAGGAGCCGATGTAATGGATGTCATATTGCAATTCCTTTAGTCGTGGCAATAACGCAATGTTTGGCGTTACATGTCCGGCCGTGCCACCACCAGTTAAGATAATTCGTTTCATAAAAACCTCCAGCAGTACCAAGGGGTACTAAAAATGATATATATAGTTCTATTATACGTTTCTGAAAAAAATGGTCAAGACTTGGGACAGACTTTATGAAAGCCTTAAGATTCTCTAGAAAAACCGTGACATTTTCCTGTCAAAATCGTCTATATAGATGTAAGGGGAAGAGTATGAAAAAGAATGGAGGCGATGAGAATGGTAAGCGTGTCTTTTGCTGTTAAGAGCTTTTTTAAAGATGATGCAAAAAAATTAAAAAATTTAGAAAGAAGGAGTTTAGGAGTAGATAGTCAAAGGAATCTTATAAGATGATCTCCTAATTGAAAGGGCACGTTAGAATGAAAGCAAGAGGGGTATGCATAAGAAGCATATTCCTCTTGCTTTTTTGTCTTTATGTCAGAATTATTATTTTGCCTGTTCCTTTAATGCAATTTCTAAAGCTTGTGCCAACTGATCCGGGCAGGAAGTTGGTCTGAAACCACATTTGATTCCCTTTAGACGCTCAATGGCATCGGTAGCTTTCATTCCTCGAACCAAGCTTGCGACTCCCTGAGTATTACCGTTGCAGCCGCCTTCGAATTCAACACTTTTCACCGTATCTCCGTCCAATTCTAAATGGATCATTCGAGAACAGACTCCAGAAGTTTTATAATCCATAGCAAATGCCTCCTTATAAAAAATATTTTGTAAATCTCTATTGTTCCTTGTCTATGTATCATACCAAAGGCTAGGAATTCTTGCAAGTTTATGTTATTATAAAGGATACGATATTGAATAGTTGGGAAATGATATAGAAGAAAATCTGACCTAATTGGGATAGGAGGTTATACAGATGATAGGAATAATAGGAGCAATGGAAGCAGAAGTTGCAGCCTTAAAAAATGATATGCAGGTATCAGAGACATTGGAGCAAGCCTCTATGACTTTTTGCAGGGGACAGCTTTGTGGACAGGATGTTGTAGTTGTGAAAAGTGGCATTGGCAAGGTGAATGCAGGGATCTGTGCCCAGATTTTGATTGATAAATTTGGGGTGGATACTTTGATCAATACAGGAATTGCCGGTTCCTTGGATGCAGATATTGATATTGGAGATTTGGTAATTTCTTCTGATGCAGTGCATCATGATATGGATGCAGTGAATTTTGGTTATCCGGTGGGACAGATTCCCCAGATGGATGCCTTTTCATTTCCGGCAAATGAGGAACTTATAAAGAAAGCCCGTATTGCAAATGTTAAGGCTAATCCGGATATTAAGACCTTTGTGGGAAGAGTGGCCAGCGGCGACCAGTTTATCGCAGACAAAGCCAGCAAAGAGAAAATTATAGAGAATTTCCATCCTTTATGTGTAGAGATGGAGGGGGCCAGTATTGCTCAGGCTGCTTATTTGAACCATGTGCCATATGTAATTATCCGTGCCATTTCCGATAAGGCTGATGATAGTGCTTCTGTGGATTATCCTACATTTGAGATCCAGGCCATTGTTCACAGCGTGCGGTTGATGAAAGAATTGCTTGCTTTAATGTAAGGGAAAAATATGTCGAAACTATATGAGAAATTAACTGCATACAGTGAATCTGATGCTTATGGTTTTCATATGCCGGGGCACAAGAGAAACCCGGATCTTCAAAGAAGATTGGGGGAGAACCTGCCTTTTTCAATCGATATTACGGAGATTACGGATTTCGATGATCTTCACCATGCCAAAGGAATTCTCTTAGAAGGGGAGCAGCTGGCGGCAAGTTTGTATGGTTCTGAGGAAAGTCATTTTCTCATAAATGGCAGTACGGTGGGGATTTTAAGTGCTATTCTTGGAAGTACCCAAAAGGGAGACGAGATTTTGGTGGCCCGTAACTGCCACAAATCGGTCTACCATGCTTTGGAACTAAATGACTTATCTCCGGTATATATTTATCCTCAATATGAAGATAATGGGAACTTAGGAGGAGAAATTTCCCCTGAGGATGTGAGGAAGGCCTTAAAAGACCATCCGGGTCTTGGGGCTGTGATTATCGTGTCACCAACCTATGATGGAGTAATTTCGGATATTGCTTCCATAGCAAAGATTGTTCATGAAAAACAGATTCCGCTGATTGTAGATGAAGCCCATGGTGCCCATCTTGGCTTTCATCCCTATTTCCCCAAAAGGGCTCTAAGTCAGGGGGCGGATGTGGTGATCAACAGTCTTCACAAGACTTTGCCATCGCTGACTCAAACCGCTTTGATTCATATGCAGGGGTCATATGCACAAAAAAAACGTATAAGAAAATATTTGCATATGTTGCAGTCCAGCAGCCCTTCCTATGTGCTTATGGCCAGTATAGATGCCTGCGTGAGATTTCTTCTGAAAGAAGGGGAGGGAGCTTTTGCAGAATATGCAGCTCTCCTCAAGGAGACTAGAAGGGAACTGGGGCAGTTAAAAAATTTGCGGCTGGTCGAGACGGCACATTATGATCCGTCAAAACTTGTGATTGCTGTGGATGGGGCAGACATTTCAAGCCAGGAGTTGCACAGAAGACTTTGGGAAGACTTTCATTTGGAAATGGAGATGACAGCAGGACAATATGTTCTGGCTATGACTTCCCTTGGGGATGATGCCAAGGGGATGAAACGCTTGGTAGATGGGCTATTTGCCGTTGATGATAGTGTGAACAGTGCCAAGGAGACAGGGACCGGCTGGTATCAGGAAAACATAAAGTTGCTTCAGAAAGCAGATGTTTGCTTGCCTCCTTGCCAGGCAGTGGAGTTGTCCGGAGTATCAAAATCCTGGCAGCAGAGTGTGGGATGTGTTTCCTTGGAATATGCATATTTATATCCCCCGGGAAGCCCTCTTTTGGTTCCGGGAGAAAGGGTATCACAAGAGACTGCAGATATGTTACAATGGTACAAAAAGGAAGGTTTTTCTATCGAAGCCTTAGAAAAAGAAGGATTTGTGACAGTCTGGGAAGATATAGAGGAATAAAATCATGGGTAAAATTTATTACATGATGGGGAAAAGTTCTTCCGGAAAGGATACTCTTTTTAAAATGTTAAAGAAGGTATTTCCGGATTTTAAAGAGATTGTTTTATATACCACCAGACCCCTAAGAGAGGGAGAGGTAGACGGGAAGGAATATCATTTTGTGGCAGATTGGGTTTTGGAGGATTTTCAGAAGGCTGGGAAAATGATAGAGCTTCGGGCCTATGATACCATTCATGGAATTTGGAAGTATGCTACGGTGGATGATGGACAGGTGGATTTGCAGGATGCAGATTATCTTTCTATCGGGACGCTGGAATCTTATGAGAAGCTTCAGGAGTATTATGGGAAAGAAAGGATGGTTCCCCTTTATATAGAGGTGGAAGATGGGGAACGGCTATTTCGGGCTCTTTCTAGAGAGCGGATGCAGGAGACACCAAAATATGCGGAAATGTGCAGACGATTCCTGGCAGATACCGAGGATTTTTCTGAGGATAAGTTATTAAGACTTGGAATTCAAAAAAAATTTATCAATGATGATAGAGATAAATGCTTGAATGAGCTGATAAGGGAGATACGTAATGGGAACTTTTAAGGATGTAATCGGACACAATGACATAATTAGGTATATACAGAATGCAGTGGAGGGAAATCAGGTTTCCCATGCTTATATTCTAAATGGACCAAAAGGATCGGGAAAGAAGCTTTTGGCCCAGCTTTTTGCTCAGACGCTGGAGTGTGAAGAGCATGGTGCGGATGCCTGCAATAAATGTCATTCCTGTATACAGGCTGAGAGTGGAAATCATCCGGATATTATATGGGTTACCCATGAAAAACCTACGGTTATCAGCGTTGATGAGATCCGTGCACAGGTAAATGCGACGGTAGATATTAAGCCTTACCAGGGGCCATATAAGATTTATATTATCAATGATGCCAATCTTATGAATGTTCAGGCCCAGAATGCCCTGCTTAAGACTATTGAGGAACCACCAAAATATGTGGTAATTATGCTTCTTACAGACAATGCCGAGACATTTTTGCCTACCATCACTTCCAGATGCGTTATGCTCAAACTTCGCTATATTAAGGATAAGTTGATCAGTAAATATTTGATGGAAAAACTTGAGATTCCGGATTATAAAGCAGAGGTTTGCACGGCATTTGCCCAGGGAAATCTGGGTCGGGCTATTATGCTGGCAGAGTCGGAGCATTTTAATGAGATCAGAGAGGCGGCGATTAAGCTTCTTACCAACATTCACGATATGGAGATCAGTGAGATTTCCAAGGAAGTGAAACAAATTACAGAGTATAAGCTAGAAATTAGTGACTACCTGGATGTAATTATGATTTGGTATCGAGATATTCTTATGTATAAGGCAACCAGAGAGGTAGACCGGGTAGTATTTAAGGATCAGATTTCTGCTATAAAGGAAGAGGCAAAGAAAACTTCCTATGAGGGAATTGAATCGATTTTAAAGGCTTTAGAGATAGCAAAATCCAGATTGGCAGCCAATGTTAATTTTGAATTAACTATGGAATTGCTGTTTTTGACCATTAAGGAGAATTAGAAAAGGCTTTCGGCCCGTTTTGGAGGATATTTAATATATGACAAAAGTGATAGGGGTCAGATTTCGTACCGCAGGGAAGGTGTATTTTTTCTCTCCCGGGAAATACGAGATCAAGACCGGAGATAAGGTAATCGTGGAGACTGCCAGAGGTGTGGAGTTTGGCTCTGTGGTATCGGGAATCCGAGAAGTGGAGGATGAAAAAATCGCTCAAACTCTCAAATCTGTTATGCGGATTGCTACGGAGGAGGATATTCGTAAGGAAGAGAAAAATCGAGAAAAAGAAAAAGAAGCTTTTGAAATTTGCAAGGATAAGATCCGCAAGCACGGGTTGGAGATGAAGCTGATTGATGCGGAATATACCTTTGATAATAATAAGGTATTGTTTTATTTTACAGCAGATGGACGTATTGATTTCCGTGAATTGGTAAAGGACCTGGCCAGTGTTTTCCGCACAAGAATTGAGCTTAGGCAGATTGGTGTGCGAGATGAAACCAAGATTCGCGGGGGCATTGGCATTTGCGGAAGACCCCTGTGCTGCCATACCTATCTTACGGAATTTGCACCTGTATCCATTAAGATGGCCAAGGAGCAAAACCTGTCCTTGAATCCGTCAAAGATTTCCGGGGTTTGCGGAAGATTAATGTGCTGCCTGAATAATGAAGAGGAGACTTATGAGGAGTTAAATAAGTCCTTGCCTTCCAATGGAGATCATGTCACTACACCGGAGGGTCTGAAGGGAGATGTCCAGGCAGTAAATGTCCTTCGTCAGTTGGTGCGAGTGGTGGTCGCCTTAGATAATGAGGAGAAAGAAGTTAGAGAATATCCGGCTTCTGAATTGAAATTCAAATCAAGACGAAGAAAAGGTCCTAAGGTTTCTAAGGAAGAGTTGGAGGAACTGGGATCCTTGGAAGAGAAAAAAGGGAGCAAGTCGAAGCTGAATGATGAGTAAAAGTCTGCTTTTGCCGGATGAGATGTCCCGGTAAAAGAATGAGGATTTATTTATGGGAATAGAAGTGAAACCTACGGAGCGGTTAGATGATTTGCAGATTAAAGGCTATCAGATCATCCAGAGTCCCTCCAGGTTTTGTTTTGGCATGGACGCAGTCTTGCTATCTGGCTTTGCTAATGTAAAGAGGGGGGAGCGTGTGCTGGATCTTGGAACCGGTACAGGAGTCCTTCCTATTTTGTTGGAGGCAAAATATCCCGGAGACCACTATACGGGATTAGAGATTCAGGCGGAAAGCGCCGATATGGCCAAAAGAAGTGTAAGCTTTAATCACCTGGAGAAAAAAATAGATATTATTGAGGGGGACATAAAAGAAGCGTCGAAAATTTTTGGACCGGCCTCCTTTGACGTTATCACAAGCAATCCTCCTTACATGATTGCAGAACACGGGCTAAAAAATGATAATCAGGCTATGTATATAGCCAGGCATGAAGCCTTGTGTACCCTAGATGATCTGCTTAGAGAAAGTTCCAGATTGCTAGGGTCAAAGGGACGGTTTTACATGGTACATCGGCCCTTTAGACTTCCGGAGATTTTAAGAAAGATGTCAGAATATAGGCTGGAACCTAAACGCATGCGCTTAGTCCATCCTTTTGTGGATAAAGAACCCAATATGGTTCTTGTTGAGGGCATGAAAGATGGAAGGCCTAGGATGAAGGTGGAGGCTCCCCTTATTATCTATAAAAAACCGGGGGAATATACGGAAGATGTTTTGAAGATTTATACTGATAACGTAAAATAAAAAGGAACTGGGTCTTTTGGAGGCTCAGTTCCTTTTGTAGTCTTTAATTGTTCTTAGCTGTTTTTTTTAGGTATAGATACCAGTAAATGCAGCCCACAAAGAGGCCTCCGGCTATATTTCCAAGGGTAACGGGAACCATGTTGTCTATCAAAAAAGCTTTTAAACTAAGAGCATCCAGGTTGATGCCTGCGGCCTTAGCGGCTTCCAGGTAGACGGGATTGCTTTTGGCCAAGAGACCTGCGCTGATATAATACATATTGGCTACGCAGTGTTCGAAACCACAGATGACAAAAATCAGGATCGGGAAGAATAATCCGATGATCTTGTTAGCCACATCCTTTGCTGCAAAGGAAATCCATACGGCAATACATACTAGAAAGTTGCACATGATTCCTCGAATGAAGGCATCGCTGAAACTTAGGGAACATTTTGTGGCAGCAGTGGAAATAATAGAAACTGCCAGACCATTGTCAAACATTCCGACCTGGTGGGAAAATACAATGGCGCTAGCTACTAAGATGCTTCCGATAAAGTTGCCGATATATACAAATACCCAGTTTTTAAAAACTCCGCCTAGCTTTACCTCTTTTTCTAGTAAAGGAATTACAAGTAGTGCGTTTCCAGTAAAAAGCTCACTTCCGGCTAAGAGTACCATGGTAAGGCCGCCTGGGAAAATGCAGGCGCCGAGAAATTTACCAAAAGAAGCTTCTGATAGGGATACGGCCACTGCAGTGGATGAAACACCGCCTAAAGCCACGAAAGCACCGGCCATAATGCCCAGCACAATAAGTTTTACGATTGGAATATTAACTTTTCCTTTACCGATGGCGACATAATTCTTTGCTACCTCGGCGGGAGTAAATAAATTCATGAGTAATTTCCTCCTGTTTTGTTTTGACCAAGGTTATTATACAGGCTTTTGGAGAAAAGTATGCCAAAAATTTATCAAAATCAGAGATGTATGTAAAATAATACAAGTGGCCAAAGAGGCACAATTGTATAGAACGTGTTATAATAAATAATACAATCTAATAGAAATATATTGTAAAAAGGAGAAACGTTATGCCAGTAAATATAAGAGGAAGACATTTTTTGAAATTATTAGATTATACACCGGAAGAGATTCGCTATCTTTTGGATCTTTCTAAGGAATTCAAGAATATGAAGAGAAACGGGACTCCTCATAAATATCTTGAGGGCAAGAATATTGTACTTTTGTTTGAAAAAACTTCCACCCGTACCCGATGTTCCTTTGAGGTGGCAGGACATGATTTGGGTTTGGGAGTAACTTATCTGGATCCGGGAAGTTCTCAGATGGGAAAGAAGGAAAGTATTGCCGACACAGCAAGAGTTCTTGGAAGAATGTATGACGGTATTGAATATCGTGGATTCAGTCAGGAATTGGTACAGACTTTGGCGGATTACGCAGGAGTGCCGGTATGGAATGGACTGACAGATGAATTCCATCCGACTCAGATGCTGGCAGATCTCTTGACCATGGAAGAGAAGTTTGGATATCTAAAAGGACTTCATTTTACTTATATGGGGGATGCCCGCAACAATATGGGAAATTCTCTTATGGTAGCCTGCGCGAAGATGGGAATTCATTTCACTGCCTGCGCGCCTAAGGAGTTGTTCCCGGCAGATGATTTAGTAGCAACCTGTAAGGCTATTGCAGCGGAGCATGGAAGTACGATAACTTTGACAGAAGATGTAGAAGAAGGAACCAAGGGAGCCAATGTTATTTACACAGATATCTGGGTATCCATGGGAGAGCCTGACGAGGTGTGGGAGACCCGTATCAAACTTCTGACTCCTTATCAGGTAAATAAGAAAGTAATGGAAAATGCAGATGAGAATGCAATTTTCATGCATTGTCTGCCATCTTTCCATGATACCAAAACTACTATTGGGGCACAGATTGCTGAGAAGTTTGGCATCGATGAAATGGAAGTAACTGATGAGGTATTTGAATCTGCCCAGTCTGTGGTATTTGACGAAGCTGAAAATCGTATGCATACCATTAAGGCAGTAATCTACGGAACCTTATGCTAAGAATATGAAAACTAAGGCGCTTGCCTATTTTATATCAGGAGGAGACAAACATGCCTGGAACTTTATTTTTATGCGCGACTCCCATTGGGAATCTGGAGGATATGACCTTTCGGGCTGTTCGAATATTAAAAGAGGTTGACCTTATAGCGGCGGAGGATACGAGAAACAGTATCAAGCTTTTGAATCACTTTGAAATCAAAACTCCCATGACTAGCTATCACGAGTATAACAAGATAGAAAAAGGCCATAAACTGGTGGATAAGCTTTTGGAGGGCATGAACATTGCCTTGATTACCGATGCGGGAACTCCGGGGATTTCCGATCCGGGAGAGGAATTGGTGAAAATGTGCCGCGAGGCGGGAATTGTTGTGACGGCGGTTCCGGGAGCGGCAGCCTGTATTGTAGCACTTACAGCTTCTGGATTAAGTAGCAGAAGGTTTGCCTTTGAGGCCTTTCTCCCTACGGACAAGAAGGAACGGGCGGCGGTTCTTGAGGAAATGAAAAATGAGACGAGAACCATTGTGATGTACGAGGCGCCTCATCGGTTGATACGAACCCTGGAATTACTTTTGGAAACTCTTGGAGATCGCAATATAAGTATCTGCAGAGAGCTTACAAAGAAACATGAGACCTTTTTTAGGGCTACGTTTGCAGAAGCCGTGGAATATTACAAGGATGAGGCTCCAAAAGGGGAGTGCGTTATCGTGATTGAGGGGCGCAATCGTCAGGAAATAGAAGAAGAGGAAAAGGCTAAATGGGAAGATCTTACCATTGAGGACCATATGGAGCTTTATTTGACCCAGGGAATGGATAAGAAAAGCGCTATGAAACAAGTGGCCAAGGACCGAGGGGTTGGCAAGAGGGACATTTATCAGGCGCTATTGTAGAGATGCTGGATTAAGAAAATTAGTAGGAAGTTTGGCAAGGTGAAGAGAGATGAAAATATTTAATATTTTAGGAAAAAATTCAGAAGAATATCATTCTGTAGGTACTCGGATCGCTGAGGAGTTGGAGCGCAGAGGCTACAGTGTTGCTGTGGTATCGGAGGAAGACTACCGAGAGTTTGTATCAAAAACAGGAAGCAATTCTTCCGAAATAGACAGGATGCTGGACTTCTATAAGAAGGACTATTTGGTGATTAAAGGACGATGCAAGGTAAACTGCCCTCATGTATTAACCGCAGCAGATACAGAGGAAATCCGCCAGGGCAGAACGGATCTTACTATGGTGATTAGTGGATCTTTTGCGGAAGAATTTATGATGCCAGCGGAATTCGAGGGTCTTCCTATCATCAATGCATTTACATTAATAGGAGAATTAGTTGATTATCTAGAAAAAAATGTTCCGGAGCGTATGCCCAACTATTCTAAGGAGCATTGCATGGCCTGTGGAACAGATTGCAGGGGATTAACTAAGCGGATTATCAGAGGAGAGGCTACCATTGAGGACTGTGTGCTTCGAGGAGGCGATGTTCAGGTGATGGTGGGGGGTAAAGATCTTGCTATGGTGCCTTTTGTGAAGCGGATGGTGCGGAGCGTCACTACATCTGTGGTGAAGGAGCTGGATGGCTATAATGAAAATGAGGAGATCGTGATTCGCATACGGCCAAGATAAGTCTAGGATTTTGAAGGTTCGTAAAAAGATTTAAGATGAAAGATAGGCATATGGATAGAAACAAAGATTGGCATATGGATAGAGGCAAAGATAAAGATAAAGAACGAGATAGAGCTTACATTATAGTAACTGACGCTTGGGAGAATAATTTAAAACACGTATCCTTGAGAATACCCAAATATCAACTGACTGTATTTACCGGAGTGTCCGGTTCCGGAAAATCATCCATGGTGTTAGACACGGTGGCGGCCCAGTCAAGGCGGGAGTTAAATGACACCTTTCCCGGTTTTGTGCAAAATTATTTGCCTAAATATGGCCGGCCTCATGTGGGGAGTATTGAGAATCTTCCGGTAGCTATTGTTATTGATCAGAAGAAACCTACTGCAAATCAACGTTCTACCGTCGGAACCTATACAGATACATATACCTTGTTGCGGCTTTTATTTTCCAGAGTCGGGGAACCTTTTGTGGGGTATTCCGATTCCTTTTCTTTTAATCATCCCCAGGGAAGATGTGAAAGGTGTGATGGCCTGGGAGAAATTATGGAGTTAGATATCCATAAACTGGTGGATTTTGATAAATGCTTAAATGATCCGGGGGTGATTAAATATATAGCCTTTGAACCGGGGAAATGGCGATGGATTCGCTATGCCAAAAGTGGATTGTTTGACCTAGGTAAAAAAATTAAGGACTATTCCAAAGAAGAGTTGGAGCTTTTTTTGTATTCTCCGCAAATTCGATTAAAAAATCCTCCGGAGGGTTGGCCAAAAACTGCGAAATATGAGGGCCTGGTTCCTAGAATGTACCGAAGCGTTTTGAAATCGGAAGAGGGGAAATTGCACAAGGATATTCTGGAACCCATGACTCATCAGGGCATTTGTCCTGATTGTGGTGGAACAAGGTTAAATGAGAGGGTTCGTTCTTGTAAAATTAAGGGTCTTAATATTGCTCAGGTGGTGGCACTGCCTCTGCCTGAACTCCTTAAATGGTTGTGGGATATTGACTCTCCCTTGGCAGAGGATATTAAAAGAACTTTATCTGTAAGAATTCAGGCTTTGATCGATATTGGCCTGGACTATTTGACTTTGGATAGAGGCCTGCATACCTTGTCGGGAGGGGAAGCTCAGAGGTGTAAGATTGCAAAATATTTAAATTCCTCCCTGTCGGATCTTTTGTATATTTTGGATGAACCCAGTGTTGGCCTTCATAGCCATGATATTCATCGGATGCTGGCAGCAGTGAAAAAGCTACGGGATGCGGGCAATACAGTGGTTATGGTGGAACACCATGCAGAAATGATTCGTGAAGCCGACCATATTGTGGATATGGGAACGGCGCCGGGAGCCGGGGGAGGCCAGGTGCTTTTTGAAGGGACTTATGAGGACTTGTTAAAAAGCCAGACCCAGACAGGGGCATATTTGAGAAAACGTACCGACTCTAAAATAAAGACAGAGGTTCGAAAGCCTAGCGGTTGGTATGAACTAAAGAATTTAACCCATCATAATCTAAAGGGTATTGATGTAAAGCTTCCCAAGGGAGTTTTGACAGTAATTGCCGGCGTGGCTGGATCGGGGAAAAGTTCTCTGATGGAAAGCTTTTGTGTGAGAAATCCGGAAGCAATCTATATTAGCCAGAAAAATATTGGGATTAGCCTGCGGTCTACACCGGCTACTTATCTGGGGATAGCAGATGAAATTCGTAAAATTTATGCAAAACGATGCAAGGCTCCTGCCAGTTTGTTTTCTTTCAACGGAAAAGGAAAGTGCCCGGTCTGTGGAGGTAAGGGTGTGATTGTATCAGAGATGGCCTTTATGGATTCTATAGAAACTAGCTGTGAAGCCTGTGGTGGCCTTCGATATTCCAAGGAGGCCTTGGCCTATGAAGTGGATGGAATGAATATTGCCCAGATTATGGATCTTAGTATTGAGAAAGCCATGGAATGGTTTCGGGGAACGGAAATCGAAAAAATGCTTGAGCCTTTATCCCTTGTAGGTTTGTCCTATCTTCACTTGAATCAGGCTATGTCAACTTTGTCTGGAGGGGAATTGCAGCGCATGAAGCTGGCCTCTTATTTAAACAGCCATGGGGAAGTTTTTGTTTTGGATGAACCGACTGACGGTCTTCATATGAAAGACATCCAAAATATTTTGGAACTTTTTTGCAGGATGACAGAGCAGGGAAATTCCCTTTATCTTATAGAACATAATTTGGATATTTTAAAAGAGGCGGATTATGTTATAGAACTGGGACCTGGAGGTGGAAATGAAGGGGGGGATCTTCTGTATGCAGGAGAACCGAAAGGATTGCTTGCCTGTGAGACTTCTGTTACAAGGAAATATTTATAAATGAAAATTCTATTGGAATATCTGCAAAAAAGTGCCGCACCATGGTGGTTATGAATCCATGGTGCGGCTTTTTTAGAGGATCCCAATAGTAGGAAAAATCAACTGAATTAAATATAGTAAGGATAGAATTATAATCTATCGTTTCTCTTTACATATTCCGGATTCTCTGGTTCTGCAATCAATTCTTTTGCACGAATAACACTTGCGTGCTTATCTACAACGATGTTCTCTAAGTGTACATCTGTTCCGATAACTACATCTGGAAGGACGATACTGTTCTTGATAACAGCACCTTTCTTGATCTGGCATCCACGACCGATGATAGAATTCTCAACAGTTCCTTCGATGAGGCATCCGTTGGCAATCAATGAGGAACTTACCTTAGCAGTTTCAAAATACTGGGTTGGGCAAGAGTCGTTGGTTCTGGTGTGAATTGGCCAGCTGTTAGAGAGCAGGCTTGTGGCTGTCTTGTAATCTAAGAGTTCCTGGTTAGCTACATAGTAGCTCTTGAAATCTGTAATCGCTCCAAAATAACCACGATGAGCAACTCCGCGAACATCTAAATCGGCACAGGAAAGGTTGACAATATCAGCCAGTGAATATACAGAAGAAATCTTCTGTGCCTGCTTGATCAGCTCGATAAAGAGTGCTGTCTTCATGACATAGGTGTTCATGAAAATGTTGCGGTTTTTTGCATTACCCTTGTTAGACTCGATGGAGTCAACGCCCTTCTGCTTATTCAGGTTCAGAATATTGCAAGAAAGATATGCATCCTTGGCATTGTCGACTGAATGATATAAAAGGGTGATGTCAGCTCCTGACTCAATATGTGTATCTAAAAGTTTCTTATAATCCTGTGTGAAAACCATACACTCGGAGGAGATGATTACATACTCTTCCTTCTTGTTCTCGATGTGCTCTAAGTTTTGCATAAAAGCGGCGATGTCTGTATTGTAAAAATCGTGGTCTCCGCGATTGTCAGAGAACAGGATGTGAAGCTTGCCGCGTTTTGAATTCAAATTGTAGTGACGTCCGGTTCCCAAATGCTCTACCAATGAACGAGGATGACTCTTTACATATACCTGAATCTGATCGATTCCGCTGTTGGTCATGTTGGAGATTGGGAAGTCGATACAACGATATCTTCCCATGAATGAAAATGCTCCAATTGGTCGATAGGATTGAAGTCCCTCTACCCATACATTAGATCTTGCAAACGTAATAATACCAAAAGCTTTAGCCATCTTACTCAACCCCCTTTACACGTTTCGCAACGAGCTCGATGTGCTCGCTGTCTGCGCTGCCTACTTTCGCGCCCTTCTCGATCTTGACGTTATTGGCAACCAGTGAACGGATAACGGTGGCATCCTCTGCAACCTCTACACCCGGCATTAGCACGCTATCAATAACCTTTGCACCTTTGCCGATCTTGGCATTCGTGAATAATACAGAATGTTCTACCTGTCCCTCTACAACACAACCCTGTGTAATAAAAGCACTGTTAACAGTGGCGTCAGGTCCGATGTAATGAGGTGGTTCGGTAACATCCTCTGTATAAATCTTCCAGGAAGAATCGTTGAGATCTAACTCATTGTTCTTTCCTAAAAGGTCCATGTTAGCCTCCCAAAGGGAGTCGATGGTTCCTACATCCTTCCAGTATCCCTTAAACTTATAGGCAAAGAGAGACTTTCCGTCCCCTAACATCTGGGGGATAATATCTTTACCAAAATCATGGTTGGAAGCATCGTTCTTCATATCTGCAGTCAGATATTTACGAAGAACCTTCCAGCTGAAAATATAAATACCCATAGAAGCTAAGTTGCTTTTGGGATTCTCAGGTTTCTCTTCGAATTCAACAATCTGTCCGGTGGTGGTATCTGTGTTCATGATACCGAAGCGGCTGGCTTCTTTCATAGGAACTTCAATAACGGCGATGGTAGCATCTGCTCCATTCTTCTTATGATCTTCCAGCATCTCGGAGTAATCCATCTTGTAAATGTGGTCTCCGGAAAGAATTAATAAATAGTCTGGGTCATAAGAGTCGATAAAGTCGATGTTCTGGGAAATGGCGTCTGCAGTTCCGCGGTAAACATCCAAATCTGCATCTGCTTTCTCTCTAGGTGGTAATACAAATACACCACTATCTTTGGCGTCAAGTCCCCAACGACCACCAGCAGCCACATAGCTGTTTAACAGTACGGACTCATATTGAGTGAGAACTCCTACGATGTTGATTCCGCTGTTCGCACAGTTGCTGAGGGGAAAGTCTATGATGCGATATTTTCCCCCATATGAAACAGCGGGTTTGGCAACCTTACTGGTCAAGTCGTGTAATCGGCTTCCGCGACCGCCGGCCAATATCATTGCAAGCATATTGTTATGTTTCATATATGGATCCTCTCTTTCAAATTACTCATCTACATTATATAACACTGGAGTGAATATAACCATAGCTTTGTGCAAAAAAAATAAAAAAAATACGGACAATTTAAAAAAGAAGTGCAAAATAGACAAAAATTAAGGTGAAAAGATTGTTAAAGACGTGAAAAAGATTAAAAAACGTCAAGATAAAGGGCGGGATGATAGAAGTGAAAAGATAAAGCTTGCACCATAACACAAGTGTTGCTATTATTTTATAGTATGAAAGACGGTTAGACAACTGATTTTTTATTGGGTAAAAAAGATGCCTGTGGGTGATTCTATTGGCAGAAGAGGAGAAAAGCTATGAATAAATATGATTATTTGGTAGTAGGAGCAGGTTTATATGGAGCAGTATTTGCCCATGAAGCCAAAAAGGCTGGAAAAAGTGTTCTTGTGATTGACAAGAGAGCTCAGGTAGCCGGAAACGTATATACGGAAAAAATTGAGGGAGTGCTGGTTCATAAGTACGGAGCACATATTTTCCATACCAACAATAAAAGGGTATGGGATTATATTAGGCAGTTTGCGGAATTTAATCGTTTTACCAATTCACCGGTGGCGAATTATCATGGAGAACTGTATTCCTTACCTTTTAATATGTATACATTTAATAAGATGTGGGGAGTTGTAACTCCTCAGGAAGCAGAGGCAAAGATTGAAGAGCAGAAAAAAGAAGCTGGGATTACAGAACCTAAGAATTTGGAAGAACAGGCTATATCTTTGGTTGGTAAGGATATTTATGAGAAGCTTATTAAGGGCTATACAGAGAAGCAGTGGGGAAGACCTTGCCATGAGTTGCCTTCTTTCATAATAAAGAGACTTCCGGTAAGGCTTACCTTTGATAACAATTACTTTAATGCTTTGTACCAGGGAATTCCTATGGGAGGATATACTAAGATGGTGGAGAACCTTCTGGAAGGAATCGAGGTGCGGCTGGAGACCGATTACTTGGCTGATAAAGACAATTTTGACGCCATGGCAGGCAAGGTGGTTTACACAGGGGCTGTAGATGCATATTTTGATTACAAGTTGGGATATTTGGAGTATCGTTCGGTTCGTTTTGAGAACGAGGTTTTAGATCAAGCGAATTTCCAGGGGAATGCAGCGGTAAATTATACAGATCGTGAGACCCCTTGGACCAGAATTATCGAGCACAAGTGGTTTGAGTTCGGTAAGGATGAAAATGGTCAGGATTTGCCGAAGACTGTTATCAGTCGAGAGTATAGTTCGGAGTGGAAACCGGGAGATGAACCTTATTATCCGGTGAATGATGAGAAGAATGGAAAACTCTACCAGGAATACAAGACTTTGGCAGACCAGGAATCCCATGTGATTTTCGGCGGACGTCTGGGAGAATACAAATATTATGATATGGATGCCGTGATTGCGTCAGCTCTTGATCTTTGTGAGAAAGAATTGTAAGAAGTAATTATTAGAGAAAGAACTATAAGAAAGAACTAGGATAAAAAAGACTTGCTTTTGAATCTGGGATATGATACACTGTCCTAGCGAATGGAAGTAGGTCTTTTTTTTATGCCTAAAAACAGGCAGTTTCGCAAACTGCCAACGCAACAATTAATAAGACATGTAAAGCGAGGTGGAAGTTGTGCGTACAAGAATTACATTAGAATGTACAGAATGCAAGCAGCGTAACTACAACATGACTAAGGATAAGAAAACTCATCCTGAGCGCATGGAGACTAAGAAGTACTGTAAGTTCTGCAAGTCACACACATTGCACAAAGAGACAAAATAGTCATTGCAAAGGAGTGGATGTCATGAGTGATAAGACTCAGAAGAAGAGCAACTGGTTTAAAGGAATGGAAGCAGAGTTCAAGAAGATTATCTGGCCGGACCGTGTAACTGTTGCCAAGCAGACTGTTGCAGTTGTATCCGCATCTGTGGTATTAGGAGCGGTAATTGCAATTGTGGATTTTGTCGCCCAATATGGAGTGGATTTATTAGTGAAATAGCTAATGGATTTAAAGCAGGAAAGGTGAGTTTATGTCAGAGGCAAAATGGTATGTAGTTCATACTTATTCAGGGTATGAGAACAAGGTGAAAGCCAACATTGATAAAACCATTGAAAACCGACATCTGGAAGACCAGATCTTGGAAGTTCGAGTGCCCCTTGAGGACGTTGTTGAAGTAAAGAACGGTGTTCAGAAAGTGTCACAGAAGAAATTATTTCCGGGATATGTACTCCTCCATATGATTATGAATGACGATACATGGTATGTGGTTCGTAACACAAGAGGAGTTACAGGTTTTGTAGGACCGGGATCTAAGCCGGTACCCCTTACAGATGCGGAGATGCTTCGTCTTGGAGTCGCAAAAGAGAATATCGAAGTTGACTTCAAGGAAGGCGACAGCATTCGAGTGATTGCCGGAGCATGGGCTGACACAGTTGGCGTGATCCAGGCAATGAACATGCAGAAGCAGACTCTTACAATTAATGTTGAGCTGTTCGGTCGCGAGACACCGGTAGAAATAAGTTTCGCAGAAGTTAAGCAGTTATAAGATTTATTTTATAACAAGGATGATAACAATAATCACGTGGGAGGAACCCATAGGGGCTCCGCCATCACCACAAGGAGGTAATTGAAATGGCAAAAAAAGTAACAGGTTATATTAAATTACAGATTCCTGCCGGCAAAGCAACACCGGCTCCACCGGTTGGTCCTGCTCTTGGACAGCACGGTGTTAACATCGTTGAATTCACAAAGCAGTTCAACGCTAAGACAGCAGATCAGGGAGATCTTATTATCCCTGTAGTTATCACTGTATACAACGACAGAAGTTTCAGCTTTATCACTAAGACACCACCGGCTGCAGTTCTCATCAAGAAGGCTTGTAACATCAAATCTGGTTCAGGTGTTCCGAACAAGAACAAAGTAGCTACCATCACAAAGGATCAGGTACGTCAGATCGCAGAGACAAAGATGCCAGACCTTAATGCAGCTACCATCGAAGCAGCAATGAGCATGATCGAAGGTACTTGCCGTTCTATGGGTGTTACAGTTACAGAATAATTGAAGTTGAACAAAGTGGGAGGGGTATCCCGACAATACCACAAGGAGGTTTATTTAGATGAAAAGAGGAAAGAAATACGTTGAGGCTGCTAAGTCAATCGAAAGAGGTACTCTTTATGATGTAAACGAGGCAGTTTCATTGGTTAAGAAAACCGCAGTAGCTAAGTTCGATGAGACTATCGAGGCTCATATCAGAACCGGATGTGATGGACGTCACGCAGATCAGCAGATTCGTGGAGCAGTTGTATTGCCACACGGAACTGGTAAGAAGGTTCGTATCCTTGTATTCGCTAAGGATGCTAAGGCTGAGGAAGCTAAGGCAGCCGGAGCTGATTACGTTGGAGGAATGGAGTTAATCGAGAAGATCCAGAAAGAGAACTGGTTTGACTTTGACGTTGTAGTTGCTACACCTGATATGATGGGTGTTGTAGGACGTATCGGTCGTGTACTTGGACCTAAGGGACTTATGCCAAACCCGAAGGCTGGTACAGTAACTATGGATGTTACAAAGGCTGTTGAAGAAATCAAAGCCGGTAAGATCGAGTACAGACTTGACAAGACCAATATTATTCATGTACCAGTAGGTAAGTCTTCATTTACTGAAGAACAGCTTGCAGACAACTTCCAGACGCTTATTGACGCAATCAACAAGGCAAGACCGGCAGCAGTTAAGGGTCAGTTCTTAAAGAGCGTAACTCTTACTTCTACAATGGGACCTGGTGTAAAGGTTAACCCAATGAAGCTTGTTTAGTATATTGCTGAATATGAATTAAAATTTAAAAGCCCTTGCAGAGTTTTCTTTGCAAGGGCTTTTTGCAATTTGTTTGATTGAAATCTTTCGCGCTGGTAAAAAACCACACTGTTTTTGAAAAAAGTTCGTAATATTATGGAAAAAAGTTGTTGACAAAAATGGGTAGGATATGATATTCTACCCAAGGACTGCCGAAGACAGTAGGTGCTGAAAAGCGTAAGGACATTCAGTTGGACGCCTACCGAGGGAAGATCGATACAAAATGAATGTATATGATGCCTCTGTGTCTGCGGATATAGAGGCTTATTTTATATCTATCGGCGGTGCGAACTTACAAATCTAACAAGGAGGTGCACCATTCGTGGCAAAAGTTGAATTAAAACAACCAGTTGTACAGGCTATTGCAGAAGACGTAAAGGACGCAGCAAGCGTTGTCTTAGTTGACTACCGTGGACTGACTGTTGCGCAGGATACAGAACTTCGTAAGCAGTTAAGAGAAGCAGGCGTTATCTACAAAGTTTGTAAGAACACTATGATGAAGAGAGCTTTCGAAGGAACTGACTTTGCAGCTTTAGATGAGCACTTAGAAGGACCTAGCGCTCTCGCAATTTCTAAGGATGACGCTACAGCTCCTGCAAGAATCCTTTGCAAATTCGCTAAGGATGCTCAGGCTTTAGAGCTTAAGGCAGGTGTGGTTGAAGGAACTGTATATGATGCTGCTGCTCTTACAGAGTTATCAAAGATTCCATCAAGAGAAGAACTTCTTTCCAAGTTACTTGGAAGCTTACAGTCACCTATTACCAATCTTGCTCGTGTGCTTAATCAGATTGCAGAGCAGGGTGGAGAAGTAAAGGCTGAAGAAGCTCCAGCAGCAGAAGAGGCTTCAGCAGACGCTCCGGCAGACGCTGAGTAATCAACAGAATTTATTTAAAAAACAATATTATTAAATGGAGGAAAATAAGATGGCAAAATTAACAACAGCTGAGTTTATTGAAGCAATCAAAGAGTTATCTGTATTAGAGTTAAATGATTTAGTAAAAGCTTGCGAAGAGGAATTTGGTGTTTCTGCAGCAGCAGGCGTAGTAGTAGCAGCAGCAGGCGGAGACGCAGCAGCAGCTGAAGAGAAGGACGAGTTTGATGTAGAATTAGTAGCAGCAGGTGCTTCTAAGGTTAAGGTTATCAAGGTTGTTCGTGAGGTAACTGGACTCGGACTTAAGGAAGCTAAGGCATTAGTTGACGAGGCTCCAAAGGTAGTTAAGGAAGGTGCTTCTAAGGCAGAGGCTGAGGAGATCAAGGCTAAGCTTGAGGCAGAGGGAGCAGAAGTTACATTAAAGTAATCTTCTCCTAGAGGTATTAGACTTTTGTAATATTTTGATTTAGTTATGATTGAGAAAAGGTGCCAAGTTCGGTTGGATTTGGCACCTTTTCGATTTATAGATTTGTTATTTCATAGATTTATTATTTTATAGATTTATTATTTTGTAAGTACTTCTATACCTTTTTCTGTGACCAGAACCATATATTCTACCTGCGCAGACAAACCATCATCTATGGTGTATACGGTCCATCCGTTATCTTCGTCTACAAAGAAATCCGGACTTCCCTCATTAATCATGGGTTCAATGGTAAACATCATTCCGGGAACAAGAACCATTTCGCTGCCCTTAGGGGTGACATAGCTTACAAAAGGATCTTCGTGAAATTCCAGACCAATACCATGGCCACCGATTTCTTCTACTACTGAATACCCGTTTTTCTGAGCATGGGAGTTAATGGCATAGGCAATGTCCCCTAGATGCCCCCAAGGCTTGGCTGCAGCAAGACCTAATTCTACGCATTCTTTTGTCACTCGGACAATTCGTTCTGCTTCAGGATCTGTTTCTCCCATAATGAACATTCTGGATGCATCTGAAAAATATCCATCTAATATAGTAGAAACGTCTACATTGATAATGTCGCCTTCCTCCAGGATTTCGTTTTCGTCAGGAATGCCGTGGCAAATCACATTGTTGATGGAAGTGCATACACTTTTTGGGAAACCTTCGTAGCCAAGAGGCGCTGGAATCCCGCCGTGGGATACTGTAAAGTCGTAGACTAATTTGTCGATTTCGGCTGTACTCATACCGATGTGTATATGTTCTGCGACATGATCTAATACCGCAGTATTTAGTTCGGCACTTTTCTTGATCTTTTCTATTTGCTCCGGAGTCTTTAAAAGGGAACGATTTGGAACAATCTGCCCCTTAGAAGCCAGAGACCACAACTTGATATCCAATTTATCCATATCCTTACCTGCTTTCCATAATATTTCCGTTACAAGTATAGCACCGGCTAACTTCCTTCGCAAATCTTTTTGCCCTTCATATTTAACAAAACTCTTGCCACCTATTTATTGTGTCAGTAAGAAAAATAAGGTATAATTTTCGTGTATGTTTGTGTTTTGATACACAGCGGTTTCGAAGTAGTGTTCGTGTGAAAGGAGAACGGTTATGTTAAGAATCGGTATGCTCACCAGTGGTGGGGATTGTCAGGCCCTTAATGCTGCCATGAGAGGGGTTGTAAAATGTGTATGTTCTCAGAGAGAGGATGTTGAAATATATGGATTCCAAGATGGATACAAGGGACTTATGTATTCAGATTTTAAGATTATGACTCCACGAGATTTCTCGGGTATCCTTACAAGGGGCGGAACTATTCTTGGAACTTCCAGACAGCCTTTCAAACTTATGAGAGTGCCGGATGCCAATGGACTTGACAAAGTGGAGGCTATGAAGCAGACCTACCACAAGTTGAATCTTAACTGCCTGGTGGTTCTTGGTGGAAACGGAACCCATAAGACTGCCAATCTTTTAAAAGAAGAGGGTCTAAACGTTATTACTCTTCCAAAGACCATAGATAATGATCTTTGGGGAACGGAGATGACCTTTGGT
Organism: Parabacteroides distasonis; assembly: GCA_963589425.1. Lineage (GTDB taxonomy): Bacteria > Bacillota > Clostridia > Lachnospirales > Lachnospiraceae > CAKRJP01. Next base: position 9,042 of record CAVAKZ010000001.1, on the reverse strand, counting down.
TTCCAGAGTGCTGTAGACATTGCCACAGATACCATTGATCGTATCCATTCTACTGCAACCTCTCACAGCCGTGTGTTCATTGTGGAAGTCATGGGCCATAAGGTAGGCTGGGTTACCTTGCATGCAGGTATTGCCGGGGGAGCGGATATCATTCTCCTTCCGGAAATTCCTTATGATACAGAGGCTATTGTAGAATACATTAACAGGCGTAAGGCAGCAGGAAAGAGCTTTACCATTATTGCGGCGGCAGAAGGTGCTATTTCCAAGGAAGATGCAAAGCTTTCCAAGAAGGAACTGGCTAAGAAGGTGTCAAAATATCCATCAGTAGCTTATCAGCTGGCAGAGAGAATTCAAAGCCGTATGGATCAGGAAGTTCGAATCACTGTTCCTGGGCATACTCAGAGAGGTGGGGAGCCTTGTGCATATGATCGAGTAATCGCTACTAGACTTGGAGCAGAAGCAGGAAGTGCCATTCTTCGGGGAGAGTTTGGATTTATGGTAGGTCTTAAGCATGATAAGATTATTCATGTGCCTCTGGAGGAAGTGGCAGGAAAGTTAAAATGCGTTGATCCGGAATCAGCTATTATTGAAGAAGCAAGAAATATTGGTATTAGTTTTGGTGAAATGCAGGATCTGGGACTTCCGGAGAAAGAGGCAGCAGCAGGAGAAACTGAGAATCCTGAGAAGGAGAAAAAGCTTAAGAAAGAAAAAAAGTAATATAAACAATGCGGAAATATAAGTGCATTGTTAAGATAAGGGAGTGTAATACATGTCGTATACGGCATTATACCGTAAGTTTCGTCCCACAACTTTTGAGGACGTTAAGGGGCAGGATGCCATAGTAAAAACATTGAAAAATCAAATCAGCGGAGAGCGAACCAGCCATGCTTATTTGTTCTGTGGCACCAGGGGAACGGGAAAAACTACTGTGGCAAAGATTCTGGCTAAGGCAGTGAACTGTGAACATCCGATAAACGGGAGCCCTTGTGGGGAATGCAGAATGTGCAAATCCATTGCTGAAGGCAGTTCCATGAATGTTATTGAAATTGATGCTGCCTCCAACAATGGTGTGGACAATATCCGAGAGATTCGGGAAGAAGTATCCTACCGACCGGCGGAAGGAAAATATAAGGTATACATTATCGACGAGGTGCATATGCTGTCGCCAGGGGCCTACAATGCTCTTTTAAAGACTTTGGAGGAACCTCCGGAGTATGTCATATTTATTTTGGCAACCACAGAAGCTCACAAGATTCCCATTACAATCTTAAGTCGCTGTCAGAGGTATGATTTTAAACATATTTCTCTAGGGACTATTGAGGATCGATTGAAAGAACTGATTGCCAAAGAAGGTTGGGATGTGGAAGACAAGGCGGTGCGCTATATTGCCAGGAGGGCAGATGGATCAATGAGAGATTCTTTGAGTCTCTTAGACCAATGTGTGGCTTTTTATCTGGGAGAGCGGCTGACCTATGACCATGTGTTGGAAGTTTTGGGAGCAGTAGATACGGAAGTCTTTAGCAGACTTCTAAGACAGATTCTGGATATGGATGTGCGGGCAGTGATTTCTACGGTAGATGAACTGGTGATTCAAGGTCGTGAACTTTCCCAGTTGGCTACAGACTTTACCTGGTATCTGCGAAATCTTTTGTTGGTAAAAAGTTCCGATGATATGGAAGATATCCTGGATGTGTCCACAGAGAATCTGGCCAGATTAAAAGAAGAAGCCCAGATGATAGAGGATGACAGCTTGATGCGTTTCATCCGTGTTTTTTCAGAACTTTCCAATCAGTTGAAATTTGCAGTGCAAAAGCGAGTGCTTTTTGAGGTGACTTTAATCAAACTTTGCAGACCTGCCATGGATCAGAACCCAGATGCTCTGTCTGACCGAGTAAAGGCCTTGGAAAAGCAAGCGCAGGAGGGAGAATTTCAGCCTAAGCTGATAATGGAAGCTTCTGCAGAAACAAAAAGTATAAAGCCGGTTCAGAAACCGAAGCTTCCGGATGCCTTGCCCAATGAAGTGGTCCAAGCTGCCACTGAGTTTAAGCGTTGGAGAAATAATGACCACTTGTCGGGAATTATTCGTAGTTATTTAGGAAGGGCCAAGGTTAGCGCAGATGACAATGGAGGAATGCTTTTTGTGTTTGAAAATCCTGTAGATGCAAGCTTCTTGAATACAGAGGAGCGTAAGCAGGAAATCAAAGAAGCCATTGCTCAGTACACAGGAAAAAATATAGAGATTGACATTCGAACCCTTGAGCCGGGGCAAAAATTTGATGAGCGTTATGTAGATCTTGAGGGTTATGCGGCGATTGATTTTGAAATCAACCAAGAAGATTAGATATAAAGATAATAGACAATAGGAGGACAACAATAGAATGGCGAAAAGAGGAGGATTTTCTGGTGGAATGCCGGGAAACATGGCAAATTTAATGAAGCAGGCGCAGAAGATGCAGCGTCAGATGGAAGAGCAGGCAAAGGAAATGGAAACAAAAGAATTTTCTGCAACAGCCGGTGGTGGAGCTGTGGAGGCAACAGTTTCTGGAACTAAGAAACTCTTAAAATTATCCATTGATGAGGATGCAGTAGATCCGGAAGACGTAGAAATGTTAGAAGATATGATCATCGCAGCAGTGAATGAGGCTCTGGAGAAGGTGGATGAAGAATCTACTTCAGCAATGGCTAAATTTACAGGCGGTGCCGGAATGCCGGGGTTATTCTAATGGATTACTACAGTAGTCAGATTACAAAGCTGATTGAGGAACTTTCTTGCTTGCCGGGGATTGGCTCAAAATCAGCGGCGAGACTAGCCTTCCACATTATTCATATGCCCAAGGAAGATGTGGAACGATTGGCAAATACTATGATAGATGCCAGGAACAATGTCAGATATTGCAAGGAATGTTATACATTAACAGACCAGGAACTTTGTCCAATTTGTGCCAGCACAAGCAGAAACCATAAAACCATTATGGTGGTGGAAAATACCAGAGATTTGGCGGCTTATGAAAAAACAGGAAAATACGAAGGGGTTTATCATGTGCTTCATGGCGCGATTTCCCCTATGCTGGGAGTAGGGCCTGAGGACATTAAACTGAAGGAATTGATTACCCGCCTTCAGGGGGATGTGGAGGAAGTTATCATTGCCACCAACTCCAGTTTGGAGGGAGAGACTACTGCTATGTACATCAGTAAGTTGATCAAACCTACAGGTATTAAGGTGAGCCGAATTGCCAGCGGTGTTCCGGTAGGGGGAGATTTGGAATATATTGATGAGGTGACACTTCTGCGAGCTTTAGAGGGAAGAACAGAATTGTAGAAGTGAAAAAGTGTGTATATTGACCCTGCTTAGCAGGTAAGGTATAATTTTTTTATAAACCAATAAGGAGGCTTTTTACATGAACAAGGTAGAGTTGATGAAGACAGCGAATGAGATTCGCAAAGGCGTGATCACAGCTGTTCACAGTGCAAAATCCGGTCATCCGGGTGGATCATTATCAGCAGCAGATATCTACACATATCTGTATTTCGAGGAAATGAATATTGATCCAAAGGATCCGAAGAAAGAGGGACGTGATCGTTTTGTATTATCCAAAGGACATACAGCACCGGGTTATTATTCGACATTGGCCCACAGAGGATTTTTTCCGGTAGAGGATCTTGAGACACTTCGTAAAGTAGGATCTTATCTTCAGGGACATCCGGATATGAAGCATATTCCGGGAGTAGATATGTCCAGTGGATCTTTGGGACAGGGAATCTCAGCGGCAGTTGGAATGGCAATCTCTGCAAAATTATCTGGGGAAGATTACAGAGTATATACACTTTTAGGAGATGGTGAGATTCAGGAAGGACAGGTATGGGAGGCATCTATGCTGGCTGCTCATAGAAAACTGGACAACCTAGTAGTGATCGTTGACAACAATAATTTACAGATTGATGGTGAGATTAGTGAGGTTAACTCTCCGTATCCGATCGATAAGAAATTTGAGGCTTTCAATTTCCATGTGATCAACGTAGATGGACATGATTTTGATCAGCTTGCAGCTGCTTTTAAAGAGGCTAGAGAGACCAAAGGCCAGCCTACAGCCATTATAGCTAAGACTGTAAAGGGTAAAGGGGTATCCTTCATGGAGAATCAGGCTTCATGGCATGGAGCTGCTCCTAATGATGAGCAGTATGAAATCGCAATGGCAGATTTGGAGAAAGTAGGTGAAGCGTTATGTCAGAAGTAAAGAAGATTGCAACAAGAGAGAGCTATGGTAACGCTTTAGTTGCCTTAGGAGAGAAACACCCGGATTTAGTTGTTTTGGATGCGGATCTTGCCGGAGCAACAAAGACTGGTACATTTAAGAAAGCATTTCCGGAGCGTCATATTGACTGCGGTATTGCTGAGTGTAATATGGTAGGCGTGGCAGCAGGACTTGCAACAACAGGAAAGGTTCCTTTTGCAAGTACATTTGCAATGTTTGCAGCAGGACGTGCATATGAGCAGATTCGTAATTCTGTTGGATATCCGAAGCTTAATGTAAAAATCGGAGCAACCCATGCAGGTATTTCTGTAGGTGAAGATGGAGCAACCCATCAGTGCAACGAGGACCTGGCTCTTATGAGAACCATCCCGGGTATGGTTGTCTTAAACCCTTCAGACGATATTGAGGCAAAGGCTGCTGTTGAGGCGGCATATGAGCACCAGGGATCGGTTTATCTTCGTTTTGGAAGATTAGCTGTTCCGGTAATCAATGATAATCCGGATTACAAGTTTGAGATTGGTAAGGCCATTACCCTTCGTGAAGGAAGTGATGTTACCATTATTGCAACAGGACTTACCGTGGCAGAGTCTCTTGCGGCGGCAGACAAGCTTGCGGCAGACGGAATCAACGCAGAAGTAATTAACATGCATACAATCAAACCTTTAGATGAGGCAGCAGTAGTTGCAGCAGCAGAGAAGACTGGTAAGATCGTAACTGTTGAGGAGCACTCTATTATTGGTGGTCTTGGAAGTGCGGTAAGTGATGTAGTAGCTGAGAAGGCACCTGCAAAGGTAAAGAAGATCGGTATTATGGATACCTTTGGAGAATCAGGACCTGCAGTGGAACTTATTAAGAAGTATGGCTTGGATGCAGACAGCATTTACGCAGCTGTAAAGGCCTTCGTATAAGATGGGTTACAAGATATAGAGATGAAAGAATATATAAAAGAAACTTTTGACTATATACGCGCGGATGCTCGTAATTATGGCAAGGGTTTTATGTGGGCGATTGTTTTAATAATCGCCCACATTGTGATTTTGAGCAAATATATAGTCAGTCTATGTCCGGCAGTTTGGATCACAGGCTATCCCTGCCCTGCTTGTGGCCTTACCCGGGCGGGGCTTTGCCTGCTGAGAGGTCAATATGGGAGAGCCTTAGAACTGCATCCATTTATTTACGGGATCCTAGCATTTGCAGCTGCAGTGGTGATTTACAGATATTTCTTTCATGGGAAATCGGTGAAGTGGATGCAGCTGATCTTGCTTATGATGATTGTGACAATGATCCTTTATTATATTTATCGATTCTTGACTTATTTTCCTAATCAACAGCCTATGATATATAATCCCAATAACCTATTGAATTTAATAGAAGATTGTTGCCAAAAGCCATTGTATAGAAAGTGCCGGTATGCTATCTTAAAGGTAAGAGGTTGTTAAGTTCTAAAGATTTAGAGGAGGAAAATTTATGGATAATCAGTATGATCCAAATCAGGGATTTTCAGACCCTAATGCAAACCAGTATAATTATGGCAATGGAGGACAGCCGGATTATAATCAGTATGGTTATAACAATCAGCCAAACTTCAATGGGTATCCAAACCAGCCCATAAACATGGATGATCCAACACCAATGACCATAGGACAGTGGCTACTTACCATTATTGTATTGGCAATTCCTTGTGTAGGGCTCATTATGTATTTCGTATGGGCTTTCGGAACAGGTAATCTTAATCGTAAGAATTATTGTCGTGCTTGCTTGATTATAGCGGCTATTTTGGCGCTGGTGTGGCTCTTGTTTGCGATTTTGTTTGGAGCAATGTTTGGTGCAGCGGCTGGCAGCCTATCTCGTGCCATGTACTAAAAAATATGTGTCTGTGTACAGAATCCTGATGACCAGGATTCTGTTTTTATGTACACATTTTTTGAAATATGTTATACTGACCCCAAATTAGCAAAATAAAAAGTTGAGGATCAAATGAAGAATCATAAGAATACGAATCTCCATGTGGTGCGAGAGGATGAGGATCCTGCCGATCAGTTGGTGGAGAATTTAATCAAGGAATTAAATGAGGAAGATGGAGTGGAGGATCCACTGCTGAATGGGAAGGAAAGGCGCAAGAAGCGGCGGAGGCGTGCAGCCATACGCTTAGGCATTCTGTTGTTGGTAGTTGTAGGGATTTATTTGCTGATTACCTTGCAGACCTACACAAAAGTTCGCATATCTGACACATTTGCGATAGGAGAAGCCTCTTCTAGCAACTATGCGGAATTTGAATCTGGATTTTTAAAATATAGTCGGGATGGTATTTCTTATCTGAATCAAAAAGGAGAGGAACAGTGGAACCAATCCTACCAGATTAAGAAGCCAACCGTTATAGTGGGGAATTCGGCGGCTCTTGTGTATGATCAAGGGGGGAATACCATTGAGGTTATTACCAAAGAAGGCGTAAAAGGAGAGATAGAAACCAATATGCCTATTGAGCATGCGACGGTATCTAGCCAAGGGATTGTAGGAGCCATTCTTAAAAATTCAGAATCCGCAATGGTAATGTGCTATGACGCTAAGGGAAATGTTTTGGTGGAACATAAAAGTTCAATTTCCGGAACAGGATATCCTATAAATGTGGCCCTATCCAATGATGGAAATACTATGGAGGTCCTTTATCTTTATACTCAGGATGGAAAGATTACTTCAAAGATTCTATATTATAATTTTGGTACAGCCGGAGAGGAAAAAACAGACCATATCGTTTCGGAAAAAGAGTACAGTGATACGATTATGAGCAGTGCCTTTTTTATGGATGAGAATACTTCTGTGGCGGTGGGAGATAATTTGTTGGCTATATATAGTGGGACAGAGACACCAAGGGAAAGTGCTACTATTAAAATAGACGGAGAAATCAAAAACGTATTTCACAATAACAAATATATTGGATTAATTGTAAAAAATAAAAATGAATCTGGTTATGAATTGCGCTTGTATAAGGCTTCCGGTAAAGAAGTCTTAAGCAAATCCATTGTCGATACCTATGATAAGGTGAAGATTAGCGGCGGACAGGTGATCTTATATGATGGAAAGAAATGTAGTATTTATAAGATAAATGGAATTCACAGGTTTGAGGGAAGTATGGATAGCGATATTCTGGAAATACTTCCGGTGTCAGGGGTGAATCGATATGTTGTTATGACAGCAGATGGATTGGATCTGGTGCGTTTAGTTAAGTGAGAAAAAATGCGAAGATGAGATGCCTGTGGTGAAGTGAGAAAAATGCGAAGATGAGATGCCTGTGGTGAATAAGGAGAGTGTATGAACGTATTGTTGGGAATTGTAGGAGCAGTATTTTTAATAGGCTTTTTTATAGGGGTATATAGAGGGGCAATTCGAATTGCAGTGTCTATAGCTACCACCATTGTGACCTTGGTGGTGGTGTGTTTTGCATCCCCCTATGTAGCGGAACTTGTAGAAAACTACACGCCCATCAATGAGGTGATTGAAGAAAAAGTATCTTCTGCCATTACAACAGCTGCTTTGACTCAGTTAAATGGAAGCCAGGAGAATGTAAGCACTTCTGTCGGCCTTACCAGAGAAAGGGTAGAAAAGGTTTTGAAGGCTGCCGGAGTGGATGAAGAGGATCTTGCAGAGCATGGCATTAGCATAGATGATATTGTAAATGGGAATGTAACCAGCCAGGACCTGGCTAAATATGGAATATCCAGCAGCGTCTTAGGTGGTGTCAGCGGAAGCAGTACAGACAGTGATTCGACTTCTCTGAGTGATATTAATATTCCCTCGGATATTCAGGGACAGGCAATTGAAGAGGCGGATATGCCCCAGATTTTCAAGAACCTTCTTCAGAAAAACAATAATAGCGATACCTATGCAGAGCTGGGTGTAAAAAGCTTTGCAGAGTATGTGGGAAAATATTTGTCTAATCTGATTATATATTTGGTTTCCTATATAGTAACCTTCTTGCTTGTTACCTTGATTCTCCGTGCCATTATCTTTTCTTTGGATATAGTGGCAGACCTGCCGGTCCTTGGATTTGTAAATCGATTGGCCGGTGGAGTGATTGGCGTGTTATGTGCGGCGATTGTTATTTGGATTGTGTTTATTATCATTACCCTTCTATATACAACAGAGGCTGGAAAAGCCCTTTATGATGCCATACAGGTAGATCCTTACCTAAAGGCCTTGTATGATTTTAATCCGATTTTAAATATTGCAATATTTTTTAAATAAACTTATTGACAAACTTAGAATGCAGTGGTAATCTATACAAGCTGTCGCGTGAGACAAGGCTGGAAAGCGCTATGGTTCATGTAAAGGCAGAAAAAAGAATAAAAAAGTTGTTGACAAAAAGGGAACAACATGATATTCTAGATTAGCTGTTTCGCGAAAACAAAACGCTGAAACAAAAAACTTAAAAAACTTCTTGACAAGCTAAAAAAGATGTGATAATCTATTAAAGCTGTCGCGAAGACAGACAGAACCTTGATAATTAAACAATAGACAACAAACCCTGAAAATTCTTAAAGAATTATTCAGAACGGACATGAAAGAAATTTCGTGTCAACCTTAAAAAACAGTAAAAGGGATAGGAAAGCTAGTAAGTTTTTCTTGAACTGGAGAGAATGAAGCTTCTGCGATACTAAGCTTGCAAATCGGAGATTTGCTCGCTGAGTCATCGAGAAGCGTATAAACGCTAAGGCTTGTGAAAGACCAAGCCTAAGCTTTTTATACGAGAGTTTGATCCTGGCTCAGGATGAACGCTGGCGGCGTGCTTAAC